>JAHFUM010000020.1 GCA_023265135.1 Nitrosarchaeum sp. | reverse complement strand
CCTCTTCAAAATATGAAATTGCTTTTTTTGCATCTTCCAAAATAAAATAAATGCTTCCCATCATAAACATATAATCAGAATCATTAGAAAATTGTTCCTCTAAACTTTTTCCAAATTCAAGGGCTTCAACATAATCACCATCTTTGACTAATTTCTTGAGATGTCGTTTTGGATAACTAAAAAGACCAGTCATTTAATCACGAGTATTTTATCAAACTTGAATAATTTTGAATACAGAACATGAAAAAGTCCGTATTGTTTTTAGTTATAAAATGAATCGGGATTAGAACCTGTTGAACCCGAATCTTGAGGAGGAGGTGTAATCTTCATTATTCCTGATTTTATTAAGAACTGAATTCCTTGTACAAAGGAGTTATCGTCAATAGAGCCATCTGCCCACCATTTTGCGTTGTTTTTGATCCAAACTGGAATTTCATTACTTCCTGTTCCTGTACCTTGAGCAGTTTGCGGAATCTTCATTATTCCTGATTTTATTAAGAACTGAATTCCTTGTACAAAGGAGTTATCGTCAATAGAGCCATCTGCCCACCATTTTGCGTTATTTTTAATCCAAACTGGAATGTTTTGTGTGGTACCTGAAGTATCTTCCTTAGCTGATATAGGAAGATCGATTACAAGATAATCCAAAGGAGACGAAGGAACGATTCCTTGCGGAGCTAATCCATATATGTAAACTACATAATGAGCAGTTCCTGGCGGCTCTTTAACTATCATATCTATAGTAGATAATCCAGATGGAGAATAGATATAATCATAACCTTGTTCTGTTGCAACAGAACGTAATGGTGGAAGCGTGAATTTATCGTCAACAACTATGAGATCATACTGGACCTGATTCAAAAATTCTGTGTCATGATATTTGCTAAGAAAATTAAATTGCCATTTCATAGGACATCCTTGTACAGGAAATTCGGGAGCATAGTAAGCGTGAATTTGATATGAAAAATTCTTGGTAGGTCTCTTAACAAAATGAGTAAGTGAGTCTGTTTTTGGACAATTTTTTAATGCTGGATTATCAGGATCTGAAATTATAGTTGCAAAAGGACTTTGTTTCACGTTTTGCTTATACTCTAATAATTCAAATTTATATTCGGTAGGTGGAATTCCAGTTGAGACATGTGTATATGTTTGAGCTTTTATTGGAAAAGGAAAACCGTCAACTACCCAAACTTTACTTACAGCCCCACCTGTCTTCCAAGATATCAAAACAGTATCATATGTTCCAGCTTTAACGGTAACTTTTTCAATTGCTGTTGGAATTATTTGTTCTCCACCAATATTTCCAATTTTACCCCATGATTTTGCAGAGAATTTTTTTGGTCCCTTATCGCCTCCTTCAGTATATCCATTTGCAAAAGCAGATAACCAAACAATAGAAGATTTGAATGCTCCTCGGTAAACAGCTAGGTCTTCACTGCCGCCAGATGGTTCTGGAGCTAATTTGCCTAAATCCATTTCACCTTTAATCACTTTGTTGCCGTCACGAACAACTACTTCGGTAAGCCACTTTTCCTCAGTTCCAGATTTAGTGTCACCTTTAATCCAAATTTCCATTACAAATTCACTACATTCTTTGTAATCTACATGACACATAGAATATCTAAAATAATCACCCTGCTTGAGATTTATGCCAGCATACCATACTGGATCACCCGGCAGATTAACACCACCTGCTTGAATTTGTGCTGCCGCATAGGGTAAAGGAACTGTTCCAAAAATTAAGATTGCCATTACAGGTAAAGCTAAAAGTGATGCCTTCAATTCACAAAAAATGCGCGTTACAGATAGTTAAATGTTATTCAAATACGCAAATATAGAGGAAACCTAAAAGAAAATTCAGAATGTGTGAGTGCTCAAAAGTTCACTTGTACGAAGTAGAGTTCAAGCTCGATGGAATGACAGTTGTTCCTACTCACAAAAATTGTGGATTTGCTTTAGATGAGAAACAGTCCGACAAGTTCCAAAAAGAATTAGTAAAATCATGGGGCTTGGAGGAAGAAGAATAATTCAAAAAGAAAAAATAAAATAAAACAACTATGATTTACAGGTGTTTTACTGCTTCTTTACAAACGTCAGTTTTACATTTGCAATCTGCGCTGCATATACAATGACCTTGCATATCACAATCACATGAATAAGTTGGATCGCCGCTATCTGCTTCGCATCCACATGCTTGATCTGTCATAGATTCACAATAATATTACTTATTTTAAAATGTTAGTACAAGACTTTAGAAAATCACGCACTAGAATTGAGGGCAAGAATAGCATTGCACGATTTTTGGATGAGTTTTGCCTGGTGCTCAAGCAGATTAGAGTCAGCCTCAATATCAAAAGCGACTTTTAGGATATGAATAAGATCGGGCTGGCTGTCAATTTTATCTTTAATATTTACAAAGTTTTCTTTGTTTATGTATCCCAAGTAAAAATAACAGTCAGACAACATTGAATTTTTTACAAATAAATTGTATTTCTGCTGGATTATTTTTGAGTGGTTGTTATTCTCAACTAGATCAGAAAAACCGATTGTAGACTTTAGTATTCTTTCTAAGAGAGATTGGGATGCTCTCTCAATTCCAACTGTCTGTGTCACTATAGAAATTTGTTCGTTGATTTGATTTTTCTTAAATTTGCGCATCATATCTAGCATATGTGTAGGATTTGGCCTATAGAGATTTAGCGAATAGATAGCATCAGCTAAAAAATAAGATGCACATATTTGCCAACATGATGAAAAAATATTTGAATTTTTAATTCCTTCTTTAGTTTTTTCACAGTAAAAAAGAGAGTCAAACAAACGATTTTTTGCATAGTCGTGGTAAAGTGCCAAACGCTTTTCTTTAATTTTTGAAACAAACATTCGGAGTTCCCAAGATTCATCATGAATTATTTGCATCCCATCATATTTTACAAGAACATCCGATTTTGTTTCTTTTAATGATCCATGATGGATTTTTATAAAATTCTCATCATAAAAGATGATTTTGTCTGATTCTGATTTATCATCAAATACTATTATGTCGTAGTCACATGAATCAAAAAAAGAATTAGTTGCTCTGCATCCTCCTAAACCAACAGGAAAATTTGTCAGTGATTGTTCTTCGACAAATTTTTTCAAATCCATAGTATCATTCATTTTAAATTTTGTATAAAGCAACAAACTTACAAATTTTTACCAATAGATTCATTGTCAAAACATTTCCTTTAAATTGAGATGAAGTTTGTTTTTGAACAAGCTCCTGTGGTGTAGTCCGGCTAAGCATACTGCCCTCTCAAGGCAGTGATCTCGGGTTCAAATCCCGACGGGAGCACTTTAATTTTGGGGTATAGACAAGGACAACACGTTTGACTACATACTAACATTATAATGAAAATTATAATTTTTGATCATAAATTGAACCAAAAAAATTAGAAGACAGACAGAGTAGATAATGAAATAACCAGCATTATTTTATATTAAAAAGATTAGACAACAACATGACTGAGAAATCAAAGAAAATGCCCGAAATTATAACGCTCCAGATGAAATTAATGCCTTATTGAACTATGGATATTCTATTTTGGAATCAGAAATAAGAAAAATACTAAATTCATATGGTTTGGATCCTGAAATTGGCTTTTTACATGAAGTTTTACCATCAAGAACTCCATTAGTTTATGATATTATGGAATTATTTAGATGGATTGTTGATTTATCAGTGATACAATTACTAGAAAGTACTCCAAAATTAAAAAAAACTGATTTTATTACTACTGAAAACTATCATATCCGATTAAAAGATATTATTGCATCTCTATTAATTGAAAAAATTAAAGATAATTTTAGAATTAAAGCACCATACAAGGGTAAAAACTACTATTATGAGAATATTTTATCAGATAATATTTCTAAATTATCATTATTTATTTCTGAAAAAAATAAAAATATAGATTTTGAGATACCAAATATTTCTTTTAAGAGAAATGACTACCTATCAATTAAAGAAAAAATACTAAAAATGACGCCTGAGAATAGAAAGAAACTAGGAATAAACAAAAGTACATTATTTTATATGAAAAAGAATTTGAAAGATGGGAAAAATATCAAGATTTATGATAAGATTATTCAAAAATTATTTGATTAAACGAAACATTGAATGTTCATAAAGTGTTCTACAGACTCTTTCTTTTGCAAGAGGGAAAATGTTTTTTCCATTATCTTACATTAATGTTCAACTGGAATAGAATCGAGTAACTCTTACATGATGGATCTGATGACAGACACAATGGATCACCTACACCAGTAAGTTTTGTCTCGCCTGAATTGAGAGCCTTGTATACACCTTGGGAACCAGAGTAACGGATATCACTATAATCGCTATCTATGACGGTCTTATTGTTAATGTCAATTTTCCAATCGTGACTGCTATCTAGTTTAACGACAAAACTCTCTCCTTTTTTCATATGGATTATTTTGGAACTGTCTTCTAGTGTGATAGTGTTATTTTCTAATTGATCTAGAGGTAGATCCGGATCAATCATAGGACCAAGAATAACTGTATCAGATATCGCCCATCCTCTTTGAATTAATTTAATTTTAGTTTCAGGTTTTACACAAGCAGGTGAATTATTACTGGATTTGACTACAAGCGTAAATCCTTCTTTACAGTGTTTTTGTTTCAGAATTTGATCTAGTTCTATCAAGTAAATTCCAGGGGCATCATTAGTGTTGTATATTTCTGGCTCAGAGCCAAAAACTATGAATTTACCATCTGAACTAATGGCTGGCAATACAGGATTTGGTGGACCTTTAAAAATAATCTGACTGTAATCCGCAGTGATTGGTCTTACAGACATTACATTTTGAGGACCTTTTTCTGAAGGATTTACATAAACAAGCATGTTGCCAAATTGATCGGGTGGATGTCTTGTATTTAGTACTGCTCCAGATTTTTCTTTGCTTAATTTTTTTGTATCAGGATCAAGCAACCATGTTGAATTAGAATTTTGCAATGTAAACACTATGGTATTTTCTTTCTCCATCCAAAAAAAGTCCTTGAAAACGGCAGAATCATTTGTCCAGATTTGCTTTCTGTCAACGTTTTGACCTTCAAAAACAAATTCTTTTAATTCTTTCAAAGTGATCAATTTAGTTATTTTTCCATCAACGTATTGCGGACTGGATTCGGGTCTAGTTTCAGATGAATCTGCATTTACTAATTGTACACTGATTATTGATGTAAGAGATATTACAAGTGCAAAAATTACAAGATATTTCATTTGATTAAATGAATTATCTGATGTTCATAAAGGGTTCTACAGATTCTTCCTTGCCATAAATTCTAAGACAAGTATAATTCCCGTTAGACAAAGTCCACTTCCCATCAATATCGGTGTTAACCACGTACCAATTGGGAAATCAGAGAATTCATCAATGCCAAGTGTGATATCAATTGTAATTGGAGGGAACAATGGAAGTATGATACCTGCAACAAACAAAACAATTCCACAAATTAACACACGTTGGGATATTTTCTTCATTTAATGATCAAAAGTCTAGTTTTCATTTTCTAATACTCTTAATCTCAACTATTTTACAATCCCTTGTTTGTTCCAATCAAATCCCAGGAATTTCCACTATCTGAGCTTTTGTAGACTTCTTGGTATCCATCAGGGACATAACCTGCAATGTATAGTATGTTGTTTTGTGAGTCAGCTGCAATACTCGTCGTTGTAAATTTTGGCGTGTTGATCGTCTCCCATGTTTTTCCAAGATCTGCAGATTTTGAAAGACCAAACGGTTCAGTGGAGACATATAGAATTCCATTTTCATCAAACGTAAGAGCAAATATCAGCAACCCTTTGTATTGATCAATCTTAGTCCAAGTATTTGCACCATCATTTGATTGGTATATTCCCTTTCCAGTTCCAGCAAATACCACATTAGAATCAGTTGGAGAAATTGCAAGGGATGCAATATAATCTGGAAACTGTAATGTCTGCCAGTTTTTTCCAGCATCAACAGTTTTGAAAAGACCTCGCCCCTCACTATCAAATCCGATTATGATATTTGGATCAGCCTTAGTTACACTCATTGCATGAAAATCTACTGGTGGATCTAACACTGTGGCAACCTGTTGCCATGTCTTGCCTCCATCCGTGCTTTTGATGAGTCCTGTGTTTCCACCAGTTGCAGGATGGCCACTTGCATAAAGCGGAGATCTTTGGGAATATGGTGCATTAAATGCCATGTAATCAGCTCTTTTCTCATCTACTTTGACCGGTAGACTCCAGTTTACGCTTTGGTAAAAGTCACCATGTGCTGCAATGTACAAAATATTTCTATGTTCAGGATCGATTCCTAATCCGTGAATGTGTTGCCAAAAGACAGTTCTTGGATTTGTTTTTGCATTATCCATCTTAGAATCATTTGTCTTGATAATCAGTGGGTTTTGCAAACCTGATGATACGTAAATCCCTATTCCGATTACAATCACAATTACGACTATGAGAATAATTTTATTTTGATGCAAGTATTGTTGATTATTTTTAATAACATAAATCCATTTTCCCAAATCTTGAATCTGAATTACGACGTTTGCACTAACAGCAATAATGTACTGTATATGCATTAAATCCAAAATTTTGTGTCAAAACAAGCATAATAAGATGGACAGCATAGCTAATGTATGCCTGACGATATACCTTCTGAAGAGATAGATGACATCAAACGGATAATGGAAGGCTATATCGATGATTTTACAAGTGTTGATAACAACATCTCAAAACTTGTCAAAAATTCTACCACGAAAACTCTACAACTAGAATCATATGATGAAAATACACAAAACACAATACTTGAAAATCGTGACAAAGCATTGTCCACGGGTTTTATTGCAATATCTACAATGTCCCTTATCATTAGAAGATTCAGAAGCGCGGCAAAGCTTTCAAATTTGTTTATTCGACTTGTAAATCGCTTTGTTTCCTTGATTACAAAATATGTACGTCTCTTCAAGATAGAGTCTATTCAATTTACAGTAAGTCTGACTCCATCGATTGTAATTATTTTCAAACCATAAACTATTTGGCTATAGTTTTAATGTCAATATTACTATTCATCATAAGTATCACTGATATTTCCAAATAATTCTTGATGTATACTTGCGAAATGAGAACTAGACTTTACAATTGTAATCATTTATTCTTTAATACATCACCATCTGGAATTGATTAGATGAAAAAATCCAGAACATCAAAATCAAAAAATAAAAAAATATTACTTGGAATAGTATCCGTCATTATTATTGGAGTTATTGTAAGTTATGCATCTAGTTCGCAAGATAATACAAGTGATCCAAAATCTAAGCTTCTAGGCTCATGGATGGACATACATGGTGTTGGCATGTTTCTTTCAGGAACTGATGACACTCTTTATCTTGCAACCCACAATGGTCTATTTAAAAAAGGATTAGATGGATGGAAACGGATAGGATATGACCAATCTGACCTCATGGGATTTTCTATTGGAACAAATGAAGGAACAATGTATTCTAGTGGACATCCATCTGCAATGAATGGTAATCTTGGTTTCAGAGTTAGTAAAGACAATGGAAATTCATGGACAATGATTTCCAAAGTAAAAGACAATCCAGTTGATTTTCATGCAATGACGGCTAGCAAAGCACAATCTGGACTCGTTTATGGTTCACCTGGAGGTGGCTCTGAACTCTTTGTAACTAGTGATGAAGGTACATCATGGAAATCACTTACGCCACCGGATAGAATTGTTTCACTTGCAGCAGATCCACTAAATCCGGATAGAGTGTACGCAGGAACAGTTTCAGGACTATATGTCAGCAATGACAAAGGACAACAATGGCAAAAAATTAATCCAAATGTTGAGATAGGGACAATTACAGGAATAGGATTTACATCGGATGGAAAAACCATGTATGTATTTTCGTCACTTGATGGTAATGGTGTCATTTACAAATCGATTACAGGTGGAGAAATTATGGTAAAAACACAAGGTCAGATTACCAATACAGGAATCATATTCAATTTTGCTCCAGGACGAAATGGAGAGATTTATGCAACCGCAATGGAAAAAGTTTCAAGCGGTATGGCTTCAAGTGTCTATATGACAAACGATTATGGAGATACGTGGATTCTAGAAGGCACCAATAATTCTGAATTGGCTATGACTAATAATACATAATAAAAAGAGGACCGGAAGTTATTATTTTTGATATTTGCCTGGATTTTTTTCAAACACAGATTTACATGAAGGGCAACAAAAATGAAATGTCTTTCCGTCATGTTCCAAAGTCACACCACCGTGTTCTCCCACTTCCATTTTACAGACAGGATCTTTCATTGTTATAGAGGGTTTGATTCTTCAAATAAAGTATGTTGTTTACAAATGTAAGATGTATGATATAGATAATAGTTAGTTCTAGTATAGCCATGTCGTTTCCTCTGGATGAAACAGATATTGCAATACTTGAATCACTAATTAAGGATGGCAGAAAGTCATTTAGACAGATTTCAAGGGAAACCAAAGTAAGCACACCTACAGTGCAGATACGTTATGACAGAATGATAAACATGGGAATAATAAAATCAATTTCGCCCATATTGGATATGAAAAAACTTGGTACAAAGTTTGATCTTAGTAAGACAGATATTAAATCACAAGGAACTGCAATCAAAAAACTCGATTCAAATTTACATGTAAAAATTACATGTGATTATTGTGATAGAAAGATTACTGAAAAACCTAGCATATTACAAGTGGCAAAC
>JAHFUM010000024.1 GCA_023265135.1 Nitrosarchaeum sp. | reverse complement strand
TGATGATAAAATCAATTCAAATGCACGATGACCCAGTTGAGGAATCTGTCTACCCTGCCAGAGTTGGTCTGGCAGTAAAAGGTGCAAAGCCAGATGAAGTTGGAAGGGGCGATATTATAGCCCAGGCAGATACAGTTGACGTAAAATCTGAAATTGAGCTAGACTTTACAAAGAGCCCATTTTATAAAACTGAGATTGCTCAAAACCAGGGATGCCTTGTTAGTGTCGGTCTGCAAATAAAAGCGGCAAAATTCTCTTCAACCTCTCCTTTAAAATTGACTTTTGAAAAACCAATTGCTTGCAACTCTGGTGATATCGCAGTAATTCTAAAACCTGAATCTACAACAATTAGAATTCTTGGCAGCGGTCCTATCAAATAGACTAGTTCATTTGTTTTAGCGGTTTGTTGGCTGTGTTTTAGATGATGGTATTATTTGATAGTTGGTCAAATTCCCATTTAATGAGACTAGTCTCATAATGATGTCTTTAAAGCCATAAAATAAGGTATTTTAAGATTAATTTAGGCATAAAAATATACTTATATGTGTTTCTAGTGAAACTAATATTATGTCTGACCCTGAATTAGATAAAATAATCAACAAAGTAGCAAAAGAGGAAAAAATTTTTAAAAAAAAATCTGCACTTGATACATCAAATCCCCCATTAAAGCTTGTAAGCAGAGTAAACGAAGTTGAAAAAATAGTTCGCTATATCCATGATTACAAGCAAGGACACGTTGTTCCACTGGTGTCAATTTATGGTCGAAGCGGCACTGGAAAATCAACTCTGGTAAGATATGTTTGCAACTATTTTCCAGAGATTATCTTATGTTTTGTAAATCTCAAAAAAGCAAAGACCGTGTTTGGCGGAGTAAATCTTATCTTAAATGAATTAGATCAACCTAGTCTAACCAGTGCGCAGGGCATGAATCTTGGAATGGAAAAGATTCAAGAAGCAATCTTAAATAAAATGAAATTGGAGAGAAAAAAATTATTCATACTAGCATTAGATGAATTTGATGTCATATTTTATGACAAACGTGGCAATCCTTCTGATTTTGTTTACAAGTTAGTGGAGATGATAGCAGAACTAAAAAACAATGGTTGCCTTGCAATGATAATTACAATATCTAATAATGTTTTATCTGATTCTGAACTTGATGACAGGATAAAATCAAGAATTGGAAATTCAGAGATATTTTTCAAGCCGTATTCCCATGAAGAGATGCTCGAGATCTTACGGGCAAGAGCAGAAGAGGCATTTGATAAAAAAATAGATGACAAAGTTTTAGAGAAATGCGCAAAAGTTAGCTATTTAGAACATGGTGATGCCAGACGGGCAGTTGATTTACTAAGAGTATCTGCAGAGATTGCAGCCAAGGAAAAAAAAGATCTCACAATAGAGCATGTAAATGCTGCCTCACAGCAATTACAAAAAGACAGGACAGGTGAGGTGATATCTAGTTTGTCCCATCACAGCAAGTTGATTTGTCTAGTTTTGGCTGCAAAGACATATGGGCTTGAAAAAAATTGGCATGCCACCAAGTCCATATATGAAAAATATGTAAAATATCTGGGTTCAGAACCTGTCAGTTACAGACGATTCTCCGAGTTGCTAAAAGATCTTGAAAATACGGGATTATTAGAATCAAAAACAGGCTCAAGAGGGCAAAAAGGGTATCGTACAGAGTTTCAACTTATTATGGACCCCCAAATTGTAGGTGAAATAATTGATAAAAAATGGTGGAATGAGATAGTCGTACATCCAAAAGCAAGTTTGGATAAAGCAAAGAATTCTGGAATTACAAAAAGCAATCCAGTCTACCTTCATTATAAGATGGCAAAAAAAGGTATAGAGTCATGGTGGTAATGCAAGAAACATTACATTTCTTCCACCTTGCTCAAAAAGATAAATCACTCATGTCATGATTGAAACTATGTTAGTCCACTACAAATTACATAGTTTATAACTTTTTATATAATGGTGGTGGACTAAAGTACCGTGACCAGTATTATAACAAAGCAACGTAGTGGCAAAATACTGTACTTTCTCAAGTATTCCTCTAGAATTCACCCTAAAGAGCAATACATTGGCACAAAGCTACCAAAAGACATTAAGGAAAAAAAAATTGCATTTGAGGAAAGATGCTTCAGGGAGGAAAAAAACCCAATACTAGAGAGAATTAAAAAAAATTATAAAAACCATCAAAAAATTACACATAAAAAAATTCTGGAAAATGAAATGCATGCATTCAAAGTAATGCATACTTATAGCACACAAAAAATAGAGGGCAGCACCATGACACTAAATCAGACAAGGAATCTCTTGGAAAATAATCTATCCCCAAAGGATACGTCAGTAAAAGACATAATAGAAGCGCAAGATCTTGCAAGACTTTTTGATACAATACTGACACAAAAAGAGGACATTACACCAAAATTCATCCTAAATTGTCACAGGGAACTGTTTGCAAAAACGGAGCCAAATGATGCAGGTGGATTTAGAAAAGTTGATGTTGGACCACT
>JAHFUM010000019.1:2610-9975 GCA_023265135.1 Nitrosarchaeum sp. | reverse complement strand
AATACTGACACAAAAAGAGGACATTACACCAAAATTCATCCTAAATTGTCACAGGGAACTGTTTGCAAAAACGGAGCCAAATGATGCAGGTGGATTTAGAAAAGTTGATGTTGGACCACTAATGGGAAAAACAGAATATGTTTTGTGGTATGATGTGCAAGATGAAATTCTCAAATTGGTGAAATGGTACCGCAAGCAGACAATTAATCCAGTAGAATTAGCATGTAGATTTCATAGGAAATTTGAATTGATTCATCCATTCATTGATGGAAATGGGAGAATTGGAAGGCTACTCTTGATATTTATTTTACACAAAAATGGTTATCCACTCTCAAATATTGAACCAAGGGAGAAACTGCGATATATCAATAGATTGGAAGAATCATACATGCAAAATGACGAGATGATCTTTGTAAAGTGGTTTGTCTCAAAATATCAAAAAGACAATAAAAAACTTTTAAGATCATGAAGTCTTTTCCAAAATAGTACTCAAAATAGCCAAGACCTGATTTAGATGCGCTGATATCTATTTTGTCTTGATATTTGCTTTTATGTAATATCGCATAAACCATTTTTTAAAATAAATATCATTGTTGCTTAACTGTGATCTTTCTAATGCTGTAAAGTATGCTTTTTTGTCTGTGTTTTTAATTAAAAGCAGCGGGTAATTGTATTTGTATAAAATATAATTCATAATTAACCTTGATATTCGTCCATTACCATCAGCAAACGGATGAATTGACACAAATTTGTAATGTGCAAGACACGCGAATTCTACAATGTTTTCATTCTTGGATTTGTTTAGCCAGACAAAAAATCCTTTTAGTTTTTTTGGTATTTCTGAAACACTTGCAAAATTAATTCTCTCATTAGTAATTACTCCAACATTGTGCTGTCTGATATGTCCTGCTTCTCCTATCTTTGTATGATTGAAAATTTCTCGGTGCCATGAAAACACTCTCTCCTGTGTTATCTTTGTCATCTTGCCTTCAGTAACTAGTCTCATAAACAAGTCATAGTGTTTTTGAGTTTCTATGGCGTCAGACTGTTGTTTTTTGGAAGGACTCATCCCAAAGACAAGCAGGTCCTTTGTGTCTGATTGAGTAAGAGACGAGCCTTCTATTCGTTGTGTATTGTAGGTAAAAGCAATGCCAAAACTCTCAAAATTTTTTATCCTTACTGACTTGGGTAGGTTTTTTGACTTTATTTGGTAATTTCTGTAAATCTCTTGTATCTTGGGATTCCATTCGTCATGATAAAATTCCAACAAAAAATCTGATTTTATCTGCTCTATGTTTTTTGGAATTGTTTTTCCTAAATATCTTTTTTTTTCAATTATCCCTGAGTGATGCCTTAGATAGTAAAAGTAGGCGTTTCCCTTTACTTCCTTTATCACACTTACCATATATTTCTTAGGTACCCACTATGTTATAAATTTAGTATTTTAATGAAATTGGGTACGCAATGTGTCTAGAAAGATTAGTTATCTAAGATTCAAAAAGAGATTGTAATCCAGTTTGCAATTATTTTTGCTCATTCTTGGAGTCATTTTTGTTACTTGATTTCTTTTTTTGTAATTCGTCTCGTTTTCCATATGTATCGGCGATCAACTCATCATTTAGCCTATCTAGGTGCATTTCAATGTATTTTGAGTTATGGTTAAACACGGTATAACTACGTAGAACTTATTGAAAAACATTTTGTGATTTTATCAAAATATGAATATATTATTATGATTTTGCCGAGATTTAATATATAATATGATTAACCTGAGCTGTAATTTAGGCAAAAAATGATATTGTGTTCTTCCTAAATCATATGGGTTTGCCTAGACCAGACCAAACTGAAAGATCAATAGTAGTATATTCAAAATTACTATTGCCACTACACATGCAACTGCAATCGCTTTTGTGATTATTTTATTTGCAAATTCCTTTCCCATGAGCTTTTCTTTGCTTGTAAAATAGATTAGTGGGATTATCGTAAATGGAAGCTGCAAGCTAAGGATGACCTGGCTTATTACAAGCATATCCAAAGTGTTGACTCCATATGATAATGCAATAATTGCAGGAATGATGGTAATTGATCTAATGACTATCCGTCTTTTCCATAGCTTTGCCTTGAATCTGGTAAAGCCCTCAAAAATTACCTGTCCTGAAAGTGTTGCTACAACAGAAGAGGCTATTCCTGATGCTAAAAGGGCTATTCCAAATACCACACTGGATGTATTTCCTAACAATGGCGTCAAGGTCCTGTATGCCTCCTCAATGGATTCTATTACCAGATTTTTTTCATAAAATGTTGATGCTGACATGACAAGAATTGCACCATTAATCAAACCTGCAAAAACTAGAGCAAATACCGTATCAAGCATTGAAAATCGCATTATTCTCTTTGATGTTTTTAGCACGTCAAACATTGATTTTCTACTCTTTGTCATTGCTGAATGCAAAAATATTGCATGTGGCATTACTGTAGCCCCCAAAATTCCTACTGCAATGACTACTCCGCCCTGTGATAATTCTGGGACAACTGCATGGTATCCAATTTGTGACCAGTCAGGTTGGGCAAGACAAATCTCTATCAAATATGCGGCTCCAATAAGTAACATCATTCCAATAATAACTGCCTCAACTTTTCTAATTCCTATTCTTTCCAAATACAGTATGAGTAGAGTGTCCAATCCAGTAATTATTGCTCCATACATTAATGGAATTTTAAACAACAAAAATAACGCAATTGCTGCTCCAAGTACTTCGGCAAGGTCTGTCGCGATAACTGCAATCTCTGCAGTAATCCACAGAAAAAATGATTTGTTCTTTGAAAGATTCTCCCTGCAATTCTCTGAAAGACTCATTCCAGTAGCAATTCCAAGTTTTGATGATAAATACTGCATAAACATCCCAATCAAATTACTCATTACCACTACCCACAAAAGTGAATAACCAAATTTTGAACCAGCAGCAATATCTGTGCCCCAATTTCCTGGATCAATGTAGGCTACCCCCACTACCAGCCCCAAGCCCATAAATCTCATAAAGTAAAACATTTGTTGCTTTTTTGATTTAATCCAAGGCTCTTCTGTCATTATACTTGTTATTTCTAATGGATATTTTAGCTTATTGCAAAAAAGTTAGCTTGTGCTAAATTTATTATGAGCACGATCAAATGATTGTCGTCTATGATTGGTTTGGATTTATCATTAATCTATAGTTTCAAAATTCTATTTAACCTCTAGATAGGCGGATTTAATTAAATCAAAATTCGTTACATATTATGCGTGGATTGATGATGGGAAGGTTTCAGCCATTCCATTTGGGTCACCTAAATTTGGTAAAGCAGATTCTTGAAGAGTGCGATGAAGTAATAATTGCAATAACTAGTTCCCAGTTTAACTATTTGGAAAAAGACCCATTTACTGCAGGGGAGAGAATTGAAATGATTCATGATTCTCTAATAGAATCAGGAATTGACTTGTCACGATGTTTTATTGTGGCAATTGAAAACCAGTTTAACATTGCAACCTGGGCATCATATCTTAAGGCGGCATTGCCACGTTTTGATAAAGTGTACAGTGGAAATGATTATGTCAAAATGCTGCTTGCTGATTCTGCAATTAATGTCGTTCCACCAAAGTTTCTAGATAGACCCCAATACAATGCCACACACATTAGATCAATGATAATTTCAGATGATGCCTGGCAAAGCCTTGTTCCAAATTCAGTTGTTAAATTTCTGCAAAAAATCAACGGCAAAAAAAGACTCGATGTAATATCTAAATCTGACACAAAACCCACTGAATACTAATGGAACCAATACGCGCCTGTCCAATTTGCCCCAACTGTGGCTCAAAGAGATTCACTAGATTGCCAGGTGATACAGTCAAGGTAAAATGTCGTAAATGTGATAAAATAATACAAATCTAAAAATAATATTATTCAAGGAAAAGATTGATTCTGATACTTTTAAATCCTTAAGTTAATAGAAAATAATATTTTTTTATTAGCAATATGAAAATCATCTGCAACATAACAAAACAGGATGTTATTGAAACTAATCAAAGGGTGATAAATCTGCATCTTGATGAATTGGATGTTTTTTGTGTTAGACAAGATGCATTAGATGATGTTTTTAAAATATTTGATAATGTTGATGTCGCAGATGATTTACAAGATTTGATCAAAAAGGGCGCTTATCTCATGGCTTCTATTGCTTGGGCTCAACCTTTCTGTGCAGGCAATAAAAGAACTGCCAGTTTGATTACTGCTACATTCTTTCATCATAATGGGTTTGAAATGGTTATCCCGGAAGATGGCAAGGAATTGAGAAAATTACTATATGAGATTCAAGATGAAAGACAGGCTTGAATGAGACTATTATGGAAAGGATCATTTTTTATATTTCTCGCACTATTATATCACATGAACCAAGATGATGCTAAATTCCAAGATATGTATCTGGAAAAATACTCCAAACTATTCTATAAACTTGGTAAGGAAATTTACGATTTCTAAATTCCGATAGAATTATTCTGTATTGCTTCATCAGATGTGGTTAATGCTATTGTAATATTTCAGAAGTATGATAAGGCATTGTAAATGACTCTATTGCTCCAAAATAATTACAGTTTTTACATCTGTAAAATACAGTTCCGCTTGAATGTGTTGCAATTACCACAGACCGGATGATTCTGCAAGAAAATATTATTAAAATCTAATTCCAACTGTCTTTGCCTAGAGCCTGATAAAGTTTTGGAGCCTCATTGACTATTTTTGCAACTTCATCTAAAATTCTTTGATATTCTTTAGACATGCTAATTATTACTGATACTAATAAAATAAGATTTGTCTTATTCTGACCGCGAGTCCAGTAGTAATTTTGGTCTATTTTTCAACAACTGTCAAATCAGAGATATCTGCGGTGTTAGTTAATATTTGCAGTATTTTGACTAGTATCATGGCAAAAACATGGAAAGATAAAGACATCAGTTTGGCACCTCTAAAAGATCAGACCATTGCCGTAATTGGTTATGGAATTCAGGGTGATGCCCAGGCAAACAACATGAAAGATTCAGGGCTTAAAGTTATTGTTGGTCTTAAAAAAGGAGGAAGCAGCTGGAAAAAGGCAGTATCTGATGGGCACACTGTAATGTCTGTATCTGATGCATGCAAAAAAGCCGATATTATTCACGTTTTAATTCCTGATATGATCCAGTCCCAAGTGTATAAAGACGAGATTGGACCAAACCTCTCCAAAGGAAAGGCACTTTCATTTTCACATGCAGCAGCAATTTTTTGGAAATGGATTGATGCTCCAAAAAATGTTGATATTATTATGGTTGCACCAAAGGGACCAGGTTCCAAGGTAAGGGAGACATATCTTGAAAACTTTGGAACGCCAGCAATTGTTGCAGTACATCAAGACTTTACTGGAAAAGCCTGGGATAGAACCTTGGGAATTGCAAAGGCAATTGGTAGTGCACGTGCAGGATTAATCAAGACTACATTTCAAGAGGAAGTTGAAACTGACTGGTTTGGTGAGCAGGCAGACTTGTGTGGTGGTTCTGCATCAATGGTGATGGCTGCATTTGAGACACTAGTAGAGGCTGGATATCAGCCAGAAATTGCATACTTTGAGGTATTGCATGAACTAAAGCTAATTGTGGATATGATTCAAAGATATGGAATTAATGGAATGTGGAGAAGAGTAAGTGAGACTGCAAGGTATGGTGGACTGACTCGTGGTCCAATGGTAATTGATGATAAGACAAAAAAGAATATGAAAAAAGTTTTAAAAATGATTCAAGATGGAACTTTTAACAAAGAGTGGATTAGTGAATACAAGAAAAACGGTAAAGACTCTTTTGACAAATACATGAGACAAACAGACGCACATCAAATTGAAAAAGTCGGCAAGAAAATGCGAAAGATGATGTGGCCTGACTCTACAGAATAACTAAATTTTTCTTAATTTGGAAACGCCAATTGTGATATGATCAATTATATCCTTTAATGGTGTTCCTGGACCAAATACTTCATCGACTCCAGATTTTTTCAAATCTTCTTTATCTATTTCTGGTATGACTCCTCCGCCAACTACTAAAACATCCTTGATTCCTTTTTTCTTTAATGCTTGTACAACTCTTGGAAACAATGTACCATGTGCCCCATTGAGTAAACTCATTGCAATTGCATCGACATCCTCATCTTCAGCAATCTGTGCCACTCTGTCTGGAGTTGCAAAAAGACCCGAGTAAATTACCTCCATTCCTGCATCTCTAAATGCTCTACATAACACTAGGGCGCCCCTATCGTGACCATCTAGGCCTAACTTTGCAACTAGAATCTTGACTCGCCTGGAATCTGTCTTTTGTTTCATGGTCTATGCTTACTCTTCATTATTTTAAAGTCTTTATTTGATTTTCGTCTATGAGACAGCCTTGATAATTTTGACAGGTTTGCGGCATATGTGTATTATTTTATTATTTCTGAAATGTTGAATTATTACCGTTTTATGCTTTTGTATATCTCAAATCCACATTTGGATATTACACACTATTGTAGTTGATTTTTATAATTTCATCTGTGTTTTTTGTAAATACTGTTTTTTGCTATTTCCATATTATTTTTTGCTGATTTTTTTTAAAATCTTATTATCATCTTTATTGTAATTTTTTGCTTTTTTGATATCTATGAAATTTATGACATTTCCAAATTTGACAGATCACTGCAGCATTAAATTTAAGAAAATTTTAGACAAGGATTATCCTGATCTCTAAACTTTGTATCTTTTGGAAATCATTTTATTTTTGTGATCTTTTGGTTTTGTCCGATTTGCTATTTCATATATATGGTAATTTCACAGTACTACGATCTTGTGATTTGTTAAAACTGGATGGGCTTGAAATGGTATAATTTTTACTTTATTCTTCTGAATCTGATATATAATATGTAACATATTGGAATGACAAATACTAGTGATTAAATACCAAAATGAGTTTATTTTTTGTATAATATGACTAATCAGGCTGAGCGTAACATTGGTGATAAGCTATTAACCGTATTTCTATGTGTATTGCTCTTAAGCGGCACAATTGCTATTGTCTCTCATCCTACACTGCCAAATGCGTTTGCCCAAAGCACTGTAGATTCAACATCTACTAATTCATCTTGTGACCCATCAACTGATCCAAACTGCCCTGTAGATTCCTCAACTACTGATTCATCAACTGATTCATCTGCAACAGATTCCTCAACTACTGATTCATCAACTGATTCATCTGCAACAGATTCCTCAACTACTGATTCATCAACTGATTCATCTGCAACAGATTCCTCAACTACTGATTCATCAACTGATTCATCT
>JAHFUM010000019.1:0-2600 GCA_023265135.1 Nitrosarchaeum sp. | reverse complement strand
AGATTCCTCAACTACTGATTCATCAACTGATTCATCTGCAACAGATTCCTCAACTACTGATTCATCAACTGATTCATCTGCAACAGATTCCTCAACTACTGATTCATCAACTGATTCATCTGCAACAGATTCCTCAACTACTGATTCATCATCTACAGAATCTGCAGAACCTACAATTGTTGAACTAGACCAATCCTCTAACTCTGAGCTTTTAAAAGAAATCAATGTTATTCCATCAGCAACTTCTGAAGGTACAGTTACAGTAACTAGTGATATTCCAGAGGAGGCAGCAGGTGATGTACAACTATTCCAACAAGATGGTTCTACTTTTAACGAAATTACCGATGATGCTGCATATTCTGTACAACTAGTTGATACTAACAATAATGACATCCCAGACCAAATTACATTTGAAGTCCCAGCAGACCAAGCACAGACATTTGTAGTGTATGCAATAATTATCGCTACATCTGCAGAACATTTAGACTCTAACAAAATGATTATCGAAGATGTATTTGATAAAATAAATACACAAGATAATATCTGGACTGGATTAATCCCGGTAAATGATTACATTCATGTAACTTTTGAGCATCCATTAACCAATACAAATGATATTACATTATTTGCTAAAGGCTCTGACAGTATGGTAGAAGTATATCAGAAAGACTCTGATAATTTGTTAGCAACAATTGGTCCAATTAGTAATGCAAATTCCTACAAAGTTATTTTATCTAATCTAGTCGGAACTGAGACAACATTTGATCTCAAAGTTGTCGGAAATCCAGTTGACTTTGATTTAATTACTGACCCAACTTCTAACGTTGCAGTTGGCTTTGAGCAATGTGCAAATGGTCCAGTTCCAACTGATCCCGCAACTGATTCTTTTAATATATGCAAAAAACTGTCTGGCTCTAACGGATATGTTGGCGGTTCCTTAAATGAACAAAAAACTCACTGGCTGGTAGGAAGCTTTGTACCAATACGTCTTGTTGTCACAGGTCTAAATGTTCCAGGAAATTATTCACTTACATTTGCTTATGATACTGCAAAAAGCAGCGAGAATAAACATACCATTGACTATATTGGAACTTATGATTTAACTGAAACCACTGGTGCTTCAACAGCCCCTCCATCATTATCTGGCACACACAAAAACCAAGCTGATCCATGTTCTGATGCAGTTACAGGTTGTAATCCAAATAATGCAATTGCATCTGCTCCAATAACTGTCCCATCTAGCTTGACTACTGGTTATCCTTCTTCATGTGCTACTGGTAGCTTTTCTGGTAGCCCAACAAATGGTTTTGTCAGAGCATGGTCTGCTGCAACTAACGGAGCAGCAACAAGTAATGGTGTAAATCAAATGAGTGTTTTATTGAATGCCCCTGATGCCTTAGCAACAAACTGTCCTGCTACTATTACTACATCATTTCATGTAGAATCTGGAACTACAAAGGTAGTTTTGGCAATGGCAGCACATATAGCTGCTAATCGTAATCCTGGGTCTGGTGGATTCTGGGGCGTAGGCAATGCAAGCCCTTCAGGCACTTATCATCTTAACTTAGTTGGCGGAACAGATCCATCCGGCTCTTTCTCACTTGGTAGTCAAGATATGACACTTTCTGGCGGTGCAATCAAATCATGGACACTAACTACCACTGAGATTCATAATGCAACTCATGCTATCGTATCTTCTGTTATACCTGGTTCAACTGTACATGACAAAGTAATGGTAACTGAGGGTGATTCTCCTACTGGTACCGTTCACTTGAATTTCTATAATAATTTATCATGTGATCCCCTAGGACTAAATGCCACATCAGGTGCAATTCCTATTGTCAATGGAACTGTTGATGCTACAAGTTTTTCACAAGGCACACTATCTGCAGGATCATATTCATTCAAAGCTCACTATGATGGTGATACTAAAAATGCAGAAAGTGATGGTGTTTGTGAACCATTTTCTGTGTTTATAGATACAACACCTCCAACTGTCACTTTAACTTCATCATCAGTCAGTCCAGTCAACGGAACATTCTCTGTAACTGCAACATTTAGTGAAGTCGTTACTGGATTTGCATTAACTGATCTCTCACTATCTAACGGAATTGCATCCAATCTTTCAGGCGGTCCAATAATCTACACATTTGATATCGCTCCAACTACTAGCGGCACAGTATCAGTAACTGTCCCAGCTAACAGCGCAGTAGATTTATCAAATAATCAAAACACAGTATCCAACACACTATCTAGAACTGCAGACCTTACAATTCCAACTGTAACACTCACTTCATCATCAGTCAGTCCAGTCAATGGAACATTCTCTGTAACTGCAACATTCTCAGAATCTGTAACTGGATTTGCATCAAGTGATCTTTCACTAGTTAACGGAGTAGCTTCAGCATTTTCAGGAAGCGGTACAACTTACACCTTTAACCTCACACCATCTACCAGCGGCACAGTATCAGTAACTGTCCCAGCAAACAGCGCAGTAGATACAGCACTCAATGGCAACTCTGTCTCCAACACACTATCTAGAACTGCAGACCTTACAATTCCAACTGTAACACTCACCTCATCATCAGTCAGTCCAGTCA
>JAHFUM010000025.1 GCA_023265135.1 Nitrosarchaeum sp. | reverse complement strand
TGCAGCAGGTGGAGCATTGTTTGGTGGTGGGTTGGGTGCCGCATCAGAAATATTACCTAAAGCCATTGGAGCAGTTCCAGGAGGAATATCTAAACTTCAAGAATTGTTTAAACCTAAAGAAGTTAGTCCTGCAGATCAAGAATTGGCACAAGCATATAATGATATTAAAACAACCCAACAAGAAAAAAGTAAGATTAGTCAAACCTTACAAAATGGTGGATTAAGTCCTGAGGAAGTAAACTCTCATTTAGACACATATAATTCCTTACATGAAAAATTAGGCAAGCTGCAAGACTTTGTTTATGATCCATTACCTGACATTAAAGCTACTCAATTAGAACAAGATAAAATTAGCCAAGCCTTATTAAAAGGTGATTTGAGTCCTAAAGATGAGGCTGCATACCAACAAAGGCTTGTAGCATTACAACAAGAACTCCGCCGATTACATGATATTGCCTCTAAGCCAAGAAGTGCTAGATTTGAATCTCCTAAATTAAATCCAATGAATGACCTTCAGAAGGCTGCAGAAGCTAAAGGTTTTGTTGCTGAACCTACCCCAACTACCATTGATGAGCACCAAGTAAGCCTTAACTTCCATCAAGATAATTTAACTAAAGACAAACAAGCATTAGATGATTTATTGGCAAAAGGTGATATTAGTCCAGAAGATCATGCTACTAAATCAACAGACATTGCTACTGAATCTGATAGGATTAAAACAGCACAAGACAATTTAGCCCAAAGTAATTTTTCATCAATTGATCAAGTCCACCAAGATATTAAAACAGCACAAGATGCACAAGATGATATTTATAAAAAATGGTGGAATGGTGAATTAACTAAAGAAGAAGCACAAACTCATATCCAACAACTAGATGACCACATTAACCATTTACAAGATACTGCTTATAATCCAAGTGGAGAAAACTTACACCCCATTTTAAAAGACATAATAGCTCCATCTTCTGAAACACCTGTCAATTTAGGTGGTTATCACCCAGAAGTTATTAATTTTGCTAAACAACACTTAGAATTAACCCCTGAATGGAAACAAATGACACCTGAACAACGTGTCAATGCAACCCAAACATTCTTAGACAACATTGGGATTCAACCATGCTAAAAAAATCATGTTTAATCAACCAACAAGAAGCCATTAAAGGTAAGTCTAATCCTGAAGAAATGAAAACGTTACTTGAAAAGATTGCGATTACCCGAAGAGCTGAAATGCTTGCCAATCCAGCAATCCCTGAAAAAGTTATTCCAGCCCAAGTCTCAGGTTTACTCACGAAGCATCCTTTAATTGCACCAGAAGTATTAGCTAAATCATTTCCTAAAGCATGGAATGAATTTAAAGCTGGATGGAATCAACAACCAGAAGGAATTAAAGGGTTAGGAGTAATAGAAAGATATGCTAGTGGGGAAATTAACCTGACCCACAAACCAATCCCAGAAGCCTTATACGATGTTTTAAAATCTAAAGGAATGTCTGAAGAAAAGGCTCTACAGGCTAAACTTGATTTTATGTTAATGGATGAAAACAAAGTAACAAAATTGTATAGTGGATTTGTTAAAATTTTAAACGATGCAGTTCCTGGATTAGGTACTTTTGTTTTATCTTTTCATAAAGTTCCAGTCAATGTTGCTTTACGAGAATTTATGCAGACTGATCTTGGGGTAGTTTATAACTTAACTAAACAATTAGGTAACTTAAAAGAAAACCCAGAAGTTGCAACTAAAGCAATTGCTAAGATTCTTGGTAGTGCTGCAGCAATTCATGGTAGTGGAGCTATTTTAGCTAATTTAGGTTTAATAACTGGTAACTACGACCCAAAACTTGCTGCTTACTACAAAAATAACAATATTCCATGGAATAGTATCAATGTAACTAGGACATTAAAGATGTTATCAGGTGACACCAGTGCAAAAGCTACAGCAAATGACTGGTATATCAACTATGGGATGGTAGGTTCAATAGTAGGATTTGGTGCAGCGTGGAATCAAGAAGTTGATCTTGCTAGAGCTGTCAAATCAGGGAAATTAGATATTAAAGCATTCCTAGCAAGAGAAGCTGAATCAATTACTTCATTTCCAATCTTAAGTAATGCTACTCAAGCTGGCCAAGTCATGAGAGGTCAAGGGCTAACAGCTGGAGTCCAAAGTTTAGTTGAATCAGTTAATCCTTTATACTATGCTAACAAGTATGTCAGGTATGCACTTGGGCTACCACAAAACTTGTCTAAGTCTAATGATTTGGGAGATGTTATAACCCAAATGGCAACTGGTGGTATTGGGGCTCCAGCTCACAGAGATATGTTTGGAGAAGAATTGCATTCTAAATCAGGTATTGTTAATTGGGATAATGATCCTAATTTAGAAATGAAAACTCAACTAGCTAACATTGCTGGACAAATTGGAGAAGAAAACTCAAGTAAGTTTATTCCTAAAGAAGCACCACTCAAATTACAATTCACCGATGCTGATGGACAAAAACATGAAAGTAATTTAACTCTTGCTGAACAAGAACATTATCAACAAACAACTGGTGGCTATAGAAAAGATTTATATGGATATGCTTTATCTAATCCTGAATTTAGTAAGCTAGATGCTAATAGCCAAGCAGAGGTGTTAGGTCATATCAATAATGCAATTGACCATAAAGTTGCAATTGAAGAATTTGGAGCACCAACCAAAGAACACCAATCTCATTTATTAAATGCATTATTGGAAAAAGATTTTGAAGCTGGAACTTCAGCCATTGATGCTGCAATTGCAAAAGCACAAGCCAAGTTAGATGTTAATGTTGAGTCTAATCCTAGCCCTTAAGGGTGTATCTAAGAGCTGTAATTAAACAAACAACCACAACTATCCCTGAAACTACAACAAAAAAAGTAGGATATAAAGAGAATAAAGACATTCCTGCAAACATTATAATAATTCCTAGTATACCAGTCATTATTGTTTTCATACTTGTTTCCCTCTTTTATTAAACCAATCTTTAATACACCAAACAATAGCACAAATAACCATAATACCCCAAGCATATTGTTGGGCATAAATCACTATTGGGAATATTATTATAGTAAGTAAAATACTTCCAATATTTTTTAATATATTCATTGATCTAATTCCTCTCTTTTATTAATTATAATAAGAAAATTTATTTTAATCAAGGTTTGATTTAATTTCATTTAACTTTGCATGAATTCCAAACAATTCCTGTGCTGCACAATTATAATAAAATGCTGCTTCTTTGGCTGTATCTACTGTTCCTAGCCAATAAGATTTACCATTTTTGGTAATAACTGCATAATATCTACCATTTGGTTTTCTTCTTACTCCCTTGTATCCAACTTTATTATCTTTGTGCATTTTTGCATTAAATGCATTTTGTTGTTTAGTCACAATACGGAGATTTGCTTTTCTGTTATCTTTTTTATCACCATTGATGTGATCTACATGTTCACCTATTTTTGCACCAGCAATTACTCTGTGCATATAAAATACTTCTGTTTTATTAGGACCCTGTTTATCTTTATTGTAATGGGAACCAGATGGGTAACCATTTTTTCCTAAATACCACGGGTGACAGATAAGACCATTATAATCTTCTGCATCCACATAACAAAAATCACCATTTTGAAAATAAATCTTTTTAACATTTAACATTATTGTTAACCTCTTCATTAAAAGTATGTTATAATTCATACTTACATTATATAAATAAGATAATTGGTGATTTTGATGATAGCGATAGTATGATTGGAGTAAAAAGGTTCTATTTAAAGATCATACAAGATAAGGAATCACCAATATGCAAACTTTTATTGTTGGAGCTGGGTTAACAGCAACCACCAATCCAAATCCAAACACTCTTACAACTAAATCTCCATACAACTCTAGACAAGTCACTGATGTCTTAGTACCTAGTGCAGCTTGGAATTCTCAAGGGGCTCATGGTGTTATTACTAAATTTGAACCTGCTTACGATGTTAGGCAAATGCTAGAATTAGACTTTTACTTTATTCCTTCAGTAGCTAATGCTTCTTTTTCAATTAAACTTTGGGTTTATGAGTTCATTTCTGGGGATTGGTTAGAATTAGCCAATAGTGGTTCAGCAACCTATGCTAACATTTCTACTGGGGTACAAGACTGGATCAAGTTAACTGCTGGAATCAAAAGCAGACCAATATTTTTTCAAATTGTTTCACTGTCTAGTGGGACACTTTCTATCCTGAGCAATTCTAGCATGGCACAAATTTTATAAAAAAGGATTTAATCAAATGGGTTTTAATGATAAAAATTCAGCTGGGGCTGGCAATAATGATTTAACTGTTAAAAAGGATGACACCACCATTGGGATTAGGCCAATCCTCAATTTCCATGAAGGTTCCAACATTACACTAACCGTTACAGATGATAACGCTTCTGATGAAGTAGATGTTACAATTGCTTCAAAATTAGCTGTTAAAAAAGATGATACTTTAGTTGGGAATAGACCAACCATCAACTTCCATCCTGGATCTAATATTACACTAACTGTTACAGATGATAACGCTTCTGATGAAGTAGATGTTACAATTGCTGCTGGAACAGGTGCTTCAGGAAACATTGCAGTTGCCCATAACAATACTTTTATTGCTTCAGAGGCACAAGTAGATTTTACTGACACTAGCTCAGTTAAATGGACTATTACTGATAATCCTGGAGGAACTGAAGTTGATGTATTTGCAGATGTAGTAACCCCATTTAGCAAAGTTAAAACTGTTACTGCTGCAACTTATAATATGACAAATGCTGATTTAGGGTATATTGTTATAGCGGATGCTATTGCTGGAGCAGGTACAGTTAACCTTCCAGATATATCAACTGTAGATAGTAACTTTATTGTTACAATTTTGGTAAAAACAACCAATGTCCCAGCTAATCCTTCAACTCTTAATGTCCGAGTCCAACCTTTTACTGGTCAAGACCTAGGAGATGCTGCCCACGCAAATTCATCTCTAACTTTTAACTTAAGCAATAATGGAGATTCAATTACAATTACACCCATTTCTTCAACTAGGTGGGGTATAGTTGCAATAAAATCTATTTATCTAGATGGATTAATGAGCTTACCTCCTGGTGTACAAGGGTTTGGTGTTTTTGGTCCTAACGGTGGAATCGAGACTGTAACTTTAACAGCAGGTTCTTCTAAATTAAGTATTACCAATGGAAGTGGTAATAGTAACCCAGTTTTTGATGTAGTCCAATCTAATTTAATCCTTTCTAGTTTAGGAGGAACTTTGGGGGTTACTCAAGGTGGAAGTGGACAAACAACTGCAAACGCAGCTCTAAATGCTTTTCTTCCAACTCAAACTTCTAATGCCAACAAATTCTTACAAACTGATGCAACTAACACTTCTTGGGTTACAGTTGATAAAACAGTTGTTGGATTGGGAAATGTTTCTAACAACCTTCAGTTAACTGCAGCAAACAATTTATCTGATTTAGCTTCTGTTGCTACTGCTAAAACTAATTTATCTCTTAATAATGTTGAGAATACAGCTTTATCTACATGGGCTGGCTCTACTAACATTACTACTCTTGGTACTATATCTACTGGAACTGTACCTTTGGCTAACACTAGTGGAACTTTACCAGTTAACCGTGGAGGAACTGGTGGAACTACTCAATCAGCAGCAAGAGTTGGTATTGGGGCTTTATTTACTAATGTTGCTACCAAATCAGCTAATTATTCAATTGTTGCTGCAGATGATGGGTTAACTATCTTATCTAGTGATGCATCAACTCCAATTACTTTAACTCTACCACTGACTTCAGCTGTTCCAGTTGGATTTTCTGTTTCTGTTTCATCAGTTGATGGAACTAATGCTACAACTGTTGCTACTGCCGGTGGGGAATTAATTAACGACCACCATACAACATTTACAGTTGCTTGGAATGAATTAATAACTTTTACAGTTGTTGGATCAGCAAACTGGAGAATTTCATCCTCTGGTATTGGAAGTACTAACTTTCAACATGGAAGTACTAAAGGAGACTTGTTAGTTTCTTCGGGTAGTACATTTAATGGATTAAGGTGGAAACCAGCTGGATCAAATGGATTACCTTTAGTTGCTGATTCTACTAATACAAATGGATTAGCTTATAGTGCTTTAGGAGTAATTGGGGGAGGTACAGGACAAACATCTTATACAGATGGTCAACTGCTAATTGGAAATTCAACTGGTAACACTTTAACTAAAGCTACTTTGACTGCAGGAACTGGAATTAGTATTGCTCTTGGGGGTGGTTCAATTACTATTACTGCAACTGGTGGGTTATATCCTCAATTATTTAGAAATGGTGCTGCTCCAGTGTGGGCTTCAACTTCAACATTTACCATCAGTAAGTTTAGTTGTGTTGATTCTGCCAATTCTAATAATATTGATATTACTTCAAGTAAAACAATCAATTTAACTACAGTTGGATTAAATGGAATTGCTCAATCAGCAGCATTAAGTGGAACTGTAACTTATACTAATTCTTCTACTGCTGTTACTGGATCTGGAACAACGTTTACTACTCAATTTGTTGTTGGAGATGTAGTCTACGATTCAACTAATTCTCAAACAATTGGAACTGTTGCATCAATCACTTCTAATACTGCATTGGTTCTTGCAACTGCTTTTAGTGGGACAGGACATAGTGGTGCAGCTTTTAAACGTGGTGGATTATCAGTTAACACATTTTATTACTTGTATGCAATATCTAATTTAACAACTACAGGTTACATTTTAAGCAGTAGATCAGATAATGTTAATGCTTTAACTGATTTACCATCAGGATATACAGTTTACAGACAATTATCATTTGCTTGTAAGACTGATGCTTCATTTAACCTAATCAACTTTGAAGTGATGGAAGGGTGGCCTTCTAGACCAAAAATTAGATGGAATGTTGATTTACCTAATATTTCTTCTGCAGCAATTACTCGAGTAGCCTCAGGGGTAAGTATGAATAACATTTATGCAACAATTACTCCCTCCCCCTTTGTTCCTGTTGCAATTAGTAAAGAATGTGGATTTTATGCTTATCCAGCTGGTATTGGTAATGGGGATATATTTAGATGGAGACCAACTGGTGGATCCTACTCATTAACTGGAGAAGGAACAGTTACAACTTTTGCTGGTGGATATCCTAAATATTATGCTTGTGTGATGCCGGTCCAACTTGGAACTAATGATACATTTGACTTATATTCAACAGTTTCGGTTAATGTTTCAGTAGTTATCTTGAACTTTACAGTCACGGAAATTGTATAGGACTATTCATTTAATATAAGGTAAGGCAGTGCAAAAGGGAGATCCCCACTGATGAGTTTAGGATTTTTGATTGGTACAGGATTAACCAGTGAATACGATGTTAATCCAAATAGTTTAACTACAGTTGATCCATTTGGAAATGGTCCACTATCTAATGGACAAGTAAGTGCCCAATGGACTACCCAAGCAATTAAAGCATTTTTTCCTCGGACAAATAGAAACCCAAACACTGAAGATAAACAAACTCAGTTGTTTTTTAGTATTAAGGCTGGTGGAACAATTACAACTAATGACACTATAGTTGTTTCTATATTTTTCTTTGACCGTAAAGCTAAAGTTTGGTATGCACCAGCCGGATCTTCTCCTGAAACTTATGATGTTTCTATAGATCCTAATATTTTGGATCATGTTGATGGTATTACAACAGATTTACCATTTTTCTTAAAAATTACACCTTTGACTGGTTTAATCACATACGATTTTCGTTGTGATGCAAACTCGTCCTTTATCTTATAAGGAGACTAAGAAAAATGCCTTTAAACAATCCTGATGCTAAAATCACCATTAAAAAGAATTCTACTAAAGTTGGGAAAGAATCAAATGTTAACTTCATTGAAGGAGCTAACATTACCTTAACTGCTACTGATAATCCTACTTCAAAACAAGTAGATATCACAATTGCAACAGGTGGTGCTGTTGGTGAAGCCAATACTGCATCTAACGTTGGTACTGGAACTGGAAAACCATTTAAAGCAAAAGTTGGAGTTGATTTACAATTTAAGTCAATTGCTAGTGGTTCCTCAAAACTTGCTGTAACTAATGGAACATCTGATGTCACTTTAGATGTCACTGAAGCCAACATTGTCCACCAGAACTTAAGTGGAAGTGGTACTAACACCCACAGCCAAATTGACACCCACATTGCTGATACTACTGTCCATTTTACAATGGCAAGCAAATCAACTAGTGATTTAACAGAAGGAACTAACCTTTATTTTACTAATGAAAGAGTTGATGATAGAGTTGCTGCATTAATCCAAAATGGAACTGGTATTACTTGGACTTACGATGATATCAACAATATTTTAACTGCAAATGTTTCAATTACTCAATATACTGATGAAAATGCACAAGATGCAGTTGGTAATGCTTTAGTTGATTCTTCTACAATTGATTTTACTTACAACGATGCTGGTAACACAATTACAGCTGTAGTTATTCCAGGAGGAATTAGCCACACTGGTCTTGCTGATATTGGGACAAATACTCATGCACAAATTGATACCCATGTAGCATCTACTTCTAACCCACACAGTGTTACTAAAACTCAAGTAGGTTTAAGCAATGTAGATAACACTTCAGACAGTGCGAAGAATTCTGCAAGTGTAACTCTAACTAACAAAACTCTAGACAATACTAATTCTGTAACTCTTAAAGATACTTTATTCACACTTCAAGATAACACTGATACAACTAAGCAAGCTGTATTTGAATTAAGTGGAATTACTACAGCTACTACTAGAACTTACACTCTTCCAAATGCTTCTTCTACTTTGGTTGATTTGTCTACTGCTCAAACTTTAACTAATAAGACTTTAACTAGTCCACTTGGAATTACTGCAACTGATGTTGGATTGGGTAATGTTTCAAACAACCTTCAGCTAACTGTAGCAAATAACTTAAGTGACTTGAATTCAGCATCAACTGCTAGGACTAATCTTGGTTTAGGATCATTGGCTACAGCATCAACTGTTGATTTAACAACTTCCACAGTTAGTAATAGTCCTACTAATGGTCAGCTATTAATTGGAAACACTTCTACTGGACACTTTGGATTAGCTACTTTGACTGCAGGAACTGGTGTAACTATCACAAATGGTGCAAATTCAATTACCATTGATGCAACTGGAGGTGGGGGAACTTCTTCATTCACTGATACTGCTTTTGATGTTCATGATAATGGTGATGTAACTAAGATTGCCAAGTTTGAATGTAGTGGAATAACTACAGCAACAACTAGAACATTCACTTTTCCAGATGTTAGTGATACTTTAGTTACGCTTGGGGCAACTCAAACCTTAACTAGTAAAACTCTTACTTCACCTGTAATCAATACTCCAACTGGAATTGTTAAAGGTGATGTAGGTCTTGGTAATGTAGATAATAGTAGCGATGCAACCAAGAATGCTGCTTCAGTTACTTTAACCAATAAGACTTTAGACAATACTAACACAATTGAATTAAAAGATACCTTATTCACACTTCAAGATGATGGTGATGCAACTAAAAAAGCTCAATTTCAGTTAAGTGGTATCACAACTGCTACTACTAGGACTTATACTTTACCTGATGCGTCATCTACTTTAGTTGATTTATCTACTGCTCAAACTTTAACTAATAAGACTTTAACTTCTCCTGTAATTAACACTCCAACTGGAATTGTTAAAGGAGATGTAGGTCTTGGTAATGTTGATAATACTTCAGACAGTGCGAAGAATTCTGCAAGTGTAACTCTAACAAATAAAACCCTTGATAACACTAACACAATAACTCTTAAAGATACCCTGTTTACACTTCAAGATGATGGAGATGTTACAAAACAAGCAGTATTCCAACTTTCAGGAATAACTACAGCAACTACTAGGACTCTTACTATTCCTAATGCTTCAACTACTTTAGTTGGGCATGATGCAACCCAAACCTTAACTAACAAAACTTTAACCTCACCAATTATTTCTTCAATTTCTAATACTGGAACCGTTACTCTTCCAACTGCAACTGATACACTAGTGGCAAGGGATACAACTGATACACTTACTAATAAGACAATCAGTGGTGCATCTAACACAATCTCTAATATTAACTTAGCCTCTCAAGTGACTGGAAACTTACCAGTGACTAATCTTAACTCAGGTACTTCAGCTT
>JAHFUM010000001.1:516959-623429 GCA_023265135.1 Nitrosarchaeum sp. | reverse complement strand
AATGTTGTTTGGCACACCATCATTGTCATTATCATTGCTTTGAGCACCATATGCACTGCCTTGAAAGATACCAATAGAAGTTATTAGAAGCAGAAGTGCTATAATATGATATTTTTTCATTATACAATACACCTATTTCTCTGGACATCCATTATTAGAAATACTTCCTATTTCGTATGGACATTTATCAACAGCATCTAAAATACCATCTAGATCAGCATCATGTTGGTATCGTGATTGTTCTGGAGCAATATCTGGGCAACCGTCATCATCTTGATACTTATTGTAAGTTTCTGGGGCAGTTGGACACTTGTCAATTTCATCGTTTATTTTATCATCATCAGTATCTACAGTAACTTTACCTGTTGGAACAGTATCGGCACAACCGTCATAATCAACATACCTATTCCAAACTTCCTTTTGTGTTGGACACATATCCATTACATCAGGAACTCCATCACCATCAGCATCTGGTTGAGATATGTTGCTATCTGGACAACCGTCATCATCTTGGAATCCATTGTAAGTTTCAGCGACTAGTGGACATTTATCATGTACATCGTCTATTCCATCATTATCAGAATCTACTACAAATGATTCAAAAATTGTATCTGGACAACCGTCATCATCTTGGAATTTATTGTAAGTTTCTGGGGCAGTTGGACATGCATCTATTGCATCCGGAATACCATCCTGATCTCTGTCAATATTAGGAATGTAACTATCAGGACAACCGTCCAAGTCTAAAATTCCATTAAAAGTTTCGGCCTGATTTGGACAATGATCTACTAGATCATTTATTCCATCATTATCAGAATCAGGTGCACCTTTACTATCTGGAACATAATCGGGACAACCATCTGTATCTTGGAATTTATTGTAAGTTTCTGGAATTTGAGGACAGGAATCTTTACTGTCTGAAATTCCGTCAAAATCAGAGTCAACCTCAGTCAAATAGGAAGGAATGTCAGGACAGCCATCTGTATCTTCAAATCCGTTATATCTTTCAGGTACTAGTGGACATGCATCAGTAGAATCTGGAATTCCATCAGCATCAGCATCTAATGCAGATGGATTGTCAGGGCAACCGTCATTATCTTGATATCTATTCCATGTTTCAGGTTCAGTAGGACACTGATCTAGTGAATCTCGAATTCCATCAGCATCAGAATCCATAACAGAAATATCTGGACAACCGTCGGTGTCTTCAAATCCATTTACTGTTTCAGGTTGAGTTGGACATTTATCAGATAGATCAGCAATACCATCTCCATCAAAATCTAAAGAAGATAAACCAGATGTACTGTCAGGGCAACCGTCATCATCTTGGAATTTATTGTAAGTTTCTGGTGATAATGGACATGCATCTATTGCATCTGGAATACCATCTCTATCCCTATCAGCAGCAGATGGATTATCAGGACAGCCATCATCATCTTGGAAACCATTAAAAGTTTCTGGTTGAGATGGACACAAATCGGCATAATCATTAATACCGTCTCCATCAGAATCTGGTACTTGTTTATTTGAACTGACAAAGTCTGGACAGCCATCATCATCTTGGAAACCATTGTAAGTTTCTTTTACTGTTGGACATTGATCAATACTATTTAGAATTCCATCTTGATCTGAATCTACATCACTAGTGTAAGGAGGAATGTCAGGACAGCCATCTGTATCTTCAAATCCGTTATATCTTTCAGGTACTAGTGGACATGCATCGTTTGCATCCATAACACCATCACTATCAGAATCATTTAGCTTTTCAGAGAATGAAGGAACTGAATCTGGACAGCCATCATAGTCAGCATAATGATTGAAAGTTTCTGGTTGAGATGGACAAGTATCAAATTTGTCTGCAATACCGTCACCATCAATATCAGCATATGCTGTGTTTAATGCAATATCAGGACATCCATCAGTATCGATATAACCATTGAAAGTTTCTGGTTGAGTTGGACAAGAATCAATTTTGTCTGTTATTCCGTCATTATCAGTATCAACAAATGAGGAATCAACAACAGTATCAGGACAGCCATCTGTATCTTGGAATTTATTGTAAATTTCTGCATTTAATGGGCAAGAATCTAAGTGATCTGGAATTCCGTCTCTATCTAAATCCGTATCAAAACCAAAACTATCAGGACATCCGTCAGTATCGGATATACCATTGAAAGTTTCTGGTTGAGTTGGACATAAATCTACCACATCAATAAAACCATCACCGTCAGTGTCAGGTACTGTGGAGTTGGTTCCAGGAGGAGAATCGGGACAACCGTCAGTATCTTGGAATTTATTATAATTCTCCCTTAAATTTGGACATTGATCAATATCATCCTGAATTCCATCAAAGTCTTGATCATACCAGGGAACAAAGTTAGAAGGACATCCGTCAATTGCACCTTCATGATCTTCTTGAAGGTTAGGACATTTATCGACTTCGTCAAGTACCCCATCACGATCTAAGTCATGAGATGCAAATGCAGAACTTACAGGAATGCTGGTTAATGCAGCTAAAAGTAAGAATAGTAATCCTAGATGTATTTGTTTCAAATCTTAAATTTACGTTAAAGATCCAGTTATTAAACTTCACTCTGGAATCGGCTAAAAATATGAAAAATTTTGAGAACAATTTTCAAATGAAAGAGATCTCGATCAATTTAAGTAAACCGAAATAGGATTTTTGATATGAGTTGTTCTGGAGAAACAGTTGAAGATGAAGAGAGATTAATACAAATCAAACCAGGAATTTCACAGCAATTAAAAAAAGCAAAGTACGGAGTTGCAGATCATTCTACAGTAGAACTTTGTCACTGGACAAAAAAATCATTCAAACATGAAGGAAGTTGTTACAAGCATAAATTTTATGGAATTTCCACACATCGATGTATGGAATTTTCTCCTGCAGGGATGCATTGTGAAAATCGTTGTGTGTATTGTTGGAGACCTATGGAATTCTATGATTCATTAAAAATGGATTCAGAAAAAGTAGCAGAACCAAAAGAAATATTGACTAAACTGATGGAGGAAAGGAAAAAATTGATCATGGGATATTATGGAGATTCTAGAAATGATAAACAGAGATTAGACGAATCATTATTGCCGAGTCATTATGCTATTTCACTTTCTGGAGAGCCAACAATGTATCCCAAGCTTCCAGAATTGATAAAATATCTCAAGTCTTTAGAAGCAACTAAATCAATTTTTCTTGTAACAAATGGACAAGAACCAGATATGATTCAAAGATTACAAGATGAGGATGCATTACCCACACAATTGTATTTATCTACAAATGCTGCAGATTACGACTCATTTTTAAAAATTAACAAACCAAAATATGATGATTCTTGGCAAAGATGGAATAGAACATTAGAAATGTTAAAACATCTAGATACAAGAACCGTACTTCGAATTACGCTCATAAGAAATTATAATGATCAAAAAGAAATGATTCCGGCTTTTGCATCAATGTTAAAACAATCAAGTCCACATTTTATTGAAATAAAATCATACATGCACATTGGTCGTTCAACTAATAGATTGGAACATTCAAATATGTTAGAAATGGATGAAGTAAAAAAATTTAGTGATGAAATAGCTAAACAGAGTGAAATATTTTCAGTAATGGATGAAAGTCTTGTTTCAAGAATTGTGATATTGCAAAACGATCAGAGAGTCATTGACCGTTGGATTCCATCTTATGTAAATACCAATTAGAAAATTTTTTTAATGCTTTGTATCTGTGAGATAATTCATTTTTGTTAGCCAACTCTGCAAAGGATTTATTCAAATTTTTTGGTATAAAGATTGGATCATATCCCCAACCTTCCCCGTTTTGTGTTTTGGAAATATGTCCATCAATTTTTGCTTCAAAAGATTTAGAATTTTTATCATCGCAAAATGAAATAATTGAAACAAATTTTGCTTTTCTATTTTGCTTTAAGAGTTGTAAAATTCCTTTGTTGCCAATGGTTTTGAAAACATATGAAGAGTATGGTCCTGGAAATCCATAAAGTGAATCAATAAAAAGTCCATCATCTTCAACTATTATTGGTTTTTTATATTTTTGAAATGCATGTATTGCTTTTTTTGATGCAATTTCTTTTAGTGAAGATGATTGAATTTCTTCAAGATCATATTTAAAAAATCCAAGATGAATTCCAAATGAGAATAAAATTTTTTTTGCTTCTTGATATTTGTATTGATTTGAAGAGACAAAAAATAGATCAGACGACTGCAGCATATCTTCCTCTGCTTTCAATGACCGATACTAAGTGAGTGATTTTGGCATAGTTTGAAGAACCTACCACAGATTTGTAACCAAGTAGGAAGTTTTTCCAGGTGGATTTCATTATTTCAGCGTGTGCACTATTTAGAATTTCTTTGATTAATCTTAAATCTACTGCATGATCTTCAGATTTGATTGTTTTTTGCGATAAGCCAAAATCAATTACATATACTTTGTTTTTGTACAAGATAAAATTCGAGGTAGTTAAATCACCATGCATTATACCATTTTTGTGCATCATTCCAACAAGCTTGCCAATTTCTTTTGATAATTCAATTATTTTTGAATTAGGTAAATCATGAATAGGTTTGCCTGGAATTTCTTGCATTATAATAAATGATTTTTTTAAATTAGCATAATAAACTAGGGGTGTTGGAATTCCATATGATTTTACTTCTGAAATTGCTTGCGATTCTTTTATTGTTCTTTGTTTTCTGATCTTTGTATCAAGAATTGGGTTACGGTATCTTTTTGCTTTTCTGATTTTGAGTATCGCGCGTGAGCCATTCCATTGTGTGAGATAGATATCAGCTTCGGCTCCTTTTTTTAGCAGTTTCATTAAATAGTTAATCAAAATGTTATAATTTTAGAGTTTATTTTTTTAGAATTTCATGCGATACTGTTCAAATTTGAATAGAGATGATATATGTGATTATTTAATGTGGAGTATTTTACGATAATACCTTTGAAAATTGATTTTATTTTCTTTTTGATATAAAGTAATCATCATCAGATTCCATCTGGTGTCTTTTCGTTCGGATGAAATACAACAATCGTAATAAATCCAGATACAGCCTATAGGCAAATTTGTTCTCCCTTATTCTTGGAGCCAGTTTATCCCAGAAATACCTAGTTTGAATTGAGGATAATCGAGAATCTCTAATCACAAAGATGGTTGTCTTTGTTTTTTCAATAATTTCCATTGTTTTTGGACTAAATGCTTGATCAGATTGATTTCCAGCACCCATTATGATTATCTCAGGTATTGTGCTGTTAAAATGTGCTAATAAATCACGCATCACATTTTCTTTTCTTGAAGGTATTTTGTGTATTGGAATTTTTTTTATATCAAGATCAAACATGCGCTCGTTAAGTTTTGCAAGAATGTCTCTCTCTTCCTCTGGAGAGCCTGTTACTCCACGGACTATTCTGATTTTGCTGTTTAGGGATTTGGCAAGTATATCTGAGATTTCCAACCCCATATTGGAATGTCTCCCCTTGTCATATGAAACAACTAGGTTGGATAGCTCGGTATGAAAATTTTCTCCCATGTGCACTCCCATAATATCACATGTGGTAAGTGAGAGTAGTTTTCTATTATTTTTCAGACTGTGAAAGTCCATTATTAGCAGATTAACTCCTTGTTGCTCTACTGTTGCAAGAATAGCTTCAGTAGTATCATGTGTTAATCGTATAAGATATCTGATTGGAACTTGCCATGATTCTTTTTTTAGATCATCAAATGATCTCATTGCAGGCTCATTGAATTTTTGAGCCACTGTAAGGGGTAACTGTGTAGGGATTGTCACTATGTTCAAAAATGAAACTTCGCCATCCTTTTGTTGCGCAATAGCTGATGCTATTTTGGCCAATTTTGCAGAGTGTTTATCAAAAACAACCATTATTCGATAATCTTTTCTTTCTTTTGGACCCTCACTTGCAATTAGAGGAGCATGATGCTCAATTTCTTTTTTAACCGAGTATATTTTGTAAATTGAAAAACCTATCAGTATCCAAATAATTGCAATCAGCCAGCTTAGCGGATTATAAATCAAAAGATATAGAGCAAGTCCAATTTTGGTAAATATTCCAATTAAAGGCAAAACGGGGAAGAGTGGCATCTTGAATCCATAGTCTAGTGTGTGTCCGTATAATCGACGAATTGTTATGGCAGCAATGTTTACCTGAGTGAAAAGAAAAAGAAACATTACACTTGCAGCAAGTGCAATTTGTTCAAGCGGTAACAGTACGGCAACCACTGCCATTATCACACCTGATGCTATTGTTGCATAGTGCGGTGTATGATATTTTTTGTGTAGTGTGCTAAATTCTACAGGTAAAGTGTAATGTCTTCCCATTGCAAATGCAACACGACTAGATGAAAATGTAGTTGCATTTAATGCGGATAATGTGGATACAATGCCTCCAACAAGTACTATCAAAGCACCAAATGGTAAAAGAAACTTTGCACCTTCAATTATTCCAAGCTCTTTATGTTCTCCGATAAATTTCCAAGGATCTTCTCCAGTCTGCGATGGATTCAGACCTCCTATGAAAGCAAATGTAAAAACAATATACAGAACAACAACTACGGCCAATGAAATAAAAATTGCACGTGGAATGTTTCGTTTTGGATTTTTTACCTCTTCTCCTGTTTGTACAATTATCTCGTACCCTTCAAAGGCAATAAACGTCAAACCCATTGCAATAATTACACCAACACTGCCCTTTGGAAAGAAGTCCTGAAAATTGTCAGGCCAGTCATGATTGGTAAAACTAATTGCATACAAACCTGCAATTATAAGAATGCCAATAATTGCTAATTGGGAAAAGGTAATCGCACTTCCAACTTTGCCAGTATCTGATGCTCCCTTGACATTAATGTAAGTAAAAAGCACAACTGCCAGTACTGCAATTATCTTGTCTAATCCTTCAAAGACTATTATATTCATCAAGGTAAGCAAATGGGCAAGAAACGAACCAAATGCTACTGCATAAAGACTTCCTGCTATCATATGTGCAAACCACGCCATCCATCCACTGATGAATGCGTTTGGTCTTGGTAACCCTTGCCTAATCCAGCCATAACCACCTCCAGCTTCGGGAAGTGCAGAACCAAGTTCTGCATAAGTCATGGCTGTAAATAATGTAATTACACCATTGACTAAAAACACGATCATAAGCGCTGGTCCTGCCTCATTCATTGCGGGACCAACCAGTACAAAGATGGCACCACCTATCATGGCTGCAATTCCTACCATAACAATGTCTACTAGAGATAAACTACGTACAAGACCTGATGATGGGATTTCAGCCATGGGATGTCGAATCGACAAGTAGCTAGGATATACGGCTTTACATTTGATTATAAGTAAATCAGAATCATATTCAACAAAAAAGGCAGAATTATTGGCATATTTCGATTTTAATTTTGGATACTATCATTTCATTAAAATTATAACCTGATGAATTTGATTAAAAGATAATCATGGAAGAAGGAGAAAAGAGACTAAAACAGGAAGATTGTAATGAAGATAAATTGGGTGCAGGAATTCTAACTCTTACAAATAGAAGGCTTGCATTTGATAAGACTCAATCAAGAATGATGGATTTTTCAAAACGTTTTGGAGATACAGTAGTAGATGTTCCATTAAACGACGTAAACAAAGTTTGGAAAGAGGGAAGATTGATAAAAAAAGTATGTTTCACTGCCAAAACAAAAGAAGGTGAACAGACATACAAATTTGGAGTATTCAATACTAAAGATTGGCTAAAAAATATAGAAAATGCAATAACAGAGCATAAAAATCAATAATCTACTTTGACTGAATCCAATCGCCAAGATTGTGTGACAAAAGTCTCATCTAGAGAAACTCCATTTTTAACTTGTGATTCTAATAATCCTGTCCAACATATTTGACTGCCACAGTCACCTGCATATTTTTGTGGAGCTACAAAAAATTTGCAACCATGTCTTTTACAAACATCGTGTAGCATTTCAGATAATCTTTTGTTTGCAGCAACACCTCCAACAATTAACAATTCTTTTTTTCTAGTAAATGATAATGCCCGCTCTACTACTTCGCTAATCATTGCAAAGGCAGTTTCCTGTAGTGAAAAACATGCATCTGCTTTACTTTTTGGTATAATTGATTTTGTTGCAGATAACAACCCAGAAAATGATACATCATTGCCTTTTACAGAATATGGAAGTAGAACATAATTAGAAGAGGATGAAGCCAAATCTTCAATATTTTTCCCGCAAGGTGAAGCAAATCCAATTGATCTTCCAAACTGATCAAGTAGCTGACCCAATGTAATATCCAAAGTTTCTCCAAAAACACGCCATTGTTTATTTAAAAACGCAAGCAGCATTGTATGGCCTCCAGAAACAAGAAGAACCAGTGGATTTTTTGCGCCAGTAAGTAATTTTCCTAATTCAATATGTCCAATTGCGTGATTCACAGGATAGATTGGAATATTGTAATATGATGACAAAGACCGTGCAACTACTGCCCCCACTCTTAAACATGGACCGAGTCCTGGTCCTGCTGCATATGAAATAATATCAAGATCTTTAATTGTAACTCCAGCTTCTTGAAGACACTCAGATAACACAGTAGCACTATTTTCAACGTGATGACGTGATGCTTCTCTTGGATGAATTCCTTCACCTTCAGGTGGACGATAAATTTTTCTTACATCAGATAAAATTTTCCCTTGTTTTCCTTTTTTCTCTAATATTGCACAAGAAAATGTATGAGCTGTGCTTTCAACGCCTAAACCAATCATATTATCCTCTACTTAATGTTGAAATAATTTTGATTACATCTCCATTTTTTAGCTTATGATCACCACCTATTCGTTGTTTTGTTTTACAATCAATTGCATGTAAAAATCCTTTAGCAATGTCGGCATGAATTAAACCCGCTAAATCTTTTGCAGTAGAATCTTGTGGTAACAGTTTTGCATCTGGTAAAATATCACCATTTTTGTTTGTTAATTTTGTTTCATCTTCTACAGGAAAAACGACAATAAGTTTTAACAAATCAAATACTGCAATGTTTAAGATTTTTTGAACCCCGGTTGAATGTATTTTTGAAAACACTGTGTTTACCAAGTCTAGTGCTTTTTTTTGTTGAGGCAATATTTCTTTATTTTCAGATATAGAAAATTTTTCATCGCCAGATTCATAATTAATAATACCTGATTTGGAAGCTTTTCGCAGCAGTAATTCAGTCTCAGCACTGCAAGGAATTACAATTTTATCGGAAATTTTTTTAATTATATCGAGATCTTTGCAAAGGTCTGCTTTGTTTGCTGCAATTATTATCGGTTTTGTATTTTTTCTTAATTCTTTGACAAAAGTTTGGATATCAGAATCATTCCAATCTTTTGGATTTTTTGATATTAGTTCTAGTTTATGTAATACGTCCTGTACCTGATAATCTTTGATTCCCAAACCAGTAAATCTTTTTGCAATGCCATCAGTTAGTTTTGCTCTTTTTTGTTCTATTTCCCTACTAAGTTTATCCCATTCTCTTCGAAGTATGTCTATAAACCACTGATCAAATTCATATTCTACAAATTTAACGTCTTCAAGAGGATTGTGTGTGCCTATCGGGACAGGGTGTCCTTGAATGTCGGTGGTCCCAGCAATATCAACAACATGTATCAAGATTTCTGCCTGTCTTGCATCATCAAGAAATTGATTTCCTAATCCTTTTCCTTCATGAGCTCCAGGTACTAATCCTGCAACATCAATTAGCTTGATTGGTATGAACCTAGTTCCATTTACACATAATTGATTTTGATGTTTAATTCCAAAATGTTTGCACGCACAATCAGATTTCACATATGCAACACCGATGTTTGGTTGAATAGTGGTAAATGGAAAATTTCCTATTGGGACAGGAGTTTCAGTTGCTGCTGAGAAAAATGTTGATTTTCCAACATTTGCTTTACCTAGTAAGCCAATTTGCAATACACACAAAAATGCTATTGTACTTATTAGTATTGCAGAAATTGTTTATTTCAGCCCATGTGGATTTTATAATATGTCAATAGTAATTACTGGAAATCCAGGCGTAGGAAAACATACAGTAGCAAAGGAGATTTCTAAACATCTAGGACTATCAATTAATGACATAAACACTATTGCCAAAGATGCAGGATTATTTGAGAAAAATGAAGATACAAATGATGTAGACATATCAAAATTAGAGAAAATAATCAAAGAGAAAATTTCAACTCCTAGTTTAATTGTAGGACATTTAGCACCGTATGTTCTATCACCAGAGCAAGTAAAGAAAGTAATTATTTTACGAAGAAATCCATATGATTTGATTTCAGTTTATAAAAATAGAGAATATGCAGAAGAAAAAACTAGAGAAAATGCAGGTAGCGAGATTTTAGGAATAATAGCACATGATGCAATAAATAAGTTCGGGGTAAAGGTATTCCAAGTAGATGTTACAGGAAAAAGCATTTCAGAAGTTACAGAAATAATATTGAGTATAATTAATGGAAGCAGCATAAATGAAGAAGTTGATTGGCTTGATTTAGTAACAAAACAGAATGATTTAAAAAAATTTTTTGCTTATTGATTAAATAAAGCTCCAATTGAGAAGTATTGACTTGTTTGAGATTTTGAAAAGTGACTTGGCTGGAAGAATTGGAATAATTCATACCAATCATGGAAAAATAGAGACGCCAGCTTATGTACCAGTTATTCATCCAGTAAAACAAACTATTCCATCTAGGAAAATCAAAGAGATGGGTTTTGATCTAGTAATTACAAATGCATACATCACCAGGAACAATTACGGTGATGAAGCTGTAAAAAAAGGAATTCACAATATAATAGATTTTGATGGAGCCATAATGACTGATTCTGGAGGATATCAAGTTCTAGAATATGGTGATGTCAAAGTATCAGCATCAGAGATGGCAGATTTTGAAAAAAAAATTCTTACAGATTTTGCAATTCCATTGGACAAACCTACAGGTTATGGACTTCCATGGAAGAAAGCTGAATCATATGTTAACCATACTCTCAATGTATCAAAGAAAACACTTGAGGAAAGTGAAAACAATGGTCAAATTTGGATTGGCCCAATACAAGGTGGAGAACATTTTGATCTGGTAGCAAAATCAACAAAAAGCTTAGTGGATATGGGTTTTAAGATGCTAGCTTTGGGGAGCCCAGTTGAGTTTATGGAGTCATATGAATACAAATTATTAGCGCAAATGATCATATCTGCAAAAAAACAGATACCTCATTCCATACCACTGCATCTTTTTGGTGCTGGGCATCCATTAACCATACCATTTGCAGTTGCACTTGGTTGTGATACTTTTGATTCTGCCTCTTACATGTTATATGCTAAACAAGAAAGATACATCACTGATGATGGTACAAGAAATCTTTCGGATATTTCTGTATTCCCGTGCAATTGTGAGGTATGCTCAAAGTATACCCCTGAGGAATTACGCCAAATTGAAGGTACTGAGAAAATTAATGAAATTGCGTTACATAATTTACATGCGATAAAAATTGAAGTTGATAAGGTAAAACAAGCAATTCATGAAGGAAGGCTATGGGAATACGTCATAAAAAAAGCAAGAGCACATCCAAAATTATTTGAAATGATAGATATTCTTACTGAAAATTCTAATTATCTTGCAGTTGCCACCCCAAAATTCAAAGAAAAAGCAATTTTTCTTTATGGAAAAGAGGATCAATACCGTCCAGAGGTTCAATCATATCATAAAACAGTTAGAAAATTCAAGTCAAAGAAAAAAACTCTGATCATTACCAAGGAGTCCAATACAAAACCAGCATATTTGTCACACGAATATTCCTCATTGAAACGTAAATTCAAAGATATTGATTCTGTTCAAGTTTGTCAGTATAGTCCACATTTGGGATTAATACCATTGGAAATTTCAGATATTTTTCCTGCTGCACATCATGAAACTTCAAGATTAAATTTTTACCCAAAAGATTTTCCAACATTTGAGAATACATGGACAAAGTTTTTTCAAAACAATAAATTTTCAGAAGTTTATTTTGATAAGACAGATGAATTTTTGAAATACTATATGAAAATTATTCCAAAAGAAATAAAGAAAAAATCTATTGTTTAATTAAAAATAAGAAAAAAGTGTGTGCTAAAAGATTCTGCTTATAGTGCAGCGTCTTCTGCCCAACCTTTGATGAAGATACCGTTTTTGTGAAGAGGTACTGGTTGTCCAGCTGTGTAATTCATTGGTCTCATCCAAAAGATTGATTTTGTTGGGCATACACCGATGCATGCACCATCAGAAATACATCTTTCTGGATAAAATACAAATGCTTTACCTCTCTTCCAACCTTCAACTGGTTTTACTCTAAGGACATCAGGACCAAGAGTTGTACAGATTTCTACACATAGTGCGCATCCGATACATCTTTGTTCATCAATGTCTGGAAGTATTGCTATTGGCATTACAATTTCATCAATGATAGGTTCCTATTTAAACCATAATCGAAATTCATAACCCTGTTATGAAATTGATCGTAGATACAATTTTTCATTTTTTCAGTGTCGTGCATGAAGAAAGATTAGCGAGATAATAAAAAACAAAAAGATAACGTGTTTAGCACGTTTATTTTCTCATTGCATCAATTTGACCAGATGTTACCCAGTCAAGTAATTCAGCTGAAGATGGATTTAGGTCTGCTCTCTGTTTCATGAGATTGTTAACCCAGATCCAATTAAGTTGGTTAAGAAGTGGTTTGTTTGCTTCGTCGCCTGCACGTGTTTTAGCAACTACTGCTTGATCTTGTTGTTTTAACCATTCTTGGAAGCTTCTTCCCATAAAGAACGAGTCTTAGCTTACACTAATTAAAGCTTTTGTAGATTCTATGATACGCATAATGATCGGATCGCTTCTAAGAAGGTTTTAACATAGAGAGGGATTCAATTTATTTCTTGGAAGTTAAAATTTTAGGAGCTGCCAACGAAGTAGGCCGATCAGGTTTTTTGGTGAATTGTGATGGGACAAATCTATTATTAGATTATGGAATATTGTTTGGAAAGCGAGGAATGCCACCAGAGTATCCCATACATGTTAAGCCAAAAGATCTGGATGCAATTATTATTACTCATGCCCATCTTGATCATTCAGGAAATGTACCATCTTTGTTTGTAAGCGGAAATACTGATGTTTATGCAACTCCTCCAACTTTTGATTTGACAAGATTACTCATTGAAGACATGTTAAAAATTACAAAAGATGCTCAACCGTTTGGATTACCTGAATTAAACAATATGATGCGAAATGCAAAAGAGATAGGGTTCAGAGAAAAAGTTACCAAAGGTAATGCAACTTTTGAATTAAGAGAAACAGGGCATGTTATTGGAGGAGGTTCGGTATTAGTAGAATCTCAGAAAAAACGTCTTTTCTATACTGGTGATATCAAAACACATGGTTCAAGAATGCTTCGTGAGGCAGACTTGGATATAGGAGATATAGATCTTTTAATTATTGAAAGCACATATTCGCAAACAGAACAAAAACCAAGAAAAGATTCTGAAAGAGATTTAATTGAATTTGCAAATGAGGTGATAGACAGAAAAGGAGTGTTATTCATTCCATCGTTTTCAGTTGAGCGCTCTCAAGAGATGGCATGCATTTTAAGAAGTTCAAACTTCAAACACAAAATCATAATGGACGGTATGGCACTAAAAGTAAATGAGATAATGTTTAATCATCCAGACTATCTAAGAGATCCAAAAGTGTTTGCAGATGCCATTAATGGGGCAGTTGCTGTCAAAGATCATGAAAAAAGAAAACATGCATTAGAAGAACCCTGTGTAGTTATCTCTCCAGCTGGAATGTTAGTAGGAGGGAATGCAACATATTATTTACAAGAACTTTCATTTAACAGAAAAAATGGAATAGCACTTGTTTCATATCAAGGAGATGGTACTCCTGGAAAAAAATTACTAGATTCAGGAAAGGTGTCCACTAGGGGAAAGGAGCTAAGTGTTGCAGCTGAAGTAAAACAATTTGAATTTTCAGGGCATGCAGATAGAAACGAACTTTTTGAGGTAATTAAAAAAATCAAAGGCAATCCCAAAGTTCTAACAGTTCATGGGGATGTAGAATCGTGTGAAAAGTTTGCCCAAGAAATTCATGAAAAGTTTGGTTTGAAGGCTCACGCCCCAGATGTAAATGAAGTAATATCCATCTGAAATGATAGATTACGATGTAATTAATTTAGAAAATACGGTCAATAGTGGTCAAATCTTTCTTTGGACCAAACAAAAAGATTTGTGGTATGGGGTTAACGGTCAGGATGTTTTAAAAATTAACACTTTGGGAAAAATCATGTCATATTCTAACAGAGAATATGATTTTTTTAGAGATACTGATAATATGGAAGAGATAATCAAGTCAATTTCAAAAGATAAAACAACAAAAATTGCTGTGCAAAAATATTTGGGACTTAGATTAGTGAGACAGGATCCGTTTCAATGTTTCATATCATTTATTGTTTCTTCAAATTCTAATATTCAGAAAATTAAATCAAGTTTAGAAAAAATTTCAATAAAATTTGGAAAAAAGATTCGATTTGATGATAAAAAATTTCACATGTTTCCAGAACCAAAAAAGATAGCAAATGCAACTATTCAAGAGATTCAAAATTGTGGTGTTGGGTATAGAGCCAAATTCATAATAGATGCAGCAAAAATGGTTGAATCAAAACAGATAGATTTCGATCATTTAAAAAAATCCAACTATCAAGATGCAAAAGAAACGATTCTAACAGTTCCAGGAATAGGAAATAAGGTTGCAGATTGCATATTGTTGTTTTCTCTTGATAAGTTAGAAGCATTTCCATTAGATAGATGGATGATTAGAATTTTAGAAAAATATTATTTTGAAAAATTTGGATTGGAAACGAAATCAATTACAGAAAAACAATATAACAAATTACATGAAAAAATTGTAAAGCATTTTGGACCTTATGCTGGTTATGCACAACAGTTTTTGTTTAAAATGGAAAGAGAAAATTATCAGAAAAAATGGTTGTAAACCCTTAAAATGACAATTAATTTTCAGATTCTTGGGCTGGTAGCTCAGCTTGGATAGAGTGCTGGACTTCTAATCCAGTGGTCGAGGGATCGAAGCCCTCCCGGCCCGTTTTAACAAAATTATTTATTCTGACTCAAAGACGTTGTTTACATGAACGATATTGAATTTAATTTGGGGCCAAAAGAGATTCATCCAAATTCTGAAATTAGAGGAATAATTGTTGTGTCATATCCAGGACGATATGATGGAGTTGTAATTAATACACAAATTTTAGATTCAAATGAACATATTATTTACAAATCATATAACGGAAAGAAAATATCCCAAAATGTTTCAAGATTGTTCATTAACAAAGATGTTATGCCCGAAAACAAAGCAGAGTTTACTGCATTAATAGGATTTGAACCAAAACAAGTTCATGAGGTAAAATTTCGTGCGTCAATTATTGAGCAGCATAAAGAAATTGAAAGTAAAATAATTTTTGCAAAATATTCAATTTAGATTCTAGACTCTCCAATTTTCAAAGTTCCAGTCATCCATGGATGTGGGGAACAATGATATGAAAAGTTAACTGGCTTGGTGAACGTAAATTCGTATGATTCTCCAGGTTTTATAACTCCAGGTGAACCAAATGGTCCACTGTATGGGTCTTTAAGTGCCGCATCGTCTGGTGTTACAGTGTGTGCAGTAATATCTTTGTTATTCCATACAACATGATTATCGATTCCTAATTGTATGTTAATTAATTTTGGCTCAAAGTTATCTTGTTGTTGTTGATTTGAAGAACCTGGTATCATCTCTATTATTGTAGATTTAATGGGATGCAGTACTTCTTCGTCGACTTTTGGTTTTGCCAAAGATTCTGGAAGATAAAATGATGTATAATATACAATTCCTACTGATGCACCAATAATAATTGCCAAGACTCCTACACCATATGCATGACTAGATGTTGCACTCAACGATTTTTTTAGGTCTCAGGAGTTCTTATAAAGCTTTTTTAGAATTTTAAAAGACTATGGTTTTTTTAGATCTGATGAGCCAAAATCAGAACTCATACTAGCGCCAACTCCTAAATCTGCTTGAATTTTTGGAGTAGATATTTGAGGGGCAATTTCCTTTGGTTCTTTGGTACCAATATCAGATGAGTGTCCTTCTGAAAGTTTACTTGAAGATACTTGTAATTCTACCAACTCTGGTTTATCCTCATGTATTGGTGGCGGTGGAGGTGGATTCTTCGCTTGATTTAGCGCATATCTATAAAGATGGAAGAAGCCAGCAAACACTATCAAAATAATACCAACAAAGAATAATGAAATATTTTTCATTCCAGTCAAGGCTGCGTTATAAGCTGCAATGTTTAGAAATACCTGAAATGCCAAGAGTGCAACAATTAACCAGTTAATCCATTTTTGCGAGAGATTAATTGTTGCTACTTTCTTTGGACCTTTTTCTTTAGCAAGTTTGGCCTTTCTTTCAGATTCTTTTGCAAGTTTAATCATCATGTACGAAAATCCAAATCCTAGCGGAACTAGCAATATCATTACGGTATAGAGAAATACTGGATCAATTACCAAACGCTGTACCAGTGGAATCTTACTATCTGATGGGATGTAGAATCCCCAGTATGTAGTAACCATAATCTGAGCAATTCCTGTAATTCCAAATGCAGTAATTATTGGTCGATCTTTCCATGAGAATTTCTTATATCTATCGATAAATGGAACTAGTAAAAATGATGCTATGAATAGTCCAGGCCAAAGCACACCAGTTACAAACTTGTCATATTGTGTCCTCAAAAATGAGTACAGTCCTGTGAGATACCATTCAGGGACCGTGACGCCAGGTGGCACTGTAGGTTCAAACTTGAATCCCATATCAATTGGAAATACACCTCCTGTAAGCATAATTGCTCCACCAATTGCCATTACCATAGGTACATCAAAAACTAGGAATCGTGGAAAATGAACTGCCATCAGTCCAAGCATCACTAGTGGCAAGACAAAGACATGTTGTGCATAAAATCTCAATACAAAATCTGAAAATCCACTACCAAACATCGCATCACGAATTGTTGGTCCTGCTACAGGAATTGAAGTGGTAAGAGATGCTGCGATACTGATTGCAAGTTCTGCTCTTTCACTAAATATAACATCATATCCAGTAAATGCTTCTAGAATTGTAACTGTTCCAAGTATTACACCAGTTGCCCATAAAATTTCATTTCTAATTTTGTATCTTCCGCTAAAATATTGGTAATACATGTGTAAAATTGCCAAGAGAACCATTGCGTTGGATGCATGATAATGAATATTTCTAATGTGAAAACCAAATGGAACATCATTATTTATGAAATGAACACTATCCCATGCTCTATTCAATACTGGTTGGTAGTAAAACATTAGCAAAGCTCCAGAAATTCCAAGTATTATAAACACAACAAATGTAAGCATCCCCAAAAATCCAAATGGACTTACAAATCTTGCAGGAAATGAAAATTTAATTCCAGTAAAGATTGTTCTGTCTAGTCCATCCCAGAGCCAGTAGAAAAAGGCGACTGCGCCAGTACGTCTATGTAACGAAACGGCCATATCCTATTACTCCATTAGCATTCACACCCCAAATTGGTGGTAAAACCCATAAAAAGCCATCTGCATCAGTTTCAAACTTAAGTTGCGCTAATGTGTTAGATGGTGCAGCTTGCAATGATGCAGGTCCAGCAAATGCAGTTCCAGTTGTGGGATTATACATACTTCCATGACAAGGACATTCTCCTCTCTTACGTCCTTCTTCTGGCCAATATTTCCACAAACACCAAAGATGAAGACATACCATACTGTATGCTCTAAAAGATGTAACGTCTTGTTTATCTCCGCCAAGTTCTGATGGCAGTCTAATGAATTGCCACTTTCGAAATGCTTCTGCATCAAGTGCAGGATCTCCAGTACTAGGATATGTAATTACTTCAGAATGATTAACAGGAAATGTTTTGACATTAGCTTGAGTGCCATCAGGTAAAATGACTTTAACTCTTGTAAGATTAGCCTGTGAAGGGTTTGGCATGAAATTTCCAAACGGAACAAAAGGAGCAAATGCCAGACCAGTGCCTGCAGCCCCCATTAATTTTAGAAAATCTCTTCTAGATAATCCACCGGATTTTTTTGTCCCCTGCTCAGACATTCAAGCTGTCGTACTCGCCAAATTGCTTATAAACCTTATTCAATTATTTGTTAGATTTTTGTCTGAGAATTAAAAACAGAACAATTCCGATCGCAATTCCAACTCCAATACCTACAGTCAGACCAATGTTAAAAGATGAATCATGTGTATCAGATTGGATTATAATTTGAGAATCATTACTGATTGTTTGATTAGAAAATTCAGAGGGCATAGTTGCATTTTTTATAGAATTAGATATGATTTCTGTTTTATTTGATTGAATTTGGATAGGTTGAATCTCTGAAGATATATTGGAGAATTTAGCTGCAAGTACAATTGGTTCAGTAGTTGAATTTCCTCCAAACAATGTGGAGTGAGCTAAAAGAGTGTATGTTCCTGTTTGATTAATAGGAACATAAAGTACTGTGGAAATATCATCTTTGTTTTTTACAGGATAGAATCCTCCTCCTTGACTGAAAACAGAATTGCCTAACCAATCAAGTGATGGCCAATCAAGAAATTTTCCAAATACTCCTGACGGCATATTGGTTTGAACTATTCTTCCTTTAGGATCCATAACAAATACTGACAAGTTTGTGTCATTGTTTTTCCAAGATAATTCTATCGCTGCAGAATTTATTGTATTATCTTTTATATCAAAATAATACTGTCGCCAATCACCTGCCATGTATCTATTTGTCATATCAAATGCACCTTTTACATATCCATTACCAAACATGATATCATTGCTTTGTTTTCCTGAAATTAAAACAAGTGAATCTTTTTGATCAATTTCTTTTATAACAACAAAAGATACTGGTGAGTTTACGGTATGATTTGTTCCTTCAAATGTTATGAAACCTTGATAGTTACCAGTTTGCAAATCATTTGGTACAACTAAAGAGATATCCACTTTTGCAGTATCATTTGCCGGCACAGTAATTGTTTCAGATTCTGGCCAGATAATTGGCCATTTGTCTTTTTTATAATAACTTGCAGATATGGTGTATTCCATCGAAGTTGAATTTTGTTTTGTATCACCGAGATAGTAAGAATATCTAGTTGGAGTGGGATATACACCAACTAGTGGAGTTCCTTTGAATTGTTCGTTTGGTTCAGTAATTCTTAGTTCTTGAACAGTTCCCCATGATCCAGCTCTGTTAATCATAGATAGTTCATCACTAGCTATATTGGTATCGTTGTTTTTATCAATCCAATCATAAAGGTATAGTGAAGAGATCTTTGTATCATTGGCATAAAGAGGATCTGTCTTGTTCATAAAATTATCAAATGGAAAATTCAGATTCAATATCATCAAAGAGGATTCAGCAGGGATTGAGTTATTACCAAAAAATTCACCTAATTTTTTGTGTTCTTTGATATCAGATAGTTTGATATAATTTGGAATGAATGTATCTGATTTGTTAAGTATTGAATCTTGTTGACGGACTTTGGTAGTAGCATCAAATTTTGTATTTTTAATTAAAGATATTGTTGTGGGTTTAATAGATATTTGAATTGGTTTATCAGTTGGATTTTCAATTGTAAAAGTTGCTTTACTATGTTCTCCTGGAAGCAAATACCCTGCAAACCAACTTGTCATGGGCATATTTTTTGTTGGGAATTTAAATTGCTTAAATCCTATAGATGTTGAATTTATAGATTCAAGTGCAGGTGTTAAAATTTTTTTGATGTTATTATATGATGCGTCATTATAAACTACAAACATTCCTTCTTCAGCATTTACAAAACCTAGGGCTGCATTTACATCTACTAATCCAGAACCTTGAGTGAACGGATCATTTTGAAGATCTTTTGCAGTTGACATCAAAATATTTTTGATTGTAAATGGATCGTATTCTTTTGAATTTTTGTGTAATCCTTCCATTAGCACAGCTGCACTTCCAGAAACCAGAGGTGCAGCCATACTAGTTCCTCCAAATAATGAAAAAGATTCTTCTGTAGAATTCTTTGTAGTTTTAAGAACATTGGATGGAGTAAAACCGTGAGCACCAATACACATCAAGTCAGGTTTTGGATCGCCAATTATTCCAGGACCTCTGCTTGAAAAGTCCACTACATCATTAAAGTGAGAAGTGGAATTTCCAAATCTTGGCTGATCTTTAAATGGACCATATCCAACAAAGACGTTGTTTGTAGTAGCTCCAACTGCAATTCCAAATGGAGCTGCATTAGGCATGCCAATTGTTCCATAACCATGTCCGGAATTGCCCGCACTGGAAACAATTGTCACACCAGGATAATTATCATCAAGGGAATGCGGTGTTGCAAGTATGCCAAGTATTATGGAGAGAACATCAAGTCCAGGTGCAGAATTAAATGATGGAAAATTTGAAATTCCCCAACTATTTGAAATTATGTCCACTCTGGGTTTTCCTGTAAAATTCCAACTGTGTTCTTGACTATCAAATCCAGATGACCACAGCCAAGCATAAACAGTATCTCCTACCCACAATGATTTTACTGGAACAATTTTTGCACCAGGTGCAACTCCTTTGATTGTATACTTGCCAGTGTTGTTGTAAATGTCATATGTTTGCTCGCCTTTTGACACAATGGAGGAAGTACTGGAAGTTCCATGGCCCACAAAATCAGTCATAACTCCAAAAAATTCTCCTTTAGGATCAAGTGCAGGCAACAAAGTTCCATTAATTGCGTTTAGTGTTTTATCAACGTCTACAGTTTTGTTTTGAATCACACCATAAACATCTAGTACTTGGGCCCCAATTGTTCCCGCACTGTAATCTGCCTTACCATCATGGTTGGAATCATATACGAGAAATTCCTTTCCGCTTCCCAAGACAATTGGTTTTTCATCAGTAAAATCAAAATCATATTTTGGTTTCTCACCAGGTTTTAAATCATATTTAGTATAATCTTCCCAAGAAGTACTCATATCAGGAATTATAGTGTCATATGTTCCTGCAACATTAGAATCCACAAAAAGCACAGGTACAGCTTGAATTCTTGCTAAGGTTCCTTCAAGACCTCCTTGGTACATTACACCCAGGTGGTAAATTCCACTTTTTGATTTGATGTAATTTCGATTATCTGTGCCGATTTTAATATCAGTGTCCAATGTAGCATTAAATATTGGTGAGCTTCCAAATTGTGGGAAAAACGAGTTGTAAATTGGAATTTGAGTTCCATTTCCACCTTGAGATATATTTAGAAAAATACCGTCGTCTGTTTTGTATACTGACGAGGTAATTCCTTGAGGAAGTGGCTTTGTGTAATTTCGTATAATTTCATCCTTGTCTATGTATGCAAAAAAAGTAGCATTTGTCAGTATGATTCCCTGTCCATCTGCATCAAGCATTATTGGGTGATTGTTTTTGTCTCTAGCTAGAGAATGCTGAATGTCCAAATTTGAAAAGTCCACACCAGTATCAACTACAGCTATTTTGATACCATTTCCGGTAACATGGTATTTTGCTTGTGCCAACGCTGAACCAGTAATCTCACCAATTTTAGATGCGTCAGTTACATTAGATATATCTGAAAGAAAATCCAACTTTGAATCCTCTATGATATAGTATCCTTGAGAAACTAGATTGGAAATTGAGTGTTCTGGAAGGACCGCAACATAAAAAAATCCTCCGTTAGATTGAATTCCATAAAGCGAATTTTGTTTTAAAAAATTCGAATTGTCTGGACCTGTTCCAAATATAATGTATCTTTTAAAATTATTTGATTTAAAAAAATCTGAATCAATTTTTAAAATACCTGAATCAAATAAATTATTAGAAGTTTTATACAATGAATTATTTTTAAGTAAATCTCCTTCTACGGCTGCATAAGAGCTTACAGGTATTACTAAAACAAGAAGAACACCAAAAAAAATAGCCGCTTTGGGCATTACAATTAATTTTACTATTGTGTATTATAGAAATGTAGCGAGAATATTACCAATTTAACCAGTAAAATATTGGGAGAAATAAGATTATTGTAAACTACCACAGAAACTGCGGAAAGTAATGCCTGTAGAGATCTCAGTAAGGTCTATGAAGCAGGAAGAAATTATCGGTATGTTTGATAATAGTTCACAACTATCTTCTTCTGGCAAGTATTGCAATTTGAAGTGCCACAATTATTCCAATTGATGCAACAATTGGGAAAAACAACGAGTTTAGTTGTGATGAAGCTTCTTCAATATTTTGCACAGAATTAGATATTGAAGTTACACTTGTATCGATATTACTACTGGCATTCCCCAAAGTAGAGCCAAATCCTTTGATTTCCGATTTTAATGTGTTTAATTCAGTTGAGGTTTCTTCTAAAACTGAATTTAGTTTTATTATTTGGTTTGAGATTCCTTCAATGTCCTGCTTTTGAACATTGGTAGCAGCCGATCCGTGAGAGATTGTTCCTTGACTAAAAGAAACAACATGAAAAACATAAGTTCCTTCCTCTCTTGGAGTATAATCTGTATAGTATAATCCCTGATGCAGTGTCTTAAAGTCATTTGATATAGTTTCTACTTTTCCAGAAGGCAAGTGGACATGAGTTGTTTGAAGAAGATCTTTTGGATCATCTCCAATTAGTAGTCCATCACTAGTAGTTTGCACAAACACCCTAAATGGGGTATTTATTGCAGCAGTCTCTGGTGCAAAGACGGATGTATTGATCTGTCTTTCCACAGGCACTTCGATTAGATCAGTAGTAGATGTAAATTTTACATCTAATTTTTGAGAGATGCCTTTTTGTTCTGTACTGATTACTTCAATGGCATAGGTTCCAAATGGGAAACTGGAAGTTGCATTGGGCCATGTCAATAATACATGGTTAAAAGAACCATCACTGGTAGTAGTGAATTGATCAAACTTTACAATTGTATCATCTGGAGCAAATAATCTAATTATCAAAGTTTCATTTGGTTGGCCTTTACCATACACAAAAAGAGGTTGTCCTACAGTGTAGACTTTGGTGGTTGTAAGTAATTCTAGTTCTGAAAAAGCATTGTTTACTGGAATGATTAAAAGTAAAATAAAAAACAAGAATAAAATTTTAAATTTCAATTTAGAATAATTGGATATTATCTCCTAGATATTGCTTCTGGAAAAATTGTTCATAACTAACGTTAAGTGTTGATTCAAAAAAAAGAAAAAAAGGGAAAATGAGAACTAGTTATCTTACTTTACGATGACAGTTGTACTTACTGGTGGTGATAATGCCGTTGGATTATCAACAGATTCCCAGACAAATGCAGTGGCAGTATAAGTGCCAGCTTCAGTTGGGATCCATGATAAAGCAGGGCTGAATGATTGACCAGCAGATAGTGAACCTGTAATCCATGCTAGTGAGACTGTAACACCTGCGCCATCCTGAATCTGTACCAAGTATGCAAATGCTTGATCTCTATCCTGGCCATTTGCTAAGTCGGCAGTTAATTGTACTTGTTGATCAACGCTAACAGAGGTTAAGCTGTTACCGAGGGCATCAACTACTCTCAAGTTAGCAGCTGGTGCTCTCTCAAGAGGAGGTACAATTGTACCGATTAGTGAAGTGGCAGAGATATCGAGTTCATCTGCAGTTGTGTATGGATTAGGTAATGTATTGTCCTGATAGTTTGCTGTGACAGTGTCACCTTCTGCGACTCTGAGTCTGTGACCAGATGATTCGTCAGTAGTTGTGAAGAACACAGTACCTTCGAATATTCCGGTTGCCTCATTAGTCTCAGTTACAGTCAGATCAATACCTCCGGCGTCGGAGTCAGACCACACATCGACATTGAAATTGTCGACTGCTTCTGGGTTTAAGTTCATGTCTGGATCAATTACTCTTACAACACCTGTACCGCTAGCTGGGTAGCTTGCTTCAAGCCACTGAACTTCACCGATGTTCCATCTGATTAATGCTGAACCGACTACTGTTTCATCCTCTGAGAATTCAAAGGAGACAGTAATACCGTCATCATCATCAGCAGTCAAGAGTCCATCTGTTGGACCATGACCTGTGGAAGCTCGTGTTACTACATCGTTACCGTTTGCATCGCCAGTGTTGGCCTTGCCATCAGCATCATGTGTAAATCCGGTAAGAATTACCTCACCAGTAAAGATGCCAGTGTCAGTTCCAGTTTCGACTAGTTTGTAGTTGTCGAGATTGTCACTTCTGGTTGAGACCTTTATTGGGTCCAAGTCAGTGTTACCAATGTCGTCAACTAAGTTACTGTCAAAGTTGTGATCTGGTGCTACGATAGTAATGTAAACTTTATCAGTCCATGTGTAAACTTTTTGGTCAAGCTCTACAGTTGCTCCGAAGTTTGAAGTAAAGAGTGTCAAGTTGACATCTTGTTTTTCATCACCTACGAAGTCGGCTCCTGATGGACCCCAGTCATTATACTCGAGTTTAATTTCTTCACCTCTGTTTAATTTCTGGTTCAGCAATTCTGAAGGAATTTCGACGACAATCTGGAAGATTCCAGTGCTGTCACCTGTTTCTCTAAAGTTTGCTGGTTCTGGATCAAATGCGGCTTGTGTTGCAGCGTTAATTGCGTTACCCATGGTAACGGTTGCTGCATCAGAGTCCCATTCGATTAAGTCCAAGTCATATGTCTCGGCTTGATCATTGTTCAGATCAAAGTCTGGCTCAATGAGGGTCAAGATCATATCGGATCCAATAATATACACTGATTTGTCAGATTGCAATACACCGTTTCTTAGGTCAAATGTAGCAGAGTCAGTAACGGTATTTGGATCACCGCTTGCATCGGCTGGATCAGTGTATTCTACTTGGAGAATATCTCCTTGTAAGATACAGTGGTCGCCGTTGGTTGCTGCGATATCAAATCTATCTTCTTCGTTATTTGGCACTGGTGCATCACCATCAAGTGGTGTCCAAGTTGTTGTAGTTTTTGGACATGTGGCACTTGTTGGGCCATCGGTATATCTTAAGTCGACGTCAGCTTCAAATATTCCTGCATCTGGAGCAATTTCGGTCATTGGACCAAATTGTACAGTGTCGGCGAGATCTTCACCATCGGTATCGATTGTACCAGTTCTTGTAACTGGACCACCAGCATAACCTAGAATGACTGTTTCAGAACCTCTGAGAACAGAGATCTTGACAGGTCCTACGTTGTCTGGGTTGTCGATAACGTTTTGGGCAATTTTGTCTTCACCACCAAGAACAGTATTGAAGTCTGGATCATTAACTCTGATGTGAACAGTTAGATCACCGTTATTGATGAACTCACCACTTTGGAGTCCTGCTACATCATCCATTCCAGTTTGGTGGATTGGGAATACAGCTCTTCCATTTGGTGTGGTCTTCGTATTAGCCGCAAAGTCACTTGGAATTCCAAATGGCACTGGGTAAACGGTTCTGTCGAGACTGACGGATCCAGTGTTTGCGCGAACGCCTGCACTGTCACCTACTTCAATGATTTCACCAGATGCGTCTCTGAAGTCGAAATAATCGACTGCAATATCGAGACCGGTTACAGATTCAGGTGCGGTTTCACCTGGTCTACACCATTCAGCTGGGATTTCGAAGTCACCTACGAAGATACCTGATTGGGCTGCGGTTTCAACTAGAGTAAATCCAGTTGCTCCGAGACCTGTGTCAGTTACACCTGCTGCTGCTAATGCATCAGCACATGTTGCATCTGTTGTAGATTGCCATAAAACATCATCAAATGTGACATCTAGTAGTTTGCCTAATTGATCGCCAGTTGATAATGGAATTGATGTGCCGCCGTTTGCAACTTCAGCATCACCAACCAAATCAAAGTTAGCGTCATCAGGATTATTAACTACTGTATAGATATCAACAAGATCAGAATCGACGTTAAGATCTAAGTCTTCTAGTGTAATTTTAACTGTGTCTGCAGTTTTGTATGAACTATTGTCAAATGATACGACACCAGAGTGAGCTCCGGCTGCCTGTTGATCAGCAACTTGACCGACAACACCATCTGCACCTAAGTCGTTATAGTTGACTCTAGGAGATTCTTCATCATCTAGGTCTTCAATTACAATGAACGTTGGATCATTTGCAATTGTTCTTAGGTTAGAATAGGTTTCTTTATTCAAGATGTTTAGCTGATTGACCATGGTGTATTCCAAGCTACCTGCGAAGGTGCTTGTGTTATCACCAGTTTCCTCTGCTTCAATTCTGATGACTTGGTTTGCAACTCTTTCGTTGTGTTCCGTACCATCATTTGTGAAACCATATCCAAAGACATCTACTACCATTGGTAGTTGTGCGCCTGTTGGAATTTGTTTAGAGGTCATAGTACCTAAAGTAAAGTCGACATCAATTGATGCATCGTGTTCGTCAAGAACACATTCACGATCAATTTCTACCAAACCTTGTAATCCAAATGGTCCATCTGGTACAACATCACAACCCTCTACCGTTATTGCGGTAATTGAACTCAAATCTTCAAGATTGCCTTTGTTCAGAGCTAATGATCTAAGATCATAGTTGAGGTAGGCAAATCCATGGAATTTATCGCCCAAATTGATTGGTGCTGCTTTAAAGAAGTCAACATCTGAACCAAGAGTTACTTGTACATGATCACCGGTATCAATATCGTTACCTTCATCGACATACGTTACTATTGCTCTGTCACTGTATTTTTGAACATCAGTTGCAGAATCAAAGGTTTGAGTATTGCCGTCAATGACTACGTCTGAAGCTGTAGCCATGGTGAGTGGTGTACCTGTTCTTAGTGCAGGTATTAAGTGGACTGCTGGATTGTATAGGTCTAGGTCTTCATCAGCTCGTGAGTTCAGGTTAGCATCTCCATCAACTATTACCACTGGGATCTCTTCACCAGAGTTCCATTCGGCATCGGTTGGCTGGATATCAACACTTGCAAAGTCAAATCCTGTAAGGATTGTTATTGATTTTTCGTTATATGTAATTGATGCAGAGGTTCCCCTTTTTGCATCAGAAGTAATAAGCAAGTTGGATTGATCTGATTCATCATATGTACCAAATATTCCACTGTTTGGACCTTGTTCAGTAAGTGTTACAGGTACAGAGCCTGCATCCAAGTTATCAACGCCGTTGGTGACAAAGAATTCTTCAACATCATTTGATGTTAGAGGAGTCAAGTCGTTTTTGGCATTGTCTTGGAGTGTTAGTACGTCAACTGGAGCATTTTGTTTGTTAGGATTAACTAACAAGACACAGTTTTTATCACACATTAAAGCATCTAATGAATTTTTAATGTTAATAATACCTGCATCACCTGCTGCAGCACCTGCTTGATTTCCACTCTCATCAAATAGTTGGTAGTAGGTACCTTGTTGGTCATTACCTACTATTGTACCAAATGTCCAAGAGTCTTCATCTGTTGGGTCAACGTTTAACCATGGATCTGTTACTGTCAAATGAACTTCAGCGCCTTGTGTATACTTTGCTTTATCTACACTTTCATTGACAAGTTGAGATACAGTATCAAAAGTAAGTGTTGTTGTTTGAACACCACCACCTTTGTTGTACTTAATCACAACGTTGCCAGTTGGGTTTAGATTATACAATTGAATAAATGGCCAGACTGATTTCTCAACATTGATTTGTCCTGGTGCAACAAAGCCCGCTGAGGGTTGTTTTGCTTCACGGACAACATTGATGAAATGATCAGTAATTGAACCATTTGTTTTTGTGTCACAAGCATCAGTAATTGCAGCTAATCCATTAGTTCCTGCACCTGCGACTTGACCTTGTATTGCAACACCTACGGTGTCACTTACAAGGAGATCGTTAGTAAAGGAAGTACTGTTGGAGGCTAAGTTTGAAGTATTTTTACAAAATACACCAAAGTCTAAGCCTTGACCATCAGTTGTTGTTGTTGCATCTGCTGTTTGTGCCATTTGTCTATCTGCAAAGTAACCATACCAGTTACCATCTACTGCTTGAACCATTCTTAGGATCTTGCCGTTTACGGTAACGTCTGGTTCACCTTTCGCCTGATCAGTGTCATTGATGCTAGAGTCTATCACCACGACCTCAATTACTTGAGGTCCTGACATGTAGTTATTGAACTGCGAGTTTTCTGCGGATACAAATAGGTTAGCGTTGGCTGCATGTGCTGCTGGTATCACTGAAGGTGATACAGCAACCATAGCGCCTGCTAACATAATTGTCATTAATGTAAGACTAGTTATTTTTCGTCCTATTTCGTTATTCATGTTATTGAGTTTTATCTTAAAAATTTGTATATAAGGCTAATGGACGAATTGTCCACAAATTCGATTTTTTTTGTAGATATTTCATGCCTATTGAAGTCTTTATGTAATTTATTGATTATATCATATAATTATTACAATCTTGAGCTGTTTTTGGATCAATACGGTAAGATCTTGTCTACTTTGTGATTAAATTTGTAAATATTTTATGGTTGTGTTTTGATTTTATTTTTTATTTGATTAGAAAATAGGGTAATTGAAGAGAGATACTTCATCAAATATTTTGACTGTTAGTGATATAGAATTATTGTAAGATACTCGATATATCTTTTAGAAAAAAAGTTATGAACTATACGTATTTGATTCTAAAAAGATTTCTTTTCTAATGATTAAAAACTAAATTCATCAAAGTATCTCAAATTTTAAAATAGCAAAAATCATGAACCAGCAATTCATGTTGCTGTAAAATCATATTGGCGTACTGAAAATAATTATAAAATCATATCTTGTGTAATTAACCAACAAGAAAAAATCATCACATCTTGCTTTTCACAAAAGTTATTGAAGACACTGGAGTAGGATCGATTTCTGACAAGATTGCTCTGTATATTGATGTGTAATCTAGCAAATATATCAATGTAATAATCTTGCTCAGAATATTTCCTGAAACAGAGTGAACTTCTTTGTACTTGATATTGTTTTTGGCAAAATATTCTTTAATTATTTCGAATCTCTCTTTTGTTTTTATGAAATCGTCATGTCCTCGTAAAAGAATTGGTTGTATTATGGATGATTTTTCCCAAGCCACTATTCCATTATGGCATGCTTCAACTACATCTTCAATAATTGCATGTTTTTTTGCATTCTCTTGTATTGATGACTTGAATCTAGTTGCGGCTGATTGTAATCCATGAGGATAGTAAATCAAAGGTATTCCAGAAACAAAATTAGCCAGATCAATTGCAGGATTTGTGTCAGATAAATTTTGTGAGTGTATTTGTTTTTGAATTTTTGAAAGATCGTCAATTGTTTCAGAGATGTGATTTTTTTCAATTGGAAGTATTGAATTCAATACATGCATAATAGAAAATGAGAAATTTACAAATGAAGCTCTCGCTGAATGGATAAACTCAATTTTTCTATAATTAATTTGGTTGTTGGCACAAAACTTTTCCATTTTTCCTCCGGAAGAAAAGGCAATTATATTGCAATCAAGTTTTTTGGCAGAATCAAGTACTGTCAAAGTTTCCACAGTATCACCGGATACGCTTGTTGTAACTATCAGAGTATTTTTGTCAACGGTCTTTGGTAAAAGGTATCCCTTTACTAGAGATACATGGATGTTATTTTTGGATAAAATTGATGCAAACAAGTCCCCAATTGCACCAGAGCCTCCCATTCCTGCAAAGATGATATGATCAATGTCTTGAAAGTCTACAGGTTCCAGGCGAGAATTGTATGATTTTCGTGCAATTTCTGGCCACATATCATAGACTTTGTGCATTCCTTGGGAATCATATTTATCCAAAATTTCTTTGTTAAGCAATTGATTTGATTTTAGGGGCTAGTCATTTAATTATTCCCAAAATATTTGCAAAAATCTGACCACTGAATTATTTTATTTGTAATTCAAAAATATGAGATTGTTAATTTGCTGGTTTTGAAATAGTTTTTCCCAGCAGATCATAGTAAAGATTGATTGCATCTTTCTCGTCTTTTGGTCCAACTATAACTGCAGAGCCCTTTTTCATAAAACTAACTGACATGTCATTTGTTCTTAGAGATAATCCAAATTCGCCCTGATTCTCTACCAGGAATCCTTTCTGCTTTGCAATACTAGTTACAATATTTGCGTCAAGATCAAACGTACTAGTAGGAGTAATTGAAAAAGTTCTCTTACCATGATTCCTTCCACATAGTTCTTCTAGAATCAATTCCTCCTTTACAGTCTCTTCTGCTTTTCCAGAACCACATACAGGGCATTCTTCTGCTCTAAATGTACGAGTGCTGGTAAAATCTAAATTCTCAATATCTACATGTAGAATTTTGTCAGACAGACTAGGCTTTTTACCCAGGATTACTTTAACTGCTTCAGCTACCTCGATTCCTCCTACTATAGACAGTACGGATGGATGAACTCCTTCAATACTGCATGTTGGCATTGAATCCTCATCAAGTGCAGGAAACATACAGTGATAACATGCACTAGTTCCTGGAAGAATTGTAAATATTTGTCCTGACACTCCCACTGCAGCCCCTGTGACAAAAGGAATTCCAAACTTGACGCATGCCTTGTTTAAAGCATATCTTGCATTGACACTGTCAAGTGCATCAACTACAACATCACATCCTTCAACCACCTCAAGTGCAGTGTAATCATTTACTGAAACTGCCAATGCCTCAATCTTACAATCAGGATTTAGTTTTTGGAGTTTTTTTGCAGCAACTTCTACTTTTACTTGTCCCACATCATCCTCATCAAACATTGTCTGACGATGCAAATTTGATAGTTCAATTACGTCCCTATCCACTATACGTAAAGTTCCAACACCCATTGCAGCAAGTCGTGTAGTGATTGGATTGCCAAGACCGCCTACACCTACAACACAAACTTTGGCATTTTTTAGTTTCAGTTGTCCTTGGTATCCAATCTCTTCAAGCATTACCTGACGAGAAAATTTGTCTAATTCCTTTTTTGATAACTCGTCTGAACCGCCGGCAACTGCTGGCAAGATGTATACTTCGTCTCCATCTTTGAGAGCAGTATTCATGCCATCAGAAAACTTGGCATTTTTTCCATTGATGTAGATGTTAATTAGAGAACGTGGAGTTCCGTCACCTTCCAATACTCGTCTCTTAAAGTCATCACCCATAATTTCAGAAATTTTTGAAAATGCCACAATAAGTGAATCAGCTGAAATTCCTGTCTTTTTTTCTCCGCCACCTTGATTTAGTACAGATGGAATTGTAAATGTGATATTTGCCATTCTAGTTTACTACCGCCGATATTTCTGCAATATTTGCCCTCATTACTTTTGGTTTTTGCAAAATTTCCATTATTGCCTCAGTTGCTTTTAATCCGTTTCCAGTGACATAGCACACTACAGAGTCATTTTTGTCAATTTTCCCCTGCTCTACCATCTTTTGAAGTACAGCTACAGATACGCCACCCGCAGGCTCTGTAAATATTCCCTCAGTCTTTGCCAAAAGCAATATTGCATCTAAAATTTCTTTATTGTTGCATTCTTCTGCAAATCCATTGTACTGTTGTAATCTTTTTAGAACATATCTGCCATCTCCAGGATCACCTATTGCTAAACTCTTTGCAATGGTATCAGGATACTCTACTGGAATCACTTCTTTGCTGTGTTTCTTAAATGCATCCACTATAGGAGCACATCCATGTGGTTGTGCTGCTATCATGTGCATGTTTGAAACATCATTTAGCAATGAGACTGTCTGCAATTCTTCAAATCCTTTACAAATTGCATTAAGCATTGCACCACTTCCCACAGGAACTATGAGTTGATCAGGAACTTGCCAGTCAAGTTGTTCTGCAACTTCGTATGCAAGTGTTTTGGAACCTTCTACATAGTGAGAACGCATGTTAATGTTTACAATCCCAATTCCTTTGCTATCACCAATCTGAGCAGCTATTCTATTTGCGTCATCATATGTTCCATCCACTGCAATGTAATTTGCACCGTATGATAACGCCTGTGCAATTTTTGCCATCTCTATATTACTTGGTGCAAATACATGACATGGTAATCCGGCTTTAGCTGCATGTGCTGCAGTTGCAGAAGCCAAATTGCCGGTAGATGCACAGCCTACTGCAGATAATCCAAATTCCTTTGCCTTTGATATTGCAACTCCTGCTGGTCTGTCTTTAAATGAAAATGTTGGATTTACAGAATCATTTTTGACGTAAAGATTGTTTAATCCTAATTTTTTTCCAAGATTGTCAGCTTTGATCAGTGGCGTCATTCCTGCACCGATGCTAACGATGTTGGATTTGTTTTCTATTGGCAGTAATTCAAAATATCTCCAATAGGTGTGTTCACGATTTGTAAATGTATTCTTGGTAATTGTGGGAAAGTCATATTTCACATCAAGGGGACCAAAACAGTCATCGCAGATATACTTGAAACCAGTATCATAGTCTTTTTTACATTCTCTGCATTGCAATGATGTTCTAGCCAAGATAATTTTCTCCCTTCAGACCATACATAAAAAATCCTAATATCAAGTTAAGTACTGCTTAACTTTACTGAGTAAAAAATATAATGAAATCACACCTATATTTATAAAAAATTGGAGAATGAATTTAGTTTGAGGAAGAATTTAGAATAAAGCCAGTTTCAGAGATGTTCCATTGATGAGGAAGGTTTTTAGATATTTTTAGAAGATAAAATGTGTGAAAAAAGGACTTGGCATAGGCATTGCAGCAGGAGTAAGTGTTTTTGTAATTATTATAGCCATAGTTTTGATATCCACTCCCAAATCAAATGTAATTGAAGTTGGAGATGCATTAGGTAAGGACGTAAAACCGGACACTGAGGATCCAGATGTTCAAAAAAAAATAGATGAGATTGAAAAAATTAAATTGGAAAATCAATATTCATCTAAACCTAGAGAGTGGTTAACTTCTGGGCCATTCCAAATTGATCGAAGCAAGTATGCAATAGGTGAAAAGATTTTCCTTATAATTGGAGGATTAAGTGAAAATGAAAAAGGACAGATTGCATTTATGAGACCGTTAAATGCTACACACTATTCTGTGTACTTGACTATTCCATTTGATGGTCAGAAAAAAGATGCATTTAATTATTATATAAATCCCCAACTTTCAAAAACTAGAGGGCTTTGTTCTATTGATGATATAGTTGGAAAGTGGGCAGTAGTTTTTAGAGGAACGGATTATCCAAATCTCTATTTTGAAATAACAAAAGATGTAATTCCAGGAACAAGCACAGAGCCTGTCTGTTAGATTATTTTTCCAAATTATTGTGAAAACAAACCTTCTCACCTGTATGGCAAGCTGGTCCTGATGGCACTACAAGATAAATAATTGCATCAGAATCACAATCAACAAGAATCTCTTTTACTTTTTGCGTATTGCCTGACTCTTCGCCTTTCATCCAAAGTTTATTTCTAGAACGGCTCCAGAACCAAGAGTTACCAGTTTTTTTTGTAAGCTCAAGTGATTCTTTGTTAGAGTAGGCCAGAGTCAACACATCTTTTGTATTTGCGTCTTGAACAATTACTGGAACTAGTCCATCACTTTTTGCAAAATCAATGTCATCAATTGATTTTTTCATAATCTTGAATCACAAAGTATTGCTTATAATCTTACAGGAATTTGTTTGTCTTTGAGATGCATCTTTACTCCATTTACGCCATGAGTTTGATAGTGAAATATAGAAGCCGCTAAAGCAGCATCGGCATTTGATTCCTTGAAAACATTTACCATGTCATCAGGTTTGCCACAACCGCCTGAGGCTATTACTGGAATTGACACAGAGTTGACAATTTCTCTAGTTAGCAGAATATCATAGCCGTCTTTGGTGCCATCTTTATCAATGCTGGTAAGGAGTATTTCTCCTGCACCAAGTTTTTCAGCTTTTTTTGCCCATTCAATTACATCAATTCCAGTTGCTTGCTTTCCACCATAAATGAAAACTTCGAACCAAAATTGCTTTCCATTCTCAGAAAAAACATTTCTGTCTTTTTGAATTTCAAAATTTCTTTTAGCATCAATTGCAACTACAATACATTGTCTTCCAAAAAGATCCATCAATTCAGTAATAATTTGAGGATTTTTTATAGCTCCTGTATTGATTCCTACTTTATCTGCTCCATTAAGTAAAATATTTCTTGCATCTTCAAGTGATTTTACACCGCCTCCAACCGTAAATGGAATGTCAATAACTTGTGCAACTTTTCTAACCAAATCCTTGATTGTTTTTCTTTGTTCATCAGATGCGGTGATATCTAGAAAAACAAGTTCATCTGCGCCTTCATTACTATATTTTTCAGCCAATTCTACAGGGTCTCCAGCATCTTTAATTGATTCAAAATGTAGACCCTTTACCACTCGGCCATTTTTTACATCAAGACATGGAATTATCCTTTTTGTAAGAGTCATGCTATTTGTTTTGCCTCCTCAATTGAAATTTTATTCTCATAAAGCGCTTTTCCCAATATTACTCCAAACGCATTTTTTTGTTTTACATCTTGTACATCTTTTATATTTGAAATTCCACCACTTGCAATAACATGTGCGTTATCTAGTTGACATGCTTGCTCTAAAAATTCTAGATCAGGTCCTTCAAGTGTTCCATCACGACTAACATTTGTTAATAAAAATTCAGAAAATCCCATTGCAAGAAACTCTTGCATAGCATCAATTAACTTAATGCCGGCTTCTTTTTGCCAGCCATGTGTCACTATTTCACCATCAATGTGATCAACTGAGATTACAATTTTTTCAGAACCCAAATTAGATAATAATTTTTTTAGTGTAGATTTGTCTTTAAAGGCCAAAGTACCTAAAACTACCCTACTAGAAATTTTTGAAACACCAGTTATCATTGATTCATCTCTTAGTCCACCAGCAACTTGGATTGGGATTGAAATTTGTTCAAGAATTTTTTTAATTATCAAGAGATTCGAACCCCTTCCTAGTGTAGCATCTAGATCTACTAAATGAAGCATATCTGCACCGTTTGCTTCCCATTTTTTTGCTATTTCTACAGGATTATCGCTGTAAACAGTTTTCTGGCTAGGATCACCTTTGTAGAGTCGTACTACTTGACCATTCATCAGATCGATTGCAGGAATAACTTTCATTTCTTACACATGTCTAGAAAATTGTGAATGATGGTTTTTCCTACGTCGCCAGATTTTTCTGGATGAAATTGTGTTCCAAAAAAGTTACCTTGTTCAACAACAGCGGGCACCTTAATTCCATAATCAGACTCTGCGGTAATCACATCATTGTTTGTGGGCTTGACTCTATACGAATGCACAAAATAAACCCAAGAATTGTCCTTAACTCCTTGGAGTATTTTACCAGATTTTTTAATTTCCAGATTATTCCAGCCCATATGTGGAACTTTCATTGATGGTGGAAGGATAATTACATTACCTTGGATTATACCTAATCCATTTTCATTTCCTTCTTCACTTTTCTCAAAAAACATTTCCATTCCAAGACAAATCCCTAAAACAGGAGTGTTATTTTTGACGTAATCATTAAAGCCAGTTTTTGATGATTTACAAATGCTTTTTATTGCAGGATCAAAATTGCCGACTCCAGGAAGTAAGAGTCCAGAATAAATATTTGGCTTGTCAAAATTAGTAATGACGTCTACGGTAGCTCCTGTTTTTTCAAGTGAGTTTTTTAGGCTGAAAATATTTCCAGCACCATAATCAAAGATTGCAAGATTTACCATTTACATTGAACCTTTTGTACTTGGAATACCTTTTTGTTTTTTGTCATATGAAGATGCTTCTCTAAATGCAACAGCTAGTGATTTGATGGCAGCTTCTACTTTGTGATGATCATTTTCGCCATACTTTACAGTGAGGTGAATACAGCTGTTCATGTTTTGAAGAAGTGATTGGAAAAAGTGTTCCAAATCTTCTTTTGAGATGTCCTCAATTGTGTTTCGTTTAATTGATAAAGCTAATTTCCAAAAGGGTCTTTTAACTAGATCAATTGAAGCCTCAGCTAGAGATTCATCCATTGGTACAGACGCATAACTGAATCTAGTAATGCCACTTCGTGTTCCCAGAGCTTTGTCAATAGCCAAGCCTATAGCAATTGCAGTATCCTCAATCAAGTGATGTTCGATTTTATCATTTGATTTTGCATTAACCTTGAGATCCATCATTCCATGTTTTCCAAAGGCGGTGATAAGATGATCAAGAAAATTAATTCCAGTCCGAATCATAGTTTTTCCTGTTCCGTCCAAATTAACGGATACAGATACGCTTGTTTCTTTTGTACTGCGGTTTACGGAGCTTTTTCTTGGTGTCATATTTTTCACAGGAGCTGTACTTTGTCTTATTCTAAATTTAATACCTTCGGAAGTAAATTGATTGATTCCAATACTAACATAGCCCCACTTTGCTGAAATAATTCCATTTTTTCTTGGGGGTTTTTGCTGGTTCCTATAATTCCACAAAAAGTGGTTTTATGTCCTAGATTTGTGGCCTTTTTAGCCATAATAAAATCCTCCATTGAATCACCTACATAGATGCAATGATTACATTTCATCCCTTTGATTGAACGGACTAAAGATTCAGGATTAGGTTTTGCAAGTTCTCTTTGTTCATCTTCTAGAAATGCGGAATTTTTTAAATCAAATTTATCCAATAAGGATTTAAGAGAATATCTTACTGATTCTATTCCTCGTCCAGATACAATTGAAATTTTTGAAGAAAATCTTTTTTGTAGTTTTTTGATTAGAAATTCATTTAATATAACTACATCATTATCTATCAAACCATTTTCAGAAAACTGAGATTTTTGTTTGAAGAGTTTGCTATATAATTCTGGTCCATAAAATATTTGATCAAATATTCTGGATAATGGATTTTCATTACGAATTCCAGGAAATGCCAATTTATTTTTAATGTCACTTGTATCAACAAGTTTATCAAGATAATTTTCTACAGACAAAATTCCTGAAGAATCAGCATGTGATATCACATCAAAAATAAATTCATGTTGATTTTTGTGTAATTTTTTTGCTGCAACTAGAGAAATAATTGACGCATAAGTTAAATCAACTTCATCATTAAATCCACCGCTTGATTTGAATCCATCAATAATTTTTGAGTCGATTTCAATACTATCAGTAATTTGAGAAAAATTTTCTAAAACATATTTCACAGTTTTGTCTATGGATAGATCATAAGATTTTGTAATATCAATTAAAACACCATCACAATCAAAGATTATTCCATCTGCAGAGATAAAATCATCTGAAATGGAATCATCCATGTAGATTCCTGGTTGTTTTTTTGTTAACATCATCCTAGCAAATCACGAATTGCAAGTAAAAATTTAGAGTTCATTTCCTTAGTTCCAACTGTAACTCTTAGGCAACCATCATGTTTTCCAATTTTTCCTAATTTTCTTATCGATATACCTTGTTCTACAAGTGCATCATAAACTCTTTTGTGAGAGCCATGAGCATCAAAGAGCACAAAATTAGCCTTGGAATCAAAGACTTGAAACGTATCATATTTTCTTAGGTTATCAATTATTCTTTTTCTCTCTTCTTTGATTATTTTTACTGCGTCCTTCATTTGTACAGATTGTTCCAATGCCAAAATTGCAGATTCAATTGTAAGTGTACTAACTGGATACGGATATTGTAAAACATGATTAAAGGCATCTGTAAATTTATTGTTCGCAATAAAATATCCCAATCTTAAACCAGCTAAACCAAATGATTTTGACAGTGTTTGTACAACAATGAGATTTTCTTGAGATTTCACCATGTTTGATAAAGAGAAATCACCAAATTCACCATACGCTTCATCAATTATTATTAACCCATCAAAGGATTTTACTAATTTTTGTAAGTCATTTTTTTCGAACTGAAATCCAGTTGGATTGTTTGGTGAATCAAGATACAAAATATCCGCATTTTTAGATACTTTGAGAAATTCTTTTACATCCAGTGTCATATCACTTGAAAAAGGAATTGCAGTGACAGGAATGGAGTACAGTTTACATCTTTCCTCAAAAAATCCAAATGTTGGATTGGATGTAAGAACTTTGGTTTGCTTTGATGCAAAATTAGATAGTATCAAGTCAAGTATTTGATCAGAGCCGTTTCCAACTCCAATCATAGAAGAATCTACTTTAAGAAATTTCGATAGTTGATTGATCAAACGTTCTACTCCACCTAAAGGATATTCCCTAACATCACAACTTTTTTTGGCATTAGTGATTAGATCTTGTTGAAATTGTTTTGAAATAACATAGTTTTCATTAGAATCAAGTTTAAGTGCATCAGTATGTAGCTCCGGTTTTTGGTATCCTCCGATTGAAGAAAATTCTTCAGTCTTTTTTCTGACCCAATCTTTTTTCATTGTATTCTACCTCGTAATGCTTCATAGTGATTTGGGAGTCCTTCTGCCTCAGTAAATATTTCCATATATTTTGAAATTTTAGATAATACTGACTTTGAAGTAGATATCTGAGTGTTTATCTTGATAAAGTCCAAAACAGAAAGGGATCCTCTTATTTTACCAAATCCATTTGTGGGTAAAATATGATTTGAGCCTAAAAGATAATCACTTGCAGATGACGGAGTATCATTTCCTAACAGTACTAATCCAGAAGATGTTATTTTTGATGCAAAAGTGTTGGGATTTTTTGTCATTATTTGTAGGTGCTCTGGAGCTAATTCATTTGCAAGTTTTATCATATCTAAATTATTTTTACATATTGCAATAAAGCCATTTTCTTTAAGACTAGCTTTTACAAAATCATTTCTTTTAATTTTATTAGATAGATCATTGATAATTTTATCTACTGATTTTGCAAGTTTTTCAGAATTTGTAATTAAATAACAAAAGGTATCTTTGCTATGTTCTGATTGAGATATGAGATCTAGTGCTACATATCGTGGGTTTGCAGATGCATCTGCAATAATTCCTAATTCAGTAGGGCCTGCAAGCATATCTATTGCTGTCCTCTCACTTACTATTGACTTGGCAATTGTTACAAATGTGCCACCCGGCCCAACTATTTTGTCTACTTTGGATATTGACTTTGTCCCATAAGATAGTGCAGCTATTGCTTGTGCACCACCGACTTTGTAAATTTCATTTGCACCACATAGATTTGCAGCTACGATAGTCAATGGATCGATTTTTCCATCATAATTAGGAGGAGACACGACTACTATTCTCTTCACTCCTGCAATTTTTGCAGGAACTACAGACATTACAACAGTACTTGGATATTTTGCTAAACCACCTGGAATATAGCATCCTACGCTTTGAATTGGTACAAATTTCTTTGAAATTTTAATTCCGTCTGTGTCAATAGTTTTATTTTTTAAGATAGATTTTACAATAGATTCAGTTTTCTCCAGTCTTGATTTTGATAATTGTATAGCATCTATTTTATTTTTAGATACTTTAGAGAATGCTTCTTTTATTTCGCTTTGTGATAAACGTAATGAAGAAATTTTAGCGCCATTAAATTTTTTCTCATATTTTTTTATAGCTGAATCTCCATTTTTTTGTACATTTTTTAAAATAGATTCTACTATAGCTTTGTTTTTTTGTGGCTGTTTTGGTAATATTTGAGCTACAAATTTTTCAACATTAGTTACATGAATTATTTTCATCAATTTTCTTCATCACGCTTGATCTCCTCTAGCTCTAAAATCTGTCGTGGTTCATGAACTACTAGTCCTTGTGCAATTTTCCTTAGTTTTGGAATTAGTTTGTGAAAGTCTTCTTTTTGAATAACTGTGTTTATTCCGTACCAACCATCTTCACTTAGTGGGCTTATTGTTGGTTTTTTGAGAGAAGGTATCTGTTCTAAAAGTTTCTTGAGATTCTTTTCTTCAACATTAAGATAGATATGAAGAAATTTTCTCCCATGGACAGCACCGCGTATTAGAGTCACAATATCATATATTTTTTCACGTTTTTGTGGGTCTCTTAGAGATTTTTTATTAACAATCAAATGTGCAGTAGATGTTAGAATCTCATCGACAATTTTTAATTTATTTTGTTTTAACGTGGTTCCAGTTTCAGTTACATCTATTATTGCATCAACATCTTCTGGAGGTTTTGCTTCTGTAGCACCAAACGATAAATGAATTTGGACATTCTTGTTTGTACCAAGTCTTACCCAAGGTGTAACAATTAATGGATCTTTAGCTCCATGATATTTTTTATAAGATTTACATTGTTTAAGAAATTTTGATGCAGTAGTTAAATATTCAGATGAGATACGAAGTGTTTTTTTCTTTTTAGCATAGTCGGCTATCATTTCATCAAGATTTTTGTAATGATACTTGTCAGGAAATGCAACAACCAGTCGAATTTTTCCATATTCTAGATCTAATATTGGTTCAACATCTGCTTTAGTTTCACCAACCCAATCTTTTCCAGTTATACCTACATCGTATAATCCTTCAGATACTAGTGTTGGAATTTCTTGCGGTCTGAGCATTTTTACAATGATATTAGGATCATCAAGATATACTCGATATGTTCTGTCTTTTCTATTTACTTTAGTCCAAGATCTTTCTAGAAGTTTGAACGTTGCTTCTTCGAGACTGCCTTTTGGTATAGCAAATTTTACTTGAGACATTGCTGGTTTTTTCACTTTTTATCTATATAATTGATGTTTAAATTTGATCTAGTAATTCTTTAGCTCTATCAAGTGAAATTTTCTTTTCCTCAATCATTTTCTGTACAATTTTATCTACCTCTTCAGGTTTTGCTCCTGCGGCAGTAGCTAAGTTTCTTGCATGTAATCTCATGTGTCCTTTTTGAATTCCTTCCGTAGATAATGCTCTAATGGCGCTATAATTTTGAGCCAAACCAGTTGCAATCATTACACACGCGAGTTCTTGAGCCGAAGAAACTCCGAGAATCTTTATGCAAGTTTTAGCTATTGGATGAACATTGGCAATTCCCCCAATAATTCCAACAGATAGAGGCAATTCCAAAGAGCCAACGAGATTTCCTTCATGATTTTTAGTCCATTTACTAAGAGATCGATATTGTCCTGATCTTGATGCATATGCGTTAGCAGCTGCTTCAATTGCCCTGCTATCTTGTCCTGTTGCATTGGCAACAGCTATGATGCCATTCATGATTCCTTTGTTATGAGTAACTGCTCTGTAAACATCATTGTCTGCAAATTGATATGCTAAAATAATATCATCAACTACATCTTCTCCAATTTCTTTCTTATCAAAAACTGCTGTTGCCTTTGCAATTCTACGTGTAGAATAATTTGATAAAATACGAAGTAGTGTTCTTCCTCCAGTAATTTTTTCTAATAACGGTGAGACAGATTCGCACATTGTATTTGTAATATTTGCCCCCATTGCATCACCAACATCAATTAATAATTCAACAATCAACATTTTTCCCACCGGAGTATCAATTTGCTTACAAGATACTTCTTTGGCACCTTTATTCATTTTAGATAATGTGTTGCTTTTTGAATTTGCAAGATTGATAATTTCTTTGGAAGACTCTAGTATTTTTTTTACTGCTGAGTCGATATCGGTATCTAATACTTGAATTTGTCCAATACTGAAAGATTCATCAGCTGTTGCTTCAAATCCACCTTTAATTCTTGCAATTTTTGCGCCTTTTGATGCTGCGGCAATTACTGATGGCTCTTCTATAACCATTGGAACAAGATAGTCTTTTCCATTGATCTTAAAACTAGTTGCTATACCCAAAGGTAAAGAAAAAGTGCCAATTGCATTTTCTATCATTTTGTCAGCTTTTTCAAATGATATACCACCATCATTGTTTTGTAAAATTTTTAATTCTTCTTCAGATAAATTTGCAAAATTTCTAATAATATCTAACCGCTCTTTTCTGGTTTTTTCAAAAAATTTTGAAATTGATGAATCACTCATTTCGATATCCTCAATAATTTATCATCCATGCTATCTGGAAAACCTTTGCCATCGGTATTTGAAGTAATTACATAAAGACTTCCATCTGAACCCTGCACTACATCTCGTATACGTCCAGTCCCACTTAGAATGGATTTTTGCGATTTTAGACCATCAGTAAAATTTAGCTGGTATAGATCAGCCCTAAGTGAGGTCATGACAAAATCAGCCTCCAATTTTATTTTATTTCCAGAATAGAAGAGAATTCCACTAGGTTCGATGCTTGGATCATAACAGATTATCGCATTTTCAAATTTATTATCACCTGTACATTGCTGTTCAGGCCAACCATAATTTTTTCCGGGTTTAATAAGATTAATTTCGTCATTTTTTTCAGGTCCAAGTTCAGCAACATACATTTGACCTGAATTATCCCAAGTCATTCCTTGTGGATTTCTAAATCCTGATGAGTATACCGGAGAATTTGGGAATGGATTATCTTCAGGAATAGTACCATCATCATTTAATCGTAAAATTTTTCCAGATAATGAATTAGGATCTTGGGAGAGATGTGAGGAATCAGAAACAGCGCCAGTTCCCACATACAATTTTTTATCAGGACCAAATTTTAAAAATCCACCATTAGTAAATACAGAGCCAGGTATTTTATCAAAAATGGTTTTTGCATCTGTTAATTTATTTTCAGATTCAGTTATTTGTATAATTTTATTCCAAAGTTTTCCATCTTCTTCATATGTAAAAAAAACATACATGAGGTGATTATTAGAAAAATTAGGATTAAGTGCAATACCTAATAATCCACCATCAAATACATTTGCAGGACGTAATGTGGCTAACGGTTCATCTAGTAAAACATTATCCTGAACAACTCTAATTAGTCCATCTTTTTCGGTTACAAAAATTCTGTTATCTGAAACTGCAATAGATCTAGGCTTATCGAGATTTTCTGCCAAAGTTTCTACAGAATTATTTTCAGGTTTTGATGAAGGTGGTTCAGGAATTGGTAAAGGATGAGAAGGTGATGTCAAAATAAATATTGAAAATGCTAATGCAGCAACAATTCCTGCAATCCTTAGTTTTTTGTCCACAAGAAATGAATCATTTCAAATCATATTAATTACTTTCAAGAATTTGATAAAGCGTATATAGGCTCATACTCATTTATGAATCAGCGGGGTGGGGAAGCCAGACTCTTTAGGGCTAAGTCATCCCGGCGGGCTCATAACCCGCAGTTCAGTAGTTCAAATCTACTCCCCGCTACTTTTCATATACGCAAAACCAAGAAGCGGATTCATTAAATTTAGATTCCTTGTTAATTCTTCCAATTCTTTGTAGCGGTCTACTAAGATGCCTGTGAGCAGAAACGTTAGGGATGTACAATTGTTTTTTGATTTTCCTGGGAATTTCTAAGATGATTTTATTTGCTGACTTTTTTCCGCATTTTATACATTGATATCCTTGATTCTTGCCTTTTGATTTCATTTTTTTGTCACATTTTTTACAGATTGGATTAGAGTCTATCAGATTTTTTTCAAGATGAATAACGTCAAGAAACTCAAGATTTAGAATTCTAGGATGGTTTTTTGAGGATTTTCTAATACCACCTCCAATGCAAACTTTGTCTCCTTTAATCAAACTTAGTGCTACAGAAGACATACCAGTTGGTTTGTAAACAGCACATCGTAATTCATGTCCATGTGAAATAATCGAGAAGAAAACATGACCGCCCTTTACAATTTTTGGTTCATCAGATATAATTCCAGTAATTTTTCCGGAAGCATATGGCCGAATATTCGTAATATCAAATTCGTTTTTTAAGTGATCCCCTGTGCCTTGATTAGATTTGAATATCATGTGACCTGCTAACTTCTCGTCGGTTTTCAAGATTTTTGTTGCATGAAGTAACGAGTCTACATTTTCACCACGTACACCATAAAAAACAGGATCAGGACCATGTGGAGTGATCAAGACTCTTTCTTTTTTGTCATCAAAGCTGTTAAAGGTAAAAGGCAATGTTTTTTCCTGCATTGTTTTTACACTTTCAGAAGAGAGTATTCTTTGTTTTCCAAATTTAGAATTTTTTCTATAACTTAATAGCTCCAATGTATGATCTTTAAAATCATAACCTATTGCACCTATTGCACCCACAAGACCTTGACCGTTTCCTTGGCAAAAAAATTCAATGTTATTTTTTATCGCAAATTTTTTTGCGTCATTTCTATTTATTAGCTGCCATAAAGCTAGTTTGCTGAACTTAGTAAAGCGTTCTGGAATTTCTTCACTCTCGTAAAAAACCAGTCCAGGATTTGCACCGTTTTTTATATCAGAGTATTTTTCAACAAGATTTTTGATTTGTTTTTTTATTTTTGATGGGTTTTTTGTCCTTATTCGCAAAGAGACAGCCCCATTGCCTCTGGTTTTCCAAGGAATATTAGGATTAAATCTAATTAATTTGGGAAAATCAAGAAATTCAGTCTCCTGTTTTTTTAGCAAATCAACAATTTTGTAAGCAAGAAAAGTTGTACACATTCCTTTTATGGAATCTGTATCATCAAAACCAATATTCAGTATGTGCGTACCAGTCATAAGTGAATTATATAATTTCAGACATTTTTAGTTGTTGTATAGCACAGTTGATTTAAATTAATAACGCCATATTATTAGATGGAATTGATAGTAATAGATGAAGAGCGTATCTTCAAAGAGATTGAATCTAAAAAACCTGCATCAGTGTCTCTAAATGGTCCTGACGGAATCTTACCGCAAGTTCAAGAAACTGCTATGAATATTACGAAAAGATTTGGGATTCCAGCATATGTTTTAGCAGATACCACTTGGGGAACCTGTGATCTAAATTCAAATGGTGCCAAAGTATTAGGAGCTGAAATTCAATTTAACATAGGACATACTATTAACATTGAAGCATTTGAGAAAAATTTAATTTTAATTAATGCCTATGATGATATAGAATTTGATAGTGTCGCAAAAAAGTGTGTAGATATTCTTAAGGGGAAGAAAATATCGCTAGTTACAGATAGTCAACACTTACATCAGATGGATAAAGTAAATGAGATTTTAACTAATGGTGGAATTGAAGTAAAAATCGGAAAGGGAAAAGGTCAGCTAAATGACGGTCAAGTGTTCGGTTGTGAGTTTTATCCAGCAACAGAACTTAAAGACAAAGTTGATGCATATGTCTTTTTAGGACAAAGTAATTTTCATGCAGCAGGAATTGCACTCTCAACTAACATGCCGACATATGTTTTAGATCCTTATTTCAATGAGGTAAGAGAAGTAACAGAATTTGCGCAAAAATTAAAAAAGAAAGCTATTCTTGCAATTTACAAGGCAGCTGATGCTCAGTCATTTGGAATAATTATTGGACTCAAAGAAGGACAGCTATCCAAAGTATTTGCTTTAAAATTTAAAAAAGAATTGGAAAGAGAAGGAAAGACAGTTCAATTATTTGCACTTACCGACATTACAAATGAGAGATTAAAGAATCTGAAAGGAATTGATGCATTTATTCAAGTTGCATGCCCAAGAATTTCTACTGACAATCAATTTGACAAACCTGTTCTTTCTTCACCTCAGGCAAATGCACTTTTAAAAATTTTAAGACATGAGAGTATAGAAGGATACCTAGAAATTCCTCATTGGCTTTAAAATTAAGATATTAGATTTTGGAATTTTTCATTTACTGCTAATTTTTCAAAAGATTTGTTATTTTTTGCTTTGATTTTATATTGGATGCCTTGAGAAATTGCATTTTCAAGTACGGCAAGTGTCTCGTCTATTCTTGAAAGTAATGCAAGATTACAAGATTTATCAAAAAGAACATCTCCATTACATGGATAATCTTCTAGAATTTTATTGCAACAAGATATAGAGTCTTCAAATTTTCCCATTGAAAACAAGATTCTTTCTTTATGATATAATACAATGTTATATTTTGAATTATTTTCCAAAATAGCATTGCAATAATTTAATGCCTCAGTAAATTCACCTTTTTTTCTCAAAGACGATATTTTGTTTACTAAAACGGAAAGATCTTTAGAATCTAATTTTAGAGCACTGTTGTAACATTGTATTGCTCCATCATAATCTTTCAATTTATTTAGTGCGTATCCCTTGTTGTTAAGAGAACCAATATGAGTAGGATTTTCATGAAGAATTTCATCATAATAGATAATTGCTTCTCTTAGTTTACCTTTCAAAAATAATCTATTTGCTTCATCAAGAATAGAATCAATTTTGGGATTTCCAGACATGATTAATTTTACATCAAGGTTTCATTAAGATTTTTCCAAATAGTCCTTTTCCAGTTAACATTTTTGTATGAGCTTCTGCTGCCTGCTCAAGTGAATAGATAGAATCAATGACTGATTTAATTTTGCCACGAGACATCCAGTATAAAGCTTGTTCTAATTCAGATCTAGTTCCTTGAGTTGAACCTAAAATATTGATACCTTTGAAAAAAATATGGCGTAAATCTGTTTTAGCATCATAACCAGTTGTAGCTCCAGTTGTAACAATTGTTGCACCATACTTTAACAAAGTCAATTCTTTATTCCAATGTGAGCCACCAATATGCTCAAAAATTACATCGACACCAGTTACATCACCAAAAGGCTTGATTATTTTTTTAGATATATCCCGAACTTCTTTGTGCCAGTCTTCCTTTCTATGATCTATTGCATAATCAGCACCTAATTCCAATAATTTATCTAATTTATCGGGACTAGCTGTGGCAATTACAGTGCATCCAAATAATTTAGCTATTTGAATTCCAAAATTTCCAACACCCGAACCTCCACCCATTATCAAAACTAGTTGTCCTGGTTGAATCTGTGCTCTTCCAACTAACATATGCCATGATGTCAGCAAAGTCATTGAAGCGGCTGCTGCAGAATCATACGTAACGTTATCAGGAATTTTTACAACATTAACTTCTGGTAAATGTGTGACTTCACAGTATCCTCCCCAAAGTGGACCAGTTTCAAACCCCCAAATTTTTCTTTGTCTGCAATCATATTCTTTTCCACTAGTGCATGATTTACAGATTCTACATGACATGTTTCCATGAGAGACAATTCTATCACCAATTTTGATATTTTTAACATCTTCACCTATTGCGATAACTTCACCTGCAGCATCTGTACCCGATATGTGAGGTAAGGGCACAGCTAGAGGTTTTCCTCTCATTCCCCAAATATCATCATAGTTTAGAGACGCACTTTTTACTTTGAAAATAATTTCATCATGTTTTGGTTCAGGTTCAGGAATATCTTTAATTTTTAAAATTTTAGAAAAATCATCATCTGTAGTATATTTATCATATACCAGTGCTCTCATGATTGTTTTGAATTTTTTGTGGTTATATGATTTGTCAAGGGCGTATTAAACCACAAACAATTATAATCATAACACCAAAAAACACAGCATGTCTGAAATTGCTGCATTGCCTGGAGATAAAATAGCATCAATCGAAGAATATGAAGCAGGATACAATGCTTTTGACGATGGAGACATGGTTCGTGCAGCAGCAGTGGGTAGAACAGATCTTGATAAGGAATCACGGGTTGCAAACATAAAACATCCAAAGATGATATCTATTCCTAAAGTCGGAGATGTCATAATAGGAACGGTAGCTGCAGTTATGTCTTCTATGATAGCAGTGTCAATTGATTACATTAACGGTAAACCAACAACATCAAAAGTTGAATGTGTATGTTCAACAAGAAATCTTCGAAAAAAGAATGTGGCTTTGGTAAACGATATCGTTACATTAAAGATCCTAAATCACCTAAATGGTACAATTCATGCATCAATTGAGGAACCACATTTAGGCGTATTATTTACAAAATGTAGAAAGTGTGGAGGAAAAATAGTCCAAATGCGCGATGCCATAAAATGTACAGAATGTGCTTGGATTGATGAAAGAAAACTTTCAATAAATTATGGTAACAGTGATTTCGTAAAGCTGAGAGAGTAAGAAATGACACGTGTTTCGTTCCAAGGTGAACGAGGGGCATATAGTGAAGGAGCATCTAGAGCATTTTTTAACATTGAAATTCAAACTGTTCCTCTTCCAACCTTTGCAGAAGTTTTAGAAAATACTACGCAGGACAAGACAGAGTATTCTATTTTGCCAGTAGAAAATTCATTGGAAGGTAGTGTTGGAGAAAGTTACGATTTGTTGTATTCAACATCACTAAATGCAGTAGGTGAGATTTATCATAGAATAGAACATTGTTTGATAGGAAATGGAACTTTAGAAGAGACAGATACAGTATATTCTCATCCACAAGCGTTAGGACAATGTAGAGATTTTATTCAAAAACATAACATGAAAACAGTTCCCACATATGATACAGCAGGAAGTGTAAAAATTATCAAAGAGTTAAACAAAAAAAACATAGCATCCATTGCCAGCAAGGATGCATCAGAGATTTACAATGTGCCTATAATAGTAGAAGGCATTGCAAATAATTTGAATAACTACACTAGATTTTTGATATTATCAAAAAGTAAAAAAGAAGAAACTGGAAAGGATAAAACATCAATAATTTTTTCCATAAAGCATGAACCTGGTTCTCTTCACAGAATAATAGAAAATTTTCATAATTACAATGTAAATTTGACTAAAATTGAGTCACGGCCAACAAAGACGAATACGTGGGAGTATAATTTCTATGTGGATTTTGAAGGTCATGCAAAAAATCCAAGAATTTCAGAGATGTTAGAGAAAATTAATCATGAAACATTATTTATGAAAATTCTAGGTTCTTATCCTTCAGCAAAACTAAACTAGAATCCTTTTGGCTTTCGTAAAGTAAAACCCATACTAAATCCAATAATTACCATACCCGAAATGACTAGTATCACATGATGTGTGGATGAAATAGGATCAACTGATAGTTCCAATGTTGCATCTACTTTTAATTCAGAAGGACCTGTGTTTTGAAGATTTATTACAGTAATTCCATCTTTTAGATGAGTCCACTCCAAAATGACTTCTTTGGTATAGGATGTTTTTGGTATTTGAAGTTCACCAGGACTGGATAATTTAAGATCAAATTTCTCTCCTGTGATCTTCATATACTGTTTTGCATGTTCACTTGCAGAAATTTGATATGAGGTAGATTCTCCTACAGCAAATGTTTCATCTACTTGTCTTGTATGTAACCCAATGTCAGAAATCAGAGAATATGCTCCAATTCCAATAAGAGCACTACCTACAATAATTCCAATAACAGTTGTCTTTGATAACACAAAAGAATGATTTAGTATACTGCTTAAAAAATTAACTACATTAAAGAGACGTCATGTGGTTGACTTTCAGCAAATCCAGCCCTAGACATTTTGATAAATTCTGCATTTGCTTGCATTTGTGGAATTGTATGTGCACCACAATAACTCAATCCTGAACGCACACCACCAGTCAATTGTTTTAGAATATCAGTTACTGTTCCTTTGTATGGAACCATTGCTTCTACACCTTCTGCAACATAATCATTAAGATCTTCATCAAACGAAATAGTTCCTGTTTCTTTTGATTTTCTTCCTAAAGATGCTCCAAGTGAGGCCATTCCACGATATATCTTAAAACGCTTACCATTTTTTGTCAATACTGTTCCTGGCGATTCGTCTGTTCCTCCAAGCATGCTACCTATCATTACAGAAGATGCACCAGCAGCCAATGCTTTAGTTGCATCACCAGAAGTTCTAGTCCCACCATCAGAAATAATTGGAATACCGTAATCTTTTCCAATCTTGGCACAGTCCATTACTGCAGATAGTTGTGGTACTCCAGAACCAGTAATTACTCTAGTAATACAAATTGATCCAGAACCTACACCAACCTTAACTGCGTCTACTCCTGCTTTGATTAGATCCTCAGCACCTTGTGCAGTTGCAATATTTCCAGCAATTAATTCACATTTAGGAAATGCTTTTTTGATATTTCGAATCGTGTTAATGGCATTTTCACTATGACCATGAGCTATATCGACAACTAGCACATCAGCACCTGCTTCTAACAAAGATTCTGTTCTTTCCATAAAATCTCCCTTTACACCTACAGCGGCTCCAACAAGAGGTCTTCCTTTCTTATCTTTTGATGCAGAAGGATAATCTTCAATATTTGTAATGTCTTTGCTTGTAATCAGACCTTTAATAAGACCAGATTCATCAACAATAGGTAGTTTTTCAATTCTGTGTTGATGTAAAATTTTCTTGGCTTCATCCAAACTCACACCAGGTTTACCGGTTACAACATTTTTAGTCATAACATCTTTGATAAGATGAGTGGTATCAGTTTCAAATAACAAATCTCTGTCAGTAACTATTCCAACCAATTTAGAATTAGAATCAATAACTAAAAGACCTGAAATTTCTTTTTCTTCAGCATAATTTATTGCATCTTGAACAGTTTTATCATGATGAATAACATATGGATTTTCAATCATCACACTTCCAGATCTTTTGACTTTGAGAACTTCATTTGCTTGTTCTTTAATTGTCAAAAATCTGTGAATAATTCCTATTCCTCCAGCTCGGGCCATAGCTACTGCCATTGCAGATTCAGTAACGGTATCCATGTTTGCGCTAACAAATGGAATGTTAATTGAGATGTTACGTGATAATTTTGTGCTTAGATTAGTTTGAGATCTGCTAGTAATATCAGAATATTTGGGTACGAGAAGAACATCATCAAAAGTTAATCCTTCTTTGAATTCCAATTAAACCTTGTAAAGATGGTCAAAGATGGATTATAAGCCTTTGTGTCTTCTAGATAGTTTTTCTGCAACTATTACAGCATCTCTTGTTTCTGCTACATTATGAGTACGAATTATATCGGCACCGTTAAGAACAGATACAACCTCGGCAGCAAGAGATCCAAATAATCGATCGGATGGATTTTCCTTTTCTAATAGTTTTCCAATAAAGGATTTATTTGAAACAGAGATCAAAATTGGGTATTGTTGTTTGATTGATTTTAAATTTTGAATAATAGATAGATCTCTTTCTAACCAATCAGATTTAATTTTTGTAAAAAAATATCCCTTTCCAGATTTTCTAAAAAAGCCAATGGCAGGATCCAAAACAATCTTACTTGGTGAAATTCCGGCAGTTTTTGCAATTTTTAGACTGTCTTTGAGAAGATTTTTAGTTGATTGTGTATTACCGACTACTGTCTTTGAATCATAAGCACATAAAATAAGTGATGGTCCATATTCTCTAATGACATCAATCATTTTAGTATCATATTTTAATCCAGAAATATCATTGATTATTTTAACCCCATGTTCTAAAGCAGATTTTGCAACATTTGCCCTACAGGTATCAACAGATATTGGAAGATTGGACACATTTTGAATAATCTTAACTGCATTTAGAATTCTTTGCAATTCTATTTTTTCAGATACTATTGTTGACAGATATGGAGCAGTGGACATTCCACCAACATCAATAAAATCTGCCCCATCAATTTCCATTTGTTTTATTGTAGTTGTAATTTGCTGCTTTGTTGTTTTAATTGATTTTTTGTAAAATGATTCAGGACTGGTGTTTAAAATGCCCATTACTCTAACTGGGTTTTTGCCTCCCACGCCTACATTTCCAAGCTTATTCACATGATTTATCATAAACCATACCAATTTGAGTCATATGATGATTTCAGGTTGGAATAAAAGATATTCAGAGATTCTTCATGAATTCAAATATAATGAAAAAGAAGATACAGAGTCAGCAATTATTTTAGATTCGATTTTAAGAAAAACTGTACCCATTAAAAAAATCAATGCACAGATAAAAGGAAAAGTAATATTTGTGGTAGGTGCAGGTCCATCGTTATCTTTAGCCATACCAGCATTGAAGAAATTCAAAAAAACAATAAAAATTGTGGCAGACAGTGCAGTAAAGCCATTAGTTGAAAATGGAATCATGCCAGACATTGTTGTTACAGATTTAGATGGAGATAAAGATTCATTAATAAAAGTTGGAAAGACAAATTCAATTTTTGTTGTTCATGCACATGGAGACAATATTGCTAAATTATGTCTTGTAGAAAATTTTAAAAACTGTATTGGTACTACTCAATCAAAACCATTTAAAAACATACAAAATTTCGGAGGTTTTACTGATGGAGATAGAGCAGTTTTTCTTGCAAGTTATTTTGATGCAAAGAAAATTATTTTATTTGGAATGGATTTTGGAAAAAAAATAGGAAAATACTCTCAGACAAAAATATCAGAGAGAAAAATTAAATTAAAGAAATTAAGAAAAAGCAAATTTCTCTTGGAATGGTTATCAAAAAAATCAAGATCGCAGTTATTTACCACATCAAGCCCAATCATAGGATTTGAAAAGTTATCTTATAGTGAACTCGATATTATAATTACCTAGAATGCATTTAATACCCATATCCGTATGAAAGAAATTATGAAATTCTCAGAGGAGCAAATACAGGACATTGTTGCCATGAGAGATAGTTTGGTGAAACAAATTGATAAGCATCAAAATGCCATTGAATTATTAGAAAAAAATCTGACAATTTTAGATTTAGTGTTAAAAGAATCCAGTTTTACAAAAGCTTCGGCGCTGGGTGCAACAAAAACTTTAGAATTATCTACAAAAATTTTAACTGTATCTGCCGAAAAATCTGAAAAAAACTCAATTCCCATAACAAGCGGTAATGATGGTAAAATTATAGCAAATGCATACATTACACCTGATCAAGTCTCAATAGTTTTAGAAGAGAATATGGAGATAAATGCAGATACCCCGCCCTTCAAATCATTTTTTATTGATAGAATTATCGGAGAGATGAAACGAAAAGATTCTGCAGAAGCAGAAAACGGAAAAATCCAAAAGGAATCAGTCATTGATTATATAATCAACAAAAATGGTTCAGATATAAGAGAAATAATTATCAAAAATTATAGGCAAAAAGAGAGAGTAAATGAAATAATTAACACTGCCGGATGGTCACTTGCACGTATGCTTGAAAACCTCAAAAAGTGATTTTATGGACAAGATTGTAGTTTTAGATTTTGGATCGCAGTATAGTCATTTGATTTGTAGAAGAATTAGAGAATTTTCTGTATATGCAGAGCTGGTTCCTTTCGATATTAGTTCTGAGGAATTACAAAAACTCAATCCCAAAGGAATAATTTTTTCTGGAGGTCCATCAAGTGTGTATAATTCAGATGCTCCTGTTCCAGAGAATAAAATTTTTGACATGAATTTACCGTTGCTTGGAATTTGTTATGGGCATCAATTAATTGTGAATAAATTTGGCGGTAAAGTAAAAAGAGCCAACAAAGAATATGGGTCATCTGTATTAACTATTGATAGTGATGAGAATCTTCTAAGTGGTGTTGGTAAATCAGTTAGGGCATGGATGAGTCATGGTGATGAAGCAGAACAAATTCCACCTGGATTCAAAGTCATAGGACATACTGAAAGTGCAAAGGCGGCAGCAATTGCATCAAAAGAAAAATCAATTTATGGAATTCAGTTTCATCCGGAGGTTGTTCATACAGAACAAGGAACAGAAATTCTCAAGAATTTTGTTTTGAAAGTTTGTGGTGCTAAACAAGATTGGACTATGGAAGGATTTATCGATGTAACGGTAGAAAAAATTTCAAAAATTGAGGGAAATGTCTTATGTGGTGTAAGTGGAGGAATAGATTCTACTGTAGTAGCTTTGCTTATTCATAAAGCAATTGGCAATAGACAAAAATGTGTTTTTGTAAATAATGGTCTTTTGCGATTAAATGAAGAAAACGAAATCGAAGAGATGTTCAAAAATAACTTTAATGTAAATTTTACATCAGTCGATGCCTCCAAAGTTTTTCTGAACAAATTAAAAGGTGTAGAAGATCCTGAGAAAAAAAGAATGATTGTAGGTGAGGAGTTTATCCACGTTTTTACTGAATTTGCAGAAAAGAACGGGCCTTTCAAATGGCTTGCACAGGGAACATTATATCCAGATGTAATAGAGAGTGGAGTTTCAAAAGGTCCAGCTGCAGTAATAAAATCACATCATAATGTTGGTGGACTTCCAGATCGGTTTGATTTGAAAATATTAGAACCATTACGTGATCTATACAAAGATGAGGTAAGAAAAATAGCTAAAATTTTAGGTGTTCCAGAAAAACTTTACATGCGCCATCCATTTCCAGGACCAGGATTGGCTGTAAGAATTATCGGCGAAGTGACTCCAAAAAAACTTCAGATATCAAAAGTAGCAAGTAAGATTGTAGAGGATGAATTGTTTGCAGCTGGTCTTTATGGAAAAGTATGGCAAGCGTATGCTGCAGTGGGTGATGATAAAGCAGTTGGAGTAGTAGGTGATGAAAGAAAATATGGTAATATTGTAATGATTAGAGTAGTAGATTCTATCGATGCAATGACAGCAGATTGGACTAGATTATCACATGAATTACTAGAGAAAATAAGTAACAGAATTACAAATGAGGTAGAAGATGTAACGTGGGTAACATATGCAATTTCTAGTAAACCTCCAGCAACAATTGAACCACAATAAAAAGGGAATATCCGAATATTTCCTTCAACAGATAAATAATTTGAAGATATGTCTGGAAATGATTTATTAAATCTTCTTTTAACTATGCTAATTTTGTGCTACAAAGAGATTTCATTATTTTCTTTTGTATTAGATTATCCCCTAATTCAGGTATGATGTAATTTATAGATAGTTTATTTTTGTTGACTGTATTTGCAATTGCATATGCAGTGTCATAAAGAATCTTCATGGTGATTTTTTTTATTTTCAAATCAAGAATTACTCGCATAAGGTATGGGAAAACAATTGCATTGTTAACTTTGTTATGATATTTGAAACTGCCCGTTGCAATAATCTTTACACCAGCCTTTTTTGCAACTGATGGAATTACTTCAGGTTCAGGATTTGTAAGAGCAAAAACAATTGAATTTTTACTCATTTTTTTAATCATGGATGTTTTTAAGATATTTTTAACTCCAGATACACCAATAAACACATCTGAATTAACAATAACTTGAGAAAGTAAACCTTTTTCTTTAGGATTTGTGAATTTTGTAATCTCTTTTTTGTATTTGTTCATATGTCCTTTGCGTCCTTTATGAATAGTTCCTTGTGAATCAAGCACAACGATATTTTTACATCCCGAATAATGAAGTAATTTTACTATGCCGTAACCTGCCGAGCCAGAACCAACTATTACAATTTTTATATTTTTCATTTCTTTATTAACAATTATTAATGAATTTAGCAGAGCAGCCAATACAACGACTGCAGTTCCATGTTGATCATCATGAAATATTGGAATTTTTAAAATTTTTTCTAATTCGTGTGCAATATCTAATACCTTGGGAGATTCTATGTCTTCAAGATTAATTGCGCCAAATACGGGCTCTATTGATTTTATTGTTTGAATTATTTCATTTTTATCTGTTGTATTAAGACAAATTGGAAATGCATTAATTTTTCCAAATTCACTATATATTGCTGATTTTCCTTCCATAACTGGCAAAGCAGCATCAGGACCAGTATTTCCTAATCCAAGATTTCTTGTCCCATCAGTTATTATTGCAACATTATTTCCTTTTGATGTAAACAAATACTTGAGAGCATTGTTATGTTGAATCTGTTTACATACTTCAGCAACTCCAGGGGTATAGATTAATTTTATATCATTTAATTTTAGTGGAGATATTTTGCTAGTTATAGAAATTTTTCCTCTTAATTTTTTATGTAATGATAGTGAATTTTGTACCATTCATCCATTTTTATAAGGCCAATTATAAAGTAATGAGAAATATAGTATTATGCACAAAGATAGTAACAGAAAAAGATTAGGGATTTTTTTATATTGATTTACTGAATAAAAAATTAAATCTGTGATTAAACAAGAGAAGTTTAATTTTGAAGAACTAAGGTAAAATATCTAGCAAATTCTGATCGAATCTTTTGAGAGCAAATTCAAGAAGTTAAATCCACATGATTTGAGTTCACATCTATTGTCTTATGACAGGAAATACTTGAATAATTCATAAAAATTATTCTCAAGTTTGATGTTTAAAAGACTACTTTAATACAAATTAAACATAATTAGAGCATGGTAAAAATTCCAAATGAGATAAAAGAATTCATTGAGAAACAAGGGGTTTTTGCAGTAGGAACAATTGGAACAAATAATTTGCCAAATGTGTCACCAAGAATTTTCTTCAGTGTTGATGAAGATGGAATATTTTGGCTGGATTTTTTTAAACACAAATCTTACAAAAATATTCAAGCAAACCCATGGGTTACTATTTCTGTTTTTAACAAAGATGATTTAAAAGGATTTCAATTTCGAGGAATTGTGAGTTTTGTAACAGACGAATCCATAAAATCAAAAATAAAAGAATTAATTATTAAAATAACATTAGAAAAAAGTTCATCAGAGAAAATAAAAAAACTCAGTGAGAAAAAAGAAGTTCAAGTCATACGTTTTGAACCTAAAGTGTGCTATTCATTAAATCCAGAAGAATTTAGTGATATGTGCATTGGATCAGACATTGATTCTACAAGTTTATTTCAAAAGTAATCCATTAATATTCAAATTTTTTTGAGAAGATTATGGGTTTTCATATATTTGATACATATGTCAAATCAAAAAATGGTCATGTTATGCATTTTGATGTGATTACTGACAAAAATGACACAGAAAAAGCAATTGCATTTGCAAAAGATTGGTTAAAAAGTATCGGAGAGAAAGACATCAAAGTGACTACGGAAGAATGCAGGTTTTGTCATACTCAATCTGTATCAGAAGAAATTGAAATCGAGATAATGACAAATGGTTATTTTATTGCAAAAATGGAAGGTTGTCCACAATAAAATTTGAATGATCATGCATGCGATTTGGCTTACTTTTTCTAAAAATGATAGGGAATACCTAAAGAAGATTATCGATGAAATTTCAGAAAAATATCATGCACCAAAATTTGAACCACATATCACAGTTTATGGATTGGTAGATTCTAAATTGAGTTTGATTGATGATATTGCAAAAAGAGTAGTATTTGATTGCAATTCATTTTTTGTTGAAAAATCAGAAATTTTGCAATCTAAAGAATTATGGAAGACAGTATACTTAGAATTAAAAGCAAATGATCAGTTAAAATTGATGTATAAAAATCTTAGAAAACATTTTGAAAAAATTTCAAAATATGAATTTAATCCTCATATAAGTCTGATTTATAAAAATTTACCAGTAGAAGAAAAATTAAAAATAATAAACAACCTAGATATTAAAAGTGAATTTTTGGTTAACAATCTTGCAATACAAAAATTTTTTCCAGATGTTGAAAAATGGAAGATTGTGAAAGAATATAATTTAATTTAAAAATATTTTAAACATATTACACGTTCACAAAATTCTAAATTTAGACAAACAGTTTAACTAGATTTTACAACAGTGCTGCCCCAAACACTCCAGCAGAATCACCTAATTGGTTTTTTAGAATTGGAGTATCAACTAAATCAGAAAAAACTTTATGATAAACTGACTCTTTCCCTTCTGTGTATAAAAAATCAATATTAGATAAGCCTCCTCCTAAAACTATTACATCTGGATCTAAAATATCAATCACGTTTGCCAATCCAAATCCAAAGTTTTCCAAAAATTCATTCTTCCATTGTTTTGATTTGGAATTTTCAAGATTTTGGATAATCTCAGGCATATTTTGTGATTTTCCAGTCAACTCTTTCCATCGTTTTTCTAATGCGGGACCGCTAATGTATGTCTCAACACAACCTTGTTTTCCACAATAACAATTATTTCCATTTTGATGTAATGTATGATGACCCCATTCTCCAGCAATGTTGGTTCTTCCAAGATGAATTTTTCCATTAATTACTATGCCTCCTCCTACACCAGTGCCTATAATGACTCCAAAAACAACATCAAATTCTTTTGCAGCACCAATTACAGATTCAGCTATTGCAAAACAATTTGCATCATTTTCCATGGAGATTTTTTTATCTAGTTTATTTTCTAAATCCTCTTTGAGTGATTGTCCTATAAGACATTGAGTGTTACTATTTTTTATTAAACCAGTCTTTTTTGAAATTGCACCAGGAGTACAAATTCCTACTGAATAATCGTCAACGTTTTCTAAAATATTTACAACCAATGAATTAATTGCATTTAGTATTTTATGATAATCATTTTGTGGGGTTGGAATTCTTTTTCTTTGAATTGTGTTAAGATTTTCATCTAGTAGAATTGCTTCGATTTTAGTTCCACCAAGATCTATTCCTAGTTTATACAACAATAATTTAATGAAAAAAGGATTGCTTAAGTTTAGCTAATTATATTGAAGGTATTTATCGTCCACCAGAAATGGAAATTACATCATCAATTCTAAGAATCATGCAGGCTGCTTCGGTTGCAGATTTGATTATCTGTTCTTTGACTACAAGAGGCTCGACAACATCAATAGATAACATGTCTGCAATTTTTGTATTTCTTGCATCAATTCCTGTCCATTTACGACCTTGGTTATGTTTTGCTCTTAGTGTAGCCATTGTATCAATGGGATCCATTCCAGCATTTTCTGCTATTGTAAGAGGAATAACCTCCAACGCCTCAGCGTATTTTTTAATTGCAAGTTGTTCTCTGCCATCAAAGCTATCTGCCCAGTCTTTTAGTTTAGATGCGGCATATGCTTCAGGAGCCCCACCTCCTGCAACAATTTCTGGTTTTTCAATTACATCTTTTACCACCATTAGAGAATCATGAATTGAACGATCAACTTCATCAATGACTCTTTGTGAGCCACCTCGAATAAGTAAAGTTACAGATTGTGGATGTTTACAACCTTCAATGAATACCCATTTATCAGATTCAACTTTCTTTTGATGAGCCAAGTCCGCAGTACCAAGATCTTTTTCTGTAAGATCATCAAGATTGGAAATAACACGTCCTCCTGTAGCTTTACCAAGTTTAATCATATCACTTTCTTTAACACGTCTAACTGCCATAATACCATATTTTGCTAGATAGTGTTGTGCAATATCATCAATTCCTTTTTGACAAATTAATACATTAACACCAACATTGTGAAGTTTGTCAACCATTGTTTTGAGCATTCTATTTTCTTCTTCCAAAAACATTTGCATTTGTGTAGGATCAGTAATTCTTATTTCTGAACTCATCTCAGTTTTTTCTATTTCTAGTGCGGAGTTTAAAAGGGCAATCTTTGCTGATTCAATTTTAGTTGGCATACCACTATGAACAACTTCTTTATCTAAAACAATACCCTTGATAATTTGGGTATCTGTAATAGCGCCACCTGCTTTCTTTTCAACTTTGATATTTTCAAGATCTACAGAATATATCTCTCCCTTTTTTGTAGCAACTTTCAAGATTGCATCAACTACAACTTTAGAAAGCACATCACTATCTTCAGAGATTAATTTTGATTGCATACTAGTTGTGGCAATCTTTAGAAGTGTTTCTTTATCATCAGGTTTAATCTTTTTTGCCATTTCAGCGTAAATTTCCAGTGTTTTTTCAGCTGCTGCTTGATAGCCTTCAATAATTACTGATGGATGAACGTCTTTTTTGAGAAGATCTTCTGCTCTAGCTAAAAGAGCCCCTCCAAAAACTACAGATGATGTAGTACCATCTCCTACCTCATTATCCACTGTTTTTGAAATTTCAACCATCATTTTTGCTGCTGGGTGTTGAACATCGATTTCTTTTAAGATTGTTGCACCATCATTTGTAATAGTAACATCGCCTAAGGAATCAACTAACATTTTATCTAAACCTCTTGGACCTAGACTGCTTCTAACTAATTCAGCGACTAGTTTGGCAGCAGCTATGTTATTGTGTTGAGCATCTTTACCTTTTTGTTGAAATGCGCTCTCTTTTAGAACTAAAACAGGTCCATTTGGTGTTTGTTGAATTGATGCCATTTAGATAAGATACAATCTTTGATATCCCCCTTTTTAACATTACTTAGCTGATTGGATTAATGTAAGATCGTCTCTTAACATCTACAATTCCTCCGGAAAGTATACGAATTGATGGCAGTGCAAGAAAAGGTAAGAAAAGGGGAATAAGATGTGGTCTTGAAAATTTGCAACCAGAATCTACAATTGAATTATTAACTTGTTCAAAATTAGATAAGACTTTTTCAAATGAATCAGTAGAAACAATTCCTGCTAGTTTTAATGGTAATGATGCAATAATTTTACCAGATTTTACCACAGCTAAACCTCCCTGATTTTTTATAAGATTATTAGCAGCAATTGCCATATCAGAATCATTAGAGCCTATTACAATTAGATCATTTTCATGAAAACTCCAAGTTGATGCAAATGCATCAATGTCTGCTCCAAAATTTTCAAGAAACCCAATAGCATGTTTGTTAGTTCCATTAATTCTATCAAAGGCTGCTACTTTCCATACATCCTTATCTAAAGAAGTCATAACATTTCCTTCTTTAGTCAATAGTTCAGTTGAACCAATGTTCGTAATAATTTCAGTTTGCATAAAAATAGTATTTGCAAGAATACTTTTCTTTTTTGATGGAATAACAAAGTCTTTTGGAGAGAGTTTTTTTAGTTTGACTGTCTTTTTTATCCATGAAGAAATTGTTTTTTTCTTTATAGAGGTAACGATGCTTCCATTTGATGCAACGAGTTTTCCACCTACAAAAACTTTGTTGGGTTTAACGGATGTTAGGTCATCAAAAATTAAAATGTCTGCGAGTTTTCCAGGTGCAATACCACCCAAATCTTTACTCATATTGTAATAATCAAAGCAGTTTTTTGAAGCCATTGAAATAGCATCAATTGGATTTAGACCAAGTTTAATTGATTCCCTGATACAGTGATCAATATGACCGTACTTTACAATATCGGTGGGATCAAGTCCATCAGAACAAAACATCAATCGGTCAAGACTTATTCCCTGAGATAATACATGTGGAATTATTTCTTTCAAGTCACGCCTAATTGATCCTTCTCTCATCATAATCCACATCCCTAAACGCAATCTTTCTAAGACTTGATCAAAATTGATAGGTTCATGACATGATAAAATTCCTGATGCGACATATGCGTTAAGTTTTTTTTCACTAGCTCCTGCTGTATGTCCATTAATTATGCAATCCCTTTCTAGCATAGCAGATAGGGACTTCATTGTTTTAGGATCACGAAGTGTAACTTTGGTCCATGAAAAAACTTCACCTAGTCCTAAAACATGTGGATGTTTGATTGCTAATTTTTCTTGTAATAATGATAAAGTTTTGCTATGACTAAATTTTGTATCGACAGGAAGACCTCCCGGAACAACTTGAAATATTCTAATCGGTAAATCTTCACCAAGTTTTAGAAATTCTTGAAATCCTTTGTAACCAGATACACTGACAATATCTATAGGATCTGAGAAAAGTGATGTTACTCCACATAAAAGAGACTTTTTTGCAAATTCTGATGGTAAGACAAATTGATCAATGTGTAAATGAGGATCAGCAAATCCAGGACATACATATTTTTCCTTAACATCAATAATAGTTGTTTTTGTTCCAATTGTATGTCCTGCGTCTGGACCAACATATGCAATTCTATCATTAATTATTGCAATCTGAATTTTCGGAATGATTTCTCTAGTGTAAACAGATACCAAGGAACAGTTTTTGAGGATTAGATCTGCTTTTTTGTCACCCATTGCTACTGAATTTAATGAAGAAATCGAATTTGCTAGGCTCGAAGTCACAAATTATCTTGTTTTTTGCACCTATTATAGATTCAATGCTTAAATTACCGTTGAAGCGGTTTTTTTTCATATGAACATACCCAAGGTCATCCGCAAGTATTGTGCCAAGTGTAAAACGCATACTGAACAAAAGGTATCGATATACAAAGCAGGAAAAAGGAGAGGTTCTGCTAGAGGAGAACGTAGACATGCAGAACGTAAACGAGGGTATGGTGGACAGAAATTTCCAAAACTTGCAAAACCTGCAAAAACTACAAAGAAAGTTACTCCAATTATGACATGTACAGTATGTAAAAAGAAATATAACAAAATAGGCATTAGAATTAGGAAATTTGAGTTGGTGGCAGCATGAAAAAAGATCATATTGAAATCCCAAAGCCTTCAAGCAAGTTCCAGAAAGTTAATTGTAATGAATGTGGCGAGTTACAAGTAGTGTATTCTCATGCGTCACAGGCTGTTGTATGTAATTCTTGTGGTAACAATATTGCAGAACCAACTGGATCTAAAGCAAAGATTAATGGAAAAATCTCAGGCAGTGCCGAGTAAATCATAGTCTTGTTTTGTGTTTATATTGAAAGCGATTCTTTTATCATCAATTATTATAAATTTTTCAGATATGTTTTCTAGTTCTGAAATATTTTTTGTGTTTACTAATGATATTCCTGTATAGCAACATTGTCGATTCTCAAAATTAAGCCAATAATTTGAAGATAGATGTAATGATTCCATGAATTTTTTTGTAACAAGAACTGTAGTCCAAATATTTTCTAACTCACAATGACTAACAATATTTTTGATAATATCTCCATCTAAAAATGGTAAATCGGCAGATGTGATCAAAACAAAATCATTTAATGATTTAAGAACCAAATTAAGATCTTCTACATAGCCATTACCCGGAGTATTAAAAAGATCGACATTATTTTCTTCTAATAGTTTTTTTGTTTTTGGTGAATTAGAACTTGTAATTGCAAATATTTTTGAAAAGCATTTAGAATTTACCAGGGCATCAATAACATGAAGTACCACAGGTTTTTTATATTTTAAAAGTAGTTTTTCTCCAGCTAAGTTCATTCGGCTTCCTTTGCCACCAGCCATTACAATGCCTATCATGCTGAAACAAAGATTAGAAGAGATGCTAATCGAGTCAATTCGTTTGTAGCGCCCAATACATCTCCTGTAATTCCTCCAAAGCTACGAGCAGTTAAGACAACTAAGAATAAGGTTAATGCAATGCCGACTCCAAATAAGAGTAATCCTGTGACACCACCAAGAACAATCAATGGGATTAGAGTAATGATAGTTGCCAATATCAACTTCTTTTTGTTTTTCATCAGCTCAACAAATGGAGAATTTGAGCCTAAAGATGCAGATTTTCCAATACTCGCCATCAAAACCATTGAAAATTTAGCAAATATTTCACTAAGTAAAATTGCCAGAAATAATTGATATCCTGTAGATAGTGAGATTGCTATTATCAATCCTGCAATATACAAAACTATTGCAACTGTTCCTGCAGAACCTGTAGAAAGATCTTTCATTGCTGCAAGTTTTTTTTCTTTTGTTCCCTTTACCATCAAACCATCAGCAAAATCTGCTAGACCATCAGTGTGATGTATACCAGTGATTATTGCAAGTGAAGCAACAACCAACAAACTTACTATCAAGGGATCTAAAATTAATGAAAGTCCAAATCCTATCAAGCCAACAATTAATCCAATTGCAATTCCTACGATGGGAAAAATATACATGTATTTTGCAATTGTTTCAAGATTTGAATTACTTGTTGGAATAATAGTCAAAAATGAAAAAACTGAACCAATTTCTTTAAGCATAAATCCACCATCCCAAATAAGATAAAAGTAAAAGAATTGGAACGACTATTACACCACAAAACAGTACTGATGTAACTTTCATAATTGAGATAGCTGATTTTACATGATCCTTAGTAAATGAAATATTTCCATCACCGAGTGAATAGTGATCAATTTTTTCAAATTTTGTTCCTAATGCTCCAGCAATTGCTGCCATAGGATATCCAGCATTAGGACTTTTAGTTTTTCTTCCATCACGAATCATTATTTCATAAGATTTTCTCCAATTATTGCCAAGAATCATAGCGCTAAGGATCATGATAAGTCCGGTTAATCTTGATGGAATGTAATTCAGAATTTTGTCACAGTTTGCTCCAAACCACCCAACATTTTTGAAAATATCGGTCTTGTAGCCTATCATAGAATCTGCTGTATTGATTACTCGATAAACGAATGCTCCTGATAAGCCAAAAATTGCATAGTAAAAAAGAGGTCCAGTTATACCATCAACAGTATTTTCACTAATACTCTCTAGTACGCCTGAAAGCACATGGTTTTTGTCAAGATTCTTGGTATTTCTCTTTACAATCATGGATAAATTGTCTCTAGCAGATGAAATATCGTTTTGTTCCAAGGCATCTACTACAGCGAGTGCATGTCTTTCCATTCCTTTTATTGCTATAGTTGTTTTTAGCAAGATACCACATCCAATTACTGAAATTATTATGTATAGATAATCCGCAGTAATTAGTTTAATTCCAATATTTAGAAATATCATCAAAGATACAACAATTCCGCTAGAAACCAAAATGATGAAAATGCCTCCAAGTTTTTCTAAATTTTCCGATGAGTTTTTTGCGTAAGGAGTTAATTTTGCGATTAGAGAACCTAACCAAGCAGTTGGATGAAATTTGTTTTTAGGATCACCAAATGTAAAATCTAATACAAATGCAAAAAATATTACAAGTATTGATTCAATTATCAACTTATCATCCTCTCTATTTGTTTTATATTCAAATTTGAATTTATTAATTTACTAAGCTTCTCAATCTCATTTTCTATTTTATCTAGATTTTTCTTATTCCAAGTGATATTCTTTGCGTTACCACCCAAAGAATCTTCCTCAGGCAGATGCAAATCAATCATTGGTATTACACCCAATATTGGACGTTTTGTTAACTCCATAATTTTCTTAAAACCAGGTTTAAGAATATTGATATCGCCTCGAAATTTATTAATAACAAAACCGTTGATTAATGCTCTATGTTTTTTTTCTAAAAGTGACATGGTACCAACAATACTAGCAAATGAACCTCCTCTATCAATATCCGTAATTAACAATACTAAAGAATGTGATATTTCTGCCATTTTCATATTTGCTATATCATATTTTTCTAAGTTAATTTCAGTAGGAGAGCCAGCCCCTTCTAAAATAACGAGATCATATTTTTTCTGAAGAGATTTGAGAGATTTTGTAGCAATATTCAATCCTTGAATTTGTACAAATTTTTGATAGTATTCAGTAGCATGCATTTTCTTGAACATTTTTCCATTTAGGTATACATTACTATAGTAATTGCCTAAGGGTTTTAGAAGAATTGGATTTAGATCAGGCGTGATTTCACATCTAGCAGCTATTGCTTGTATTGCTTGAGCCCTAGATATTTCAAAATTTTTTGTTTTGTAAGAATAATTTGACATATTTTGAGATTTGAATGGTGCTACTGAAAACCCCTTATCTACAAAAATTCTACATAGTGCTGCCACTAATGTTGTTTTACCAGAACCTGATGATGTACCTTGAATCATTAATGATTTCATAACATCTCCAAAGATTTGATTAATTTTTCATTTTCTTTTCTTGTCTTTACAGCAATTCGAATGTAATTATTATTTAAGCCATGAATTGTACTACAATCACGAATTAGTATTTTATTTTCGAGTAATTTTTTTTGCAATGTTTTTGATTTCATTTTTGTTTTTATTAGAATAAAATTTGTTGAAGTGGCATTGCATTGAAATCCTTTTATTTTTGAAATACGATTAATTAAATAAATAGATTCTTTTTTAATTATTTTTTTTGCATTTGCTAGATAAAACGAATGCGATAGTGCAGCAACTCCTGCTTGTTGTGCTAATCCTGACACATTCCATGGAATTTTGATTTTGTTTAAAATAGAAATCATTTGTTTTGAACCTATACCATAACCAATTCGTAAACCAGCTAGAGCAAATGATTTTGTTAGAGAACGTAAAATGAACAAATTGTCATATTTTTTAATTAATTTAATTATAGATTCATCATGATCTGGTACTAATTCAATAAAGCATTCGTCGATGAAAACAAACGTTTTCTTTTTGTTTGCTGATATTATTATTTTTTGTAGAATTTTTTTTGAGATTAGATTACCAGTTGGATTATTTGGATTACAAATGAAAATGCATCCACTGTTTGGAAGTTTGGAAACAAAATCATCAATATCTTTTTCTAAATTCATCGTTTTAAAAAATGAAACTTTGGCACCATTGAGTTTTGCTGCGGATTCATACTCACCAAATGTTGGAATTGGAATCAAAACAGGAGTTTTATTTGATAAAAAGGCTTGACAGAAATTATAAATTATTTCTGTGGCACCGTTTCCCACTACAATTTGAGAGTATGGTATTTTGGTATAGTTTTGAAGATTTTTTCTAAGTTGAGTAGATTCTGGATCAGGATAAATTTGAATTGTGTTTAATTGATTTTGGATGGTTTTACGTATTAGTGGAGAAGTGCCAATCGGATTGATATTTGAGCTAAAATCCAAAATATCAGAACTTGGATGCATTATTGAGAAAGGTCCTCCATGGTGAATTCGCTTATGTGTGAATATGTTGGAATTTACCCTCATAGTTTGAGATAACCCGTGCTGATATAGTATGTTTTGGTCAAATTCAGAAAACGATTATTAATTGAATAAAGGGGTTTTAGATCGTGAATAAGAAACGAGTTGCAATTGTAGGAGTTACAGGTTCTGTAGGACAGGAATTTGTACTGTCATTGAATAATCATCCTTGGTTTGAAGTTACACAAATTGCAGCATCAGAGCGATCTGCTGGGAAAAAATATCTTGATGCTATTAAAGATCCCAATAGTGGAATAATATCTTGGGAAGTAGATGGTCAAATTCCAGAGTACATTAAAGAGATGACTGTAAAAAATATCGATGAGCTAGATTTATCGCAATTAGATTTAGTATTCTCTGCAGTTGAATCAAATGCAGCAAGAGATATTGAGACCAAGATTGCAGCAGAACTACCAGTAATTTCAACTAGTTCTGCTTATCGTTACGAAGAAGATGTGCCTATTTTAATTCCTGGAATTAATGATGAACAATCAGAATTATTAGAAATACAAAAGAAAAATAGAAATTGGAAGGGTTGGGTTGCACCACTCCCAAATTGCACTACTACGGGTTTGGCAATTACTTTAAAACCACTTTATGAAAAATATGGTGCCAAAAAGGTAATGATGACTTCAATGCAAGCAATATCTGGTGCAGGTAGAGCTCCAGGTGTTTCTGCAATGAATATTACTGATAACATCATTCCATATATTGCAAAAGAAGAGGAAAAAGTAAGAATTGAAACTAGAAAAATTCTTGGTAAATTAAAGAATGGAAAAATTGAAGATGCGAACATCAGAGTAAGTTGTACGTGTACCAGAGTTCCTGTAATTGACGGTCATACAGAATCAGTTTTTGTAGAAACTGAAAAAGATATTGACCCACAAATTGCAAAACAGATCTATGATGATGCTAACAGAGAAAGTACCGTATGTGGTCTTCCATCATCTCCTGAGAAATATTATGCATTTCATGAAGATCCAACAAGACCTCAACCAAGAATGGAACGTAGTGTTGGTGATGGTATGACGACAACTATAGGAAGAGTAGAGAAAGAGCAATTATTTGATCACGGTTTAAAGTATGTGTTATTCTCTCATAATAAAAAAATGGGATCAGCAAAAGGTGCTGTTTTACTGGCAGAGATGCTTTACAAAAAAGGTAAAATTTAGACTATTTTTTGTAATTTTTACAATAATAACTTTATAAGAACCAGAAATCTAGATTGTTTTGGGTGTTTTAAACGGTAAAAGTTGATGAGTTAGACTTGCAAATTTTATCAGAATTATCTAATGATGCATCAATTTCGGTTCCAAGATTATCTAAAAAAATAAATGTAAATTCATCTGTTGTATATTCAAGAATTAAACGTCTAGTAAAACGAAAATTAATTGAACGTTTCACAATTGTTGTAAATGATACAGAGCTAGGTTACAATGTGAAGGCACTAACAGGAATAAACATGGATTCCAAAAAACGTGATCATATAATTGAAGAATTATTTAAAATAGACGGAGTAAGAGAAGTTGCCGAAGTTACAGGAAGATTTGATATTTTAGTAACCATGTTTGCAAAATCTTTAGATCAGATGCATAAAATGGTATCAGAAAAAATTGGACGAATTGAAGGAATACAATCTTCAGAGTCATTTATTGAAATGAAGTCTCGTACAAAAGCAATGCCATATAAGTCATTAAAGGATAGTGACTAGTATTGCAAAAACAAAAATCTGAATCTCGTGTTGCGGTATATTACGAGTTAACAAAACCAAAAATTTGGTATTTACTAGTTTTTACTGCATTTGGAGCAACATTAACTGCATCAAATATTTATCATATTGAAATTTCTCCTGCCACGTGGATATTGATGCTATTCTCTGTCGCAACAGGATCTGCTGCAGCTAATACTCTAACTAATTATCATGATAGAGACATAGATGCAATAATGGAGAGAACAAAAAATAGACCACTTCCATCAAAAAGAATCTATCCTGCAGAAAAAGCTAGAAATTTTGGTCTTGTATTAGCTGGAATTTCTTTAGTGTTAGCATTTGGAATCTCATTTACAACTACTTTAGAACAAGGAATGTGGGCAACAGCATTAATTGCATTTGGTTTACTAAATAACATTCTTGTTTATTCATATATGTTAAAACGAAATTCCAGAACTAACATAATTTTAGGAGGTTTATGCGGAGGCTCTCCTCCAATGATAGGATGGGTAGCTGTTACTACGACAGATTTATGGACTATGGGTTTAGCAATGGCAGGACTTGTGTTTATTTGGATTCCAATGCATATTTGGGCTCTAACTTTACATTTCAAAGAAGATTACAACAAAGTAAATGTTCCAATGTTAACAGCTGTACAATCTGAAAAAACATCGGCAAGAGCAATTGCAGGTTCAACTTTTGTAATGGTGTTATTTTCAATTGCGCCGTTCTTTTTAACAACTAATAATGGAGAACCAATGGTGGGTTCAGTTTATTTGTGGACTGCAATTGTATCTGGAGCTTTAATGATTATATTATCAGCTTGGGTAATTGCCAAACCCATGGAAAAAGCATCATGGACATTGTTCAAATTTTCTAGTCCTTATTTGGCAGTTTTATTTATAGCTTTAATGGTAGATTCTGCATTATAAAATACTGTCATTTTTATCTAGACTGTTTAGCTCTTTTGTAATTTCTGAATGTGTATCTACAAGGGATTCTATGTCGGCTTGCAATTGAGAAGAATTCCATTTAGATTTAACTAATAAAGTTAATTTTGCAATAATACTCCATTGAACAGTATTTTGTTGATCAATTAATTCAAGAAATCGTTTTCCTTTTTCATCTTCTGACATAATTTTTTAATAGTTTACAATCATAAAAAGATAACAGAAGTAACATCAATTATAATTCAAATAAAATGATTTCTCATTTAATAATAAATCAAAATTACTTTTTCATTGTTGGTAATTATATAATTTATAATTTTATTAGTAGATAAAATTCATAAAAGGTATTGAAATGCAGTATATCAGAATGTAAGACTGAAGCCAAGGAGACAGTAAAAATAGGATTTAAAGAAACTAGAAATCTATGTGAATATCATTATAATTTATTTAATAATAAGGAAGAAAAACATGAACCAAGTTTCAACAAAGCATCAAAATTTAAAGAAAAATAGGTAATCAATAAATATCATATTCTGGAATGATTGAAAACTTTAACATCTACTATTTTCAATCTATTTTATGGCTATAAAGAAAAAAACTAGTCCAAAAAAGAATTCAGTAAAGAAATCAATTTCTAAACCAATAAAACCAACAAAGCCATCATCAAATAAGCCAGAATTTGAAAAGGCATGGAAAGAATATAATTCTGCTCTAGGAGTTTGGAAAGAATCACTTTCACAATGGCAAAAAGCTACTAATGATACATTGATGACATATCATGACGCTTGTCAAAGAGCTTTAGAATCAGATGCAGAACTTTTGAAAAAAGTTAGTTCAAGTTGGGAAAACACTTGGCAAGAAATAGGTCCAGAATATATAAAACAGCAAACAAAAATGATAGAAAATATCTTTAAAGAAACTAACATAGATTCAATTAAGAAATTCAATGAACAATGGGAAAAATTTTTAAAAACTTCTGGTGACGATTCAATTAAGGCATATCAGGAAGCAATAAAGCAATTCAATCAAGCTTGGCAAACAAGTCATGAGTAATTTTAATATTTTTTAAATTAGTATAATTGAAATTCATCATATTTGAAAGAGCATTTTATGATTCAAATTTAGGAATACGTGTAAAGTTCACTTAAGAAGCACGAATGAATTATTTGAATTTAACTAGTCATAAAAAAATAGGATCATAATTGGTTGTATAAAATTCATTTTCATATGGAAATATCAATTGAACCTTGGAAGAAATTAGTTATTCATGAAGTTATCGAATACAAATTTGATGATTGGGTAAAACAAATAGCATTCAGCACAAGATCATCTGGAGGTGCTATTCCAACTATGCAATGGACTGATGGAATTGTCTTTTCCCCCGCTAATTTCCCAACAACAAATGTTACAGTGGAAGAGCAGTTAAAGGGAATACTTCATTGGTCATCAGTTTCTTTTGCAATAAAAGAAAAATTTGAAAAACAAATAGTAAGAGAAAATGCAACAATAAACCTTGTTGATGTTAGTGTAAATGAAATTTTCAAAGAGCTTGCACAAAATTTAAAGAAGCAATCAAAATTTTCTACTAATTCAGCAAATAATAATTAGTCAAAATGAAATTGAAGAGTGTAAGTCCATTCTAAAACAAATTAATCAGTTTGAACCTGATCTATATTATATAAATTATTTTTTTAATTCATGTCATTTTTTGATGAATAAAGTTCATGTTTGAATTTTTAATAAATAGAAAGGAAATTTTGTCTGTAATTGTATTTTGATAAATAGAGTGAGTATTTCTTAAAATCGATGATTTATTTGAGTTTAGGCCACATGTTATTCCATGTGTCTGCAAATTTTTTCATCATTTCACCATAAGCTTTCATATGTTCCATCCCAGATGAATTTAGAGATTTTTGCCAATTATCTACAAATTGTTTGAAGGTTGACGCATTAGCTTCGTTTAGCGATTTTTGCCATGCATCACCAAATTCTTTAAATGATTTCATTCCAGCATCATTAAGAGACTTTTGCCAATTTTCACCAAATAGTTTCATAGTATCTACACTAGATTCTTTTGTTGCTTTTTCCCATACCTCATTAAATTTGACTTGCATGTCATTAGTTGCATTTTGGATTTGTTCAAACATAGTTTTCCAGTTTTCAAGAGATTTAGAATATTCTCCCCAAAGTGAATCCCATTCATTTGATTTTTCTTCTGAAGTCATAATTGACAATAGTTTTTGATACTCTTAAACTGTTCCATAAAAATCAAATATTAGATTTTTTACGATGTTTTAACCTCTCTTCCATTCTGATTTTACCTTCAGCGAATTTTATTCGATCTTCGTCAGTTTTAAGTAATAATTTCGGTGCCTGTGTAGGTTTTCCATTTTTATCCAATGCAACAAAAGTCACAAAAGCTGTTCCTGTAATAGTCTTAATTCCTGTAACAATATCTTCTGCTTCAGCTCTCACTTCAATTTCCATTGATGAATTATGTACATAATTTATTCTTGCATTTAGTTTTAAGACATTACCAACAAAAACAGGCTTTATGAAATTTACGCTATCCATACTAACAGTAACAGCATTTGATTGGGAGTGTCTCTGAGCAACAATCCCTGCAACCATATCAATATGTTTTAGAATTTCTCCGCCAAATACATTTCCAGCTGGATTTGCGTCAGATGGAAACATTCTAACTATTACATCTGCGCTTGATTCTTCTGGGCTTTTTTCTCTAATATTGAAATTTTCGGAGTTATTTTGCAATATGATAATTTATAATTCATCCAATTTAATTCAAGCAGTTATAGATATGAAATTTCATTATTTGAAATAATTTTTTAGTTCAATTTTATTTATTTTGGGAATTTTTGCTAACTCAAATCCCTCTGGACGTTTTAAAAGAGATCGGGTTGCATCTATACCCATTTTTGCAGTCTTTAATTTCTTTTGATCACTTGAAGGATCTAGGCTGGAACCTCGTACATTTTTTATTATTATCAAATCTTTGTCTGCTTGAAATCTTGTTGCCATTGCATATTCAACAGATTCTGCATTATTAGGATCAATATCTTCATCGACAACAGTAACTTGTTTTAATGAACGGTGTGATTCAAATGTTTTTTTAATTATTTTTTTAGGATCAGAGTCAGTTTTCTTTTTTATTTGTACTACTGCATGTAACCAATTACACCCACCATTTGTCATAGATACTTTTTTAGTTTGAGGAAACGCTTTTTTCAGTTCTCCATTTAGTTTTGATTCAATTGGCATCCCCATTAACAATCGATGTTCAGAAAATCCGGAAAGAACATCATGAAAAATAGGATCATTTCTATAATACAAAGAATCTAACTCAAAAATTGGTTGTGATCTGTGATGATCATAGGTTTGAAGCATTTCAACCATCCACTCTGGATGAATTTTATCTTGTAGAATCTTTCCTTCCATTACAATTTCAGTTCCTGAAGGAACATGTAACCCAGTGTAAGGAAGTTTGGCTAAAGTAAGTTTACATCCTAAAAGAGAATTTGCGATATTGATTTCATCTTTTCCCCATTCAGCTTGGTATGCGCCTGCAATTGATATTGCAGGATGAACACCTATAGTTATAGCAATTTTGAGATCTTCACGGTGTTCTTTTGCATCAATAAAACACCGATGAAGATGTCTTCCTTCAACCATTCTAATTGAAAAATGAGTTTTATCAATTGGCATCATCCTATGAAATGATGAATTTTGTTCTCCAGTTTCAGGATTTTTGACATATACAATTGAAGACGTTATGAAGGGCCCAGATTCTTTTTCAAAATGGGTAACAATAGGCATAATTGATATATCTCTGGATTTATTTTCCATAAATTTCCCATTGGAGACAACTTTAGGTTTTTTTGCTCTTTTAATGGCAGAGATCATATTTTCATGGATTTTTTCTTCTGTACTTCCAATTGCTTGAGCAAATCTTTTCCTAGTACCAACTAGATTAGATACCAAATTAAAGTCACTTTCTGCAATGTTCTCAAATAAAAGTGCAGTAGATCCATCGACTTTTGCAGTAATTCCGGCAATTTCATATTTTGTTGAAACTTTTGTTTTAACAATTTTAAGATCAGCACTTTTTCTTATTAGTGAAAGATAGTTTCTTAAATCAGTCAACTCTGAATCATCTCCATAATTTCTATCATTATAGCTTTTGCAGTATCTGGTTCTAATTCTTTTTTAATAAATGATGAAACGACTGCGATGCCTCTCATTCTGGTACTAATTCTTTCTGCAGTTAATTTTAGAAATAGAGATTCAGTTCTGGATGGAATTACAGTTGTAGTTATTGGTGTTGGACCAGTAGCTAATGAAACTACCATTGATCCTAGATTATCAGAACCCTCAGTTATAGAAACAAAATATCCATTATCAAACTTAAGAATTTTTAAAGAAAAATTGCGACTCTCCAAACTAATGGTTTTCTGTGAAAACCCATTTGGAGAGTTCAATGCACTATGAACAAATCTTATGCTTTTATTGCTATTGATTCAGTTTCTGGGATAGACTCTGTTTTTATTTTAGCAGCTTTTGGTGTTTTAGCAGCTTTTGGTGTTTTAGCAGCTTTTGGTGTTTTAGCAGCTTTTGGTGTTTTAGCAGCTTTTGGTGTTTTAGCAGCTTTTGGTGTTTTAGCAGCTTTAGCTTTAGGTTTTGCTTTAACTGTAATTACCTCTTCAATTTCTGGTTGATTTTCAGCAATTGCTTTTGCTTCAATAGAATCAGCTTCTACTCTAGCACGTAATTTTGCTTTGTACTTCAAGTTTCGTGGTTTTGTTCTTAATCTATATCCACAACACGGACACCAGAGACCTTCCCATTTGATGAATATTTCGCAAATTTGACATCGTCGTTGTCCAGAAGCATACCTTCCAGTTCCAACAGGCTTTTGAGCCTTGTATCTAACGCAAATTCCTTTACAAGTCATCTTAGTATTTATTATAGAATTCATAACTATATAAGGATGGATCGATGAAATATTCAAAATTTTAACTAGAACATTGAAATAATTTCATGTTAATACACGATCAATGTGATTTGTTTGCAAGAAAAATACAAAATCTTCAATAAATATGTATAGCTTACGGTTAAAACATATTTATTTAAAAATTATGAGACTTTTCATTTGATTAGAAATATAATGTTTAATTAAAAATTTGTTGTATTTAGTAAATGTCAATTTCAAAAAATCCATGAAAAATTTATTTAATTATACAAAAAATTTCTGAAAAATTAGGAAAATTATCCAGTGATAGAGAGTGGTAAAATAAAATGTCGATAACCTTCTCTTTGTGAAATATATTTTGCGGAAAGCATATCACGTTTTCCTCTCTGATTAAAATTTTTAAATTTGACACTAGTTTTACGTTCATCAACAAATTCCAACTCAAAAGAAGAACAAAATTTGAGATTGAGCATATTCATTATTTCTTTTGCAATATTCATGTCACCATTTCCAATTTTGACTATTTTACGTTTGGCTCTCAACCCGCCTAAAATGCTGATAATATGGAATACCAATTCTTCAACAGATGAATTAAATGAGCTTTCAATCTCTCGTCCAAAATAAAATATAGAAAGACCTATTCTTTGTCCAGGATCAACTCCAATGATTAGATCCTGTTCATATCCTAAAGATAGTTTTTGAATCATCAATCCCCTTATAACAGTAGGATGTAGCTCTAAAATATCCTCATGTAATATTGGTTTTTTACATTCTATAGGAGCTTCACTTCTTGTGGTTAAAATCAGTTGTCCATCATAATTTGGAATATCTTCAGGAAGTATGGAATCATAAGATAGTTTCAAAATCTTTAGTGAAGTTGAAAATCTGTAGTAAGGTTTGCCATATGTAGTTGCAATTCCAATACGAGTATTAAGTAATGGATCGATGTTTTAGAGAAACTGTATATTGGATTTAGGTTTATACTTTCAAAACAGTTGACACGACATGTTTTACTGCTTCATCAAAATGTGCGTCAATATTAGATTTAATTTCAGATAGCTTCAATTCACCTTCTTTGACAATTTTTGCAGATTCTGAAGTTGCTTTTGTTTTAGAGGCATTTATGATTACTTCAGCTTCTTTTGTAGCCATTTCTCGTGTTTTTTCTGAAAGTTTATCAATTTCATTTAATGCCTTAACAGATAGTTGTTTTTTCATGTCTGTAACTTTGCTGTTAAGTGAATTAAGATTATTTTCTAATTCATTTAATGATTGAATAATTCCTGTTACTTTTGACTCAGCCATAGAGCTCATTACACCTCATTTTCTTCAAATCCATTACTTAAATCATTCATTTTAGATGTATTTTTAGGCACAAATAAGAACAAAAATTATCCAGAGGTCAAAAGGAGAATTGCTCTTGCCAGATCGCCTTTAGCTTCTTCCAATGCATTTTTGGCCTTTTCCTCATCTACACCTGCTTGTTGACTAACTAACTGAATATCTTCATCAGAGAATATTGGAACTTCTAGTTCTCGTTCCTCATAACTATCTGCAGTAACTGTGAAAATTGAATTATCCTTTGCCTTCATCTCTGTAACGGATGGTTTTGTTACAATGATCTCTTTTTTGTCAGTTTTGATAATCACTTCTTGGACGTTTGGGATCTCTTTCATATCAAGTCCCATTTTATCCATCATTCTTCGCATTTCACGATTTCCGCCACGCATCATGATGATTGTTCTCCAATTCGACTTTTTAAACTATTTCTGACTCTAATGGCCATTCCCCTATTAAAGTCAGAAATCATCTCAGAAGATAAAACTGCTTTTCCAACTGCAATCACTTTATCTTTATACAATATTGGAGTATCAGATGCGATTCGTATATTTTTACCACACCATATAACGTGTTTACAGAAGACAGATTTTCCTTCTTCAACAAACGGTGCTGCGTCTTGATTAATTTCTAAACAATTTTCTTTGAATTTCTTACTTTTTAATAAAATCTGAGCAAAATACGGACTAATAGCGAGACCACCATCAATTCTCAGGGTACACAGTAATTTTCCTTGATGTGTTACATTTCTAATTCTACCAGTTTTTCTTGAGAAAGTCATTTCAATATTTTTAGGTAAATGCTTGGAAACACCATCTCCAAATAATGCATCAAGTGTATACTTTAATTTTAGAACTTGGTCCATAGACATAATACGATCTTTTCTAAATATTAGTCCAATGCTAGCATATATTATTAGAACTAAACTATATAGATTAGATTTTTTAATGTAGTTTATGGAAGAAAGAGAAGAAACAAGAAAAATTCAGTTTACTGGCAAGTCATCATACATAGTTTCATTACCTAAACAGTGGGTTATGGATCTTGGGTTAAAACAAGGTGACCAAATTAGAATGGTAAGAAAAAATTCATCAACATTAGAAATTTATCCTCCAAAATTTGAAACAAGATCTCAAAAGAAAGAAGATGCCACTATTGAGATAGATGATGAAGAGACATCATCAATTGTAAGAAAGTTAATTTCTTTGTATTTTTTAGGTTATAAAACAATCAATATCAAACCAAAATCTGGGAGATTAAGTCCAGTCCAAAGAAATATGGTTAAAGAAGCTGTTAAAAGAATGTTAATGGGGTCTGAAATCATTTCAGATTCTAGTGGTGGAATTACAATTCAAGTTCTTGTCAATTTGTTGGAACTTTCTGTGGATGGTGCATTCAAGCGAATGATTCATCTAGCTAAATCAATGTCAAATGATGCAATTTTAGCAATGAGTGAAAATAATTTGGAACTTGCACAAGAAGTAATCAATACAGATGATGAAGTAGATAGATTTGGATTTTATATTATTCGACAATTAAAAATTGCAATTCAAAATGAACATATGCTAAAAGAAATGGGGTTCAGAAATGCCAGAGATTGTCTGGGGTACAGATTAGTTGTAAAAAATATTGAAAGAACAGGAGATCATGCGGCATTTATTGCAAAGGACATATTGGAATTCAAAAAACCAGTAAAGAAAGAAATAATAGAAAAAATTCGAGAGATGAACGAATTTTCTTTATCTGTCTTAGATGATTCATGTTTGGCACTATTCAAAGAGGATTATCTACAAGCTGAAAAAACAATTGAGAAGACAAATGAGATTGTAAAATATGAGAAAAAGGTAAGAGATGCATCAAAATCACTCAAAGATGATGAAGAAATCTATAGAATTAGAAGAATGACGGAAAATATCAGAAGAATTTCAGAATATGCTAGCGACATAGCAGAAATTGTTCTTAATATGAATATAGAAAAATCATTAAAGAAAACAGCATGATTGTGCGTGAAAATTGGTGCCATAATGACTTTGCATAATAAAAAAGAATTTCCAGATTGGGATGTATTCTATCAGCAAAATAAAGTAGAAACAATGCCATGGTATGAAAAGAATTTGGATTTAGATATGGTTGATGAAATTCAGTTCTTGGAAAAAGGAGAGTTTTTAGATCTTGGAACTGGACCAGGAACACAAGCAATAGAATTAGCTAAAAAGGGGTTTAAAGTAACTGGTTCTGATATATCTCCATCTGCAATTGAAAATGCCAAATTACTTTCAAGTAATGTAAATTTTGTGATAGACAATATTCTTAATTCAAAGTTTGAAACTGAATCTTTTGATTACATATTAGATAGGGGATGTTTTCATGTGTTATCAGTTGATGATAGAATAACATATCTAAGTCAAATAAAACGAATTTTAAAGAAAGAGGGAATAATTTTTTTGAAATGTATGAGTAAAAATGAAAAAAACTTATCAGACTATCAAGGACCTCATAGATTTCACAAAGAGGAATTAATGAATTATTTTGAGATGGATTTTGACATTAAGAAAAGTAAAGATTCTGTATATTATGGAACGCTTAAACCATTACCAAAAGCGCTCTTTTTTGTAATGAAAAAATTAGTCAAGCTTTAACTTGAGCAATAATGGAAAGATTGTAAATAAAATGAATTCAGCAATACTAATTACATATGATAAAGAAGATGCTGTGACTGAAGCTATAGGACTATGTGATGCTGCAGGGATACAAGTTATACATACAATAAAACAACATTTTCTAAAAAAACCAAAGTATGGGATTAGTGGGGGAGTTTTAGAGAAATTAGAAGAGATTGCAGAAAAACTCAAACCAGACGTTATTGTTTTTGATGAAATACTGAAGCCAAGTCAAAATTATAATCTAGCTTCTGTATTACATAGAGAAGTTTTAGATAGAGAGGCATTAATTTTGGAAATTTTCGAAAGCAGGGCATCCAGTGCTGAATCCAAATTGCAAGTGAAATTGGCTCAATTACGATATGAACTAGTTAGGGCTAAAGAAAAAGTCCGTCTCTCAAGTATGGGAGAACAGCCGGGGTTTATGGGAATAGGAAAATTTGAGATCGATGTTTATCATGATGATATCAAACATAGAATGCAATCTATAAAATTAAAACTTGAAAAAGCTGGAAAACAAAGAGAGCTTCATCGACAGGGTAGAAAGAGACTAGGATTCAAAACTATATCTCTTGCAGGATATACTTCGTCTGGAAAAACTACATTGTTTAATAAAATTACAGGAGAATCTAAAGAACAAAGTAAAAGTCTATTCACAACTCTCTCTACAACTACAAGAAGATTTTCTATTGATCATGAACCATTTTTAATTGCAGATACCGTAGGATTTATCAGTAAATTACCTGCATATATGATTGATGCATTCAAATCTACTCTAGAGGAATTGATTCATACTGATGTCATAATAGTTGTAGTTGATATTAGTGATTCGTTATTTGATTTGAGAAAGAAATTTGCAAGCTGTATGCGAACATTAAGTGAATTGGGAGTTGAGATAGATAGAATAATTTTTGCTTTAAATAAATCAGATTTACTTACAGCTAATGAAATTGAAGAAAAAATTGAGATTCTTAATTTAAAAGATAACAAAAAAAGGATTGCTGTATCAGCTAAAACAGGATATAATGTCAATGAATTAAAAGATCTTGTCAAAGATATTATTCAAAGTCAAAAATCACCAGAATTTAAAAAAGAGACTCCGAAGGGGTTTGACAATACATATGGTAATTGAGGTTGTAAGAATTGGACAACGCCTTGTTAGAGATGACAGAGTAACTACTCATGTAGCTCTAGTTGCAAGAGCTTTTGGGTGCACCAAAATATTTATGACTGAAGTAAATCCAGAGATTAGAGATACACTAGAAAAAATCAATAATACTTGGGGCGGGAATTTTGTTGTTGAATTTATAGATAATTGGAAGTCAATTGTAAAAAAGAAAAAAGAAGAATACAAAATAGTCCATCTCACCATGTATGGAGAAAACATTAATGATGTAGATGAACAACTTAGAAAAGAGAAAAATTTACTGATAGTAGTAGGTGCAGAAAAAGTACCTAGGGAAATCTATGAACTTGCTGATTACAACGTAGGAATAGGAAATCAGCCTCATTCAGAGATCAGTGCTTTAGCCATATTTCTTGATCGTATTCAAGAAGGAGAGCAGTTTAAGAATAATTTTCCAGGGGCTAAAAGAAAGATCATACCTACAAGAAAAGGTAAAAATGTACTAGTTAACGAAACAAGGGATTAATAATAGAAAATCAGTAGTGATTAGAGTTGGTAGACAAATACGAAGACCCTTTTGTTAGAATTGCATCCATGATAGGAGGAGATGAGTATCTTAAGGTCGCAAGATCCCTTTTGAAGGCTGAAGATGCTACAGATGAAGAAATTGCAAGTTCTACAGGATTGAGGATCAATATGGTCAGAAAAGTATTATACGATTTATTTGGAAAATCTCTCATAACTGGAATTAGAGTCAAAGATGAACGTAAAGGATGGTTTGTTTACAGGTGGAGAACACGTAGAGAAGAAGTAGAACACTTTATAGAAAATCAAAAAAAGAAAATCACAGAAAGGTTACAACAGAGATTTGATTATGAGAATTATTCAGATTTTTATCATTGTGGAAATGAAGATTGTCACAGAGTTACCTTTGAGAATGCATTAGAAGGAATGTTCAAGTGTCCATCGTGTGGAAATGTTTTGAATTTAAAAAAGAATGATAAATCAAAAAAAGCATACTCGAAAAAAATCGATGAAATTAAAAAAGATATGCAACAAACATTCTAGAATTACATAATATTTAGAAAAAATATTAATTATAATGAATGATTTAAGAACTAACTCATATCATCATTAAGTTATATACAAAAATACTTTCAGAGCGTCAAAAATAATGAAAATAATGTCACTAAATTAAATAGGAGAATTTAGTGGTAAAATCCTGAACGAAATAACTACAACAAATCCAGCAACTGGTGAAGAAATTGCAAAGTATACAACTATGAGTAAAGAGCAAGTATTCCAGTTAGTTGTAAAGGCAAAAAGAGCTTTTCCAGAATGGAAAAAAGATTATGAAAAACGTAGAAGTTACATCTACAATTTAGTTGAATATTTAAAAAAGAACAAAATGGAATTGGCAAAAGTTGCAACATCTGAAATGGGAAAATCAATCAAAGAATCAATTGGTGAAGTTGAAAAATGTGCATGGGCATTGGAGTTTTATGCAGATAATGGAGATAGTTTTCTTTCTGATGAAGTATTAAATACAGATGCAAGAAAAAGTTTTCTTACTTTTGAACCACTTGGCGTAATTGGTTCAATTATGCCTTGGAATTTTCCTTATTGGCAAGCACTAAGATTTGCTGCACCAAGTTTAATGGCAGGCAATGTCATAGTAATGAAACCATCAAGAGTAACCACGCAATCAGGTATTGAGATTGAAAAAGCATTTACTGAATCTGGTATGCCAGACGGAATATTTCAAACAGTAGTAGGAAGTGTAGAATCTGCTAATCATCTCATAGATTCTGATGTTAATGCGGTGACATTTACTGGTAGCACAGATGCAGGTGCCAAGGTTGGTCAAAGGGCTGCAATGAATTTAAAGAAATGTGTTTTGGAGCTTGGAGGAAGTGATCCATTTATCGTTCTAGATGATGCAATTATTGATAAAGCTGCAGAAGGAGCAGTGAAAGGCAGATTCATTAATTGTGGTCAAAGTTGTGTCGCATCAAAAAGATTCTTTGTTGGCAAAAATATTGCTAAAGATTTCATTGAATTATTTATCAAAAAAGCATCACAATTAAAAGTTGGAGATCCAACTTTAATTGAAACAGATATGGGACCTCTATCAAGTAAAAGTAGCTTAGAAACAATTTCAGGAATTGTAGAAGATGCAAAAGAAAAGGGTGCTGAAATTCTTTTAGGCGGTTCAAAAATTGACGGAAAGGGTTATTTCTATCAGCCCACAATTCTTACAAATATCAAGCCAAATATGAGAATTGCAAAAGAAGAGACATTTGGTCCAGTTGCTCCTATTACAATTGTTGAAAATGAGAGTGAAGCTGTAAGATTAGCAAATAATACAGAATTTGGATTGGGTGCAAGTATTTGGACTAAAGATCTTGCAAAAGCTGAAAAAATATCTAGACGAATAGAATCTGGAATAGTCAGTGTCAATAATGTAGTGATTTCTGATCCAAGGATTCCATTTGGTGGAATAAAACATAGTGGATTTGGAAGGGAATTATCAAGATATGGAATTCTTGAATTTGTCAACATTAAGTCAGTTAGATTTTATGATAATCTAAGCCATCATCATTACGTGGAGTAAGTTCCCTCAATCATGAGAATTAGAGATTACCTTAAGTATGATTTCGACGTATAGATGGGTGGCGAGGACACTCATTGACTATGTTTTGAGTGAAGACGAATGTGTTCTTGGGAACGCCTTGAGCTTTGAGGTATAATCAAAGTCCATGATTCCCGCTAAAGTCCTCGTCAATTTTCTTCATCATTGTCATAATCACATTCTTCTAACTCAATATGAGTTGGATTTCCATTCTCATTAAAGTAAATTTCAATACAGATATCAGATGCCAAAGTTGAGGCTAAAGTTTCAGCTAATTCTTTAGGGAAGTTATCAGATATCTTAGAATTTGAAGAGTATTTGTATTCAGTAATTTCATCTTGATGATAGAAATCTATTTCAATATCTCCATTAGAATACTTTCTGACTCCAACCACTTGACCAAATATACTGTAAGACAAATTTAATTTTCGTGATGATTAACATCTCTAGTTAGGGTTTCAGCTAATTGTTCATAGTGTTTTCTAGTTTTTCCAGTTTCTTTGAGTTTTAATTCCTCAATTTCATTTAGCTCGTTATCGACCTTTTTTGAAACATATTGTAAACGTGCTTCAGCCATCATAAATAATCTATTATTTTCTTTCCACAAATGTTCTGTTATATGTTCTACATATTGTTGCATATCACTAATCAATTTTTTAGAATTACCAGAAAAGATGTAATCCTTTGCAGAATTTTCCATTTCTTTTCCAATTTCTCTTGTACGTTCATGATCCATTAACATCATTGCAATTGGACCCATATTACGAGGCATTCCTGCTTGTTCTAAAGCAGGAAATAGTGAATTTTCTTCTTTGCTATGATGACAAACATCAGTAAAATTTTTTGAGAAGTCAATAACAGGTAGTAATATAGATTCAGGAATTTGTTTTCCATCATTTAGAAGCTGAATTGTAGATTCCATTGCTTTGATGACTTTTTCTATTAGATCATGATCTCGTCTTAAAGATGCAGTTGACATGTACTTACAAATGAAATCCAATATCTATATCTTATTCAAATTTTTAAATTAAAAGATAGGAAATTAGTTAACGAGTAACTCGCTAACAATTTTGTGTCTTTAACGATTAGAAAGGCTTTTTGCTTTAACAAATGCCCAAATCTTTTTTGTCATTTCACTTGGTGCAATAGGTTTGTTACCAAAAACTTGTTCTACAGTTTCTTGACGACCTGCAAAATTAATAGCATAACCACCAAATGCTGGTTTTCCAGATTTCGGTTTACTTGGTGACTTAGCTTTAGTCTTTGATTTTTTACTAGTGCTTTTTGTTGTAGCTTTCTTTTTTGCTGCCAATTTCTTGTTATATCTTAAATTAAGTATAATAACTTACACTTTTGTATAATGTAAAATAAGGTGATTTTCCAGTCTTTTTATTGAATTTAATCTGAGTCTTGGAGATTTTATGATTTTATCAAAACCTTTTCCTTGAACAAATGTTATTGCCTCAGTCCCCCCAATGATAAATGGGGCAATAGTTATCAAAATTTCATCAAACAAATTATTTTGAATAAATTGCCAATTAATGATTCCTCCACCTTCTACTAGAATGGTATTAAATTTTCTTTTATGGAGATTATTCATTAGTGATTTTATGTTGACTGAGTTTTCACCATTCATTATTATTTCAACGGGAAATTTTTTTAATTTTTGTAAATTTAATTTACTAATTTTTTTAGAAACTGCAATAATAGTAGGGATTTCATTAGATGTTCGCAAAATTTTTGAATTGACAGATATTGTTCCTAAAGAATCTAAAATTATTCTTGTAGGATTTTTTCCTTTTGTGTATCTTACAGTAAGTAAAGGATCATCTCTAAGTATTGTATTTTTTCCTACTAATATCGCATCAACTTTTGAACGAAGTTTATGTAGTCTAATTCTGTCTTTTTTAGAAGATAGTTTTGAGTCACCTAAACGTGTAGCAATTTTCCCATCTATTGAAATTGCTGCACTTAGAATTACATGTGGTCTAGATTTTACCATGAACTATTTTACCTCCAATCATTACAGCTCTTATAACGGATTCTGATGCTCTATGTACTATAGATGCATGTGGATTATGCATTGGTTCTAAATCTAATGCATGTTTATCTATGAAAATGCAATCTGCAAATTTTCCATTTTCAATTACTCCAATATCTTTTCTCAAAATTTTTCCACCATTTACAGTTGCCATTTTTAAGATTTCTTTTGGATTGATTCTTTTTTTATGAATTCCCATTGTGACTTTCCATAGATAATCCATTTCTCTAAACATATCTGGAGAATTTATCATTACATTATCTGTACCTAATGCTATTGTGCAACCAGCTTTGCTCATCAATTCAATGTCAGGAATTCCTTCGGCAAGTACAGCATTTGCTCTAGGACAAATCACTATCCCACGAGTTCTTTTTGTTGCAGCATGTATATCACCTGATGAAGCATGAGTCATGTGTACCAAAAAATGTGGTTTCATATTTAATGCGCGGATGGCTTCAGATTTTCCAGTAATATTTTTTGACATAGAGACACTATGTTTTGTCTCAGATGAATGAATAGCTCGAATTTTAGGTGTTCCAGAATAATAACTCAATACTGAAGAACTATTTTCATTTGCTCCACTTATTCCAATACCATCACATTTCTTTAGTAATTCAGTAAGTTCGTCGATTTTATTTCTAGGTAAAGGAATGTTTTTTTTAATTTCAATTGAACCTTGATAGTATTCTAACCTTCCAAGAATAATTGAACGTAGAGGCAATTCAGATAGAACTTGTTTTAGTAGTAAAACTCCTTCAATTCCTCCCTCTCTAAAATCTACAAAAGTGGTAATTCCTTTATTTAACATGGAATAACAAGAGTTTTTCATAAAACTTGCGAGATATTTTTTATCGGTATTTTTTAGAATTATGGGTTTAAGACCAGATACTGGATGAATTCGTTGATCAACTGAACTATTTATTGTAACATCTTTAGCAATAGAATCTCCTATGTGGGTATGACAATTTACAAATCCTGGAATTAATAATAATCCTTCACAATCTATTGATTCTTCTTGGGCACTAGCTCCTATGTTGGGTTGAATTCGTGTGAATCTTTGATCATGAATTTTTATGTTAGTGTTTGGAATAAAGTCTAATTCTTTACCTAGTAAAATACTTGCATTTTTAATTAGCATGATAATTCATAAACATTTAGTTTTTCTTTACCCGAATCTCTAAGTTCTCTTATTGTATCAAGTGATTTAGTTGCGAGCATTACAGCCTCTCTAGAAGTTTTTGCATTACCTATTCCACAATTCAAAGTAATGTTGTCTTCTTTTTGAATTAATTTAATGAAATCTTTTACAGAATTTTTTGCATCATTATCAGCAACTATCATGAAATTATCGCCACCCATAAAAAATGCAAGAGAATTTTTTTTTAGAAAAAATTTTGACATTTTTGCATATAAATTAAAAATTGTTGACGTGATTTCATATGGGGAATTTATTTTTCGTCTAGAAGTAAGATTATCTACATCAAAGTGTATTATTGAAACATTTTGTTCAGATTTAGCGTTGATAAAACCATAAATAGCATATTCTTTACTTAGAAAAATCTCATTTTTCTTTCCTTCATATGCTTTGAGATTTGCTTCAAATGGAGAATCAGCATAACCGATTGACATTGATAATCTAATGTCAAAAGATTTCTCAAGATTTTTTTGAATCTCAATATGATCTTCTAATGTTAATCCATTAGAAACTACAAAAAATTCATCTGATCTATTTAAAAAAACAAGACAATTTTTTTCTGAGAATAGTTTTTGAATCTCTTTGTATAATGATGCTTGAAGCATTTGAAGCGCGTGTTCTCTATCACTACCTAGTGTTAGAGTCCAAGGTCCATAGCCATTTATTTTTAAAATACTTAATTGAATCATTTCTGAATCCTTTGTAGCTCGTTGAAGATTTTTACTATTGATTCAACTGCACGTTCTGCTACAGGTCGTATTCTAGCATATGCGTGTCTTTCTTGCATTCCGGGTCCAGTTATTCCCAAGGAGACTGGTTTTTGATATTTAGTTGATAGTTTAGTTAATGCATATGCTGTAGAATGAGCAATTACTTCATCATGTTTTGTTTGGCCTTTGATTATTGCACCAAGAGTAACTACTCCATCTACATCTTGTTTTTGTAATAATGCATCAACAATGATTGGCATATCATATGCTCCTGGAACCCTACAAATGTAATTTATTTTCAACTTGAGAATTTTTGCTTTTTCTTCAGCTACTAAGAGCATCCTAGATGTCACTTCTTCATTAAATTCTGAAATCACTATAGCAATATTCAAAACTAATGCACCTTAGCGAATTCTATTAGTTCTTTACCATCTATTAATGGGATTGCATTTTGTTTTGCATATTTTTCTGCTTTATCAATAGATAATGCAGTATAAGTTTCAGCATCCATCATTTCACAAATTGCAGTAACAGGGGTTAAACCTGCAATTTGAGTAAGATAAACAGACATTTCAGTATGACCTTGTCTTTTTGCTAATAGACCTTTTGATGCAATTAATAATGGAACATGACCAGGGGTTTTGAAAGAAGAAACAAATTTTTTCTTTTTGTTCTCAACAGTGAAAATATTTGCCATCTCTCTAATGGTTAGTGATCTGTCTTTATCTGTTATTCCTGTATAAGTTTGATAATGATTAACAGAAATTGAAAATGTGGGATGATCACCATATGGAGCAAGTCCCATAATCATTTCTTTATTTGAAATTGTGGATTCTGCCAAAATTTCATGCATGTATTTTAATTCTAACGAATTTGCAAAATTATAATCAATTGCAATGCATAAAAGGCCTCCTGCGTGTTGACGCATTCTTGCAACATGTTCAGGTGTTACAAATTCAGCAGCAACTACCATATCTATTTCATTTTCTCTTCCTGCTGAATCAAATAGCAGTACAAACTCGCCTCGTTTTAGTGATTCAAGTCCTGATTCAAGTGACATGTATAAAAAATCATTCGTAAACTAATTATAAAGTTTACTATAAAATTGGTAATTACCAAAAAAGTGGTAGAATATTGTCTTTATTTTAAAATATATTTTCCAAGAATATCAGTCTCGATGTTAATCTTATCACCGACATTCTTCATTTTGAAATTAGTTATTTCAATAGTATGAGGAATCAAACATACAGAAGCAAGATTATTTTTGACATCTACCACTGTCAGACTAATTCCATCAACTGCAATCGAGCCTTTTTTTACAATATATTTTGATAATTTTTTGGGAACTTCAAACCAAACTTGTACTTCTTTGGGTTTATTTTGTATTTTTTTGATGATACCAACTCCATCTACATGGCCTAAAACAAAATGTCCCTCTAATCTGTCACCAGTTTTTAGACTTCGCTCAATGTTAACAATGTCACCCGGTTTGAGATTTCCTAGATCAGTTTTACGAGTAGTTTCTTCTATCATTTCAAAAATACAGTTAGATTTAGAAAATTTTGTAGCAGTAAGACAAACTCCATTCAAAGCTACACTTTGTCCAATTTTCAAACCTTTTGCATGCTTTCCTAAATTTACAGTCATTTGAATTGCACTTCTATTTTTAGTGTTTTTCGAAATTTTCTCAATTTTTCCAATCCCTTCAACTATTCCTGTAAACATTATTTATTATGTGAATTTCTTTGTATAAATTGATTTTCTTATTATCATAAGCTTTATTTTTTATCTTTTAATTCTTCAAATTCATTTTGACAATATTGGTGAAAAATAGAACATTTGTTAGTTTTGGCATCAATTTTAATTTGTTCCATATCCTTAACCAAAACTCCCTGAGCAGCTAAAAATGCTTCATCTTCCATACCTAATTTTTCAAATGCTTTAGATTTAGCAATTGATGCTTCACGTAAACTAGAGTCTATCATTTGTGCCTTATCATAGTATTCTATAGATTCTCGATAATTTCTTAAATGATTTAAGGAGATGGCCTTATTCATCAATGCTGTAATGTCTTTGTCATCAAGTTTTAGTGTTTTATCATAGAAGTCCATAGCTTCTTTATGTCTATCCAATTCATTTAATGATAAACCCATACTATTGAGAGTCCATATATCATTACTATCAATATCAAGAATTATTTTACAGCATGTTATAACATCATCATATTTCTTCAACTTTTCAAGTGAATAGATTTTATTTTTTAATGCATAAATGTCAAAATTTTTTATTTTTAAAACTTTATCACAGTAAATAATTGATTCTTCAAATTTTTCTAAATGTAACAATGCCAATGCAGAGTTTTGTAAGCCTACCATATCATCAGGATTCTTTTCTAATAATTTTGTACAATAATTTAACATATCATTAAATTTTTCAGATTCAAACATTCGAGTAATTATGACAGTTGGATCAAGTAAGTTAATCAGTTTGGTTCACCAATACAATAAAACATAGTGATTAGAATATATCATTATATGAAATGTCTTAAAAGTAGAAATGTTTTAATCTACTAAATTAAGGGATTATTTTTTATAATTTCAAGCAGCGCCTTAGCTTGTTTGAAATGAACCTCATCAATCATTTTTCCATCTATAGTTGTTGCACCTCTTCCTTTTTGTGTGGATTCTAAATAATATTTACAGACTTTTTCTGCCCATTGAATTTCTGTTTTATTAGGATAGAAAATTTTATGGGTTATTTGAATTTGATCAGGATGTATGATACTTTTTCCCACATAACCCAGACTTTTTCCTGTTTCACAATCTTTTTCAAATCCTTTGATGTCATTGAGATCCTGCCAAATAGCATCAATGGCAGATATTCCTGCTGCTTTTGCATCTATAGGAATTTTTGCTCTAGAATATTTTCCACCTTCAGGATTTTTTGTGTATTCAATTCCTAAATCATTTAAGAGATCAAAAACTCCAAAAATTACTGCAGGTATTCGTTCACTACAAGATGCAATATTGTATGTATTGACTACGCCTTCTGCTGATTCTATAGAAGGAATAATTTGGATTGGTTTTAGTTTACGGTTTTTTTCTAATAATAAAAGATTTTTTTCAATTTTCTTTATTTCATTGACATTGTTTACTTTAGGAACTACAATTCCAATAATTCCTTTTTGAATTATTTCTTTGAGATCATCTTGAATTTTTCCAGATTTTGGAGAATTTGTGCGAACAAAAACAGAAGCAAGATAAGATGAGTGTGATTTTAGTGCAGTTTGAATTAACTTTCTAGCATTTTTTTTTTCCTCATCTGGTACTGAATCTTCTAGATCAAAACATACTATATCAGCTTGAAGTTTTTTTGCTTTTTCTAAAAATCTAGAATTATTTCCTGGAACAAAAATAAGACTACGGAAAAGCTGTGCCATTAAATGACTAGACGCCTTCTGGCTTCATTAAGATTTTGCCAAAGAGTCCTTTTCCAGTTAACATCTTAGTATGAGCTTCTGCTGCTTGCTCAAATGAATAAACAGAGTCTATTGCGGCTTTAATTTTACCTTGGCCCATCCAATACAGACCTTGATCTAATTCTGCTTTGGTTCCTTGTGTTGAACCAAGAATGTTTGTCCCTTTAAAGAATACATGTCTAAGATCAGTTTTTGCATCATATCCAGTTGTTGCACCACATGATACCAATGTTGCACCATATTTGAGTAATGTTAGTTGTTGATTCCAGTGAGTTTGACCAATGTGATCAAAAGATACATCAATTCCTGGTGCTTCATCTTTTTTCTTTGCTAATTCTTTTGAAATTGCTCTTACTTCTTTATACCAATCTTCTTTTCTATGGTCTACTGCAAAATCTGCTCCTAGTTCTAGACATTTATCTAATTTATCAGGACTGGCAGTTGCAATTACATCACAATTGTATAACTTTGCAATTTGAATTCCAAAACTTCCAACTCCAGAACCTCCACCCATAATCAAGACAGTTTGTCCTGGTCTAATCTTTGCTCTTCCAACTAGCATATGCCAAGATGTTAAAAGAGTCATAGAGGCAGCTGCTGCTTCATCATAGCTTACGCCTTGAGGAATTTTTGAGATATTAACTTCTGGAAGATGTGTGATTTCAGAGAATGCACCCCAGTTTGGACCGGTTTGAAATCCCCAAATTATTCTATTAACACAATCAAATTCTCTACCATCAGTACATGCTTTACACACTCTACATGACATGTTAGAATGTGAAACTACTTTATCGCCAACTTTGATATTTTTTACATCTTCACCAACTGCAATAACATCTCCAGCTGCATCAGAACCAGAAATGTGCGGAAGTGGAACTGGTACTGGAGCTCCTCTCATTCCCCAAATATCATTATAATTTAGAGCGGCAGATCTAACCTTGAAAACTACTTCATCAGCTTTAGGTTTTGGATCAGGTATTTCTTTTACTTTTAAAATTTTTGCAAAATTATCATCAGGTGCATATTCTTCATAAACAACGCCTTTCATGAATAATTTCGAGTCTAACCCCTAATTATATTTTCTCGATTATATCCTATTGATCTTAAAATCACGTTTTGGTTGTTGAATAGATAGCAAAATTTGCTTGAGTTGGTTATCATTAATTTTAGAATTTATTTTTCCTTGTGTGGCCATTCCAATGAGATACTGCTCTACAAGGTCAGATAGTTCCGGTTTGACCATTTTGATGTTATTTAATCGCATTCTTGCTTCTGGTGAAAGTATCTGTTTAAGAATTTGTTCTTTTTGTGCGATAATGTCATGATTTTGTTTATCGTGAGGATCAGGTGAATCAGGAAAACTCATTTTAAATCTAAGAGTATACTTTCAGCTGAGGATTTTCAGTGATAAGTTCATTTAGAATTTCTGTTGAAAGTCTATCTAGTTTTTGCATTCCTTGTTTTGAAATAATACGGCCCTTTTTCTCAACTTTCTCTACATATCCAAGTTTTTCTAATCCTTGAATTGCGGTACGAATTATTGCACCGCCAGCATCTTTATGATGAGCAGCACCATATCCAGATGGTCTTCCACCACCATAAATTTTTCTTAATTCATTAATTCCAAGTGGACCATGAAGGTAAATTTTTCTCATTAATGATGCACATCTTGTATGCCACCATTCTCTATCTTGAGGCGGTTTATCTGCATGCGCACCAGTTTTTACAAATGGAACCCAAGAAGGAGCAGGAATATCTTCATTTTTTAGAACAGCTGCTAATCTACTAATCAATACATCAGATGGTACATCGTATACCTTTGCCATAAAGTAAAAAATTTGGGAATCGTCTTATAAATCATTGAGGTATTATTTTACGATAAGTATGCCCACATAGGTTACATGTAATTCTGATCGACTTTACTGATGTTCTACCCAGACGAATTCTGGAATTTATTCCTGGTGCAATAAATGACTTACATTTTTTACAAAAAACAATTCTTAACTCATATGGCATATGGATTTTGTGCCTCATGCTAATTTTTCGTGCAAGTGATGCTTGTCGTTTAGAAAGTTCTGGATTCATTTTTGCATTAGAAATTGCACTATCAATTAGAATCTGCATTCTTTCTAATGCAATTTTTCTAAGAGCTGGCTTCATAATGATTAATCATAACGCACCTAAAAATTGGTTCTCTTTAGATTAAAAAGTGCAGTCAGCGGGATTCGAACCCGCGTCACAGGGTTGGAAACCCCGAATACTAACCAGGCTATACTATGACTGCACAAGAAAACAAACTTAATTTCCTACATAAAAACGGTTTTTTCATACTCGTAGAGGATTCGTGCAATTACTACGTGTGCCTCATAAGACAAGTCGCCAACGGAAAATAAGTGATTTATTTTACTTTTTGTTAATTCAGAAAAATGACCTTTTTGAAATCCACCAATAACTATGCATGTGTTATCTGAGATTTTAGAACTGATTTTTTCAAATGAACCAAGTTTTCCTTTAGTTGAAAAACCAATAATTTCTGATGGCATTATTTCATTAATTAATTCAGAAAATGATTTTTCTTTGATTTCTAATAATATGTTATCATCAGATCGTATGATTTGTTCTGAAAATAATTTTTCGAACAAACCTTCAAATCTATGATATGATTTTGGAATACGAATATTTTCTCCAATGTAAATTACTTTATTATCAATTGTGTGAATATAGATTTTAATTTTATTTTGAAAATATAATGGAATTGTTGTTGCCTCTAATATTGAAAAATGAACTAAATCTGGCCTTCCTCGTTTAATTTCATTATTCATCCCTTTCATTGCAGCAAAATGCCAAGAATTATCAAGTAATATTTCAGATGGATTTTTTCCTAGTTTTTGTGCATGTGATAATATTGAAGGATGATCTTGTAGTTCTAAAGGGACAAGTTCTAATGCAGATTCTGCTAAAACTAGAGAGATCATTTAGTTGATCATTTCTATTTGATTTTTAAATTCATTCCAACCAGGTTTTGGAATTCCATTATTATCTAATAATCCAGAACTGCAAATGTAATGAGATAAGCGTTCAATCACATGTTCGCTACTTCCTAAACTAGAACCTCCGCCTACACTAATAGTTTGATTACCTATGTCTGGTTTTGCAGTACATGTACCATCAGGTCTATCATATTGTCTATACCATGTAAAAAATTCTATTTTAGATTCATTTTCTTTATAAAATTCAAATGATTTTTCTACAAACATCTTCTGAGAAGTAGTATTTCCTCCTACAAAATCAGATGTGCTCCAACTAATTTCAAAAAGCCCAATTTTTTTATCAGGTATTATTTCAAGTATTTTTTGTAAATCCTCTTTAGCTTCTTGTGGAGTTTTAATAATATCATTCAAGCTGTTAATTGGAGAATATGAGAAAGCAACAAAATCGCCAAGTGCCAAGTCAGTTACAATATGTTCCAAGTTTTTATTTAGTACGCTATGTAAGGCAAAAGCGTTTCCTATCTTGACATCAGGATGTTTCTCTTTTAATTTGGTATATACTCCGTTGAAAAGTTCTTTATACGCAGGAATATTTTGCTCATTATAACGAAATTGTGATTCTGTTTCACCGGCAATAACAACTGTATCTATAGCATCGTAACGAGACAAGATTGCATCAAGAACATTAACTAGTCTGTCTTCTCCAATTGCATTAAGAGAAGGTTTTCCAATCCAGTTTGGAAAAGGTCCTAGTGTTTCTCCATTAATCACAGAGAAATACAGTGTTACTTTAAGATCATTTTTTTTATCAAGACCCATCAAAATATCCGATTGTTTCCAATCAAATTCACCCTTTATAGGTTCTATAATATTCCAAAATAGATACACGTTGCTTCTTCCTATTCCTGTGGAAGATGCGTCAGAGTAAATTTGCTTCAAATCTTTTAATGATATGGATGGATTTGGTGTGTTAATTACAAGACCAATTTTTTCCTTATGTTTTTGAAGAGGAATTGATTCTAAGTTTGGTATTAACAGTATTACTGCAATTATAGCAACTACGGCTGCAACACCAATAGATATTCCTAAAATCTTCTTATCCATACTAGATGAAAGATAAAAGGAAGTAAAAAAGTTGTGATTCTCTTATCTATCCTGAAGTACAGCCACTGAATCCACATTCTATGCAGATACTACATCCTTCTACAAATACGAGATTGTTTTTGCATGTTGGACATAGACGATCTTCAGATACTTCTTCTTGTCTCATAGGTTCAGATGTAATTTCTTCAGCATGAACTTTAAGTTCAAGTGCGTTATGTACTTGAGATTTGATGTATGGATTTGAAATCATAGTTGTTACATATCTAGTGACATGTTCACTTGGTGTAACATCAAATGTTTTTTGTGCATTTTCGCTAGTCATGTGAAGTACTTGCTTGTGTCTAGAACCATCACGATATACTGTGATTCCTTTTAATCCCAATTCATGAGCCAACAGATATGCAGATTTTACATCTTCTGCAGTTACATCGTATGGCATGTTTATTGTCTTGGCAATTGCGTTTCCTATCCAATCTTGCCATACACCTTGAGCCATTAGGTGATCTGCCCAGTGAATATCCATTGCAGTAACATAGACATCTTGCATCCATTGTGGAACTTCAGGAATTCCTTTTAGAGAACCATAGTTGTCTGCAATCTTTGCAAGTAATTCATCGCTGTATAGTCCATATTCTTTGAGTACTTCTTCAACAATTTTGTTGGTATAGAAAAATCTCCCTACAGTTACTCTCTTTTCAAACACTAGAGCAAATGCTGGTTCCATTCCGTTTGAACAATCTGCAATCATAGATAATGTTCCTGTTGGAGCTACTGTGGTAGTCAAGACGTTTCTTATTCCATGTTTCTTAATTTTTTCAATTAGTGCATCCCATTCATAGCAGTGAGATTCTTTTGGTTTCTCATAATATCCTGCGATGGGAATCTTTCCTTCTGGATATTCTGTCTTTGAACAAAGTGGGAATTCACCTCTAGATTTTGCAAGTGCAACACTTTCTTCCATGGAATAATAAGTCAATGCTTCAGACAGTTTTGATTGTAGTTCATATCCTTCTTTGGAATTGTATGGGATTTTCAATTTGTATAAGAGATCTGCAACTCCCATGACACCCAATCCAATTCTTCTAGAATCTTTTGATGCAACGTCAATTTCTTTTACAGGATAGTGATTTACATCAATGATGTTATCTAGGAATCTTGTAGTCTTTCTGATTGTTTCTTCGTATCTTTGCCAATCAAACTCATATTCTCCATCAGCCTTTCTTTTTACAAGATTTACTAAATTGATTGAACCTAGGTTGCATGATTCGTATGGATATAGACTCTGTTCGCCACATGGATTTGTAGCTCTTAATGGAGCTTGTCTTGCTTTAGCAAATACATTGTATTTGTTTATTTGATCAAAGAAGATCAATCCAGGCTCTGCACTTTTCCATGCAGACAAAGCTATCAAATCAATTAATTGATGTGCATTGATTTCTCTTATTGGTTTTCTGTCACGTGGACTACGTAACATATACTTACCATCATCTGTGTTGACAAGTGCGTTCCAAAAGTCTTCCCATATACCTACACTGACATTAAAGTTCTCCAGTACTCCAGGTTCGGTTTTATTTGTAATGAATTTTTCAACATCAGGATGCCAAGCTTCAATGATTCCCATGTTAGCTCCTCTTCTCTTTCCGCCTTGCTTTACAACTTCTGTTACGGTATTGATGATGTTCATAAAAGATACAGGACCTGATGCCACACCAGATGTTGATGCAACAATATCGCCTTCTTCACGAAGATCAGAATAGTTAATTCCAACTCCACCTCCAGATTTGAAAATTAGTGCTGCGTCAGAAGTTGATTTCATGATTTGTTCCATGTCATCAGGCATGCCAAGAACAAAGCATGCTGAAAGCTGACCAAGTCTACCACCAGCATTCATCATTGTTGGTGAATTTGGCAGGAAGTCTTGCGCAGTCATTAATTCAAGGTATTCTGTGATCTTGTCTGCATAGTTATCGAATTTTTTGGCTGCAAGTAATGTTAAAAGATCTTTAAAGCTGATTTTCATTTGACCTTTTTGTGCGAGTGTCACATAGTGGTTTATTAAAGATCTAAAGTGCCACTTGTTTAGGAAATATTCTCCAATCTTGAATTTATAATCAAAATTGTCTAGCTTCTCAAGATATGTGCGTGCTTCTTCAATATTTTGGGTTATATTTCCAGATTTATCAAATACTTGGGCATCATATAAAATATCACCGACTCCAACTAGAATTGCTACTCTTTCAAACATTTGGGTTGGTGATTCAATGATTTCATTTTTATTATTTCTGAAAAGATATCTAGATGCCAATACTCGTAGGCAATTTAGATCAAAATTCTTTGAGACAGTATCTAAAGATTTTACATTTAAGACTTTCATTTTTTCATCTCTTAATTTTCTTCGTTCATGTCTGTAAACGATGTATGCTTTTGCAATGTCGCTGTTACCACAATCAATCAAAGTTGATTCTACAATATCCTGAATATCCTCAACGCTTGGAGTTCTAGAACTTGTGAATCCCTGTTCGACTAATTTTTGTACAACCTTATTTGCAAGTTGATCGGCTAGCACACGGTCGGCTTTAGAGGTGGCTGCCAACGCTTTGAATATAGCGTTTGAAATTTTATCTTGATTGAAAACCGTTACAGCACCACTGCGCTTACGGATCTCATTGATAGTACTTTCTATTTGTGATTTATCCAAATTATAATCTCTCCGTAAGAGGTAAGAAATAATGATGGTATAAATGATTTGGCAGTTTTTTCTAAAATTTCAGTTCAATAATATTGACAACGGTACAATCGATGTTGGAATGGATTTTCTTATCTAGTCATAAATTCATACGATGATCGCATTAAAGATATACAGCATAACAAGTGTGTGAATTTTTATGATCTTGAATGTACATAGACACTTAAAGAAGTTAATATAATCATTAACTTAGTAGAGAACCGTTAGGTCACAATTACAATTTGTTTACACCTTTGTGTTTGTCTTAATCTACCATGGTGATTGTTTACGTTACAAATTAAATATTATTTGTTCTCTATAAGAAGTAAGAATGATGTGGTTATAACTTGTGTGCTCGAAAGATTTTGATCTTGTCCCTTTCATGAGTCAATTTTTTTTAACACCACTATTATGAAATTCATATAGGCGTAACATTGGTAGTACACAAAGATCGTCTGTAAAATAGTTCAGAGTTCTTTCTAAAATGATCGGAATTAGGTTTAGATTTACGAATTTCAGATTACGTATGAAGATTTACACTTGGGACATTTGTCTACAAAGGGTTCATCTTTGAATCCACATTCACCACATAGTGCTACTTTCTTTATAGGCTTGAATGAAGATGTTAACTCTGCTGCTTTCTCGATTGATTTTTTGATATCAGCTAGAGTAGCGTTCTGATCAATATTGAGCTTAACTAGTAAGCCACCATTGAGTAATTTAGATAGTTTGGCACATTCAGATATAATCTCGGTTTTATTTGTATAATCGCCTATTTCAGAGGCATTAAGGACTATTCCTTGTGAGTAAGAATCACTATCAATAGAACTAAGAGCAGAATTTTTACCATATTTTTCACCATCTAGATTTGCAAATCTGGCAGAACCCTCAGTTTCAGTCATGGATATAGCCACAATATCACCAAGTTCCTTGCCTTTTTTAGCTGCAACATCAACTGCAGTTTCTATTACTTTATTGAGTATGTCTCTTCCTTCCTTATTATCTTGGAATCCAAGAATATTAAAAACAGATTCTTTGAGACCTACTAGATTAACAATAAGGGATACAGAACTTCTTTGCATGTATTGTGTATTTTTTGCAAGAATTGGATTTAGTCCTCTTCTGGTAAGATCAGAGATATCTTTCTTTCTTAATGCCATAGAAGACAAGGCAGGTTTCATAAGTAATGCAAGTCTTGCTCTAAAGTATGTTTCATCTTTATTAGATTCAAATGCAAGTCTTGGAAGATTGATTGAAACTGATTGTAATGTTATTGCAAGTGGACCAGAATTTTTAGTTGTGCCATTTGTAATACCATAACTAGATACCTCACCTTTTGCAAACATAACTTTGCCACCAATTGAAATTATTTCTGCTAATACTTCGGAAACATCAGTAACTTTTCCTTTATCGAAATCTACAATCAAGCCAATCTTTGGAATTGGTGTTATCTTTGTATAGTTCTTGTATGCGTTAATTATTGCATTGACAATTTTTAGATCAGAACCCAACTGAAGTCTAATTGAAACATTAGTAGCTCGTCTATTGTATTTTGATGTAGTAGATGCAGTAGCAAATGCATCTGTTAGTTTTTGTTCAAGTTCTGGAATATTCTTTAAGTGTTTTGTAAATAGTGGAATCAATCCATCAAGTACAATTTCTTGTGAAGCTTCTTTAGAAAGTAATGATATGATTATTGATAAGGAAGATGTAAGATCATCAATTGATTTCGATGATGTAATTCTTGATACATCAAGATATTTTCCACCCAGAATAACTCCATCTTCAATCAGCTCCTTTACATTAACAAATATAGTATCAGGTATCATCGACCAAATTCCTGGATTTGAAATGTGCATGTCGCCAGAAAGATGCGAATCAGCAACGTCTTTTGGTAATACATTGGTGAGTAAATGTTCTGCAAACACTTTCTGACCAGTATTGAAAAGTAGGCCTTCCGCACCATTATCTACATTATCCAGATTTGTGAGCATCTCTTGAACTTCATATACAGGTAAGCCTAGGCGTGCTAGTTTATTGCGATATTCCTCATGACCATGTTCTAAAAGAACAGAATTTACCATTTCTCTGATAAGAGATCCCGTAAGATAGGTTGTCTGATATTTGTAAATTCTGTTTTCAACTTCTTCAGTGATTTTTTGTGCTAATTCTAATGGAAGACTACCTTCACGTACGAGTGATTGAATAATTTTATGAGAATTGAATTCTTCGATTGATTCATGCGATGTTCTAACATACATCTTTCCACTTTCAATAATTGATCGTTCTTCAATTTGTCTTGCCAAGCTCAAGACAAGTTTTCCAAGATTTGTAATTGTATAACGTCTTTCAGATTTGTTTAGTGCTACAAGAGATTGTCTCAATAATTTTCTAAGGTGATATGCAAATTTGCCACTCTCTTTTTTGGATTTGAAACCTGCTAGTGATTTTAATTCAGAATAGGTCAATGGACCCTTTGAATTTAAAATTCTTAAAATATCGATTCTGTTTGGACTTGCCATTACAGAAAAGATCATTCTTACACGCTTTGATGTAGATTGAAGAATTCCACTTCGCTTTGGCTCTTCTAGTTCTTCATCTAATTCCATACTATTTTACTAAAAAAAGGAGTAAATAAGACTTATGACTAGATCGTTTTTAGATCTTTTCCGAATATTTTTTTATTGAAACAAAAATTAAGATGTTATTGTAGTATTATAAAAATAAAAATATGTAAAAATTTTTAGATATTCTTAGATCAGTTTTCTTGTACATCCAGAGAAAATTCAGATGTTGATAATTTTTGTCCACATGATGGACACTTTCCATTATATGGATTCATTACATCTTTTAAGGCTTTTAGCATTTTCATATTAGCGATCTTTTCTCCACATTTACCACATGTAATTTCTACAGACATCAAAATGATCATCTTTACAAAATTATTAAGAAATGATTATGATTTTTTTTAATAATTCAAACAAATAATTTTACTGTTTTTCCATGATAATTCCACGTTCATCAAAACCAGTGATTTTTGCTCTAGTTCCAACTGGAAGATCTTTAGGAGTGGCTATTCCAGCCATAAATCCAGAAATTCGTAAAATAGTATTATCCAGTTGTAGGACGACAAAGGCATATGGAGTGTATTTTTCAAATCCAGCAGGCGGTACTGTGATTATTGTATAGGTGGCAACTGAGCCTATACCATCCAAAACCTCATCTTGAAATCCTTTGCTACCGCAATTTTCGCAATAATAGACATTAGAGAAATGCAGATGACCACATTTTGTGCATTTATGAGTGAGTACTTTGCCTTCTTTTGCTTTTTGGATAAGTTGTTCTTTTACAGACATTTCATACACTTTTGAAAACGTGAACAGCACAACTGGCTCCAGTTGCACCAAAGTTATGAGTCAAACCAATTTTGGCATCTTTGACAGTTCGGGCTCCAGCTCTACCAGTTAATTGATCAAATACTTCTACTACTTGTCCAACGCCTGTAGCTCCAATTGGATGTCCTTTTGATTTAAGACCACCTGAAGGATTAATTGAAATGTCTGAATTTAATTTTGTTCTTCCTTCACGAACAGCTTGAACTCCTTTCCCTTTTTCAAAAAATCCTAAATCTTCAGTATCAACAATTTCTGCAATTGTAAAACAATCATGTACTTCTGCAAAATCAATATCTTTTGCAGAAATTCCTGCCATTTTGTAAGCACTTTCAGCCGCAATCTTGGTACTTGGAATTGTAGTCATACGTTCACGACCTTGTAATGCAGCAGGTGAACCACCTCTTCCAGAACCAATAACTTCAATGTAATCATTGCCATTTTCTTTTGCAAATTTTTCAGAGCATAGAATTACAGAACTTGCACCGTCAGAGAAGGGACAACAATCATAAAGTTTTAGCGGACTTGCAACAACCGGTGAATTCATTACATCATCAATTGTGATCTTTCTTTGCAAATGAGCTTTTGGATTTAAAAGCCCATTGTCATGATTCTTCACTGCAACTCTAGCAAAGTCTTCTTCTGTTGCATTAAATTCTGTCAAGTATGCTCTTGCCATTGATGCAAATAATCCAGGAAATGATGCACCGGCTTGTCCTTCATAGAAGAAATCTGAGCAATATGAAAAATAAGTTGTTGTCCATTCTGTTCCAGTATGAGTTACTTTTTCAACTCCTGTTACTACAAGACAATCATAAAAACCGGCTGCAACATTTGCAAAGGCTTCTCTAAATGATACAGAGCCACTTCCGCAGGCTGACTCTATTGATAATGAAGGTTTATCCGAAATTCCCAAGTTGCTCATCAAGACCGGTCCAAGATGTACCTGTTTGTCAGCAACACCAAAGACGTTTGAAATGTACCCTGCTTTGATATCTTTAGGATCAATTCCAGCACTTTCTATAGCAGCAACAGATGCCTGAGTAGTAAGATCGGCTATACTGTCGGCTAATTTTCCATATTTTGTGCTACCTGCACCAAGAACACAAACCTTTTCCACTAATGTCACTGACCAGATTCCCTATAAAAATTGTTTTAGTAAATTCATTAAGAAAAATGCCCCCAAAGAAAATAGATCATCAAATTATACAAACAGCAAGACATGTTGTAAAAACCACAAAGTCAAAAACAGATATTTTCAAAAAAGAGATCATACAGTATTTAGACATTAACGGATATCTATCTTGGTCATCAAAAGAAAGAAAATACATGATTCTTGGGACAAATTCACCAAAAACTGGACTAGTAGAATGTCCAGAATGTAAACTAGGTCAGTTAATGGTAATTAGATCTAGAACTACTAGAAAGAGATTCATGGGCTGTTCAAATTTTTATGGAGGGTGTAAGGCATCATCACCACTTTTACAAAAAGCAAAACTTAGAGCAACAAAAATGTCATGTGATATATGTAAATGGCCAATGGTGATATTTCGTTATTCAAGAAAACAGAAATGGACAAAACAGTGTTCAAATTTTAACTGTAACAGCAGAAAACCTATACCTTCAAAGTAGGATAGATATCAGTTCGTCTGTTTTTTAGCAATGGCAAAACTTTACGAATTTGTTTTATATTTTTTAATTTAATGTCAACATATCCAATCCCTTGTTTCTTTTTCATATCAAGTAAAATTTTTCCATAAGGATCAATCACGATACTTCTTCCACAGTAAATATTTCCCACTTGATCTGGTGCTATTACATAGCAACCATTTTCAATTGCTCTAGTTTTGTTAATTGTTATCCAATGTTCTTCTTTCATGTTACCTTTTACCCATGCTGATGGTGCAATCAAAATTTCTGAACCTGCAGCAGCTAATGTTCTTGACATTTCTGGAAATCTCAGATCATAACAAATCAACATTCCTATTTTTCCAATTGTAGTCTTTACAGGTTTTGCAATCTTTGATCCTCTTATCATTTTATTTGATTCTTTGAAGCCTAAGGCATCATAAAGATGAATTTTTCTATATGTGGAGATCACTTTGCCTGATTTATCAATTACAAAAGAAGTATCATAAACTCGATTTCTTTTTGTACTTTTTTCATAAAACGAACCTACAACTTGAATGCGATTTTCTTTGGCTATCTTTGCAATAGTATTTACAAAATTTCCGTTAATTTTTTCAGCCAAATTTGCAAGTTGTCTTGATGTTTGTGATGAATTTGTATAAAACATCATAAATTCTGGAAAAGCAATTAACGTTGCATTATTTTCTGCTGCTTGAATGATATACTCGATGATTTTTTTTAGATTAATCTCTTTTTGAATAGAAGCTTTGAATTGTACAACTGCAACTTTCATAAAATTTATAATTATTCATGAGAATAAAAGGGTAGGTGTACAAATATTTAATGTTCACATTGTCATTATGTAAATAAATTATAATCTATGTAACTTACCATAATGTACATATGTTTGATACTTTAACTGTAAGAAATTATTCCAGTTATTATTTTTAAAAAATATTAAAGTTGGCTTCCTGCTAGAAACCAATTTTCTTTTGGATTATCCTCAAAAACTACAATGACGTGATCTTCTTTTGTTTTAAGAATCTCTACTGCCGATTTTGTGATTGCTTTAGCATATTCGTCTTTTTGTTGTTGAGATCTTCCTGGATACATTGATACAGTAATCAACGGCATGAATAGTTTAGAAAAGTTTCATTGATTTATTCTTTAGAGTTTTAACTAGTCTCGCCTATACCCATATCTTGTTCCATAAGTAAATTCAGAACTATGTGTTTTCTTGTATAGATAACCTGTAGCAAGTCCCACCACAAATCCACCAATATGAGCAAGATAAGCAACACCACCACCTGCAACACCAAATCCTCCTATGAAAAAAGGAAGTAAGTTTTGAAATACAAGCCAAAATGGCAAGAACCATCTTGCTTGAACATATATCATTCTCATAAAAAATCCCATCATCATAACCGTCTGAATTTTAGCTCTTGGGAAAATTACAAGATATGCACCGAGTACTCCAGATATTGCACCTGATGCACCTACTGCAGGGATCACACTTGAAGTATCTCCAAGTATGTGGATCAAGCCTGAACTTATTCCCCACATTAGATAAATTGCCAGATATTTTATTTTCCCAAATTTTAGTTCAATATTATCGCCAAATATCCACAAAAACAACATGTTACCACCAAGATGCATTGCGCCACCATGCAAGAAAATAGAGCTTAGAAGAGAGATGTATGGTGAATCAGGACATGTTACTTGAAGTGGGCCTTTCCCAAAATCTATGTTTGATACAGTTCCACCAGTAACACAATTTGGTATTGCACCCCAATGGTAAAGTAAATTGTACGCATTGTTATTTGTAAATTCTATAAATTGTCCAGTATATGCAACTTCAATAAAAAATACTATAACATTAATTGCAATTAGTGCATAAGTTATTGTTGGTTTGTATCCTGGAGGATGAGGATTTTCATCTCGTAGTGGTAACATTAGATATTAAGACTAATGAAAGTTTGTATAATAAGATTTATCAGATCAAGTAAATTAAATTATAATTATTTTTCGTTGAACAAGATTTTCAATCATGTTTAGAAAATCATCATCAGAAATTTTATCTTCTGACCACCAACCTGCTGTTGTTTTGATCCATGTGGGAAGTTTCCAATTTGATTTTGCAGTCATTTCTTTAGACGGTACTACAACAATTCCTTTTTGAAACAAGAAATCTATCCCTTCAAGAAATTTAGAATCAGGTATTTGATTTGTGAACCACCAATTTGCATTTGTTTTTATCCATTTTGGAATTTTAGAGGTTTCAAGAGGTAAACCTTTTTCAAAACCAGTAATCTTTAAAATTCCCTGTGAGGTTGGTTCTACATTAAATGCAACATGCCAAAATTTATTTTCATCTACACTTTGAATAAATTTTATAGGTTTATCGTTTAGAGTAACATTGAATTTTTCATTACCTGAAATTTGTGGAAATTCAAAGTTTGCATAAGTTTCAAGTGGGTAACTATTGTATCCACGTATTGTAAGAGTTGTTCCTTCTTCATTAAATTTAGCATCATAATACCAAGCACCTGAATCATATCTAAAATCAAAATCGCCTCCATTTTTCTTTGTTGTGACTGGAATAACAGTAGTATCTACTGGAGCAAAGCAGCTGTAGAAAACGATATTATCAGTTATCGAAGGATCAGGATACATTGAAAAATTTAGAATTTCGTCAGGGTCTATTTTTTCAATATATTCAATATTGTGAACAACATCAAGAATTGTTCCATTACCATGAGCTATTGCAAGAATTTTTGGATTGAAGATGGTTTGATTTCCATTATTATGAATTCTACCTGTAACATGACCGTCATTATGTTTGATTAATGTTTTATCATAAAGAACTTCAATTGATATTGGATCTTTTTTTGTTTTTACAAATTTGAGTTCAGCTTTAAGTAAGATAGGAAAATCTCCTGTAACTTCAGGGAATTTTGTTTTAAATGGGATATCTGTTTTTGGCGGAATTGGAACATGCGATATAATATTAGTAAATGTATTTTTTCCGTCAATTACAGAAATAGAAATGGTGGGGATTACTGCATAATCATTTTGGTTTTTTACATTTCCTCCCACTGTATATACGCCTTCATAATCAAAATATCCGATATATTCTTGAGTGGGTATGAAAACCTGAGCAAATGCAAATTGAGAAATTAATAACGAAGTAAATATGAATCCAACTAGAAAAAATATTATTTTTGATTGTAACAGAGTAGAATAAGTAGATAATGTTTTTGAATCAAGATTTTTGTTTTTCAAATCTATTCGGGTTATAACTTTCAATTAACTGATCTATTATTTCTCTTGTTTTAGTACAATATGTATTTTATAGATTTAATCAGAATAGTTCATGTTTAAGACTAGACATGAAGAATTCTATTTTCTATTAAAAACTGTAATCCTTTAACAAAAGTTTCATCATCTATTTGTCCATCAGACCACCACTTTACATTGTTTTTAATCCAGGATGGAATTTCATTACTAAATGTTCCTTCATCTTGGGAAGTTTTTGGAATCTTGATTATTTTTTCTTTGATCAAATATTGTATTCCCTGAACAAAAGAGTTATCATCAATTGAGCCATCTGCCCACCATCCAGCATTGTTTTTAATCCATTTAGGTATTGAAATATCATTATTTTCATGTTTTATATTATGAATAATAATTGGTATAGATGTTTTTGCAAGATCGTTATCTCCTAGGTTTCGGAAATTAAGTTGTATAATTCCAGTTACATCATCAGGTATCATAAATTCTGATATGTTATGTTTTTCTTTGGAATCACTGCTAAGTCCAGTTTGTTCAAAAATTATTTTATCATTTTGAGTGATTGAAAAATTATAATTCACTGCTATCGGTTTATTTTTTAAAAATATATCAGTGATATCAAAATAGATTGTTGCTTTAGAATTTGATTGCAAATTTTTTGGTTCCCATGATACAAAAATTTTAAATTGTCCATTTTCAGTTACGGAACTTAATTGAACATCATCTGAATTTGGCTTGATAAGAAAACTCATTCCATTTTGATTTGGATCATGTTTGTAAACATTCCATAATTCTTTTTGACTAATAATAAAATGAACTATCCTTCCATCAGAAAAAAAATCATCAATTGTAGCAACATCATCAGATAATTTGATTCCATTTACATATATAGAAAATCCAGATACTAGTAGATCTCCAAATGTTTTTGGAATTCTTAATTCTTCATGTACTACAGATGTTTGATTGATATTATTGACACTCCATTCAAAAGGCATTGAAAAAGTGATCTCTTTGGAGTCAATATTATATTGAAAATTCTTTATTTCATCATAATATGTAACAACATTAATGATTTGAGAGCCAAAATCTGGATGATTAATTTTGTGTTTAGATGTTTGTGCGATTGAAATTCCTGCATTGAAAGTTAGTGGTACGTTTAATTTTTTGGAATATCCATCAGCTGAAAGTATATGAATGTCAAACTTGTAAAGTCCTCCTTCACTTAGTTTTGGTCCCTTTACATTGATTATTTTATTTTCTAATCCAATTAATGAACCAAGAAAATCCTGCTTGTTCTCTTCTTGAACTTGAATTGTGTCAGTATTTTCTGATATAAAATTAAACATAATTATTCCATTATGACTTTGAAATTCTTTTTCAAAAAGAAATTGTTCGCCACGGCTAGATTTTATCAAAAATGTGACATCTCTAAGTGTGATTTTTGAATTAAAATCAATCAATGAAATAGATATTTGTTGATCATTATTTTTATCTGGATTATTAGGAGTTGATGAAACTTCTAAACTAACTTGTTTTCCATACAGATCAACAGGTGGAAATATTTCACTTCCTACACCGTGGCCATAAACATTTACAATTGTTAATGGAAGAAGAATAGAAAATGATAATAAAATTACAGATTTTTTATGTATTAACATTTTAATTGTTTCTCATTATTGATAAAGAAAGTAACGATCAGGTCCATTTGTTTGGATCTTTTTTCCAGATTTGTTTGCCATCAATAGTTATTTGATCTTTTTCTTCAAAGACAGTATGCCATTTGCCATTGTGAGGAAAAATTTTATTCATTTCGTCTACTTTTTTATTAGTGGGTGCTTTGTTCATTAAAGCCCCCCATTTCATGTTAGGCACTTTTGGAAGAATATCGTTAATGTCTTTCATATTATATCACTTAGTGATTACTAAAATTATCGCTCAATTTTCATAATACCTTCTTTGATCA
>JAHFUM010000001.1:48405-516859 GCA_023265135.1 Nitrosarchaeum sp. | reverse complement strand
CATTAAAGCCCCCCATTTCATGTTAGGCACTTTTGGAAGAATATCGTTAATGTCTTTCATATTATATCACTTAGTGATTACTAAAATTATCGCTCAATTTTCATAATACCTTCTTTGATCAAATATTGTATTCCCTGAACAAAAGAGTTATCATCAATTGAGCCATCTGCCCACCATCCAGCATTGTTTTTAATCCAGGATGGAATTTGATTGGTTCCTGTTCCTGAACCTTGAGCAGTCTGTGGAATTTTCATAATACCTTCTTTGATCAAATATTGTATTCCCTGAACAAAAGAGTTATCATCAATTGAGCCATCTGCCCACCATCCAGCATTGTTTTTAATCCAGGATGGAATTTGATTGGTTCCTGAACCTATATCAAAAGATGTACTAGCCATACCTGAAAACGTTTTCAAATTATCTAATCCATGACTAAAAATAAACAATGTCATCTTGTATTTACCTGGAGATTTGAAAGCAAATTCTGGTTTGTCAATACCTTCTGTTAAAAGTATACCAGGTTTGTTAGGATCAGTGATTTTTGATTCGTAAACTATAGTTCCTGAAGAATCTTCTATTCTGTAACCATAAGCTGTCCATTTTAGTAACTTGCTGTCTTTATCAAAAAAAGTTATCTCAAATGGTATTTTTTCACCTGAAATTAATTTAGAGTCATATTGAACTTTAGCAAACGCACCACTATCAAATTTAACATCAAACGAATTTTTTTCTGTAGTCAAGCCAGTATCTGGAGATAGACTAAATTCTATTGTTTTTGTTCCAGCTTTGTTAATTTTTGATATATCCAAAATATTTTCTTTACTTAGTAGGAAGTGAAGAATTAATGTATTATCCAGTGAATATGGATCAGCAATTAACATTCTCCCAGTAACAGGAAATCCATTTACAGATGCTTTGTATGTTCCAGCTTGTGAAAATTCTTTAAATGAAGTTGGAAAATGAATTTCTTCATGAACAAAAACATTTTGTTTTTCTAGTCTTGATACATCCCAATTAAATGGCATTGAAAATGAAACTGATTTTTTAGTTTCATCATAATTAAAATTATTTATTTTATCATAATATGAGGTGACAGACAAATCATAAGATTTACCGCCGGTGGAAACTACTTGATTAAAAATATCTCCAACACTGAGCCACGAATCAAATCTTGGGGCTTTTGATTGTTCAAATATATTTTTGTCAGTATCTATTCCAAAAATTTCTATTTCAAAGTGATACAATCCTGCATTAAGTAAAATTGGAGCCTTTACAGTGATTTGATCATTTGTTGCAGTCCATCCTCCTTGAAATGGTTCTTCATCACCATACACAATAACGTCATTTACATCTAGATCCTCAGATTGAATTTTGATGGTTAAATTACCAGAATGTGTATGAAACAAATCTCTCATCAAAAGTTTTCCGTCTTTGTCAACTGTCACAAAAAATGATGTGTGCTTAATTGTGTCTCCAGTTTTGGCATCAAAAAGGCGTAATTCTAAAAATTTGTCACCAATAGTATCTTTGGTAAGAATGGGTGGACTAATTTTGATAAACAAACTCGCATCTCTATTACCTACACTTGCTGGAGGAAGATTTTCCATTGTAAATCCATCACCATAAACATATGAAGGAATCTGTGAAATAATCAACATAGATGCAGAAAAAACCAGAATTTTAGAATAATTCATAATAATATCTAATAGAACATATGTGACTTAGCAATTTAAAAATATCTTATTGTTTATCTTGTGGATAGACTTGTGGTTTGACTATATTTAGGGAAATTGCATGATCATCAATCATAGAACCAACTCCTATTGAGACATCTTTTATTCTAATCACTATTTTATCAAATTCGTTTTCAGAAATACCATATGTTGAAGATAAAATTTCCTTTACTTTTCTTTCCGTATCAGATATTATATTTAGTTTTGATTCAAGAGTAACATCCAATGTAGTTTTTAGCATGTGTTTTGGAATTTTACCTGTTTCATCATTAATGATATAAAATGATATTTTTTCAAGTGCAACTTCATGAGGTAATGTATCTAAGGCATTTGCGGTGAAGAAGACTTGAACATCTAACAAGTTTATGTCATCTGAAGAATATTGAACAACAGAATTTGGATTTGCTGGATTATAATTTTGTGGGATTGTAACATATACAAATCCTCCTACTTGAGAAGTATTATTTTCTAAGCCTATTACTTTTTTAATATCTCTGCAATCAAGTCCTGTTGATTTTTGATGATCAAGTGTCATTAATGTTGAATGAGATATTGGTCCATCATTTACAGATACAGTCCAGAGGAAGGAAATTTTAGATAATTGTTTGTTAGTAATACTGATATCGGTATTATAATGACCTGGTCGTAATGGACCGTTATCATCTATAATAGATCCGCATACAAATTTTGCTACATATGTTATGTCCTTTTCCTCGTGAATGGAAATTGCTTTATCTTCGGCAAAAACTTGATCTAGATTAATTGGAGAAATGGTAAGAAAGCTAATGATAAAAATTAGAATCATGTATTCGTAAATATAATAACGGTTCAAGTTATAATACAAGTTATTCTTTAGTTATTAATCTCTGTTACTATTATAAAAGAAATAATTAAAAAAGTGGATTTAGATTTATCATTTAAAAATTAACTGTTCTCTAGTTTAACAAGAATTCTAAATAACCAAAAAACGAGATAATAGTGTAACTTTTATTCATGGTATCAAAATATAAGATGTGAAGTTTCTAATTGCATTACTCTTAATTCCATTATTAATTATTCCAGCATTTGCTCAAACAAATTCCCAGACTCTACCAACAGAGAAAGGAACATTAGATGTCAAATTATCGTATGATAAAATCATTCCAGGACAAGAGACTAAACTTATAATTGAATTTATCAATCCTCAAACGAAAAAAATTCAAGAACATGTTGATTATTCAATTACAGTTTCAAAAGATGGCAAAGCTGTATTTGGACCAATACCCTTGACACATACTTCAGTAGGTTCAGTAAAAATTCCTGTTGAATTTGTCAATGAGGGGATTTATTCTGTAGAATTTGGAATTGAGGGAATATTATTTCATCCAATTCCTGTAGAAAAGGTTTCATTTGATGTTGGAGTTGGAGAATCTTTTGTGAAACCTACACCAAATACTGAAAAGAAAGCTGGTGGTGGATGTTTAATTGCTACTGCAGCATTTGGTTCAGAGTTAGCTCCCCAAGTACAGCAACTAAGAGAGTTAAGAGACAATACAATTCTAAATACAAAATCAGGAACGGCATTTATGACAACATTTAATCAATTTTATTATTCATTTTCACCAACAGTTGCAGACTTTGAAAGAGAGCAACCAGTTTTCAAAGAAGCGGTCAAGATAACATTAACACCAATGTTGACATCATTATCCATACTAAATCATGTAGATATTCATTCAGAGCAAGAAATGCTAGGTTATGGAATCTCTTTAGTTTTATTAAATATTGGAATATATGTTGGGATTCCGATCTTTGGAATTCTAAAAATATCCCAGTTTAAAAGAAAATAGTGTTAATAGTTAGAATTTCTAGTCAGGTTTTTATTTACGCGAATAAGTAGCATGATCAATGAAGACAAAAGCTATAAGCTCTTTCTTCGTATTATTTGCCATTGTAGCAGGATTAGTTGCAATAACACCAGCTGCATTTGCAGATCATACCGAAGTTACAATTAGCACCGCCACAGGTTCCAATTCACCTGGATGTGAAACTACCGCAGATGGATGTTTCATTCCAAAAGAAGCAACAGTAGATGTTGGTGGAAAAGTGATATTTTCTAACAAAGATACTGCTGCACACACATTCACAGCAGGTAATGCAACTGAAGGTCCATCAGGAGTATTTGACTCAGGTTTAGTAGTTGCTGGAAGTTCATATGAATGGACACCAACAACTGCAGCCAATGTTCCATTCTTTTGCATGGTTCATCCATGGATGGCAGGATTAATTGTAGTACAAGAAGCAGGAGCCGAAAACCCATCACCAAGTGATGATGAGTTAATGGTAGATATTGCAACAGGTAATGCAGACAAAGGTGAAAAAATGAAAATTGATCTAACTTTCACAACAATGTCTGGAGCTAGTGTTCAACATGTCAACTATGACATTAAGGCAACTCAAAACGGTGAAGTTGTTCTAAATGAAATGGGAGTACATGCTATGACTAACACTAACAGCCACATGACATCCGCATTATCAGCAGCAGCAACAGCGACTGATCCAATAAATGTTGAAGTAACATTCAAAGGATATGGTGTTCCGGGAAGTGAAATGACTGGACCTGTTGGTAAAGTAACAACAAAGCAAGTTGTTCCAGAATTTGGTACAATTGCAATGATGATACTAGCTGTTTCAATCATAAGTATTGTTGCAGTAACTGCAAAATCCAAAGTAATTCCAAGATTTTAGGAATTAACTTTTTTCTATTTTCTTTTTATTAAAGCAATTATTGCCAAAATTATTGCAGCAGATGCAAGAGACATACCAAAAACTGCAAAGTCATACGTTGCACCTCCATTGTCACTAATTTTTGAACCATCTTTTATAGATGAGACTTCTCTTTGAAGTGATGAAATTGCATTTTTGAGTGCAGTCACATCTTGATCTGATGAAGAACCACTAGTTTGAGGAAAATCTAAGACTGCTGTACTTTCTACATCATCGACTGGAATTTGTACATCGATTGGAACACCATTGATTTCTCCTTTCAATTTCACGATAAAAGTTCCAGTTTTTGTTGGAATTATAGGTGAGAAATAATATCCTATTCTTGGATCTGAATCAATATCAATTTTTTTAGAAACACCACCAAATAAAGTAGTAACTTCTAAATTTTTGAATGCATTTGTAACTCCTGTGTATTGCCCAGGAACATCTCCAGGTTCAGTGATTTTAAAATCAAAATTGTTTCTGATACCAACCACAGGAGGTTCCAGCCCCCAACCGACTTCAATTTTGTAAGGTGCTATCTCAACTGTTTCATGAGCAAAAGCTTGAGATATTAATCCAATAGAAAAAAGCATTCCAATAATACCTAATGTAACAACTTTCATGTCTGTTGTTTTATTGTCTCATGTTATTATCTTTACGTGAATTGGTACAAATTCCGAATTAAATGAAAACTGTTTAAATTATCAAACATAGCCTAAAAAGTAAATGATGAAATTTCTAATTATTTTATTGTTCATTTTACCAATGTCTATTCCATATGCTGCAGCTCATTCATTCATAACAGATACTAGTCCAAATTCATCGTCAAATGCATCAGTTGGTACTACAGAAATTATTGCTCATTTTTCTGAACCAATTGAAATTGATTTTAGTTCTCTTGTAGTGTTAGATAATAAAGGAGAGCAAATTGATAATAAAGATTCCAAATACTTTGATGGTGATAATTCTCTAATTGTAACTACATCTCCATTAGAAGATGGAGTTTATACTGTAACCAGTAAAGTTCTATCAAAAGTTGACGGTCATTTAGTTAATGGTGCATTTATTTTTGCAGTAGGTGATGCAAAAATTGATGATAGATCAAGACAGAGTCAAAATGTTTCTGAATTAGTATTTTTACCTGAAGCTGGAGCAAGATTGCCAGGTCTTGTAGGTCAAACTATTGTTTTAGGTGTTCTGATTGCCTCAACGATAATTTGGGGAACTCAGAATAAACAATTAATCAGAAAAGAATTAGATAAACTGGAAAATTATCATCATGAAAAATTAATGAAAATTATAGGTGTAGGATTAGTGCTAATTTTTGTATCAAATATTTTGATGTTAGCAATACAAACTATAAGATTAGAAAGTTCAGTTTTTGATGTAATTCAAACTAATTTTGGAAATATGTGGTTAATCAGAATGATAATTACAATTGTTCTTCTTGGTTTATGGTTTGTGAATAATAGAAAAAAGAGTTTGTCTATGAAAAATAAAATTCCCATGTTAGTATCTGTATTTGGATTAATTGGAACTTCAAGTTTGATTGGACATGGTGCAGCTAGTGGCCATGTACCTGCAATTGTTCTGGATTATATTCATAATTTTGTGGCTGCCGTTTGGATTGGAGGCATAATTTACTTTGTATTTACATTATTGCCCACATTTTCCCAATTAGAAGAAACAAAACGTGAGAAGATGACCCTTGTTTTAATTCCAAGATTTTCAATCATATTTATCATTGCAGTAGGAGTTGTAATAATTACTGGACCTACATTGATGTGGTTTTTGGAAAGTGATGTAGGTTTAATCACAGGTTCTATCTATGGAAAATTAATTCTTGTAAAAATTTCAATTGCAGCAATTATGATTGGATTTGGGGGGTATTTCCAATTTAAAATTCAAAAAAAGGCAGAAAAAGATTTTCAAACTGGTTCTATTCAAGTATACAAGAAACTAAAGAGATCGTTAAAATTTGATGTAGTATTAGGGATTGCTCTGTTGGGAGTTGTTGCTCTGCTTACCAATGGAACATTACCTAGTGGAGAAATCAAACAAGTTGATGCACAAAAAGTTTCGTATGATTTTAGTACGATAGAATTTTCAGAAAATACAAAATTTGATGTAAAAATAACACCATTTTCTAGTGGTGTAAATACGATTTTAGTAAAGGTAAGCGATCTCGAAGATAAACCGTTGAACGATTCAAATGAAATCAAAGTAAAGATCTCTAATCCACAGCGAAATATTTCTCCCATAGAAGTACCCATGAAGATTGTTAAACAAGAAGAAGGTAAACCAGTTGAATTTCAAGGAGAATTGACATTTGGATTTTCAGGTCAGTGGCAAGTGGAAATAGAAACTCAAAGAAATCAGAGTACAAATGAATCAGTTTTTATGAATTTATTAGTTAAGCCAAGATTGATAGATCTTAAAACGCAAATTATAGAATACGAGTTGCCTAAATCTTCAAAACCTCTTTATCCTTTGTATGATGGAAAGAACTCAATTTGGATTAGTGATCCATCTTCACCCAGATTATGGCAATTCTCACTTGATACACAAGAATTTGTATCATATTCATTTGATGGATTAACCACCATGTTTCTTACACAAGATAATCAAGGAAGAATTTGGTTTACGGATACACCAAGAAATCAGATTGGGTATTTTGATCCAAGTAATCAGCAAATTGTAACAAAGAGTTTACCAAAAATAGATCCTGTGATTTCTGATAATATAGCTACTTTCATTCAAGCAGATTTTGATGGGAATATTTGGATTTCAATTATCAACAAAGGTGTGATTTTAAAATATCAACCAGTTCTTGATACTTTTGAAGAAATCAAGATGTCTTCAAGAGATTCACTACCATTTGCCTTGACGATTGATGATGAAGGAAAAATTTGGTTTACTGAGTCAGCATCAGGAAAAATAGGATTTATCAATCCAAAAAATAACAATATCAAGGAATTTACGCCTGAAAAGCCTCTTTTATCACCAGAAGCTTTAGTTTTTGACGATAAGGAGGATTTGTGGATTGCAGAACATACAGGATCAGCAGTTTCTAAATTTAATCCAATTCTTGAAACATTTGAAAGAATATCAGTTCCGAATCAAGAAGCAGCACCAAATGGAATGTCATTTGATAGATATGGGAACATATGGATTGCAGAACATACAATAGACAAGATTGCTGCATATGATCCAGATAACAAAAATTTGATTGAGGTTCCAATTCCAACTACAACATCATTTGTACAATTTTCAACATCTGACAACAAAGACAATGTTTGGTTTGTGGAGCAACAGGGAAATAAATTAGCAATGATAAAGACTACAGAAACTCCTATTACAATATCTCAAATGCCAAATACAAATAATTTTCAACTAAAATATACAGAGATTGTATCACCATTAATTGCAATGGGCATAATTGCAACATCATTATTTTTTGTCAAAAGTCTAAAAGATAAAAGAAGATTAAATGAATTAATTATTTCTGGATAACAAGCCAGCAGATTTTATTGCCATGGTACATGCAAATATTCCAATTGCAAATAATACGATCGTTCCTGCTGGTGTAATATCAAAAATATATGAGATTAATATTCCTGAAACTACAGAGAATATAGAAAAACTCATTGAAATTATTGCAGTTTGTTTGAATCCTTTTCCATACATTATTGCAGTTACATTTGGAATAACAAAAAGTGCAGAAATGAGTAAAACGCCAACCAGTTGTATTGAAGTTACAACTGTAATTCCTGCCATAAAGACAATAAGATAATTTATTTTTTCAACTGGAACACCACTAACTTTGGCCTGTTCTTCGTTGAATGTAGAGTAAAGAAGTTGGCGATAGAGTAAAAGTATTACAATAAGAATAATTCCTGTGAGTGATAAAATCAGAATTGTGTCATTAACACTAACAAGCAAGATACTTCCAAAAAGAAAGCTGAAAATATCAAGAGTGAAGCCTCCAGATAGGCCAATAATCACTAGTCCTACAGCAATTCCAGATGATAAAAGAACAGCTATAGATGCATCTCCAGATATGTTGAATCTGTCTTTAATACGTGTCATAATCAATGCACTTACTATTGAAACACCATATGCAGTCCAAAGTGGATAAAGTCCTGCCATCAAACCTAGTGCAATTCCACCAAATGATGAATGAGCAATAGCATCACCAAATAATGAATAACGTCTTAAGACAAGGAAAAGACCTACTACTGAACATAAAATTGCAATTGCAATACCTGAAATGATTGCTCTGTGCATAAAACTAAAAGTAAAAATTTCAAAAGTCATTTTTAATGATGATGCATGTGTTCCTGCATCGAAGCTTCAGAATACTGTTTTACAAGATCATCATTGCTAAAGAAATCATTAGATTCTCCATGAAAGAATAGAGTTCGATTAAGACAAGCTACATGATTTGCTAATTTATTTACTGCATCCAGATCATGAGAAGACCAAATTATTGTAATGTTTTTCTTTGAGTTTAATTCTTTTAAAATACTATAAAAAAGATCAATGCTTTGTTGATCAATACCTGTAACAGGTTCATCTAAGATCAAAATTTTGGGGTTGTTAACTAAGGCTTTTGCAATAAAAACACGTTGTTGTTGACCTCCTGATAGATCTCCTATTCTTCTTTCACTTAGCTCATGTATCCAAAGGAGTTGGAGGATTTCATCAATTTTACTTACATCTGATTCTTTTTGTAATCCCATTTTGACAACATCGTTAACGGTTGCCGGAAAGTTTTTCTCAAAGATTGGTTTTTGTGGTACATAACCAATCTCTTTTAGATAGTTTTTTGATTTTCTAGTATCAGTGCCAAAAAATTTGATTGTGCCTTTATATTTTGTATTAAGACCTAGCATCGCAGCGAAAAGTGTGGATTTTCCTGCTCCATTGGGGCCAATTATGCCTAAAAAATCACCTCGGTTAACCGTAAAACTAACATCATCTATAGCTTTTACATCAGGGTATTGAATTGTAAGATGATCAATTTCAACTACTCTCAACATAGTGCCTCCTTGAGATGATTTAGATTTTCAGTCATTTTAGAAATGTAAGTTTCGTTAACACCAATTTCTAATGGAGATAAAATCAGTATTTTTCCTCCAATTTCATTTGCAATTACTTGCGAAGTTTTAGGATCAGCTGTTTCTTCAGTAAAAATGACTTTAAGGTTAAGCAGTTTGGCGGTATTGATTACATTTTCTAAAGTCTTCGCAGTGGGTTCTGCATGTGATGCATATGAAGGAATTATAGTATGTTGTGTGAGATTATATTCATCTGCAAAATATGAAAAGGCATGATGAAATGCTATGAAATCATGATTACAATCAAATAATTCAGTACGAATTTTTGAATCAAGTAAATCTAATTTGTTGATATAGTTTTTAGCATTTTCTTGATAATATTGTCGATTTTCAGGATCTGAATTAGAAAAGGCATTTGCAATATTTTGGACTTGAATTTTTGCATAAACTGGATTTAACCAGATGTGTGGATCTCCAGATTCATTCGCATGTTCTTTTCGTTTTAAAAATTCTTCATCCAAATTTTTTATAACAATTCCATTACTGGTATCAACTATCACTCCTTGGTAATTCATTTCATTTAATTTATCAACCCAACTTTCAAATCCAATTCCATTAATTATAACAAGATCAGATTTTTGCATTTGTTGCACATCTTTTATTGATGGCTCCCAATCATGAGGCTCAACTCCAACTGGAACTAACAATTTTACATCAACCTTTTCTTTACCAACATTTTGAGAAAATTCACGAAGTGGGTAAAACGATGACATAACCTGTAGTTTTGATGAGTTTGCTTTTTTGAATTGGTTTGAATCACTTAAAAAAACAACATATGAGATCAAAGGAATTGTTATTGCAATTACAATTATTGCTAGTTTTACTTGGTTATTCACACACCAATTTGATATAAGTTATTAATAACTCTATAAAATATTAATAACTTTAATTGCTAAACTTATAAGATAATTAATAACAATTATCGCATATGCCTATAGTTTCAATTTCATTAAACCAAGAGATTTTATCAGAATTAGACAAGCTACAAAAAACTATGGGCTTTTCTGGAAGATCTGAAGCAATAAGAGCAGGAATCAGAACTTTTGTTTCAGAGGAAAAACAAAAGCTGGAATTAACAGGGAATATTCATGCTATTCTTTTAGTTGTTCATAATGACGAGTTTGATCATGTTGTATCTGGAATAAAACATAATTTTGAAGATTTGATTACTACACATCTACACAGTAAGATTGAAGGGGAGAAGTGTATGGAATTATTTGTAATTGATGGTGATGCAGAAAGAGTATCAACCATTACGAAAGATTTTCAAGTAAACAAAAACATGGATACTGTAAAATTAGTAACATTATAAAATTAATTAGAAATTAGATTTTTTGAAAAACGATTTCTGGATGCCAAAACGACTACTAAGAGTGTAGAAAATAAGATCATAGTCGTAATAACTCCGAATTCAGGAGCAACTACAATTCCAAAATCAGTTTGTTGGCCTGTATTTCTAATATTTTCAAATCTAATAATTGTTGGACCTGTTTGATCTTTGGTAAATCCATATTGTTCAAATTCTCCACCAACTTGTGCTGTTCCGGTTGCTCTATGAATTTCCTTACCATTTTGTATGATTACAAAAGTATAATCGGAATTTCGTAATGGCTCTCCAGTTTTACCATCTCTTATGGTAAAAATAAAATTAGTATTTTGTCCGGGTGTAATTTCAATTGGATCCCATGAAAGACTTACTTGAAAGTCTTCACTTTTTGTAAATGAAGTTAATGGGAATTCTATATTTTCACCTCTAGAAAGAGTAAAAGTAATTGTATCAGGTAATGGTTCCCCAGATTTTTTTAGTTGGTTCTTTATGAATCGGAGATGATCCTGTAACAATACAAAATGAACTATTCTTTCGTTATCTTCAGTATAATCGTCGATTGTAACTGATGCTTTAAACAAATCAATTCCATTTACTTTACCTGTATAACTCGGAGATAAAAATTCAGTAAAATTCTTAGGAAAATGTACTTCTTCATGTACAACTGGAATGTGGGACATTTGCTTTTCACTCCAATCAAAAGGCATCTCAAATGTTACTTGCTTTGTAATAGGATCATACTTAAAATTGGAAATATTATCAAAATAGGATTTTATCTTAAATTGAACATCTTGATTTTCAGAATCTTTTTGTAAAAATTTAGCATTATCTGCAATACTGATATTTGCATTATAAACACCAGAATTTTCAATTATATTTGTTGGTTCATCAATTGTTCTTACCTCAATTTCAAAATTGTATAGTCCACCTGAATCAAAAATAGGACCAGAAATCATTATTGGATTAGATTCTGTTCCATGCCATGCACCTAACAAAGAATCCTGTTCTCCATGAATTGTTATCTCATTTTCTTGAGTAGGATATACTTTGATTGAAAGAACTCCATCTGAAGTGAAAAAATAATTTCTAAATATCATTTTATTTTCATGAAATAAACCAATTAGAAACGTAACATTTTTTGCTTTCTCTTTTGTCTCATCTTCAGTTGCAGTAATTGTAATTTGTTTTTCACTTGCTTGCTCAAAAGACATAGGAAGTTCAACAGAAATTGAAATTTTTTTTCCTTGCACATCAACCGCGTGGATAGTATCAATTCCTAATCCATGTCCATAAACGTTAGATGCTGGAAATAGTAATGATGCACCTATTGTGAATATTATAAATATTCCAAATTTGGATAATGACAATAATCATTTTGTAATGTTGGGGTTATTTTACTTTCAGTAATTCTTTGACTTTTTGAATCAAATCATCTATGTTATTAGCTTCTAATATTGGTTGTAATTCATTCGGATCTTTGGCTCCAAGTGCAGATAAGGAGTAAATATAATCAATTGAAGGCATGTCTGTGGTAAGATAATATTTCTCTAAAACTTGATCCAATGCATGTGGTTCAACAATTTGTGGTAATGCTTGTCTGACAATTTTATTCTTCCACATTTTTACCAATTCCTCCCATTTGTCTAATGGTACATTGTCATCAATTTCAGGAATCGATTCAATTTCAGCACGGATGTACATTTTTTCTTTAGTTCCTAATTTTTCATGCAATTCTGAAATGCTCTGATGACCATCTACGGTATAAGGATCATAATTTGAAGGTCGTACTAATGATGGTGAAATTATTTTATTTATTTTGAATTTATTGCGACCAATAGTCTCAATATGTAATTGCATTCCATCTAATTCAACATCTTTACATTTAGTGATCTTTGCAATAGTACCTATTGATTTTGGTGCATTCCAACCACTAATTGAGTTATTTGGATCAATTAAACAAACGCCAAATTGACCATCACCCAACATGCAGTCATCAACTAATTGTTTGTATCTTGGTTCAAAAATCCTTAGTGGTAGCTCTTGTCTGGGAAATAATACTAAATCTAAAGGAAAAATCGGTATAATTTTTGTTTGTGTCAAACTGATGTTATTGGATAAGTCTCTAGATATATGGAATACGTAATAAATTTCAATTATAAATCAAATCTTAAAATTTAGAATCCATTTTCGTTAAGAATTAACCCTAATAATGCAGAACGTGTGTGTTTCCCATATTCAGCTTGCTCAAAATATTTTGCATTTTTTGTATTATCAACGTCAGTTGAAATTTCATCAAGTCGAGGTAATGGATGTAGGATAATAGAATCATCTTTCATCTTTTGTAACAAATCTAGCCCGACCACATAACTTCCTTTTACCTTGAGATATTCTTCCTCATCAGGAAATCTTTCTTTTTGTATTCGTGTCACATAGAGAACATCAAGATCATCGATGTATTCTTCAATGTTAGTAGATTCTGTAAAAGATAATTTCTTTTTTATTTCATAAACAGAATCAGACCTAATTCTTAATGATTCAGGAGAAATTAAATGCACATCAACATTGTAATTTCCAAGACCATATAGAAGAGAGTAAACTGTTCGTCCATATTTTAGATCACCGATAATTCCTATTTTTAGACCATCAATCTTTTTCTTTTCTTTTCTTATTGTAAACAAATCTTGTATAGCTTGTGTTGGATGTTCTTCTGTTCCACTTCCAGCATTGATAACCGGTTTTGAAGAAACTTCAGCTGCAAATCTACTTGAACCATCAAGCGGATGTCGTAACACAAGTATATCAGAATAAATCGACATAATTCTTACAGTATCTGCAAGACTCTCACCCTTTTGAGCAGATGATGATGAAATATTTGATATTCCTAAAGAATTTCCGCCAACTGAAGCCATAGCAGCATCAAAACTGAGACGGGTTCTAGTACTTGGTTCATAAAATAGATAACCTAGTGATTTTCCTTTACAAATCTCCCTTCTTTCTGTAGGGTTAAGTTTCATTATTTTATCAGTAGATGCAAAGATTTGTTCAAGTTGAGCCTTGTTGAAATCCTTGATAGAAATTATGTCTTTTTGGTAGAACTCGTTCATTCTTTCAATGATATATACAGGTGACTATACAAAGTATTCTGATGCAAGAGTCCGAACTTATGGTTCGACGAATTAAGGAAGGTACTGTACTGGACCACATTGATGAGGGAAAAGGTCTTCAAGTTCTAAATGCTTTAAGGATTGATGGGAAGGATGGTAGTCTCATAACTATTGCTCTTAACGTGCCTAGCGGAAAATTTAAGAAAAAAGACATCATTAAAGTAGAAAACAAATTTCTTAAAGATGATGATACAAACAAACTTGCAGTTATTGCACCAAAGGCAACTATCAATATTATCAAAGACTACAAACTAATTGAAAAGAGAAGAGTTGCACTTCCAAATGAGATAGATAGAATTTTTCGTTGTTCAAATCCAGATTGTATTACTAACAGCACTGAACATATTGAATCGGTGATGGATGTGATTGACAAGGAAGGAAGAGTACTCAAATGCAGATATTGTGCAAGAGTATTAGATGTTAATAAATTAAAATATAATTAAATTAAAAATTTAAAAAAGATATTGTACCTATGGGTTTATTGTCCCAGGATGATAAACATCATAACTATACCGTAGATAGCAATTGATTCAACCATACCAATGAATATGAATACTTTAGATTGTAATGCTGGATTCTCACTGATTACTGCAAGACCTGCTGCACCTACTTGTCCCAAACCAACACCAGCACCGCCTGCAGCTAAACCAAAAGCTAAGCCTGCACCAATTAATTTTGAACCATCACTTGAACTACCACTTGCAGCTCCTTGAGCATAAGCAAGGTTAGCCGTACCGGCAATTAGAAATACAATTGCTGTTGCCGACAATAATAAAACGATGGGCTTCATCTATTTTTATTTCGTCATAATTCCATATTTAAATCATGATACGTTGTGAACTAAATTCGATCGAGTGTTTTCTTTTTAAATGATGCCAAATCATTTTTAATAGATTTGGCAAAATTTTCACGATCTTGTTCTAATATCTTCTTGGAATTTTCAACTAATTTCTTGATTTCTTCTTTTGTCATTATTTCCTACTCTCCATTTTAGCTTTCACTTTTTTTAACTTTGCGAATTCCTCTCTTTCTCTTTCCTCAAGAGTCGCAAGAATGAACCTTATTTTTTGTTGATATTGTGGTATAATGACATTTTCTAATGCATTAAGCAGTTTTTGTGTTTTTTCAAGTGCTTTTGCAAGACTGAAAATTGAATTTTCATATTCTGCAGCTTTACAGATTTTTGGGAGTAATTCTTTGATCTGTTTTGCTGCTCTATCTATAGATGAATTTGTATCAGCAAATCCGTATGGCATTGATTTTGTATCTTTTTCTGTTACTGTAAGGGCTGGTATTTTTACATCTACAACTCTTCTTGTGTGTACAGTTACTTCCATTACAGGTGGTGTGGATTCAGCAACAGAATCTACAGTGTTAGTTCCTAATGCAAGATATGCTTCATTGACTGATTTGTAAATATCTTGTAATGGATCCCAAATTCCACCTCTGGCTTTTGAGGCTTCTTCAATCATTTCTTCGATATTTTTTAAAAGAACTTTACGTTTATCGTCTAAAATTTTCTGAACCATTTTAGCGACTTGACTAGATTTTTTATATTTTAGGAGTTCAATTTTTGTTGCAGCTACATTCTGTCCAAATGACATGCTGCTAATTTTCCCGATAGTATTGGTCTATGTATTTGTCTTTAATTTTAGTAATCTCATTCTTTGGAAGTTTTGAAACAATTTTCCAGAGTAAATTAAGGGTTTCTTCGATAGTCCTATTTTCATCAGTTGCCTGTGTAAGAAATTCTTTTTCAAAGACATCACCGACATCCATGTATTTTAAATCAATATCTGTCAATCCTGCTTTACCTACAATTCCAGCTAATGCTCTCACTTCTTGCGCTCTAGAGTATGCATCATAAACTTGATTTGAGACTTCACTGTGATCTTCTCTTGTACTTCCAGCACCAATTCCATCTTTCATTAATCTACTAAGACTCATCAAGATATTAATTGGTGGATAAACACCTTGTCGGAATAAATCTCTCCCAAGTACAACTTGACCTTCTGTAATGTATCCAGTGAGATCAGGAATTGGATGAGTAATATCATCAGATGGCATTGATAAAATTGGAACTTGAGTGACACTGCCTTTTCTTCCATTTAATTTTCCTGCTCTTTCATAAATTGTTGAAAGATCAGTGTAGAGATAACCGGGGTAACCTTTTCTTCCAGGTACTTCTTCTCTTGCAGCACTGATTTCTCTAAGTGCTTCTGCATAATTTGTCATATCAGTTAGTATTACAAGAACATGCATTCCAAGATCAAATGCCAAATACTCTGCTACAGTTAATGCTACACGAGGAGTGATGATTCTTTCAATTGCAGGATCGTCTGCTGTATTTAGAAATAGAACACTTCTTTTTAGTGCGCCTGATTCTTCAAGACTTCTCCTAAAATATTCTGCTTCACTATATTGCACCCCAATTGCTGCAAATACTACTGCAAAATCATCTTTTGTACCAACAACATTTGCTTGTCTTGCAATTTGTGCTGCAAGAATGTTATGTGACATACCTGAACCAGAAAATATAGGTAGTTTTTGTCCTCTTACTAAAGTAATCATTCCATCTATAACAGAAACACCTGTTTGAATGAAATCTTTTGGATATTCCCGTTGTTCTGGATTCATTGGTTCTCCGTTGATATCAATGAATTTATCAGCAATTGGATCTGGTAGTCCATCTTTTGGTCTTCCTAATCCATCAAATACTCTTCCAAGAACTTCTTTTGATACTGGCATTTCCATGAGTTTGCCTACAAATTTTGCACTAGTGCCAGAGATAGATAATCCAGTAGTTCCCTCAAATACCTGAACTATTGCTTTGCCATTTCCAACTTCAAGAACTTTGCCTAATCTTCTTTCCCCTTCTTTAGTTTCAATTTCTACTAGTTCATCAAATGCTGCATTTTCAACATCATCAACAACTACTAAAGGACCTTTGATTTCTGCAATCTTGCTGTATTGAACTCCTCCTTCAGCTGTCAATTTGTAATTTTTACTCCTATGATAGATTTGAATTGTTCTTTCATATCAATATCTAATTGATCAAGTTTTGATATTTCATTATCTTTGATATCCATTCTTGCTTTGAGCAATGTTGAAACTATAGACATTGCACGAATATCAGCTAATGATGCACCTTCTTTTAGTGCATGTTGACCTCGTCTGTAAAATTCGACTAGTAGTTTTAATAATTTGTATTGTTTTTGCGGACTACAATAAGTATCGACATCATCAAATGAATTTTGTTGCAATAGACCAATCTTTAACATTCTTGCAACTTCAAGAATTAGTTTTTCTTCGTCAGGTAATGCTTCTGGACCTAACAATCTGACAATTTCTTTTAGTGTATCCTCTCTTTGTAAAACACCATAAGCTTCACTTCTAAGAGACAACCAATCAGGGTTGATATTTTCACCCCACCATTTTGCAATATCACCTAGATAGCCAGAATAGCTATTCATCCAATTAATTGAAGGATAGTGTCTAGAGTAAGCAAGTTTTGCATCCAAAGCCCAGAAAGTTTTGATAAATCTCATTGTGTGTGTTGTTACTGGTTCAGTAAAGTCTCCACCTGATGGTGAAACAGCACCAACCAAAGTAACTGAACCATCACGATCAGGACTTCCAATAGCTCTAACACGACCGGCTCTTTCATAAAACTCTGCTAATCTTGATGCAAGATATGATGGATAACCTTCTTCTGCGGGCATTTCTTCTAACCTTCCACTCATTTCTCTAAGTGACTCTGCCCATCTACTAGTAGAATCTGCTACAAGTACAACATCATAACCCATATCTCTATAATATTCAGCAATTGTTACACCAGTGTAGATACTTGCTTCTCTTGCAGCTACTGGCATATTACTTGTGTTTGCAACCAAAACTGTTCTATCCATAAGTGGTTTACCACTGCGGGGATCTTTGAGATGTGGAAATTCAACAAGTACTTCAGTCATTTCGTTTCCTCTTTCACCACATCCAATGTAAACTACAACTTGGGAATCAGCCCATTTTGCAATTTGATGTAATGTAACTGTCTTTCCTGTTCCAAATGCACCTGGAATTGAACCAGTACCACCTTTTGCGATTGGGAAAAATGTATCAATAACACGTTGTCCTGTAAGAAGTGGAACTGTTGGATCGTATCTGTTCTTGTATGGACGGGGTTTTCTAACAGGCCATCTGTGATACATTTTAAGAGGGATTTTTTGTCCATCTTTTTCAGTAGTAGCTAGTACTGTTTCTAGATTATAATCTCCTTCACTTACCATATTTGAGATTTTTCCTCCAGTATGATCTGGGGGAACCAAAATAGAGTGAACAATAAGGTCAGTCTCTTGAACAGTTCCAATGACATTTCCTGCAGCAACAACATCGCCATTACTAACAGTTGGAACAAAATGATATTTTTTTATCATATCTACAGGAGTTGTAGTGATGCCTCTGCCAATGAATGAACCAGAAGCTTTTGATAATTCTTTTAATGGTCTTTGAATTCCATCGTAAATTTGGCCAATAATACCTGGACCCAATAAAACACTTAGTGGGTTTCCTGTACCAATTACGGGTTCACCAGGTTTTAAACCACTTGTAGATTCGTAAACTTGAATAAATGCAACATCGCCAGTTAGACGAATTACTTCGCCCACTAATTTTGAGTTACCAACAACTACTGTCTCATACATTTTTGCATCAGACATTCCATCAGCCTTAACTGCTGGACCGCTTACCCAAACAATTCTACCTTTAGCTGCCATATCAATTACCTACCCCGAATTTTGATGAAATTTGTTTCCTTATTAAAGGCTTCAAACGTTGAATTCTGGCATCAATAGTATTGTCAAATTTCATTGCACCATCTTTTGATTTTACTATAACACCACCTAGACAATTAATTGATTGAGAAGATAATTCGGCGCCAGTGTATTTAGATAATAAAGATTGTACGAGGTCTTTATCTTTGGAATTTGTATAAACTATCACTTTAGTCGTACCTAAAATTTTAGTAGATTCATCCAATAGAGTTTTTATTAAATTAGAATAATCTTCATTATGCTTTGTATTTGCAATTTGATCGAGTGCCTTTGTGAAAACTTCACCTATTGCCATTTCTAATGCTAAAAGTTGTTTATTTCTTACCTCAAGGTCAGAACTCCCAATAATCTGTTTTTCGATCTTTTCTGCCTCTTTTTTACCATCTGAAATAATTTTTTCAAATTCTTGTTCAAGTTTGGGAATTGAATCATCTAGTGTTTGTTTAGCGGTGGAAAATGAATTTTCTAGGTTTATGAGAATTTCTTTTTCTGTTTTTTCTAGAATTTTATCAATAGATTTAGCTAATAAAGAGTCACTCAACATGAGCCGTAAATTAATTACAGATTTTAATGTTGTGAAGTTAATGAAATATTTATCTTGTTTAATATAGCATTAATTCAAAAATATTTATTTGATTTATTGATTTAATGTAGAAAGATATTAAAATGTAGCAATAGTCTAGAAACTGTGACTGTTTCAGAACTTCTAATTGGTAGTGTTATACTTCCAAGAACTGAATCGCCAAAAGCTATATCACGTCTTGCGGAATTTGAGTGGTTTCATAAATTGGATATGGAAAATGAAGCTATGACTCCTGAAGTTGATGATCTTCTTCTTAGAGCACAAAAAGTTCATCAATTCATTGAAGAAATAATTAAAGGATTGAAAATTCCTTTACGGGTAGGAATAATGGAGATCCTTTTCAAAGGTACAGTATTTAAAAAGAAAAAATATGCGATTGATGAAATTGAGAATATGATTACAGATCTGGAGAAAACTCCAGACATAATTAGTAAAGCAGCAAAAATGTTGAAAGAAAGTGCAGATATTGATCACTCTTTAGAAGAATACAGAACGTTAAAGGAGACATTAAAAGTTGCAAACAAGTTGAAAATAGATCTAAATAATTTTGGATTAATGAATCATTTTTATACTAATCTATTTGTTATTGATTCTTCTGATTATGGTGAAATTGAACGACTATTAGAGAACATACCAATTTTTAAGTATGATTTAGAATCAAAAGAGAAATTAGCTATTATAATAATATCTGATTCAGATGATTCAGCTAAAATTCTCAAAGTAATGCGAGCTCTTAATTATAATCCTTTTAGTATTCCTAAAGAATTTCCACAAATTCCAAGTGAAGCAAATTCTTTGGCAGAATCAAAAATAAAAGAGCTTTCAGATAAACAGAAATCAATTTCAAAAGAAATTTCTGCCATCACAAATAAAATTCGTGGTGAAATTCTTGCACTTCATGAAAATGCATTTGTAGCAAAAGAAGTTCTTGAAACATTACGTAAGCCAGGAGGTACTAAAAATTTTGCAGTTATACAAGGATTTATTCCAAAAAAAATGGAAAAAAAATTCAAACAAATAACTAACCAGTGGACATCAATAACTGAAGAAGTTCAAGAAATTTCTACAGAACCGCCTGTTCATTTAGATAATCCTAGATGGGTTAAGACATTTGAAGTAATTACTGATAGTCAAGGAATTCCTAAACGAGGAGAATTTGATCCAACATGGATGATTGCACTTATGTGGCCTATCTTTTATGGATTAATGTTTGCAGATTTAGGTCATGGGTTGTTACTAATGGGATTAGGTCTCTTATTCAAGTTCAAAGGTCAGGGAAATCTTTCAAGATGGGGAATGTTGTTGGCTATATCTGGTGGTGCTGGTGCGTTTGCGGGAGTTTTTCAAGGTGAAGCATTTGGTTTTCATTTAGAACACTTTGCAGTATTTGAATCCTTATTGCGTGAAGGAGGTCCACTTCATTCAATTGATTGGTTGATTGGGGCTATCAGTGTTTCAGAACTAACATTTGAACAAGTAATTATGATTCTTAAAGTGTCAATTTTCTTAGGAGTTATTCATTTAGGATGGGCTTTCATTCTACGTATTCATAATTATTGGAGAACACATGACAAAGACGCAATGATTTTTGAAGCAATTCCTAATTTATTCATGTGGTTAGGTGTGTTTGCAGTGATGATGGGTGCAATAGGTTCTGGATATGATGTCATGAATATGTATTCTAAAATTCATACAGAGGCGGTTCCATGGATTTCTGTAATTGTTGGAGATTGGGCAGTTGTTTGGTTGGTTGTTAGAATTGCAGTGATTGTTATAATTGCATCTATGGCGATGATGATAGTTGGTGGATTAAAACATAATAAAAAACACCCAGATGCTGGGGGAGATATAGTAAGTGTGATTATGGAAGTTTTCCTTGGAAAATCAATTGAATGTTTGGCACATACTATCAGTTATGCTCGAATAGGAATTATGCTATTAGTTCATGCAGCATTATTACTTACTGTTAACAAAGCCTATGAATCCTTGGGTGGATTAAATTCCCCAACCGCACTTGTACTTATTGTTGGTGGACAAATAGGAATTATGATGATCGAAGGTTTGATTGTTTACATTCAGTCACTTAGACTTCACCTTTATGAATTCTTTACAAAATGGTATTATGGAGGTGCACAGTCATTCAAACAACTGGTTCCAGAGATGGTCTATAATTCATTTTCGTGGAAAAATAAAAAATAACGAAATTTTCTAAACGAATAAAATCATTAAGAAAAACATTAGAAGTTAACAAATAATACTAAGTGTAAATTAGACCGAATATGTCGAAAGAATTTGTTATAACACTTGTTCCAGCGCTTATTATGCTTGGATTTGCTATTTTTGCTATAATAAAAATCAGTTCTTAGTTTTTCTAGTTTTATGAAATCAAAAAATCTAACCATAGTTTGAAATATAAAATTAATTGTTTTCTATGGGTAGATCTAATTTATTTCCCCATTCTCCCCATGAACCTAGATAGACACGAACATTTGTAAAACCAAGTTTTTTTAATACAAGAAACGTATTAGCTGCACGATACGCTCCTTGACAATAAGTTACAATTTCTGAGTTTTTTGGGATGCCATATAATTTTGATAATTCTTCATCATTTTTAAAAGTCCCATCTTCATTCAGATTAAGAGTCCAATCTATGTTTATAGCGTTTGGAATATGTCCTGTTTGAGCTGCTCTAATTATACTTCCATTGAATTCCCCTTGTGATCTTGCATCAAGTATTTTGAGATGATTGAGATTAATATTTAGATATTCAAATCCAGAAATAATGTCTGGATTAATTTTTCCAGAAAATTTGGTTGGTATGAATCCATTTGGTTTTGTTTCCAGTTGAAGTTTTTCTTGTTTCCATTTTTTTATTCCTCCATCTAATATAGATACATCTGGATGTGAAAAATACATGAGCATCCAGACACCTCTTGCAGCTAGCATGCCAGAGATGTCGTCATAAAATATAACTTTTTTTTCAGAAGTAATTCCAGCAAATGAAAAAAGCATTTCAGTTTGTTTATTAAAATTTTCAATTCCTTCTTTAGTAGTATCAATCCAATGAAATGCAAACAGATCTAAATTTACAGCTCTGGGAATATGACCTTCTGAGTATTCCTTGAAAGAACGTGTATCAATTATTACAATATTTGAACTATTAAGAATTGAATTGAGGTTTGTTGTAGAAATTATCATAATCAAATTAAATGCAACAAATGTAAATCTATTTGGTTTGAATAATAAAAAGAAAAAGGAATTTTTCCTTATTCGTTAACGTATGCTCTTTCTCCGTGCTGTGCTAAATCAATACCAATCTCCTCTTCTTTAGGAGTGACTCTGATTCCGCCAGGCCAAACGACATCCATTATTTTGAGGATTACAATGGTGACACCAAATGCATAGCCTACTGATATAGCTGCACCAATGATGTTAATTGCTTGTTGTTCCATTCCTTCTGGAGTTCCAGTCCATGCACCAATACCAACATCACTATCCCAGATGTGTGGACTAGCTAATGTACCAGTCAAAATTGCACCTGTAAGACCACCCATTCCGTGTACTCCCCATACATCTAATGCGTCGTCCCATTTGCGTGCGTTCTTGAATGCTACACATCCATAACAAATTGTTCCACATGCAATACCGATTATAATCGAAGCCATTGGACCAACAAAACCTGAAGCCGGAGTGATTGCCACCAATCCTGCTACTGCACCTGATGCAGCTCCAACAATGCTTGGTTTTCCTGTATGTGCCCATGACATCAAGACCCATGTGAGGGCAGCCATGCCTGTTGCGGTATTTGTAACTGTCCATGCACTTACAGTAACGCCGTCAACACCTACTTCACTTCCTGCGTTAAAACCAAACCATCCAAACCATAGCAAACTTGCTCCTAGTATTACCATTGGTATGTTATGTGGTTCCATAGGTACCTTACCATATCCAAGTCTTCTGCCAAGGACTAAAGCACCTGCTAATGCAGAGAATCCAGAAGTAATGTGTACTACAGTACCACCAGCAAAGTCTAATCCGAATGATGGAGATAGATCAGGATTAAGATCTATTGCGCCTCCTCCAATATAACCACCGCCCCAAACCCAGTGTGCAACTGGATCATAAACGAAGGTAGCCCATAGGAGTATGAATATTATTAAGGCACTGAACTTTATTCTATCAATTATTCCACCAATGATTAGTGCTGGTGTAATAATTGCGAATGTTGCTTGAAACATTGCAAATAACTGATGTGGAACTCCTCCTGTCCAATTGTCGCTACATACTTCACCTGGTGCCGCCGTATATCTTGTATCAGAACACGCAGTTGGGTGTCCTAATGGAGCCCAAGGTGAAACTTCATTGAATCCAACATACTCGAGAGATCCCATGAATTTATTTGCGTCATTATCAATTGGACCAAATGCTAGAGAGTATCCCCATAGAACCCATTGTACTGAGATCAGACCCATAACTATTATGGTCATACCAAGTACGTTTACGACGTTCTTTGATCTGGCTAAACCGCCATAAAAGAACCCGACTCCAGGTGTCATGAGAAGTACCAAAGAAGTAGCTGAGAGCATCCATGCAGAAGCACCTGTATCAATTTTACAGGCTAACATTTTGCCATCGGCATCTTTGTACCAACATTCGTTAGGATTACCAGTGTAAATTCCACTTGTTCCTTTAACATGTCCATCCATACCATCATTAACACTCTGTGCAAATGCCTGTGACATTGCACTTGTTGCTGTAATGGCTACTGTGATCACAAGTAATAGAGCATACTTGCGATTTCTAAAATTCATTAATTTTATCGAAATGGAAAATTATTTAAGGGTTGAAGGTGTAAAAACTTGTAAAAATGTAAATTATTATATTTTAGTTTATTCTGATAATATCATAGAAAATGAAAATTATGTTTATGGTGATTAAATGAAGACAAAAACATTTACTCAATTATCCATTTTTGATACATTTAAGATTAAAGGAGAACTTACAGGAGAGGCCAACAGACAACGAGCAATTATTGCAATATTGGCAAGTAATGCTAATCCTACTGAAAGAACAAGAACCGGAATTTCTCAGAGAATTGCTAAAGTTCACGGCATTGCATGGAAAAATATCTATTCTGGAATTTTTCGAGATTTAGATGAAATTTTGATTCCTTTAGAAATTGCTGTAGAAGGTGGAAGATTACCTTTGAGACGTGGTCCTAAAGCACTTCAAGAAAAAGGAATTCCATATTATCGTTTGACAAAAAAAGGGGTTTTAGTTGCGTTGTCCATTAATGAGGTTAAAGATAGAGAGAAACTACTTAAAGAATTTTTTTCACAATCAGATTCAAAGGAAAAAGAATATGAAAGAATCATTATAAATTTATCAGATACTAGTCCGAATTTTACATATTCAATTTTTCAAAAATATGTAAAAGCATTTTGTAATAATAAAATTAAAGATTTACTTCCATTTGATCTCTCAAAGCTTAAGGATATTTCTGATGAGTCTTTGATAATTCAGAAGGAGATTTTAGAGGCTTTTTTAAAATTATCAAAGCAAGATAAAGATGAAGCCATGAGATTTCTTAATGAGATTACTTAAAAATCATGTTTTTAGGAGAGAGCACCAAACATTAAAATCGGTTATCTGTTGAGATTTATCTAAATGGGTGGATCAAAAAATGTCTATGCCTCTGTAAAATCATATAGTAAACGAGGTAAATTATTAAAAAGATCTGATTTTCAAATACTAGCAGAATCAAGGGATCTTGATGAATTAATGACTAGAATAAAAAATACAATTTATGCTGATTCTGTAGCAGATGTACAAAGACCATATACATCACAGGGTATTGAATCGGCTTTAAGAAATCATCTAGCAGATATACATTATTCCATTGCAAAATCAGTAGGAAATTCTGGAGTTTTAGATGCATATTATATGAAATTTATTGTTTCTAATTTGAAATCAATTCTAAAAGGTAAAGCATTAGGAAAATCCCAAGAAGAAATTGAATCTCACATAAATCTTCATGCCGAGGAATTAATTAAACAAAGAGATATTGTCATTAAAGCATTAGTGGCAAAAGATCTTGAAGAAGCAGTTTCAAGCTTAAATTCAGTAGAATTTAGTGAAGAAATTGTAAAGGCTGTAACATTATACAGTGATAAGAAAAATATACAAATTTTTGATACATATTTTGATAAAATTTTAATTCAACATTTAGCTAGTGCTATGAAAAATTATGCAGATAAAGATGCAACGAAGTTGGTTGGAATGGATGTAGATTTTTACAATATTTTAAGTGTGATTAGAGGAAAGTTTTGGGGATTACAAGAAGATCAAATTCAAGATTTGATTGTTCCTCAAACTCCAACTGCAAAAGAACTACTTGGAAGAATGATAACTGCTGCAACAATAAGAGATGCATTCAATGAGTTATCTAATACTAAATACAAAAATTTGATTCCTCAGATTGAAAATGAATTAGCTGCGATTGCTGAATTTGAAAGATCTTTTGAAATGGCAATTTACCAAACAGCATTAAGATCTTTCACGAAAATGTTTAGTTTTGCAACAATTGTTGGAATTACTAAACTAACTGCATTTGAAGTCAGAAATTTGGCAGCTATCGCATTCGCAGTTGAACAAAAAATACCTACTGAAATCACTATGTCAAAGTTAATTCTGGCAGAAATATAAAATTCTAAAAATGATCAGATTTTCAAAGAAAAAAATTAAGATTTCTACAGAGGTTGTGACTAATACAATTTGGATTAGTACATTTTTGGCTATGATTTTATCATTGCCTCCATTAGGATTATTCCTTGGAATTTATTTTATAACAGGAAATATCATAATAAGTTCAATTGTAGGGTTTGGAGTACATTTTGTCATATTAATATTTTCAAGTAAAATTTCAAAATTTCTGACTAATTTTATGAGTTAATCTATAAGGATGGATTTGTTAAACGATTTATCATGATGGGTGATAGAGATTTTCGAAATATAGTAAAAAATGCAATAGATTCTATTGGAAGAGAATTAGAAATTGAAATTGATGTAAAGGACATCAAAACTATTCATCTAAAAGAAGCAGTCCAATGCCTAAGACGATCTTATTATGATAGAGTTGATTCTAAAGAAGTTGAAAGAAGAGGTTTCAATGATCTTCTTTCTGGCCTGCTTCGAAAATTGCAATACAGTAGTAGTCCAAAAGAATTTGCCATTGATGATATCAAATTAAGAGGACATGCAGATATGATTGCAGATGATTCAATTATTTTGTTTAGACCTGCCAATGCTATTCTAGAAACACCTCAAGCAAATGATCTACTTTACCTTAATGCATGTATGTGGATTTATGATAAAACAGATGGAATAATTGTCTATATTACTGGAGATAAGAATGAGTCTATTTTTTCATTAACGCGAGATAAAAAAATGTTTGAAGAAGTTATTAGGAGAGTTAGAGTCCTAAGTGAACTTCTTAAAGAACAAAAAACACCAATTTTAGAGCCTTCTAATGATTGTACAGATTGTCAATATTATCAAAGATGCTTTATCACAAAGAAAAATGCCAAACAAGTCTCATTATCTGAAATGCTAGGTCTAAGCAAAGATAAGTAAAGATAAAGGAAAAATTTTGTAAAGGAATAATTTCCTTTGATTAATCTAGTGGTTCAGGATGTCCTTTACCACGGAGTGCAAAACATACAACTGCAAGTGCAATTGCTACTCCCACTGCTGATCCATATGCTGCTATTCCTGCTTCTGCCATTTGATAAAAATTCACTTAACGGGCTTTTATAATTTTGCCAATATTTTTTTTCTAAAAACATATTATCATAATTTTTAATTTTTATGATACTATAATCAAATTGTTTTGTTTTATCTATTTTGTAAAGTCAAAATGAACTTCATTTTCTTGCCCACTGGTCATTGAGCTTTGATTAAAGAAAACTGTTCCACTAACTCGCCATTTTGTATTATTGTTTTCAAGTGCTGACCATAATTCTGGAGTATTACCGGTATTTTTCAATACTATTTTGTCTGTCAAGAGAATAGAGTTTTTACCAAGAAGTGTATAATAGTCAGAACCAAACTCTACCATTCCTTCTGGCCTACTACCAATTTGACCGCCGGAAATTTGTTTGTCGTTAGAATATCCAGTTTCAAATAGTTGATAATCCATGACTTGTACAATTACCGAGCTAGGATTAGGATTATTAAGTTTGAATGTTACTTCGATTCTAGCATCTCTCTTAGTAACTTCAATTATTGAAACATTATCTAATTCGACAGATATTGGTTGTGTTTTTTGGGAAACTTTTTGTTGTGTTTTTTGAGTGACGTCTTTTTCTGATATAGGACTAACAAAAGATGACCCAGATAAAAGAATCATACCTAAAGCTGCAGCTAATCCTATAACAGCCACAAAAACAAAGATTTTTGAATTCACTAAATTATCTCATTTTTTAGATATCTTAAATGTTGAGGGGGATATAGACAACAGTATTTTTGTAGCCCATACTACCACTCTTACGAAAATAATCACTACACCTTATGAGTAAACAAGTGTAAACAATTGTAGATGCCAACGTTATCGACTCGAGTAACACAAGGAGAGCTCAAAGCAATTACAGAGTATGCAAATGCTAGTGGTCTGTCAGTCTCTGACTTGATGAAAAAAGTATTGATTCACAAGATCTGCTGGCTTTGGTTAGGAAATGATGAGGATAGGTATTTTGCAGAAAGCGCCTCGATTATACTATTTCTAATTTCATCATCACGAAAACTATATCCTATAATTATACAGATGTTTGCATTGTTTAGGCTATCTTTGAATTTACGATCTAACCATGAAAATACTTCTGATTGTTTGTCTTTTTGGAGTTTTGGATAAAGCATCATTTCATTAACTAAATATCCATCAATTGAGTGAACTTGAGAAATTTTTAAGCCTCTTAGTGGAACTCTGAATGGTTTTCCAAATTTTGGTCTTATCCAATACAATGAACCATGAATCTTAAACAAATTGACATCGTTGTTATCATTGAATTTTGCTGGATTCCAAAATGGATCAAATCCATCTGTGTATGTCAAGTTGTTTTTTTCACAATAGGATTCTATTATTCCATCATAATTTAGAGTGAAAATGTTTATTGGTTTTGACACTAATCCATCCAAAGTCCAAAGATATTTCATTTCAGTGATATTTTCGCAAAAATGACGAATATTTTCTTGTATCATATTTTTATAATCTTCTATGGCTTGATCTTCTGATGCTCCATTGAAAGTTAGTACATCTTCCAAGGTTGGATATTTTGATTTAAGAAATTCTCTATATTTTAAATCATCAAGCTGACCCAAAAAAGTCATAATGTATTCTAAATCATTTTTTCCATGATGTTCCTGAGTAATTTCTGACAGCTTTTTTAAAACTTGACTTATTTCATCTCGCTCTTTTTGTTGTAATTCTTTTCCAGCAAAAATACGTCTTAGAATCATTGGATTGTTAAGAAATACATCTGTCATTTCAGATACTGTCAAAATACCAGCTGGTCTTGAGGCACCTGCACCTAATAGAATAATAATTTTATATGATTTATCAGGTTCTCTAAAAAAACTTGTCATACGTTAGTTATGTTTGTAATCTGATCAATTTAGGAATTACTTTCGTAAGAGTGGTAGTATGGGCTACAAAAATACTGTTGTCTATATCCCCCTTAAATGTTGAGATAGTTATTATAATATTAAAGAGTAAATTAATCATGCAATATTTTCAGGCTGTACAAGAAGGAAAACAAAGATCCGGTAAATCACAAATGAAGATTTTTGAAGTTGCAGGATTTGGAATGTTAACTTTAACTACAAAAAAAATTGGTGGCGAATTTTATCCTGTGGGAGAAGAGGATTTTGTTGCAGTAATTAATTCACCTGATGGATATGTTGTCATATTAGTAGACAAGGATGGATTTACAAAGGCGCAATCAAAATCACTAGAAAAAAAAGAAGCGTTATCAATTTATAAGAAATTAAGAGAGTCAGGAATTCCAGAATATGTTGAAAATAAGATTCAGATTTGGTCAGAACAACGGCTAACTGTACAAAATGAAATTTCTGAATGATTATCTTGATGATAGAACAATTTCAGTTCCTACATCGGCACCTTTAATTGCTTTTTCAAGTGTTTTGATATCAGCTTTTAGTATTCTTGTTCTTATTTTAGAACGTTCAATAATTTTGAGAGCTACAATATCCATCAAATCATAACCCCCTGCAAGAGAATCTTCACGAACAAGCATGTTCCTTAAATTCTTGAGTTCAATTCGTTTGAATTTTTTTGCATTTTTAAATTTATTAGGATCCAGGTCATAAACACCATCAACATCTGTAGCATTAAGAAATTGTTCTGCATTGATTTTTTCGGCTATGAGAGCTGCAGTTCCATTGGTACTTTGACCAGGATGTAAACCGCCTGTAACTACAATCAAACCATCATCTACTGCATGTCTTACTTCTTGTAATGTTGTTGGAGGATGGGAATATGCTTTATTTTTTAGTGCATAAATCAAAAGTTTTGCATTTAATCTAGATATTTCTATTCCAAGTTCATCCAATGTAGATTCATCAGCTCCTGATGATCTTGCATGAGTAATGTAATGTCTAGCAATATTTCCACCACCAGCAATAACAATTGGTTGACATATTTTACTAATTTTTACTAAAAACGAGGCATAATCTTTTAGCACTTTAGCGTTATCCATACCAAAAATTCGTCCTGAGAGTTTGATAACAATTCTTTTTTTCATTATTTTAAATCACCGAGTATTGATTTTGCAGCAATTTCAACTTTTTTTCTGTTCTTTTGATGTGTATATACTCTAAGAATATTCATAAAACCAGATATTGCTGAAACTACCGGAATTTCTGAGATAGGAATTTCTTGGGCAGTAGATTTTCCATTTTCATTTGTGATCAAAATGATGTATTTTGATTCATTTTTTGATGGTGAAAGTGGAATTGATGGAGTAAAAGAGCTATCAACAAAAATTTCATTTTCCTCAACTTTGGATTTTTTTGATATGGATGTTCTTAACTCATTAGTTCTAGTTTTTTCCAAATTAGTTCTGCTTGTTAAAATTCGTTCAAATACACATTTTAACAATTTTCTGTTTTGATAGTCTTCTGCAAACTGTCTAGCACGTTTTAATTTAGATGATTTTGATGAGATGAGATTTGATAACACGTATTCATCTGTGAGTTTTACATATTCATTAATGTTAAAAGATGTAAAACCAAACTCATCATCAGATAATCGTAATGCCTCTAAAAGCATAACTTCAGCAGCTCTTACTGTTTTATGAAAATATACCGCTTTGAACATTTGATATCTAGAATGCATCATAGATTCAAAAGAGTATAGCGCTGATCTTTCTAGGGCAAGTTTTTTCTTATAGATATCTAGAGATTGTGTTATTCTTTTGTGATCAATTTGTGCATGTTCTGCTCCAGTAAAATAACCGTCTCTTAACAAATAATCCATGATATCAGCGCTTAATGCTCCTGAAATAATTTCATTCATGTAGCATAATTTTGAATCACCAAAAGCAACTTTTGTGATAAGTTTTTTATCATATCCATTTTTTGATAAGCTGTCACCAATTTCAGATTTTAAAATAATTTCTTTACCAAAATCTTCATGTGAAAAATTTTTTTGTTGTAGAACTTCTTCAAAAAGATGTGAAAAAGGTCCATGACCTATATCATGTAAAAGCCCTGCGAGTCTTAAAACGTCTATATCGTCTGATTTCAATATTTCTTTTTCTTTTAAAGCCTGACCAGCTTGACTTGCAATATGCATGACACCTAAAGAATGTTCAAATCTAGTATGTTGTGCTGCTGGATAAGTTAAATGAGCACCTGAAAGCTGTCGTATTCGTCTTAATCTTTGAAATATAGGATTATCAATTATTTTTAGTTCGTGATCATAAACGCGAATAAAATCATGTATTGGATCAATTATGTCTAGATAATTTTTTTTCATATGCCTATTTTCTTTGTAAATACTTTCAAAATATCTTTATGAACTTCATGTTTTGGTTTTGATGCATTAATAATTGTCCAATGTTCCTTCTTTGCAATAGTTCTATAAGTTTTAGATATTTTTCTCAAGAATTCTCCATTTTTTTCAAATTTATCTCTATTAGTTTTTTTTCTACTAAATGATTCTCTTTGAGTTACATCTAGTAAAATTATGAGATCAGCCTTTGGAAGTCCAGCATCTAAATTTTCTAACCATTCACGTTTCATTCCATTTGCTAGACCATAAATTAGATTAGATTGATAGTAGCGGTTCATTATCAAAACAGAATTTTTTGATTTTGCTTCTAAAATTTCATTTAATTTTTCCCACCTATTTGCAGCTAAAAGACAGTGAATTACTTGTGGAGGAAATTTTCTCTTACCATTAAGATATTTTGCAATTTCTTTTCCAATTGGTGTTTTATAATCAGGAAAGCTAAAGGTAGTAGTTTTGATTTTTCTTTTTTTTAAAGCTTTTGCTAATAATGCGGTTTGAGTTTTTTTTCCTGCTTGATCTCCACCCTCAATTACAATTATCATAAGTTACAAGTTTAGGGAAATTAATTCATTAAAAATCTATCAAAGTTTATAACCAAAAATTAAGCAGGTATCTCAAAATGGGACTAGTAAAATCCATGGCAAAAGAAATGATGAAAGAAATAGGAAATAAATCAAGAGAATTTTATGAATTTGTTTTACCTCCTGTAGATATGTATCTAGATAATGAAAAATTAACATTATTAATTGACTTACCAGGATTTGCAAAAAAAGACATTAAATTATCACTTGAAGGAAATATTCTCTCTATTCAAGCAAGTAAAGAAGTTTCTGATGAAAAAAATCACAGTATAATTTGCAAACAAAGACCCAATATCATAGATAAAAAAATGAAGCTACCTATTGATCTTAGTGAGGCGGAAGAAGAAGTAAGTTCTGCAAAATATGAACAAGGTGTATTAACAATTACAATTCCAGTTAAAAAACATGGAAAAAATATTTCAATAGAATAATCAATGATTTCTGAATATTGTAGAAATACTCATTATTATAATAGAACATATCATTCCAGAAATTCCTAGAGATTCATTTGATGTATACAAAACAGATGAACCTACAAATATTGCAGATGATAAAATACTTCCAGAAAGTAAAATATTAGATTTATGTTTAGTATGTAAAAGTTGAATTGATCTGTTTTCATCAATAAATTTTTTCAGTTCTGGCGCAATTGAAATAGTAGCATCAATTGATTTTGCAAATCTTTGAAAAGAGTATTTTATTTCTTCGATATATGCATCTTTGATCAAATGTTCTTCTTCTAAAATTTCTCTCAATACTTTAACAAATTTAAAATCAACTTTATGTGTTTTATAAATTCCTTCTATGATTGATGCCATTCTCATGTATAACGCCAGATTCTTTGGAAGAATAAATGGGAATTTACTCATTGTTTTATTTGCAAGTTCCATTAAACTTTGTACTTCCATTTCATCGGGTTTTTTTCCATGCATTGCACCAACAGCTAATTCTATTCCTTTCTCAATTACAGATCGATTAAAATCAGGAGTTAACATTCCAAGATCAGCCATAGCATTCACTGTTCTTGGAGGATCTTTCTCAACTAAAGCAAGATAAAGTCTAATCAGCCTTAATCTAGTTTCATTATCTAATCGTCCAACCATTCCATAGTCATAAAGAATGAGTTTTCCATCATCAGTTACAGAAATGTTTCCAGGATGAGGATCTGCATGGAATAATGAATGGCGTAGAAGCATGGTAAAAAAAACTTTGTGAACATCAACTACTAGTTTCTGCCTGTCAATTCCCTTCTCATCAAGTGCCTCAATATTGGTTATTTTGATACCAGGGATGTATTCCATAGTAAGCACATTTTTTGAAGAATAATCATCATAAACTGAAGGAACAACTATGTTGCTTTTTTTCATATTATGTTTAATTTTTTTGAGATTTGATGATTCTATTGTGTAATCCATTTCCTCATGAATTGTTTCAATAAATTGAGAAAGCATAGCTCTTGCAGAAAATCGCAAGTTTGGATCTACAAATCTTAATGCCATTGGAAGAATTTTTTTCAAGATTTTGAGATCCTCTTCAACAACTTTTTCGATTCCAGGTCTTTTTACTTTAACAACAATTTCTTGACCAGCAAGTCTTCCACGATAAACCTGACCTAAAGATGCACCAGAAATAGGATTTGGATCTATGTCATCAAATTTTTCATTAATTGGTCCTATATCACTTTCAATTATGGGTTTTACCTGATCAAATGGAGCTGCGGGAACATTGTCTTGTAGCTTGGCAAGTTCTTCCAAGTATGGTTGTGGCAAGATATCAGCTCTCGATGAAAGCCACTGTCCTAATTTTATGTAGACCGGTCCTAATGAAATGAAGGTGTTTAGAACTTTATGTGCATTCTTACGATATTTTTCTAAATCTACATCTTTACCTTTATTTTTTACCCATTTTCTTCTGTCTTTTCGTAATGCCATAATTGAAGGAAGCAATTTAATGAATACACGAATTGTTCTTGTAGACATTTTATTGTAAATAATTTTTAATTTTTTTAGCTGCGGTATACCCAACATATCCTGCTATAATTGAAGTGATTATGGTAGATTTTACAGGTAATTTCTTTGTTTGACTATTTAGAAATTTTTTTGTAATCTCCGAACCACAAATAATTGAAAATGTTAATCCAATAAGAATTTCTGGAGCATCGTAAATTAAATGACCGAGTGGATCTTTTCTAGGATCAATTTTATCAGTATGAACCAGAAATTTATCATCATATTCTCTAATGTGTAGATTACCGTATCGAAATTGTCTTTTTGCACCATTTTTTTGTCCAAGATGAGTTTCTTCTGCTTCTTCAAGCATAAATTCTCGTAATTCCTTTGGGACTTCAATTTCATCTCTTGGCATGAACGCAAGATCCATTATTTGTTTATAACCTTAGCCATAATAAAAACAGAAGATCATCGTCTTTTTACGCTTGTCAGATAAGAATTTATTTTTTGATTTTAATTCTATACTGCCTGAATTTTTGATTTTTTACGTCTACGAATCATATAGATTCCTATTGCTATCGCTATTACTATTGGGATAATAATTAGTTGTGAATAATTCATAGATTCAATTTTTGGTGGCTCTTTTACAAATATTGTAGCATTTTGTGTAAGAAATAGTTCATCTCTAACACTGTCTTTGTATCTTACAGTAAGTTTGATATCATGTTCTCCATATCGTGGTTTACCGTCAAATTCTAGAGGAATGTTAAATGGGACAGGAGAATTAATTTCTATTTCATCAATAAATTGAGTTTGGTTTTTAATGTTTGAATCACCTAATGGTTCAAGAGTTACAAAACCAAATAAAGCATTTTCATTTCCTTCGTTAATTATATCTCCAATAACCATTGGTTTACCAGATAATTCAATTACTTCAACATCATACATGTTAAGATTGATTAATCCTTTAATGTAAAAATCAACCATTTTAGAAACAGTTTGTAGATCACCATGTGCATTATAATATTTAATAGATAATGGAACTCGTAAAGTTTCTTCTTTAAGATTTGCTGGTATGTATACAGTAGCAGTGAGAGATTTAGAAGATTTTGGAGCAATATTTCCAACATTCCAATTAGATTCTAAAATTACTACATGTTCAACATTGGTAGTAGATGAAGTTGTTGAAAGGTCTGTCTGAGTATTGGATGCTACTATACTTACACTAGAGAGAGGAGCAGTTCCATCATTTGAAATCTCAATTATTACATTATTTGATTTCAAAGATGTAAGAAATGGTTCTAATGCCTTAACATTGATTACACTGTTTCCAGTAACTTTGAAAATAAAATCAGAAAAGTTAGTTCGTACTCCAGATTCTCTTAATCTAGAATAATCTACTTTAACAGTACCAGGATATTGTGTAATTCTAATATTTTTATCAATATCGACATAAAATGTTAGGTGAAAGTTTTCCCCTGCCAAAGAATTAGAACCACTATCAGCAATTATTAGTGATCCAGGACCATCTGCTGAAGAAAACCCAATAGGAAGAGATAGTTGTCCTTTGATTCCAGTGATATCTTGTGTACCAACATTAGCAAATACTACCGTAAATGGTACAGTTTCATCACCAGGCTCAACCTCAATTTTCTCATCGGCAGTTCCAAAATAGGCGTCAAGTAATTTTACATCACCAAATTCTCTTTCAAATGGAGACTGACCAAATCCTCCAGATTTTATTTGAGCAAATGAATTATCAACAACTAATGGAATAAGAAATAACACTGCAAATAAAAATAGAATTTTATAATTTATCATGTTAAAACCTCTATTTCAGACGGTAGATTTCCTTCGAATGCTTTTCCATCTTTAATTGTAATCACTCTATCAACATTTCCAAAATGTTCTCGGTCATGAGTAACAACAATGAATGTTTGATTTAGTTTTTTTGCCATTGATTTCATCAATTGAACTATTTTGTCTGATGTAGCAGAATCCAAATTACCAGTTGGTTCATCAGCTAAAACAACAGAAGGATTATTTATCAATCCTCTAGCAATTGCAGCTCTTTGTGCTTGTCCTCCTGAAATTTTATTTGCTCTTTTGTTAATTTGATCATGTAATCCAACTGCTTTCAATAATTCCATGGCATTTTTTTCTGATGAATCATTGGTTCCAGCAATTTCTCTGGGTAACAATACATTTTCAAGAACAGTTAAGTCACTCAAAAGATTTGAGAATTGAAAAATGAATCCTAATTTTCTATTTCTAAATGATGAAATTTTGTTGTCTGAAAGATGTGTTGTATCTATTCCATCAATAAAGACAGAGCCGTTTGTTGGACGATCTAGTAATCCTATCATGTTAAGTAAAGTGGATTTACCTGAACCAGAGCTACCTACAATTAATACAAATTCACCTTTTTCAATGGAAAAAGACACATTATCTAATGCTTTTACACTATTTTCTCCTGTCCCATAAATTTTACTCACGTTATTAATTTCAAGTACTTTAGACATTTCTCATCGCCTCCACTGGTAATAATTTAGTTGCTCTATATGATGGATATAATGAAGCAACTATTGCTAAAATAAATGATAATACTGCAGTTTGAATAACTTTTTCCCAATTATAGGTCACTTCTAATGGGAGACTATTATTGAATGACATTTTTGTTTCCTTTGCATAAAATGTATAGCCTAATCCTGCTGCAGTTCCAACTCCAGCACCAATTGCACCAATTATCATTCCCTGAAAGATAAAAATAATCAAAATATCTTTTCTTGTTGCACCTATAGATCTCATTACACCTATTTCTCTAGTTTTCCCATTAACTAACATCATCTGAATTGTGACAATAGCAAATGCTGATGACATCATTCCAAAATATCCAATCAAATTTATCATTGCTATACCAGATCTAAATCCTGCAAGTTGCTGTTCAGCAGATTCTTCTATTGTTTCTGCAATAAAATCATCATTAGGAAAAGAAGTTAAAAAGAAATTTTTTACTTCGATTGCTTTGGAAGGATCGTTTAATTTTACTATGATAGAGCCTGTATCACCTTTTCTATTCATTAAATCACGCAAAGTATCAATATGAATAACTGCACTATAATCAAAACCTTGACCGCCAGGAGATTTTGCAATTCCAGTCACTACAAATCTTTTGAATTGATCTTGCCCATATCGGTCAACAATCATTAATTTGAGACTATCACCTACTTCAGCACCTCCAAGATCTTTTGCAACATTAGAACCTAATACAATAGAATTTCTTGAAAAAACATATTCTCCATCAGACACAGTTTCATGAACAGTGGAAGCTCGAATATCTCGTAATGGATCAACTCCAACGATAGGAACTCTTGTCTTTTCATGTAATACGCCAAATTTTGTCATGTTAATATCGGCCGTCGATGACAACCGCGGAGTAGCAGCTTCTACATATGGGATCCTTTCAAACCAATTAACTAATGCTTTATCAGACTTTGTGATGTAATCTTTCTCATCTGTAACTAGAACATTGCCATTTCTATAATTTGAGATATCTCTAACTATAGCATCAAACAATCCCTGAAAAATTACAAAATTAACATGAATTACCAAAATTCCAATGGTTACAGCTAAAACTGCGCCAATGAGGCTACCTCTTTTGTTGAATAACATTCTTTTTGCTAAACGGAATCTGTATTCCATACAAGATTAAAAATAGTCTAATATTTAATGTATTTTATGTATATTAGTAATATTATAGACAATTTTATATTTTATTAGCTACTTACAAAGATTATGAGGTTAATTTAGGTGAGGAATTGGACAAAATAGATATCAAAATTCTAAGTAGTCTCTTGAATAATTGTAGAGAATCAGATAGGCAGATTGGGAAAGAATTAGGAATTTCAGGAGGAGCTGTTAGGGCACGAATTAAAAAAATGCAAAAATTAAGAATAATTGAAAAATTTTCCATTAAAGTTGAACCTCCAATTTTAGGACTTGGTGTTTTGTACATAGTAGTTTCAGGTCAAAATATTAAAGAAATTTTAGAGCAAATTAGTTTAGTTGGAGAACCATTTTTTATTGTGCCATGTATTGGTGGGATTACAGTTTGTAGTATTGTAGTAAAAGAAAATTTGCAGCAAAAAATTACGCTTATAAATAAATCAATGAAAGATGTTAGAATATTATCTATCTTTGAAGCAGAGAATCCAGGATTTAATTCCAATTTAACTAAAACAGATTTAGAAATTTTAGAGCAATTATTAAAAAACCCAACAGAAAAAATTGAAAACATTTCAAAAGATACAGGTTTATCTACAAAAACTGTAACAAGATGTATTGATAAACTACAAGAAAATGATGGTATTCAATTTACAGCAATTTACGACCCGACAAAAATTGAAAATTTTATTCCACACGCAATACTTGCTTGGATCGATGGAGATCTTAGAGAAACATTAGAAAAAATGAATCATAAATTTTATGAATCATTTATGCAGATGCCGTTTATTGCAAAAAATCAAATTGTGTTATTTCTGTACAGTCATGATATATTTGAAATGGATGAACTGACTCAAATGGTTAGAAATATGGATAATGTAGTATCTGCAGATCTATTTATTCCAAAAAAGATATCTTTTCCATTAAAATGGTTAAAACAAGCTATTAAAGATGCCAATAAATCACCTACACTTCATCTTGCATATCAAACAAATTAAATAATAAGAAAAATTATGGTTAATGTGAAAAAGAAAAAGATCTATGAGGGTAAAATTTTAGGTCTTAGTGTTTATGATTTAGTAATTGAAGGAAGAAAAGTAAAAAGAGAAATGATAGAGCATAGAGGAGCTGCTGCAATGTTGGCAATTGATGAAAATAATAAAGTAATTCTTGTAAAACAACATAGATTTCCTCATGGATATGTCATTGAGATTCCTGCAGGAACTCTAGAGAAAAGAGAAGATCCTAAGAAGTGCGCATTTAGAGAATTTGAAGAAGAGACTGGATATACAGCTAAAAAAATGACACCGCTAATTACCTATTACCCATCCATAGGCTACAATACTGAAGCTATTCATTGTTTTGTGGCATCAGGATTAAAGAAAATTTCAGATTTGAAGCTTGATGAAGACGAGATATTATCTGTCATAAAGATAGATCTTAAAAAAATAATTTCAATGATAAAAAATGGGAAAATTAAAGATTCAAAAACAATTTGTGCAGTATTGACATATGCAGCTAAAAAGAAATTATTTTAATTATTTATTGTATATAGGCTTTACAAGATCTGCAACATCAGCCCAAGATTTTGCAATTCGTTCAAACATATAAACAAGATCAAGAAGGTCAATAGGAATTTGTTTTTTATTTCCTATGGTACTTCTAAGTTTAGAAAGATTTTCTTGATATTTTTTGTGTAATGATATAGCCTCTATGGCTAAACGTCTATCAGGTTTTGTAAAAGCATCGATAGATTTTTCTGCTAGAACATTAAAATTTTGTACTACATCAAAAATTTTCTTCAAATGTTCATTTGATAAAGAAGAATTATAAATAAAATCAGCAAGTTCCACTATTGTATCACCTGCATTTTCTAAAAGATTAGCAGCTACTCTATAATCTAAAATATCAATATTTTCTAAATTAAATACATTAGCTAATCTTTTATCAACAAGTGTACTTCTGATTAATCGTACTAGAAGAAAATATTGCCTATTGACCTCAACATCTCTTTTTGATAATGTTTGTAAATTAGATTTATCATCTAAAATTAAGCCATTTGATACATCATCATACATTCCTAGTGCGATAGAACTCATTCTTTTTAGAATTTTTTCTGGATTTAGTGTAGTGGCATCTAAAAGAAACTGCATGTTAATATTTGAAGCATCTTCTTCAATAATTTCCATTCCAACTAATCGTCTCATAGAGTTACGAATTTTTTCTCTATCCTCACCCGGTATGATTGATTTTGAAGTTATGTGTATAATGTCATATCCTAAAAGATAAGCTCCAGTTAGATCTGCTACAATATTTTCATCTTTAGGAAGTGGATACGAAATTACAAGTTCTTTTGTAGGACGCATTTCTTTGTTTGCAGAAATTGAGATGGTGTCTTGGCCAGTTTCCAGCTCAACTTGGCTACCTTTATCCAAATTATTGGTAACTACCCATTCTTTAGGTAGTGAAACTAGAATACTGCTACCAATTCTTTGCAAGCGTCGAATGAATTTAGTCAATTTATACTAATTTAATTAATTTAAGCCATATTCTTATATTTTATGAATAATTTAAACTGAGATCAATGAAGGCAACTGCATTTTGTCCAGCGCATATTACAGGTTTTTTCAAAGCTTACTTAGAGAATGATAGTCAAAAAGATCCTGAAAAATTAGGTTCTATGGGGGCAGGATTTTCAATTAAAGAAGGAGTTACTACACATGTCAATATTTTACCTAGAATTAATCAAAATTCTAACTTTCAAATTACTACTATAGGTTATCAATCAGATAAGACAGATGTTTCAGAATATGTATTAAATGAATTTTTGAAACTGGGAAATTTTGAAAATATATTTTTTGATATTCGACATGAGATTACTGTACCTGTTGGATATGGCTTAGGGTCTAGCAGTGCTGTTGCATTGTCATTATCATATGCACTAGATTATGCTCTTAAAACAAGATTAGATCATACAATTATTGGTCAGATTGCACATAATGCAGAAATAAATTGTAAGACAGGATTAGGTGATGTTTTGGCGTCATATTATGGTGGTTTTGAAATAAGAGTCAAAGCAGGAGCACCAGGAATTGGTCAGGTAGAAAAGATCAAGACAAAAGATATGTCTATAATTATGATTTGTTTTTCACCAATTTCAACAAACAAGTTCATCAAAGAACGTCTTTCTCAAATTAATGGTCTTGGTGGAAAAATGGTAAATAAATTATTAGAATCAAAGAATTATGAACATTTTCAGGATATGTCTTTAGAATTTGCAAAATATGTACAAGTAATGACTTTGAGAATGGAAAATTTAATTAAAGAATTGGCTTCAAATGGTATAAAATGTGGCGTAGCACTATTTGGTGAAACTATTTTTACAATGATACCAAAAGAAAAAGAAAATCATGTTCTACAAATTTTAGAAAAATATCCTGAAGGAATAATTATAAGATCAGAATTAGATGATCAAGGAGCAAGAGTACTCAATAATTAATTGAATGTTAATGTCTTTAATTCCAAAATCGCATCCTAGAGTGAAGTCTCTTTTAATTAGAGAAAAACTTGTTACTGGATTTGATCATGGATTAGTAGCTAAAGAAGGTCTCTTTGCACATGGTAGAGGTGAAGCTTTTGATTATTTACTTGGTGAAAAAACAAGTAAGACCGCAAAATTGGCAATCAAGGCAGCTGCTGCACAAATTCTTTTAGCAGATTTACCTGTGATCTCTGTCAATGGAAATATTGCTGCATTATGTCCAAAAGAAATAGTTAGACTTGCCAATACATCAGGAGCAAAAATTGAAGTAAACCTATTTTATACCAATAAAAAACGAAAGCAGAATATTATAAAAACTCTCAAAAAGAGTGGAGCAAAGGATGTTTTAGGTATGAATTACAACTCATCAACTAAATTATCAGGATTGGATTCAGCAAGAAGAATAGTTGATAAAAACGGGATTTTTGCAGCTGATGTGGTGATTGTTCCATTAGAAGACGGTGATAGAACTATGGCATTAAGAAAAGCTGGAAAAATAGTCATAACTTTTGATCTAAATCCACTTTCAAGAACTTCACAAACTGCCAATATAACAATAGTAGATAATGTTACACGAGCAATTGATTTGTTAAGTATAACATGTAAAAGACTATCAAAAAATCCCAAGAAATCACTTGAAAAAATTGTTAAGGATTTTAATAACAAAAAAAATCTCTCAGATAATATTATTGAAATTAGAGATAATTTAACAAGGAGATTACATATTGCATAAATCAGTTTACGATATAATTAAAATGAAAAAAGATGGAAAAAAGATATCAGCTATTACAAGCTATGATTATACACTTGCTTCATTATGTGATAAATCTGGAATAGACATACTACTTGTTGGAGATAGTGCAGGAATGGTAATGCTTGGTTATGAAAATACTATTCCTGTAACAATGGATCAAATGTGTATGTTTACAGAAGCAGTTAGCAGAGCTAGAAAAAATGCTTTGTTGGTTGCAGATTTACCATTTATGTCATATCAAGCAAGTATTGAGGATGCAATAAAAAATTCAGGAAAATTAATAAAAGCAGGAGCAGATGCAGTAAAACTTGAGGGGGGGGTTTCTATGTCAGAAACAATCAGTGCTATTGTAGATATCGGAATTCCAGTAATGGGTCATATTGGTTTACAACCACAAACAACAATGTTATCAGAAGGATACAAAGTACAAGGAAGAACAAAAGATACAGCATTAAAACTAATTGAAGATGCAAAAGAGCTTGAAGAAGCAGGGGTATTCAGCATAGTATTAGAAATGACGAGTAATGAAGTTGCGCAAATAATTTCTGAAACTGTTAGTGTGCCTACTATTGGAATTGGTTCTGGTGTAGGTTGTAATGGTCAAGTGTTAGTAGTACAAGATTTGTTAGGTATGTTTGAAAAAATCAAGCCAAGATTTGCAAAAAGATATTTGAATTTATCTGAGGTTATTGTAAAAGCACTTGAAAACTATAAAGACGATGTAGAATCAGGCAAGTTTCCTGCTCAAGATAACTGGTTTTCAATGGATGATAATGAATTTAAAAAATTACGAGAGCAAATTGGCAGCTAAGAAGATTTTTAAGAAAAAGAATCATCCTTCATTAGATATTGTATGTTCTCATGGTGTTGAACTCTCAGGAAAAAAAATTGTTCTTTGTGTTGCAGGAAGTGTTGCAGCATACAAAGCAATTGAGTTATCAAGATTACTGATGAGACATGGTGCTGATGTTACATGTGTTACAAGTGAGGCAGTAACAAAATTAATACAGCCAGATTATTTTAAGTGGGCAACTGGAAATAAAGTTATAACAAAATTAACAGGAGAATTAGAACATATTAGATTAGCAGATTATAATCAATCAGATCTTATCATAGTTTATCCAGCAACTGCAAATACACTTGGAAAATTAGCTAATGGAATTGATGATACACCAATATCAACGGTTCTTACAGTAGGATTTGGTTCAAAGATTCCAATTTTAATATGTCTTGCTATGCATGCGTCAATGTATGATAATGTAGCTGTTAAAAAAAATATAGAATTTTTAAAAAATAAAATTGAATTTCTAACACCACAGATGATTGAAGGAAAAGCAAAAGCGCCTGAACCGGAAGATGTTTTAGAATACATACTAAGAAAATTTGGATTTTCATCTATTTTAAAAAATAAAAAAGTGTTAATGACAGCAGGACCTACAATTGAATATATAGATCCCATTCGTATAATAACAAATCAAAGTTCAGGAAAAACTGGTGTATTATTAGCTTCAGAATTAATTTCTTCAGGGGCTAATGTAACTTTGATTTATGGTCATGGTATTGAAAAACCACCAAACGGTGCAAAAATAATTAAAATTTCTACAAGTGAAGAAATGTTTAATGTTGTTAAAAAAGAAATGAGTAAAAAATTCGACATAGTGATAATGGCTGCTGCCGTATCAGATTATACTTTAGAGAATCCTAGTAAAAATAAAATAAAGAGCACAAAAAATGAAATAAAAATTAGCCTCAAAAAGGCACCAAAAATCATAGATCATATTAAAAAATATCAAAAAAATGTTTTTTTGGTTGGTTTCAAAGCTGAAGCAAATATTTCAAAAAGTGAATTGATCTCATCAGCTAAGGAAAAATTGAAGAATTCAGCTGCAGATATGATCGTGGCAAACGATGTAGGTTCAATTAGATATAGAAAGAATCCTGGAAGTAATGAAGTATTAATTATAGATTCACATAAAGTAATTTCTTCAGGATGGATAAAAAAAGAAAAAATTGCTAAATTTATTAGAAAAGAAATTGAACAACGATTAAAAACTTAAAATGAAAAAATCTGAAATCAGAAAACTTATTGCTAAATATAAAGAAATTAAGTTGAAGACACAAAAAATTCAAAATGAAAAAATATTAGAGAAACTAAAAGAAATTGAACATGAGTATTTCCACGAAACGGGAAGAACGCTTCAATTGGATTTAAAAGAGGTTACATAAAATATAACATGAATTAACAAAGATATAATGAAAATCAGCGACACAGCATATAAACAAAGTAATATAAAAATATGGAATGAGATTGCACCACGGTACCATAAAAGATGGGCAAGTGTTAGTGAAGGTCCATTTCAAAGCACTTCTAAATTAGTCAAGCTAGTTAATGTAACTAAAGGTAATAGTGTATTAGATCTTGCATGTGGTACTGGAGTAGTTACAAAAAAAATCACTGATAAAGTTGGGGATTCAGGATATGTTGTAGGAGCAGATGCTTCAATTACTGCAATTAAAATTGCCAAAAAATGGAATAGTGTAAAATCTAATTTAGATTTTGTAAATATTGATGCTGAAAAATTTAGTTTTGCTCGAAAATTTGATATTGTAACATGTCAGTATGGATTATTCTTTTTTCCTAATGCACAAAAAGCATTAAAAAACATTAGAAATAGCCTCAAAAAAACAGGAACGCTTGGGATATCTGTTCACGGACATAAAGATAAAGTTCCATTTTTTAGTAATATCTTAGATGCTGTATTGGAGTTTATTCCAGATTATGTTCCACCTGGGTCACCTAATATGGATAGATTTGGAACAAAGAGTGCATTGGACAATGAAATTAGAACTGCAGGATTCTCAAAAATTTCAATAAAAGATTTTACTTTTAGTTATAGTCCAGGAAAATTTGATGATTATTGGAGAAATTATCTAAAATATATTGCTAAACCACTCAAGGAAAAATTAAATTCGCTAGACATATCTACAAGAAAAGAATTGAAACAGACAGTTAAACAAAATACCATTCCACATACTAAAAAAAATGGAGTGATTGTATTTCCTTGGCAAGTTTTAATTTTAACTGCAAAATACTAGATTGGTAATAAGGTAACAAAATGGACAAAGATAGTAAAAAGAAAGAAGACAAGCCAAAAAAATCAGATTTCAAGGCATTTCTAAAGAAAAGAGCTCCAATTTATCTAGGCATAATAGCAATATTTGTTATTTTTGTATTTCCAGAATTAACAAAAAATGATCTACAAGGTAGCTTTCCAGATAATTTGACGGATGAGCAAAAACAAATTGTTAAAATTTTAATGTCATATAACGGTCCAAACGAAAAAGGATTAACTATAATGAATGCCATAACGGATCAAATTGCTGCAGAATATCCTAATGAAAAAATTTATGATAATAAAAAAACAAAAGTAGATCTTGTTGTTTCTAATGCAGATGAATCAACCAAAAATATTTACAAAATAATTTTAACATTTGAATCATATAAAGGAAAAATTGAATTTGTTTGGAATGTAAACTCTGATACGAAAGAAATTGAGGCTAAAAATTCAAGTGCAAAACATGTGATTGATATTGTAAATTATTATGACTAAAGTTAGATGGTAATTAGATCTTTTGTAAATTTATGTAAAATAATTGGTTTATCTTTTACTATTAAAGAATCTTCAATTCTAACTCCAAATTTGTTTGGTATATAAATTCCAGGTTCTACTGTAATTGCCATATTTTCTTTTAATTTAGTATCACTTCTGTATGAAATAGTAGGTAATTCATGAACTTCTAATCCTATACCATGACCAGTGGAATGAATAAAGTATTTTCCATAATTTTGATCTTCAATGTATTTTCTACATGCAAAATCTACATCTTTACAATCTGTATTTGGTTTAACAGATTTTAATCCAATTTGTTGTGACTCTTTTACAATTTCATAAACTTGTTTTTCTTGAGGAGATATTTTTCCAATTGCAAATGTTCTAGTTGCATCTGAGACATATCCTTTGTATCTTAATGTAAGATCAACTACTACAAGATCTCCTTTTTTGAATTTTCTATCAGTTACTTGTGCGTGAGGTAAAGATCCATTTGATCCTCCAGCTATAATAAGAGGATTAAGAGTAGACTTGTATCCAGTATCGAACATATTTTGTCCCATTGCATATGACATCAAAATTGTTTGTAGTTCAGATTCTTTCTGATTAATTTTCATTTTTTTAAAACAAATATCATACATTTCATCAATTATTTTTGAAGCTTTTTTTAGAATATTGATCTCTTTTTCATCTTTGATGATACGGGAATTATAAAATGGTTCAGTAGATGATTTTATTGTTGGAATAGATTTTTTGAGAAATGTCATTGTAGAATAATTTTGGCAATCAGTACAAACTTTCTTTTTTTTGATTTTATTAATTAGAGAAGAAACTAGACCAATTCCTCGTTCGGCTGTAATTATATCACAGTTTTCTGTTTCTGCTTTGACACGACCAACTTCAAGTTCAGGAGCAATTATGGTAGTTTTTTCTCCTTTTTCCAATATTCCAATAGCTTCCCCCCAAAATCCAGTCATGTAGAATAAATTTTCAGGCTCAAATGTGACTAGGGTGTCACAGTCAATCTTTTGAGCGAATTTAAGAAGATTTTTTCTTCGTTCCTTCACAAAAAAATATCATATTGTTTCTTAATTTATGTATGATGCAAAGTTTGTATATTGGAATTTTGATTTTTATGATTGTGACAGAAGAAAAAAAGAAAGTAGTTGCTCTGTTATCTGGTGGTCTAGATAGTCAGCTGGCAGTACGAATGATGCAAGAACAAGGCTTTGAAGTTTCAGCTGTTGCAATAAAAACTCCTTTTTGTGATTTTGATTGTGGGAGAGGTTGTGGTTTTGAGATTAGAGAGAGAGCTGACGATCTTAATGTAAATCTAAAAACAGTATATCTTGGTGATGAATACATTGAGATGCTAAAACATCCAAAACATGGAATTGGTTCTGGATTTAATCCATGTATAGATTGTAGAGCTATGATGTTTAATGCTGCAAAAAAACATATGGATGAGATTGGAGCTGAATTTATAATTTCAGGAGAAGTGTTGGGACAAAGACCAATGAGTCAACATGGTCCTGCACTAAGAATTATTGAAAAAGAATCAGGTCTTGTGGGAAAAATTGTTAGACCATTATCTGCTGCATTACTTCCAGAGACAGATCCTGAGAAAAATGGGTTGATCAAAAGAGAAAATCTTGGAATGATTAAAGGTAGAACTAGAAGGGCACAGTTAGATATGGCAAAAAAATATGGAATTGAAAATCCACCAAATGCAGGTGGTGGATGTCTTTTAACTGATCCAACATTTGGATTACGTGCAAAAGATTTGTTTACACACACTGAAACTCCTACAATAAACGATATTGATTTGTTAAAGATTGGAAGACATTTCAGATTTGATGAACAAACTAAATTTGTTGTTGGAAGAAATAAAGATGAAAATGAAATGATAAAAGCAATTGCATTACCAGGAGATATTTTGTTTCAGGCTCGTGATCATATGGGACCAGTTTCAATTTTACGTGGAAAAAATGCAGACTCCTATGTGAAATTTGCATCTTCTATTACCTTAAGATATTCAGATGCGCCAAAAGGAGAACAGGCATCAGTCATTATCAATAAAGATAATACAAAAGAAGAAATTATTACACTGCATGCTGAAGAAGAATCTTACATTAAATTTAGAATTTAGGCATGGAAATTTTTTAAAATTAGTTAAAACTAAGGAAGAGTTTTTGAAGGAGTAGATCGCATTTTCATCAAGGATGCAAAAACAAGAAAATCCCACTTATTTGAAAGCCATTACTATCAGAGATATTAGTGATGTTCATTCAATAAAAGAAGACATCAAAAAAGAAATGATTTTGATTCTTAGAGTCACACCATTGGCACAAAAAGATGTGGAACAACTTCGAAAAGTAGTTGAGGAATTGTATTCTATTGCAAAAACTGAAGGAGCAGATATTGCAAGACTAGGTGAAGAAAGAATCATTGTAGCACCGTCTAGTATCAAAATCTGGAAACCAGAGTATGATCTAAAATAGTTTTATTGCTTCTTGAACTTGAGGATAATGAGCAGGAACTCTAAACATTCTTCTGATATTCATTGCCAAGTTTTCAGATTTTCTTCTTTCTCCATGATTAACAAGTACTCTACGAAGTTTTGGTCTTAGTCTTTGAACAAAAGACATAAGTTGGTTATAATCACTGTGTCCGCTGAATCCGTCAAGTTTTTCAACGCTACAATTTATTGTAACAACTTCAACTTTTCCTTCTTTACCTAACATAGTAACTTGTTTTGAACCATCCAAAACTCTTCTTCCCATAGTTCCGTTAACTTGATATGAAACAAACAATACCTTATTCTTCTTATCAGGTGCAATATTTTTGAAATATTCTAAAACTGGTCCACCTTCTAACATTCCAGATGTTGCCAAGATAATACAAGGTGAGTTATCTCTCATTGGTTCCTCTCTGGTATCACTATGCTCAATATTTGTAAAGTATTCTGAATCAAATGGATTATCATCAGTTTCTAAGATTTTTTGTTTTAATTCTCTGGCTAGATATTCAGGATATGCTTCATGAATTGCTGAAGCTTCTGAAATCATACCTTCTGTAAAAACAGGTGCTTCAACCATTTCACCAGATTTCATGTAATGATCAATTACCATCATAATTTCTTGAGCACGACCAACAGCAGGAATAGGAATTAAGACTTTTCCCCCATCGGCAAGAGTGTTGTTTACTGCGTTAATGAAAGCAGATTCTACTTCTTGTCTAGTTGGTTGAATATCTTCTTTTGCACCATATGTGCTTTCAATTAACAAAGTTTCTACTCTGGGAAAATTCCAACTTGCTGCTTCAAACAAAATACTTTTTCCGAATTTAATATCTCCAGAATAAACAAAATTGTGATCACCATTTCCAATATGGAAATGACATAAAGCAGAGCCTAGAATATGTCCTGCATTTGCGAGAACCAGTTTAATGTCTGGTGAAATATCTGTAACAGTACCATATGGTAGAGTTATTGCCTGTTTCATGATTTGTTTTACATCTCTTTCAGAATACATTGGTGTTCTACCCTGTGCAGAAGCAACTTTGATTGCATCTAATTGGATAAGATTCATCATTGGAAGTGTGGGTTCAGTACAATAAATCGGTCCTTTGTAACCAAATTTACATAAAGCTGGCAAGAATCCAGTATGATCTAAATGTGCATGTCCAATTACTATTGCATCAAGTTCATCTAATGTAATATCAAGAAAATCTAATCGAGGAAATGAATCCATTGGGTGTTTTGCACCAGGGTTAATGCCACAGTCTACGAGGATTTTACTTTCAGGGGTAGATAATAACATACAAGATCTTCCTACTTGACTAAATCCCCCAAGAGTTATGAGAGATACCTCAGATTTTTGTGCTAATCGAGGTCTAAATATCTCATCTCCAATTTGCTTGAATTGTTTACTTCGTTCAGTAGCTGTAAGTTTGAGATTTGCATTTATTGTTTGAATAGTTCGTGACGGTATTGTAGTCGCTTTTCTTATACGTAATTTCCAACCTATTTTTTCAGTTATTTCAGCATGATTGAATTCTTTTGCATCTCTTTGTAATAACCAAGGTCTTTTAGCTTCAATTGAGACTTCACCTGTTGCAGTGTCAAAGAATGCTCCCTGAAAATTTGCTTCTTTTGGAATACATTCTGCTAAAATTTTTCTTGCATCTTCTTCTGATTTTCTTATAGATTCATCAGTTCTTACAACAATTCTTTTTTTTATTATATTAACAAGATTTGAAATTGTTTCATTGTTTTCCATCAAATAGCGTGGTGCGTTTGTATACAGAGCAATTCTTGGTCCTTCATATTCTATTTTAGTTACCTTAGCTTCTTTAGGTATACTTTGCAGTATAGTGGCCATCATATTTTGGCTAGGAGGTAATTCTTTTTGTTGCTGTTTTTTTTGCATTAAATCACTAAAGTTCGATGACTGCTTTCTTTTGTTCATCGGTCAACAGACGGAATCCGTCTTTATCCATAACTGCGATGTTAATTCCATCGCCAGTACCAATGTTTCTAACTATTGCAGCTTTAACTGCTCTTAGAGCTATTTTTTTTACTTCTTCTATTGTTAGATCAGATCTGTATTCTTCTTCTAACAAACCATATGCTACAGGAGAGCCACTACCTGTTGTTACATAAGATTTTTCTTCAACTGAACCAAACATGTCGATATTAAACAGTGCAGGTCCATTTGCATCATAACCAGCAACTAGAATATCTGCCATAAACGGATAACCGCGATTTTGATGAAATATGAGAGAACATAGTCTAGCTAGTGAATGAATGGATATTGGTTCTTGTTTTTCTACTCTGTGAAGATTTGAATGGTAACGAAGTATATCTACAATATTCTGTGCATCTGCTACTCCACCAGCTAAAGTTAAGCCTGCATGTTCATCTATTTTTTGAATTTTCATAGTATTATTGTTTGCAATAAAATATCCAGCGCTAGCCCTCATATCGGCACATAATACGACACCGTCTTTAGCCTTGATACCTACAGTGGTAGTCCCGTGCAGAATTTTTTCTTCAACATTATTTGACAAAATACACCTATTAGAGATAATAGGAAATGCATGACACCCTTTTAAATAACTTTTTGTTCCATTGAAATGATAAATAATGACAAAAAGTCATGATCGCATGCAGTCGCATACGATGGAATTACCTAGGCTCATTGAGATAGGGGAGAAAAACATAGGTGATTTTGGAAGATTTGTGAATTCGCTCAATAAACCAAAAAGAATTTCATTAATCAGTGGAACTAATGTAAAGAAGATCATTAAGAAAAAAATAGAAGATTCACTAAAATCTAATAAAATAAAGTTTGTTTGGCATACATCTGGTGATAATACAATTACAGCTATTAATCAGATTCAAAAAGACGTAAAAGGAGATAGATGTGATCTGATTGCAGGCATTGGAGGAGGTCGTTCTGTAGATACTGCAAAAATGATCGCATATAATCTAAACAAGCCATTTGTGAGCATGCCAACAGCTGCATCGCATGATGGAATGGCAAGTCCATTTGTTTCTATTGTAAGTGATAAACCACATTCAATTGTTGCATCAGCACCATTAGGAGTGTTTGTAGATATTGACATCATACGTAAAGCTCCTGCAAAACTTCTAGCAAGTGGTTGTGGAGATCTAATTGCAAATATCATAGCGGTTAAAGATTGGCAATTGGGACATGAAAAAACTGGTGAATATTATGGTAGATATTCTGCAGATTTGGCGTTGATGAGTGCCAAAATAGTTATGGAAAACTCAAGTTATTATGCCAAAAATGGACTTGATGCAAGGATAATTGTTGAAGCGTTGATTAGTGCAGGAGTTGCATCGTGTATTGCGGGTAGTAGTAGACCATGTTCAGGAGCAGAACATCTTTTCTCTCATGCTTTAGATAAGATTGCACCAGGAAAAGGACTTCATGGAGAGAAATGCGGTATTGGATCTATTATGATGGCAAAGTTACAAGGTCAGAATTGGAAAAAAATTGCAAAAACTTTGAAAGATGTTGGTGCACCTACTTCAGCTAAACAAGTTGGTTTAAAATCAGATGAAGTTATTACTGCTCTTATGATTGCACAGGAACTAAGACCTGAAAGGTACACCATTTTAAAAGAAATTGAGATGACAGAAAGAAAAGCGTTGAATCTTGCAAAGACTACAAATGTAATTTGATTTAAACTATTTTTGGTTCAGGTGTTTTTTCTTCTTTGGTTTCAGTTTTCTTTGCTTGAGTTTGTTTGTTTAGATGTGTTTCAATAAAGTTAACTTTTTCTAAAGAAGGAACAAACTTGAAAATATCTAATTGAATAAAATGTTTCATTATTTGGAGCCCATCTGCTCGCAATATTTCTTCAGGAATTGTAATGTTTACTTCTTTGTCCTTTAATTCAAATGTAATCTTAGAATCTTCTAACGGTAGTCTATTTTTAAGAATTCCATCGACTTTATCATTTGTAGAATCAAGTGATTTTATTACATTTACGTCGTAAAGAATTGTTTTGCCTGCATATCTGTGGTTGTAGTCAATTTGAACTCTTCCTGAACCAATAAATCTTATAATGCCTCTTTTATTATCAACTTCAATTGTATCTCCTACAGAAACTTTTTCTGCATCTTCACCAAGTTTTCTAATAGGAATCATTCTAACTTTGGCAGAATCTCTTTCACCAAATCCCTTGTCTGGCGTAACCTCAACTGTAAGTTTGTCTCCAACAGTTGTTTTAGTTAGTGCTTCATCTAATCCTTTAAGAACTGGATAAGACACTTCTCCAATTGAAACAAGTTTTGGTTGATATTTTACATTTGGTTCATGAATAGAATGTTTTTTTGCATCTTCTTCAATAGTGGTATCAAAAATTTCGTCACTGTCTTTAACTTTAGCAGTATAATCTATTAGGATCAATGAGCCTTTATTGAAAGTCAATGTGATCGGTCTCGAATTTCCTTATATTAAGTTAACATGAATTAGAGAGCTTTGAGTTTTTCTTCGGCTGTTTTGAGACCAGCTTGGGCATCTGTATCATATCCCATCATAGCTAATGTTGATGAAATTGCAGAGACTGTTCTCATTACATGATATTTGTTAACTTCGCCCATGCATCCAACTCTGAATACTTTACCTTTAAGATTTCCAAATCCTCCTGCTACTAATACTTTGAATTTTTCAGCTAATGTATCTCTGAAAGTTTTATCTTGTAAACCATCTAAGTAGTTTAATGCAATAATTGAGATTGAACGATCTTCTTTTTTTGCAAATGGTGTAAAACCAATTGCAGTTAAACTAGAATATAGAGCATCGGAACAAACCTTGTGGCGTTTGTATACATTTTCAAGTCCTTCTTCCAACATAATGGTTAATGCTTCTCGGTATGCATAAAGTAAAGGCAATGCTGGAGTAAATGGAGTGTGCTTTGATTCTTCATAATATTTGAAATATCTTGCTAAATTGAAGTACATTGTTGTGGGTTGATTTGCAATCATGTATTTTTTTGCTTTAGGACTAACAGATATTGGAGAAATTCCAGGTGGAGCAGCAATTGCTTTTTGTGCTCCTGTCATACATACATCAATATTCCATTTATCAACTGGAAGTTGAACACCACCAAGTAAAGAAACAGAATCTACAATATACATTGCATCATTACGTGAGGTTAAATTAGATACCCTATCCAGATAATTTACCATAGTTCCTGTAGAAGTTTCATTGTGAACTACGTAGAAAGCTTTAACATCTTTATTATTATCAAATGCTTCTTTTACCTGATCAAAAGTTGCATTTTCTCCGGGAGGAGTTTGAAGCTTTACTACATGGGCTCCTTGAGCTTCAATTAGTTCTGCAAGTCTACTACTAAATTCTCCATTAACAGGAATTATAATTTTATCACCTTTTTTTACAATATTTACTACACTTGCTTCAACTGCTCCAGTTCCTGATGCAGATAGTGCCACTATATCATTTTGTGTTTGAAAAACCTGTTGTGTTTTTTCAACTACATCTGTGTATAATTCAACGAAGTCATCACTTCTATGATTAATTATAGGAGCAAGCATTGCCCTCATTACTCTATTAGGTACATTTGTAGGACCAGGAAGCATTGATAAATATTCCAATTTTTATCGCCAACGTAAGTTTCTAATGGGTTTATTTATAATTAGAGATTTTTCAAACGTTGCTTGGCACTAGTTTTATACAAAAAATTTTTGGTTCCTTCAGGTACGAGATCCTCCCATTTTTGATCGCTTATTATCATATCTCGAATATTTGTTCCAGAAAGAATATCTCTTTTAACAAACGGTATTGACAAAACTTCCACATCGCGTTTTGAATAAAGATGTCTAGTTAATTCATCATTAGTGAAAACAATATCAAATTTTGGGACTAGCGTATCAATAAGTTGAATCCATTTTATGTGGTTTTGTAAATCTGGAATAAAATAGATTTGAATTCTTTGTTTCATAGATTCATCGATTGAAGATAGGATCATTTCATTTCGTTCCTCGGCTGAAAAAGGGTTGTTTTTTTGTAAGGGTTTGTTGGAGCTACCTAATCCTATCCATAATTTATCAACTTTAGATAATGCAAAACATAAAGCATTAAGATGGCCAAAATGAAACGGTTGAAATCTTCCTATTAATAGTCCATTCATACAAAAAGATAATAGAATTTCTTTTTAAAAAACTATCATAAAGTGTTGAATATGAGAAGAAACAGATGGATTTTCTAAAAATTAATGGGGAATTTGGTGAAGGGGGAGGCCAAATAATTCGTAGCGCAATAACATTATCATGTATTACAAAACAGCCTATAATTATAGAAAATATTAGAAAAAACAGAAAGATTTCAGGATTAAGACAGCAACATATTACAGCGATAAAAATTCTACAAAAAATTTGTGATGCAGACGTAGAAGGAGCAAAAATAGGATCAACAAGTTTAAAATTTGTTCCAGGAAATGTAAAAAGTTGTAATCTAATAGAAGATGTTGGAACGGCAGGAAGTATATCTCTAATACTACAAGTATTGATTCCAGTAGTAGCAATATGTCAAAAAAAATTAAATTTAACAATCAAAGGCGGTACAGATACTTTATGGAGCCCAACAATTGATTATACTCAATATGTTTTAAGAGAAGCATATGCAAGAATGGGAATTAAATTTTCAATCAAATTAATCAAACGCGGTTATTATCCAAAAGGTGGTGGAGAGGTAAATCTAGATGTTTTACCATCAAATGTAAAGTCAATTTCTTTGATACAAAGAAAAACAAATAATATAAAACTAATTTGTTCGTTTTCTAATTTACCAGATGAATTGATAAAAAAACATGTCAAAGATATTGAAAGAAAATTAATTGAAAGAAAATTTGTTGTTCAAACACAAATAAATGAAGAAAATGCAATAGATTCAGGGGCATCTTTATTGATTTTTAGTATTGATGATGAATCAATAATCGGAATTGATTCAATTTTTGATAAAAAAACAGAGAAATTTAATTTAGAACTAGAAAGATTTACTGAAAATAATCTTGGTGTTGATGAACGTCTTGCAGATATGCTTGTTTTACCAGCAAGTCTTACTAATGAAATGACAATTTTTAGAGTTAACAATATTTCAAAACATTTAGAAACAAATTTGTTTGTAACTTCAAAAATTACTGGCTGTAAATATGGTGTAGGCAAATTAAGTGATGGTTTTGAGATTAGGATAGAAGGAGTATCAAACACCAGCATCAAGTAAAGATGCAAAAAATAGAATTGCCACAGATAAAACTACTGTAATTTCTCCAAGAATAATAATTTTTTTTCTTAACTTTTGAATTTGATGAGGAGATAATTGTTTGGATATTATCTTGTCTTCTACATCTTTTCTGATGATTCTAACATGTATTACATATGTAATTATTAATGCAATGACCAAAATGATCTTAACGATAAGAAAATTACCATAACTTGTGGCAAATAACAAATCAGGTTTATTCAATAGTGCTTGTGAATTGTATAAACCAGTGCTTATGAGAATTATTAATGAAGGAACTGCAATTTTATTGAATCTTTTACCAACTTTAATCATAATTTGTAATCTTTGTTCAACAGAATCAAACATTGATTTTAGAAGAGGTGAAAAAATAATTCCAATAAAAAGGGATCCACCTACCCAAATAGCAGCTGAAAGAAGATGAATCCATAAAATTATTGCTTGTTCTAATGGAGTCATGAGATTTCATATTTCAGATCAAATATTATGTATTTGGATCTTGACAACCTTTTTTAGATGTAGACGATGTGGTATCATTGAATTGGGATTACAAAAGAAAACTATAGTCTATGTTGCAATTGCAGGGTTATTTGGAATGATGGGTGTAATTGTATGGTATGCTAGTCTTGATAATCCACAATTACAACAAGTTGAAGTTAAATTATTAAAAGTCGAAGTTAAAGATGTTAATAAAATTGAAAGTGTTGCTAAATTGGAAGTTACTTTTCTTGTAAAGAATCCAAGTGAGAAAACATTCACGGTTCCAGTTATTGGTTATCAACTTTATGGAGATGGTAAGTTATTAGGTTCTGGTCAGTATTCCACGGAAGATATTTCAATGCCTGGTAGAGCAGTGTTTTATTCAGGAGTTGAAATTCCTTTAAAAAATACATTCATTCTAAAAGAGGCAGATGTTAATTCTGAAACATATCAAGCAGTTTTGAATGGTAATATCAATAGTTTTAGTGCTGAGGGAAGCATAACAACAGAAACTTCTTGGAGTATAATTGAAAAACAATTCAAGTCTTCAACTTAAGTTAAAAAGTGGGCCGAGTGAGATTCGAACTCACGATCACTGCCATGTCGGGGCAGTATCCTAACCGGCTAGACTACCGGCCCGTTGAAGTAAAAGATTAGGTGCAGGCATTATTAATGTTTAAGAATAGAAAGGATTGAATAAAAAGAAAAAAGACATCTTAGGGTTGACAGAAGAATTTACTGATGAAGAAAAAAAGGGTTTCTATAAAGCAATTTACTCAAGAAGAGATGTCAGATCTCATTTTACCTCAAGATCTATCAAAGATGATATTTTATCTAGAATTTTAAATGCTGCACATCATGCTCCGTCTGTTGGTTTTTCTCAACCATGGAATTTTATTTTGATAAAAGACATCATTACAAAACAGAAAATCAAAGATTCTTTTGAGGAAGAAAAGAATCGTTCATCAAAATTAGTTGAAGAACCAAAGAGAACAAAATATCTTGCATTTAAACTCGAAGGAATTTTAGAGTCTCCTGTCAATCTGTGTGTAACGTATGATCCTTCAAAGTTCGGTCCATTTGTAATTGGTAGATCAAGTATTCCTGAGGCAGGATTGTACAGTGTATGTTGTGCTATTCAGAATCTGTGGCTTTCTGCAAGAATAGAAGGTATTGGACTTGGTTGGGTAAGTATTCTTTCAAATGATACTCTCAAAGAAGTTTTAGAATTACCAGAACATGTGGTTCCAATAGCATATCTTTGTTTAGGTTATGTAGATGAATTTGCTCAAAGACCAGATCTCGAAACAGCAGGGTGGCTTCCAAGACTAGATCTTAAGGATGTAGTATATTTTGAGAAATGGCAAGATACGAAGAATTCAGGATGGAATCAAATACAAGAAATGATCAAAACTAATCTTGATTACGCTTAAATAATTACAAGCATTTTTTTTGCTGGGCTTGTGGCGCAGAGTCATTTTAGACGCGAAACTTGGATAGCGCAGTAGCCTCCTAAGTTACAGGTCGAGGGATCGAAGCCCTCCAAGCCCGTTTTTAATTTTTGAAAAAATATTATTTTAGCTTAAATTCAAAGTTGCTGTTCAGAATTATGTAAGTTGCAATAATTTTAAAGTACATGAAAAAATGGAAGTATCTAGTAATAATGAAATATATTTTTTAATATACTAAATTTAAAAATGCTTATACTGAATTGTTTGGTTTTTAGAATAGCACTGAAAAATCTGTTTGAATATATCAATTATAAAAAAACTAAACGTAAAGTATCTAATAAGGTGATTTTGGTTACAACTAATATTAGATTTATTGACTTACAAACATTAATCATTAAATTATAATAATATTTCAGGATAATTACTATTTTAAATGAAGACATGGAAAGATTAATAGGATTAGTAGAGATTGAAAATGGCTTCTAAATTACATTGAGATTAGGATGTAGATACACTACCTTGAATATTTTAACAGTATAACTGCCATCAAAAATTTTCGTTATTTGTCCTTGATTTGCATCAAGTACTCTAAATCTGTATTCGTAGGAGCCATCTTCATTTACTGGAGTTTGTGCAAAGTGTACAGCGCCTACATTGTTTCCTGTAATGATTTTATCATTATCAAAAATCTGAATAATTACAGGATACCCAGCAACATGGTTCGATATTTTCCCTTCAACAAACCCCCACGGTAGTTTATTATCTTTAGATATATACATTTGAAGAATTGTTTTTTCAATTCCCATTGAACTGTTAATTGGAGTAATTTCTGTTTGTGATGCAATTGGTTCAGCAAAAGAATTTGTGTTTGCTAAAGCTGTAGTGAATAATATTGATGCAAAAAGACTAGAAAACATAATGTTTCTAAACATTGTAGGAATTTCCTTATTTAGTTTAAAAGATTTGTTCCAGTTCATTTAGGTTAATACTGTAAGAGTCAAATATTAAGATGACGTAGAAGTCATAGTAATGAATATGAGGAAAGATCCAACAGAACTATGTTCATGTAAATGTCATTACGGTGGTGCCGTTAGCTGTCCAAGTTGTAAAAATAATCATGGTATAGAATGTTGTCATTGTAGTGATTAATTCTATTTGTCTTTTGTTTTATTTCCATATGCTAATATCTTAAGATTAGCAAGTTCCGTTTTTAATGATTCAATTTGAACTAAAGTTTGTAAATTTGAAATTTTTTGATTCAATCTTTCAATTTCACTATCTTTTAGTTTTACTGTTTCTTTGAGTTTGTTTAATTCTCCGAATAATTCGTTTTGTGCTACTTTAATTTCAGTTAAACTAACTTGTTTTCCATCTGATGTGTAAATTTGAGTTGTTTGTGAATTATTCAAGCTTTTTTTTTCACTATGACTTGTATGGGTTTCAGATTTATGCATGTAATCAGTACTCTTTTGAGAAATCCAACAGATAAAAGTTAGGAACCAAGTTATTGGTACAGTTATTACAAATACAAAATTTAGAATAGGTGCAAAATTTACAAAATAAGGCCATAGTCCTGTAAGTACAGCCGCAAAGACTCCAGTAACCACAGTTGCTAGATGGTTTCCAAGATATCCCATAAATTATTTGAAAAATTCATTGTTTATAACAGTAATGCTGATATTAAAAATCGATATTAAGTAAAAAGGAAAAAAGAGGCTAGTTTATTCGTCTTCTTCAGAAGATGTTTTAGGCATATCTGATTGCAGGATCTGGATTTTTTGCAGTAATTCAGTTCTCAGATCTCTTGCGACCCTTCTAACAGTAGGTCTTGGAACACCCAGTTCATCTACGACTTTGGTATAGATGTCCTGTTTGTCAGTTACCCCTTTGTCAAGATAAGAATTAATTGCTTCTTTAATGATCGTGCTTTGGTTTGTACGATTCAACGATTACTAAATTTTAGTTGTTCTATATAAGACTATAACTTTTTGAAATAGTTTAATTTTTAGTTTAATGGTTAATAATTAGAGAATATTTTATAATTAAATAATTATTCAGTAATTAAATAATTATTTTATTAACGAAAAACGTACTTATTATTATGAATTTTTCGAATTAGAATAACTAACCGTAAAAATTTTGAATATTTATTACAAAAAGACTCTTATGATAAGACGGTTGATAAGCCCTGTTGAGTACGGCAGTTATTGAAACTAATCTAGGAAAGATTGTATTTAAATTGCTTCCTGATTTGGCACCCGAAACGGTTAGAAATTTTGAGAAATTAGCAAGAGATGGGTTCTATAACGATACACTTTTTCATAGAGTTATTCCTGGATTTATGATTCAGGGTGGTGATCCAAATACAAAAAGTGGAAATAAGAATACTTGGGGAATGGGAGGACCAGGTTATACAATAAAGGCTGAATTTAGTTCAAGATCTCATCATAGAGGTATTGTTTCTATGGCTAGAGCACAAGATCCAAATAGTGCAGGCTCACAATTTTTCATTGTTACAACAGATAGTACATTTCTTGATAGACAGTACACTGTATTTGGAGAGGTAATAGAAGGAATGGATGTAGCAGATAAAATTGTAAATTTGCAAAGAGATCGTAATGATTGTCCCCTTGTTGATACAAAAATGCTTAATATTAAAGTGGAATAAATGAATTCAAAACAAGTTATTATTTATACAATTTTAGTATTTATGATAATAATTCCTATAGTTAATGCTCAAGCAATTTCTATTGGGGAAAAAGCAGTACAAAAATCAGTCAGTGTTATAATAAATTCATCAGATAAAATTCATGTAAAGCACGTAATAGTCTCCTCAAGTTCACCCACACAAATAGAATTGATTAATGGAACCAAAACTAATCTAAAAGTTACAGATGAGGTGGGAAAAGAGGAACAATTTGGAACTATTGGAAATAATGATAGTCTTGTGATTTACCCATCTCCAAAAAATACAGTTGTAGAATATGATCTTGGAGATGTTATTTTTCTAAAAGATAATGTATGGACTTGGGATTTTAGATATCTTGAAACAACATCTTTCATAATTCCTAAAGAAGTAGATTTGATTTTTATAAATAATAAACCGGTATATTTAGGTGAAAAAAATGGAATTACATGCCATGGTTGTCAAATGACTTTAGAGTATTTCATTAATGAACCAAGAATATTGAAAAATATAAAATTAGAGAATAAAGAATTTCCAATTGAAATAAGAACATTTGCAGAAATAAATCAGTTTAATTTTGAACAATCAACTAAAAGTTTTAGTTTTGAAGTTAATGGAAAAAATCAATTTGTAACAGCAATAATTCCTGTACAACTATTACCAGAAAAATACAATGTATTCATGGGAGATAAGAAAATACCTTTTCATTCATACATCAATAATGGAACACATGTTTGGCTTAACATAAGACCCGAGAATTCAGGTAATATATCAATCATCGATGCAACAATTAATGGTACTGAAAAACTTGATAACCTAAACAATCCTTTGTTTCCGAATTTAAATCAAAATATTATTATCTATATCTTGCTTGGAGTAATTGTATTAATTGGACTTGTAATTACAGTAATTATTATAAGAAAAAAGAGACCATCAGTAATTTTTAGAGAAACACAAAATAATAAAAAGTAAAATATTAAGATAATTTAATGTCTCAAAAATGCAAGTATCAAAATTAATTTTTAATCTTTTTTAATTAAATAATTGGAAGATTATTCTCCACCTGAACCACAAGAACACAAACCATATTCATCAATTCGAGCATTGCAGACAGTACATTTTTCTCCATAATCTACTTCCCAAGGTTCTTTTCCATAAAGTTTGAAATGATCATCAATCTCAAGTGGGATTTCACGTTTCTTTCCCAATGATTTGTATATGTAAAAACAACTATACATAGATTATTGGAGATTATATTATGAAAATTGAATGTGGATGTCATTGTATCAAATGTGGAAGTACAAATCTTGAATCAAATAGAATAGGACAAATTGAGAAAGACGGATATTTTGATATGCATCATACATGCAATCAGTGTAATACACATTTTGATCATTTGGAGGGTGATGTCTTTAATAATTGTAAAAAATGTCAGTATGAGGTTAATTAGATATTAATGCATTTTGAACAAAATAATGTGCTCTACTTTCTATTGAATTTTTTAAAATTTCTCGATTAGATGCCATCTTTGCTAGAGCCTTTGATACATCCAAAGGACTAGCACCCCAACCATATTCTCTTAATTGTTGAACGGTTTCTGTTACTGTTCTTGGGGAATCAAAGAATTTACTGGTTTCCAAGATTCTCAATTTTACTTTAATTTCGTCAGAGTTAATTGGTTTTGGCTCATTGAATTCTGGTTCATATGCTTCTGCATCATCCAAATACTCTAGGCCATATTTGTCAGATTGTATTATCTCGCTTGATTTTAGAACCTGATTTTTATTTTCATAGACAATTTTTGCTTGATTTGCATGTATGTGATTTGACATATTTGTTATAATTTCACCTAAAGTTTGATTATCTACGTAGAAATCTCTAGAATCAACCTCAATTTCATTCTCACCAAGCTTGAGTTTTATTCTAGCCATAATCATTAATCAAAAGGTTTTGATTTATTCTACTAGCTCTAATGAGCTTTAAGATTAGATCAAAACTTTTACACATGTAAATTGGATTTTTTCCCAATGGGGTTAAAAAGCAATTTTGTAATAAATGGTATGAGATCCTTAGTTAAGGGAATTATCATAGCATTTGTTATAGGAATAAGTCTTTTTGGGTATTCTCAATATGCGTTAGCTTCACAAATAGGCGTATCAATAATGCAAAGCCATCTACTTGAGAAGAACGAAAAGAGCTCAAAATATAATGTTGAATTGGAATTTAACAATCCTTCATTGTTAGTTTTGACCGCAGGAACGACAGAATTTTTTGTAATAACAAATGATGAAGTAATTGGAAAAGGAGAACTAGAGTCGTTTGTACTTCCAGCATTGGGAAGCAGTTCAGTAAGCGGTACTTTTGTAAGGGATTCCATTGCAGATTCCCAAGAAGATTCTTCAGTAAAGATTAGTGGAACGACAAAGTATAATGTGATTTTTACATCTATTGATGTGCCTTTTGTATTTTATCCATCAGAAGAACAGGCAAGAGAATTTATACATCAAAATTAGTTTTTTAAAGAATGTTAACCGTATTTGGTTCAACTGCATTAGATACTATTAGGACTCCAAAAAAAACTTTGAAAGATGTTTTAGGTGGAGCTGCAACATTTGCAGCTATATCGGCTAGTAATTTTGTGAATACCGGGCTAATAGCTGTGGTAGGAAAAGATTTTCCTAATGAATATTATAAAATTTTATCAAAACATCTTGATTTACAAGGATTGACCATAAAAGAAGGGAAAACTTTTCGTTATGATGGAAGTTATGATAAAACACTTAGTTCAAGAAAAACTTTGAAAACTGAACTTAATGTACTTGCAGATTTTAAGCCAACTGTTCCTGAAGAATATAGGAAATCACAATTTGTATATTTAGCAAATAATGATCCCGATCAAAATTTTACTCTTATCAAAGAATTTGATAAAGTAAAATTTTCAATGTGTGATACTATTGAATTTTGGATATCTACTAAGCGTGAATCAGTAATTAAAATGATTAAAACTGTGGATGCAGTAGTGATAAACGATGAAGAAGCTAAACTGTTAACAAAAGAATTCAATTTGATCAAATGTGCAAAAAAGATGATGAATTGGGGTGCAAAATATGTAATCATCAAAAAAGGTGAGCATGGATCAATGATGTTTTTTGATGATGTAATATTTCCATCTACGGGATTTTCATTAGAAGACGTAGTGGATCCTACTGGAGCAGGAGATTCTTTTGCAGGTGCAATGATAGGATATTTAGCAAGTAAAAATTCAACTAATTTATCAGAGATTAAAAAAGCTGTAGTATATGGAAATGTTTTGGGTTCTTTTGCTGTTGAGAAATATGGATTAGACGGATTACTTCAAATAAAAAAATCAGATATTACAAAACGAGTCAAATTATATGAGAAAATGATCCGTTTCTAAAAAGATTTAAGTTTAATTGTTTTCTCAGATAAATTGAATACTTGTAAGATATGTCTGAAAAAGTTGAAGACCATTTAGAAACCATATTCAAACTTCAAAAAGATCTATCAGAAATGATGAAATTAGATAGATATCCCAAAGATTCTGAAGGGAGAATTTCTGCGTTATGTACTGCAATTATGCATGAAGCAGTAGAACTGCAAAGAACCACAAATTGGAAATGGTGGAAAACTCCAACTTCATTTAATATATCTGAAGCAAGAGAAGAGTTGATCGACATATGGCATTTTGTAATTCAGGCATCATTAGAGCTAAATTTGACTCCAGATGATATTTTAGAAGAATATAAAAAGAAAAATGAGATCAATCGTGAAAGACAGCGATCTGGGTATTAGAGTACAAATTTTTTGATTGTGTCAAAATTTGTTTCATTGATTATATTTACAAGTTTAATTTCATTTTGAAAATAATATACCTCTGATTTATTTACAGTAAGAAAGGGATCAGGACTAGTAGAATTAATTATTCTTCCATAATCATCAATTCCATTTTTATGTAATTCAATTAATGAATGACCGGCTTTATGGCCCCAAATTTCTTTACCACAAACTATAATGGTTTTAATTTTTTTATTTTGATTAATATATTTAATGATAGAATCAATTCCTTTATTTTCAGAAAGTAGTCTTCCAGCAATTGAAATGTGGTTCAAAATTTCAGAATTTGAAATTTTTTTCAGTAAGTCCATACTTGAAAGTGTACAAATTGCTATAGAAGAATCAGTATTTCCTAGGTATGATTCTTCAGAAATTGGCAATATGACTTTGCATAATTCTCCAATTAAATTTCCAAGGCTATTCATTAAGTATATCACGAAGGGTTTTTGCGATAAATTCAATATTTTTACTAGTAACTTTAGGATGTATTGGAAGAGATAGAACGTGAGATGAAGCCCAATCAGTTATTGGAAGTTTGATTTTTTGTTTGTAAAATGGTGTTTTATGAACTGGAATAGGGTAGTAAGAAGCTGCCCCAATTCCTTTAGCATTTAGTTTTTTTAGAATTTTATCCCTTTTTGATGCAGCTATAGTGTAAAGATACCAATTTACATTTTCATAATTTCGTTGATGTGGAATTGTGATATCTAAATCAGAAATTAATTTTGATAAGATGTTTGCATTCTTTTGTCTTGTCTTAAGAAAACTAGATAGTTTTTTCATTTGTACTGTTGCAATTGCAGCACTAATTTCTGGTAATCTTAGATTTAATCCAAATACTCTAGTATCATATCCATGAACCATTCCATGATTTCTAATCATCAGTAATTTATCTCGCAATTTTTTATTATTTGTTGCAATAAATCCTCCTTCTCCTGAAGTCATTACTTTTGCAGGATACATACTCCAACAGCCTAAATCAAAAAAAGTTCCAGCGTGTCTTCCTTTATAGGTAGAACCTAATGACTGTGCAGAATCTTCTATTATCGGTAAATTATATTTCTTAGCAATTTCTGAAATTCTGTCAATAAACGCTACATTTCCATAAAGATGAACAGGCATTATTGCTTTAGTTTTTTTTGTAATTTTTTTTTGCAGATCATCAGGATCCATAGTGTAATTTTCTTTTAGAATATCAACAAAAACAGGTTTAGCACCAGTAGATATAACTGAATTAGCTGTTGCAACAAATGTAAATGATGGGACGAGTACTTCATCTCCTTTTTTTACATCTAAAGCATGAAGTGCTGCTTGTAATGCAGCCGTGCCGGAATTTACGGCGATAACATATTTTGATTTTATAAAATTTGATGCTGATTTTTCAAATGCTTGGACGTGTGGTCCTCCCTGATTAGCTGCTGATGTAAGTGAACCATTTTTAAGAATGGAAGTAACTGCAGCGATTTCGTCTTTACCTACAAATGGAACGTTAATTGAAATTTTCAATAGATATTCTCTTTAAAACTAGTCTATAAATCTCATGAAATAGGCATGAATTTTTATATTTCAAAATTAGGAAATTCGCATGATGAATCAGCGTCATCTTGAAAAGTCAGATCCAGGTTACAAGGTTTTCCTATACATTTTCTATATTTGTGGATTCATTATGGTTTCGAGTCTTGTTTTTGGAATTTACATCACTATGATAGAATGGATGAGAAATGGAACGTATGTTATGGGAGAAGCAATTCAAAATACTTTCGTACCATTTGAAAATTTTTTAAGGGTTTCAACATGGATATTTTTTTCAACGATTATTGGATGGTATTGTGTCTCTAGAATAGGATGGAGACGAACTGCAGGAAATAAAATTGTTGGTTGGAGGATGGCATTGCTTCAAGTAATGTTGTTAGGATTTGCAATTATTACATTATATGAGGTATTATACAATTTTATTGTTTTAAATGCAGAGATCACTGTAGGAATGATTAAAGGCAATATTCCTAACATTGATATGTTATCAATTGCTTATCCTGATCCAGATAGACCATGGAATTTAGTTTTTGCAACAAAAGTTTTCCTTGCTGCATTCATAATTAGTACTCATGCATTTTATCTTAGTACCAAACCAAGAAAAAGTTTAGAAAAATTAGAATCATAGATTAAAAATGTTCATTGATATGCAAACATTTTTCCAAGTTTTTCTTGATCTGCCTTTACTTTACCAAATGCCTTTCTATGAGTAGGATTACAAAATTTTACCGTTTCTGAACGTGGATCATGCTTTCTTGTTTCCTCTATGATTCTACCACACCAAAAACAATATTCTTTCTTTATGGCGCCAAGTTCCCATCCTAAAAATTTTGAGTCGTAGTATCCTCTTTCTTTTGGACGTATAGAATTTAGAAAATCTCCATTATCAGATTGAACCCAAATGTTTTTTATTTTAGGATGAAATGGTTTATTCCATCGTCTTTTTTTCTCATCCCATTTTACATCATTATCAGTACAAAATTTATAAAATTGTTCCTCAAATTGTTTAGAAACCATTAATTTTACTCATATTTTCACCTATGAAAGTATTCGCAAAAGAAATCCGTTAAATTAATTATTTGTTGTTTATTTAGACGGTTTTTTAGAATCGAGTGATTTTTAGTGAAAAAATTAGTTTTTCTACTAGGTAATACTATACTAAACATGGGATTATTTGGCAGCTCAAATGAAACAAAATGTAAAAAGTGTGGAACAGTACTTTCTGATCCAGATAGACTAAAAAAACATCAAGAAATTGCACATAGTAAGAAAAAAGAAAAATGCAGAGCTTGTGGTACAGAATTTGATACTTCAGAAGATCTAAGAAAGCATAAAAAAAATTGCAAGTAAAAATATTTTACAGTATTTTATTTTCCAAAAACAACAAAAATGAAATATTTTATGAGAAACTTATTTTAGAAATTTGGTTTATTCACTAGTCAACATTTGTGAAAAAGATCATCTGTTCCCAATTGATATGTTTTAGCAAGTTCTTCATATGCTTCTTCTTTACTCATTGAATCCTTTTGGGTAAAAGTTCGAAATTTTTCATTATATTCAATATCATCATGATGTCCAGATATACAAAATAATCTTGACTTATTTTTTCCTCTATATTCTGTAATAATACCTCTTTTAATTAATAGATCAATGTAATTAGTTAATGTTTGATGTTCAATTTTTGCTTCTATTGATAATTGCATGAAAGAAATCCAGTTTTTATAAGTTGTAAATTTTTCTATTATTGTAATTATTCTTCGTTCTCCACGCTGCCATTTATCTTCAATCATAATTCAACCAATTCTTGTATTTGATTTATCATTGAATAATAAAAATTATTTCCAATCACTCAGATATACCTAATTCATCTTTTGGTGAACGTTTTAATGCTTCTTCTATTGCTTCCAAATTTGCAATCTCATTTTTTGTGCTCATTGTTATGGTTTTGATCATTTCGGAGCCTATCTGCACTGCTTGTTCAGGTAACACATCTAAAAATTTTTGTAAACCTTTCTTGTAGTTTTCAATTAGTTCTAATCCTTCTTTAAGTGTCATAACAATGATTAATTGATTGACTATTTCAAATCTTGTAAATTCCAATTAAACTATTATTTCAAATAACTTTATAGACCTACATCTTAGAAGATGTTTTGATTTGGATATAACTGAAAAAGTTGAACTTATTGAAAGACCTCCTACAGAAGAGATAGTCACACATGATGAATTAATTGAATTATTCAAAACAAACTCCTCCCCAAAACACTACATAGGTTTAGAAATTTCAGGGTTTTTACATTTAGGGAGTTTAATCAGTACAGGATTCAAGATTAATGATTTTGTCAAGGCAGGTGTAAAATGTACTGTATTTCTTGCAGATTGGCATACTCTGATCAATGATAAATTAGGAGGGGATTGGGAGATGATCTCCAAAGTTTCAAAATATTATCAAGATGCTTTCAAGTTAGTATGTCCTGAAGCTAAGATAGTTTTAGGTTCAGATCTTTATCAAGAAAAAACTGAGTATTGGGCTGAACTTGTGAAATTTGCTAAACATGTATCGCTCGCAAGAACGATGAGAACACTCACTATAATGGGACGTTCTGAAAATGAAGAAAAAATAGATCTAGCAAAATTATTGTATCCACCGATGCAAGCAGTTGATATTCATTTTTTAGATGTTGACATAGCTCATGCTGGCATGGATCAGAGAAAGATTCACATGTTAGTTAGAGAGATTTTCCCAAAAATGAAATGGAAAGTTCCAGTTGCAGTTCATCATAGATTATTACCAGGTCTCTCAAAACCAGCAGAGGTAAAAGACTCACAAATTTTAGGAAAGATGAGTAAATCAGATCCAAATTCTGGAGTTTTTATTCATAATTCAGATGATGAAATAAGGATAAAGATCAAAAAAGCATGGTGTGAAGAAGCAAATATTCAGAATAATCCATTATTAGAAATTTCAAAACATGTTATCTTTCATAAATTTAATGAAGTCAAAGTAGAGAGACCAGAGAAATTTGGTGGGAATAGAACATATACAGATTATAATCAACTGGAATCTGATTTTGCTGAAAAAAAATTACACCCAACTGATCTTAAACAAACAGTTGGGGAATATTTAGTTAAGATAATCTCCCCAATTCGTGAAAAGTTGAACTTGAGCGAAGAATTATTTGAAGCGATTAAGAAAAGCTATTAAACTTTGAGATTTGGGTTTGTTTGTTCTTCTAAATTATATTTGGATTTATACCCACGAGGGTTAATCATCAAATCTTTGTAGGTATAAGTTGACGAATTTCCAATAATAACTGTACTAATCATTCCTAATTGATCTGAATGGTTTGGGAGATTTTCTAAATCAGTCATAACAATTGTTTGTGAATCTCTGAATGCGCCTTTAATTATTGCTACAGGAGTTGTAGATTTTCTGTATTTTAAAAGAATTTTTCTTGTATCTATTAGTTGATGTATTCTTTTTTTGCTTGCTGGATTATAAATCACAATTACAAAATCTCCTTGCGCTGCAGCTTCAACTCTTTTTGTTATTATTTCCCATGGTACTAGTAAGTCGCTCATACTCACAACTGCAAAATCTGTCATTAATGGTGAACCGATTATAGATGCACATGAGTTTAAAGCAGAAACACCTGGAACTATTTCAACTTGTAAACCATCTTTGGGATTCCAATTAGATGTAGCAAGTGTTTCATAGATTAGTCCTGCCATCCCATAAATTCCCGGATCACCACTTGAAACAAGCGAGACTATTTTTCCAGATTTTGCTAGATCAATACATTGATGAGCACGTTCAACTTCTTGTGTCATGGCGTAACGATGAACTGTTTTACCTTCAATAAGATCTTGGACTAAATTTACATAAGTTTCATATCCTACAATTGTATCGCTTTCCTCAATTACTTTTTTAGCTCGGAATGTCATATGATCATGATGTCCAGGACCAACACCAACAATGTAGAGTTTACCAGTCAATCTGACAATAAATTTTCTTTCAAGTAATTTATCCGTTTAGTGATTTTATTTTTTATTGGAATGGATCTATGAAGGGACTATTTATCATATAATGATTATTCATGGGGTTGGCTAAACTGACTAAAATCAGGTCATTTGCTTTTGATGAATTGATATCAGATATTGTTTCAAGAATTGTTGCATTTTCAGGTTTGTTCCATTCAATATTATTGATACGCCAAATAGGACTGTAATTTTCATTGCCAGGAACCACTTTAGCTATTACTGGTTGAAATCCCAAAGGTCCTGAACCCTTAATTCCATTTTGGAATTGAAATAAATCAACTGCTGAAGAATTTGTAATTAGGTTTTCAGTTTGAGGAGAAAATGGGACACCCATCATTTTAGCAGGACCTGAAGGTGTTGCATCAGTTATAATGTAGTAGATCGTTTTTCCATCTGGTCCCCAACCACGATGAGCAACAAATGTTACTTTCATCTTATCTTTGTTAATTTCAATTATTTGACCTCCTCCAAAAGTCAAATCATCTGTGATTTTTTTATCATCTCTTACTAACATTTGCCCACCAGGCCAGATTATTTGAGGGACATTGATAACTACGCCAGTTTTATTAAATTCAACTCTTCCATCTTTTTCTGCTTTAATGACTTCCTCGGATGATTCAAGAGTTATTGCATTTTGACCTTTTTTCCATGTTACTTCAATAACAGAATTTAATGCACTGTATTCTGATTCTTGTTGTGGAGTACTAGAAAATATTTCTTTTTGATGTCCAAATATTCCATCGCCTTTAACTCCGCTTTTAAAAATGAATATTTTCTGTAGAGTATTTTCTGATATTTTTTCAATTGGTGGAGCAATCTCGACTTTCCACCCTTGTTTTTTGGTAATTATTTCTGCATATTCTTGTCGACTAGAATCTGTTATAATATAAAAAGTGGAGTTGCCATTATAGAATCCTTCATGCATTGGAATTATTGCTGCAACATTTGTTCTTGATAATAAAAGTGATGATTCTTTTTGTAATTCAATTTTTTGTAAGGCTATTTCAATTGGTTGTCCCCTAATCCAACCATCAACACTGACGGTGGCAGTAAACTCTTTTGAATTAAGAGAATGTAATGCCAAAGCAGCTCCTGTAAATTCGAAGGAATTAGATTTGGTTTTAAGATCAATTACAGATATTGCATAAATGGTATTTCCGTCAATAGTCCATGTTGGTTGTCCTTTTACATCATTACTATTAATTTCGTGTAAAACAACAATTTCTACAGGCTCACTTGATGTAAATGTAATTGAACCGTCATAAAGAGTACCCTCATTTGGAGAAAGAATTAGTGCGAATTGTTGATTTTCATGTCCCTGCCCAGGATCTTGAGAAGAAGTAATTGTTTTAGTAAAATTAATTTTTTTTGTAGAATTTGCGTCAACAAAATTATTAGAAATAAATGAGATTGTAAGAATTCCTGTAATAAAAATACCCAAAATTACGATAATGATTAATCGATTCAATGAAATTCTTTGAAATTGTTTCCTTTAAATGATTTTATTTTTAGTTAATTTTATCAAGTTCAAATGCGTTATGCAGAGCTTGAACTGCTACATGAGAATCTGAATCTTTGACAACAAATGCAAGATTTAGTTCGGATGAACCTTGAGTAATCATTGCAACGTTAACTTTGTTTTTCTCTATAGCCCCAAAGACTTTGGATGCAACACCAACTGTACCACGCATGCCTAAACCGATAAGTGCAATAATTGCAACATCGGTAGTTACTTCAAGTTTTTTAATAATTTTTCCTAAAAGTTCCATTTCTAATGCATTAACAGCTTTATCGAGATCTGTATTCTTGACTACAATAGTAATACTAGATTCGGATGGGTTTTGAGAGATCATCATTACATTAATACCAGATTTAGCAAGAGTTGCAAAGATCTTTGCAGCAGTACCAGGAGTACCAACCATACTGCCACCACGTATATCGATTAGTCCATTGTGACGAATACTGCTCACACATTTTACAGTATTTTTAGTGGAAATAGATGGTGAGTCAGTTACCAATGTTCCTTCATTTTTTACATTAAAGGAGTTTCTTATCTTCATTGGAATTTTTTTTGCTAATAATGGTTCAAATGTTCGTGGATGAATTTGTTTAGCTCCAAATAATGCCATTTCAATTGCTTCTACATAAGACACCTCTTTGAGTAATTTGGCATTTTTCACAATTTTCGGATCTGCAGTCATTAATCCATCTATATCACTCATTAACCAAATTTCATCAGCCTTTATGCAAGAACCAATAATGGTAGCTGTATAATCTGAACCTCCTCTACCAAATGTAGTAACATGTCCATGTTGATCTGCCCCTGTAAATCCACCTATTATCGGGATTGTTTTCTTGGAAAATTGCAAGTCAATTGTTTTAGAAACTCTTAGTTTTGTAGTATCCATTAATGGTTTAGATTCTCCAAAATTCGAATCAGTGACAATTCCAACTTCTTTACCAGTTAGAAATACTGATTTTTTACCTACATCATTAAGTGCAAAAGAAATTAATTTTATTGAAAGACGTTCTCCGAATGAAATCAAATAGTCCATTGATCTAGGGGTTACTTCACCCAATAGAACCATGCCTTCAATTAATGCAACGAGTTCCCGAAAATCTATATCTAGTTTTTCTAATAATTTTTTTCTAATTGTTAATTTTTTGATTGTTTGTTTGACAAGTTCTTTATGTCTGTTGATAATTTTGGATGCAATCTGTTCAGCTTTGTCTTTGTTTTCTTTTTTTATGGATTGTGATATTTCTATTAGATCATCAGTAGTACCACTAATTGCAGAACAGACTATCGCTACTTCGTTATGTTTAGATAATGAATTAATGTAGTTTGCAATTGCTTGGATATCTTTAGCGGATGAAATTGATGTCCCGCCATATTTTAGAACAAGTCTCAATTCAAAGTACCTGAATCATTTAATCTTTAAATGCTTTAACTTTCTACTCTTGGAGCCAAATAAAAGTGGATTCTGCCTATATTGGCTACCTTAAATTCAATTCTTAGTGGTTTTGCACTAGAAAATTCGCATGTGATTTGACCTGCAGTTGTACCTACCGCTTTAACTACGGGGTTAAGGTATTCAAGGCTATACGTGCCAATACTGTCCTCCTTTGAAGAGATTTCACCTATTTCGTCCGCACCCTTTTCAAGATCAATAACAACTTCTCCCGAATCACCTTTTCCGGAAAAATCTGCCTTAGAATCAGATGTATGAATAGTAAGATAATCAGATACAACTTGGACATCACCGAGAATCTTGTCAAATCTAGAAGATGATAAAGTGATTTTAGAATCATATGGAATTTTTGGTAATGGTGTATCGGTTGCAGAGCTTTCAATTAAACGCATTTTATATTTTTTATTTTTACCAATTGTTACAAGTAACATGTTTTGTTCAGAAATACTAATTTCAATACTATCTTTTTTATCGGCTCTTTTGATGAGTTTAGAAAATTCGTCTATTCTAACTCCAAATTTTATATCACTATCACATTCATATTTTTCAAATGCAGAGTTAGGCCAAGATATATCAATTAGAGCTACGTGAGAAGGATCCATTCCTCTAAAAGTAATTCCTTCTGCTGTTGCAACAAAAGTAGCTTCCTCTACAAGTGTGGATATAGCAGAGATGATAGCTTTAAGATCATCTGAACCACTTGTTTTTGCTTCGAAAGTCAAACTAATTCTTTTGAGTTTTATGTTCCAGTTAAACGTTATGCGTAATTACGCCAAGTGTATCTACATTTTGAACATCGATAGAATTGAGTTGTAGGTTCATCTGCACTTCTAGTTTGTAACATCCACCAAACTGCTTCATCATTTCCGCATTTTTCACATTCAATTTTAATTGTAGGTAATGCCTCTACTGTTTCATTTTGAGATAATACATTAAACTGTGATTCATGTTCATGAATTGTCTTTTGAGTTTGTTTAGTTTCTTTTCCCTCAACATAATCACATTTTGGGCATTGGAGACCCAAGTCACCTTTTTTTAATTTGACCTCACAACTGGGGCAAAATTTCATCTAATTTACCTTAATTTTAGAATTAAATAATTGCTTAAAGTCATTAGCCATTTTTATTGCTGAATCTGTAGCTTTTTTGATTTCTTGCATTGGTTTAGTATTTGAATTGATTCTCATCCAGCATTCATTAGTAAGAGGATGTTTTACAATAACGCCTGCAAAATCGATGTTTGATTCCTTGAGAAGCTCATGTTGAATTATGTATAAAATTCCTATATCAGTTTCTGTGATAGAAAGGCTAATTTCTTTAGGTTCTGAGCTGATAATTTGAGCATTCATGTATTCGGAAAAAGCACTTATTGTGGATATAAATCATTATGAGCGGTTGGAATGGTAGAAAGTAAAATTTCAGATATTGGAATAGTAAAAAACAGGGACAAATACGCATTAAATGACGATATAGAAGTTAATGTCAGTTTTAAAGTGGATGGAGGACTAAGAGATGCGTTCAATGAGACAAATTGGACAAAGGCATACAACAATAATGATGTGTCATTCAAATTGAAATACGGTATAAAATTGATTTCTGGAGGGTTTAGGAAAAAGGAGATTGGTAAAACCATTGATACCTATAGAAAGGCAGCAATTTTTTGGACAAGAAATCCTAAATTGGTTAATCCTCATAAGGATAGAAGAATTTGGGTTCAAGTAGCCAAAAATTTTGAGCCATTTATTAGATTATCTGAAGAAGAAGTAAGACAGGAATTATTTGATTTTAATGAAAAATTTGTCTTCAAGGCTTCAGATTTAGGAAAAGGTAAGCACAAGATTGGAGCTGATGTCTTTGCTTCTTGGCAAAAACATGATTATACAGAACCAGGAAATGTTAAAAACAGTTCTAAGGAAATTGAGATCACGATCAATTAGGGATATAAGGAACTTTTTGAGTTAATCAACATGGCAAAATATGATGGTCTGTTAGGACAACCAATACTTGAAGTTGAAGAACCGGATAAGGAAGGAGGAATTACCTTTATCTTTAAAGACAATAGATTTTTGTTTATTAAAGTAGTTGATGGAAAATTAGATGCTGTATCAATTCCAGAGTGAAAAAATATGGATAAATTTGAACAAATTAAAATGATAGAACTAGTAAAGGTAGAAGATCCTGATTCTGATGGTGGAATTACTTTAGTGTTTCAAGAAAATAAAGTACTAAAGATCAAAATTGTGAATGGAAAACTAGTATCACAATTTATGTAAATTATTGATTTTCTATATGTTTTTCATAGAAAGTAATTGCTAATTCTTGTATTTCAGACTGAATTGAACCTGGTCTTTCTTTTCTGATTTTTTTAATTGCATCTTTTGCAGAATATTTTTGATATTTCACCAAGTAGCAAGCTAGTATAGTTCCCGCTCGTCCCATTCCAGCTGCGCAGTGAACCATAACGGCTTGATCATTAGAAATTTCTTTATGAATAAAATCAACTGCAATATCTATTCTATCCATATCAGGAGCAGTGAGATCTGGTGTAGGTACATGCAAGTATCCAACATCACTTACCCATTCTTCAGGTAATGCATTTTCAGTCATGGTTACAATAGATTTAACACCTTGTTTTAGAATCCAATCTAGTTCATCAAAACTTGTAGGTATTCCTGAACCTGCAAGTTTGTTTTCGATTAACCATGAGAAATTGGTTGGTTTTTTAGTAATTTTACCGTGCACTTTTCTCCAAATATTTCCAGGTTTACTCATGATAACTATTGAACTTTCCATATTTTTAGGATTACGAAAAATAGATGTGCCTTATATGGGAAAAACGTGTATAATTATCTGAAATGAATAAAGAGGCAATTCTTTATGAAAAATTACCTAACAAAAAAATTCGTTGTACTGCCTGTGCAAGATACTGTGAGATGGCAGATGGACAAATTGGATTATGTGGAGTACGTGGCAATGAAAATGGAAAGTTGGACTTATTTGTATATGGTAAAGTAATAGCTGGACATATTGATCCGATAGAAAAAAAGCCAGTTACTCATTATAATCCTGGATCTAAGGTATTTTCTATTGCCACAACTGGATGTAATTGGCTTTGTAAATATTGTCAGAATTACGATATAAGTCAAAGAAGAAAGGTTGAGGGTTCAGATATGACTCCTGAACAAGTAGTAAAAATGGCATTAGATAATGGTGCGGATGGAATTGCGTACACATACAATGAACCATCTATATTCATTGAATTTGCAAGAGATTGTGGAGTAGTAGCTCATCAAAAAAATCTTTACAATGTATTTGTCTCAAATGGATATGATACTCCAGAATCAGTAAAAATGATGGGGGAATTTTTAGATTCTATAACGGTTGATTTTAAAGGCAATGCAGAACCTAATTTCACAAGAAAATTTATTGGGATTCCTGATCCTCAGCCTATTTTCGATACATTATCAGAAATTCATGATAAAACAAAAATTCATGTAGAGATAACAGATCTTATTGTTCCACAAGTTGGAGACAGTTTAGAACATGCAGAAAAATTATGTAAATTTGTTTATGATCAGTTTGGTCCTGAGATGCCTATTCATTTTTTGCGTTTTCATCCAGATTATAAAATGATGGAATTTGATTCTACACCTGTAAAAACTCTAGAAAAACATCATGAAATTGCAAAAAAAGTTGGATTAAAATATGCATATGTTGGAAATGTACCAGGTCATACTCTAGAGCATACTTACTGCCCTGAATGTAACAATATTGTAATCAAGAGATATGGTTTTGATATTGAGGGTTGGAATCTTGATGAGAGAAATAAATGCAGGTTTTGTGGAAATCAAATTCCAATTGTTGGTAAATTATCAAAAAATTATAAAAAAAACAGATTTCATTTTGTTCATTGAATAGCTATTGCTCTTACTGGAGAACCTGTTGCATCTTTCAATTTTAAAGGTAAAATTATAAAATCAAATTGTTTTGAAGATATTTTATTTAGATTTGATAGGTTTTCAACAATTAAGATATTATTTTTTGCAAGTATTTTATGAACGCTGAACGTTTTATCTTTCCCTAAATCTATGCTAGGTGAATCAATTCCAACTAAATTGATCTCTTTTGATACAAGGTATTTAGCAGCTGATTCAGATAGACCAGGGTTATTAATAAAATAAAAATCATCATTCAAATGTTTTTGCCATTCAGTATGAAAGATTATTGATGAGTGTTTTGGTATATTTCCATTTTTTTTTTCAAATGAAACCAAGTCATTTTTGGTAATCGCTTGATCTTTCCCCTTTTTTATTTTTATCATTATGCCATTTCTTAGTAATCTTTCAAGAGGTATTTGATGAATTTTTGCTCCATTTTTATCAAAATGATATGGTGCATCAAGATGAGTTCCTGTATGAGAACTAAGAAATAATAATTCAAGGTTGTATCCATCGTCTTTTAGCGTTGACCAAAGAATGAATTGTGGTTTTGGGGAACCTGGAAAAGTAGGAATGGATTTAGATATTGTTAGTGTAAGATCTATTGGTTTCACATCGATTAATTATGATAGGGATTAATCAATTTTTGAGATCTGTGAAAGGTTAAATACTGTTTGATGAAAATCTGCAATGTGCCTACAGCATATGTTTTATTGAATTCTGATCTAGGATCTGATGAATCAATAATAGCTGATGTTAAACGCATTCTTTCAAATGAGGAAGTGGATTATGAGGTTCAAGGTGTTTATGGAGTATATGATATAGTCTTAAAATTATCATCTAAAGACGCTGAAAAATTGCGTACAATTATCACAAACAAAGTTAGAAAAATTGGTAAAATACAATCAACTTTAACAATGATGGTAATAGAAGAACAAGAAAATCTATAGGTTTTTTATTGCATCAATAACTTGAAGTATTTCAGATTCAGTATTAAAAAAATGAGGAGATGCTCGTACGATCTTTTTTTCTAAAATTTCTCTAACAGCCAATATGATGTTTTGTTTTTCCAATTTTTCTACTATTGCTTCTGGATCATGACCTTCAATATTGAAAGAAATTATACTAGTTCTTTCCTCAGGGATCTCCGAACCATATAGAATAATATTTTTAATTTTAGATAATTCATCTCTTAAAAGAGTTGAAAGATAAAGATTTTTTTACGGATATTTTCCATACCAAACTTAAGAAGATAATTTACTGATGATTCTAAACCTACCATTCCAACATAATTACGAAATCCTGTTTGAAATTTATCGGGAATATTTTTGAATGCTAGATTGGTATTATCATAGATCATTGCTGATTCTCCACCAATGGTCATAGGTTCTAGTAATTCCTGTGATTTGTTGTTACAATAAAATAATCCTGTTCCCATAGGTCCGCATAACCACTTAGATCCGTTAAAAGACATAAAATTACATTTAATCTTTGTCACATCAAAATTACCTATACATCCAACAGTCTGTGCACTATCTATGAAAAATGAAGTAAAATTTTCAAGCATGTTACCAATTTTTTCTACTGGTAATATGGAACCAGTATTGTACAATGCATGACTAATAGATATTAGTTTTGTATTATTATCAAGAAATGTTTTAAGTTCGTTAAAATCAAAAAACCCATTTTTATCTATAGATAAATTTTTGATTTTAGTTTTATTTTGTAATCGAAGCCAAGGATAAAAATTTGCATGATGTTCATGTGATAATCCTCGAATTATAATATTAGAATTTTGTTTAAAAGATAGACCGTTTGCCACTATGTTAATTCCATCAGTAGTACTTTGAGTCAAGATAACTTCTTCTGGATTATAATTGATAATTTTTGCAATAATTTTTCTAGTATTCCATAATTTTTCAGTAACAAACAGGTCAGAATTTATTGAATCAGGTCCTCTAGAATTATAGGAAATTAGAAAATCTTTCATTGCTTCAATGCTTTGTAAAGGCATCAAAGAAACAGAAGCGTTATTCAGATAAATTTTACCGGAGTTAGGAAAATCTTCCGATATATCTTTTGAAGTCAAATTCATTATTATATCTGTTAGATGCTAAGAGATTGTTGGATAAAAATCCTGAACAGATTTTAGATGATGATTTAATATATGTAAAAGAAGAATTTTCAAATAAAAATCCAAACATAATTTTATGTTCTGAACCTTTTCTTAAAGCTGAATTTTTAAATGAATTAATTGATTCCATAAACTATCCAGTAATTTTTTTAGATTTTGACTTACTTTATAGTGGTTATATCATTTCAGAAATGATTGAAAAAAATGACAAAGTTGAGGTTCATTGTCCAAGTAAGACAAACTGGGAAAAAATTGTATCTGAAGTAGCAAAAAAAATATCGGCTGGAAAATTTTTGGTGATAATTGATTCGTTTAATGGCTTTTACAGCCTATTTGATGAAAAAGAATCTGGGAGATTTGTTAATGCATCATTAATGTTACTTTCGTCTATTGGAAGTGAGTGTGGTTCTTCAGTGATAATAACGGGTATTGTTAGAAAAAATGACTATGGTGAATGGATTCTTTCTCCAGGAGGTAGACATATTATAGATTCAAAAAGATCTGCAATGTATCATCTTAAAAGAACGGATGATAGTTTGATGCTAAATTCATTAAATCAAGTCGGAAATACAAAAAAAATATTCAAAATTAATTATTTTGATTCTAAAGTATTTTAAAAAAGCGATCAAAATTTTAAACGGTGTTATAAAATATGAAACGCCGTTATAATTCCTATTTTTTGGGCAAATTATATTAAGATCAAAAGATAAGAAAATTTCGTTATGCCAGTAGGAATTATTCCAGACATCAGCGAACAAATGTGTATTGGATGTGCACTATGTGTAGAAATCTGTACAACATTAGGACCAGATGTACTTAGAGTAAAACCAGTTGAAGGCTGGAAGAGAGGTAAGGCATTTGTCTTCTACCCAGAAAGATGTATCTCAGATGGAGCATGCATCGGTGTTTGCCCAACAAAGGCAATTTTTTGGATGAGACCTATGGATTTTACAGTTGGACAACCAGTTCCACTCTACAAGAACTCAGTCTTCATCAAAGGTTGGACCGAATTAATCGATTAGATTAGGTCATCATTTTTAATTTCTTTTTATTATTTTGATTTTAATTATGTGCCAAATTTATTATTGTTCAGTTATAAAAAGATTAGAATATACTTTTTGAAAAGTCAATGTTTGTAAAAATTTTAACTCTTTAGAATTCAATTATCAAATTTGGTAACTATGTTTCATTTTTAATTAAAATTGCGTGATAATCTAAAGTATATTTTTAAGGTGCCAGATAAAATGTTGTCTTATGAAACGAATAGAAGCAATTGTCCAAAGTGAAGTTTCAAAACGAGTTGTAAGAGCAATTAGAAAGACAGGTGTTGGTGGAGTTACATTGATTCAATCTTTGGGACAAGGAACAGGTGAACGACCTGAAATTGGAGGACATCAAATTGAATTTAATTCTACAGATGTGATAGTTACAATAATTCAGGATTCCATGGTTAGTTCTGTGGTTTCAGCTATTATAGATGCTGCACATACAGGACAAAAAGGTGATGGAAAAATTTTTGTAACAAATGTGGAAGAATCATATGATATAAGTACCAAAGAAAAATCAACTGAATTAATTTAATTTGTTTTTGTTATATATTTAATTTTTAATATTATCAAGTATGTTTTTTCTTGAAACAAGATATCCTGAATAACCAGATTCTTGTGTTGTTATGTCACTATCAATTTTTTTAAATATATAATCATTAAAAATTTTGGCGCTGTCATAGAATTCGTCACCAATAATTAGTCTATTTGCAGGTGCAATTCTATTTATCTTTGCACAACGATTTACAGTATTTCCAAAAATGTCATTAACAGAAGATGTTGATGTTTTTGCTATTCTAACAATGCCATAGGTAGAACTAATTCTATAATCAAAAATAGGGAGGTTTTGTTTTTCTAGTTTATTGATTATATCGTCATGTAATTCACCCAAAGTCAAGCAGCAATCAAGACATTTTTTTAAGGTAAATTCCTCCTCTGAGTATATAACTGGAAAATAAAATAATAATGCATCTCCAATATTCTTTACTACAATACCTCCAAAATTTCTTACAGTTACAGCAATAGAATTAAGAAAAATTTTATAAAATTCACTAGTTTCTGATTCAGATAATTTAGAAGTAATTTTGGTTGAATTCATAATATCAACCATACATACACAGTATTTTTCACTATAATCAGAAAATTGTAACAAAATATCTTCTTGTTGTTTTATGACATCTTCTTTTTCTTTAATTTCAATTAATGATTTTTGAAGTTTTTCAGTCATTAAATCAAACGCATGAGATAACTCGCCAATTTCATCTCTTGTTGTAATATTTGTTCGAACATGAAAATCCCCACTTGCAACTTGGTTTGCTGCATTTTTTAATTTTATCAGAGGTCGTGACATAGATTTTGAAATTATAAATGCGGCAATGATCATTACAGTTGTAATTATTAGACCAGTTTGAAAAATTCTGTTTTGAAGTATTAAAATTGGTTGAATTGTTTCTTTTTCTCCAATTTCTGCTAGCAAAACAAATCCTAAATCACTAGCACAATAAGAAGAACCATAAATGTTGATTTTTCTATAATCAGGATAAAATCCTGTAAATTCTTCTCCTGTTCTGAAACATTTCTGAACAGGAATACTATCAACTTTTTGTTTGAAAATAGTATTGTTCATGAATCGAGATTCAGATAACATTAAAAATCCATCATTTACAATGTAAACTTCTCCAGTTTTACCTAATCCACTTCTATCAAGTAAGATATTATCTAATGATTCGGTTCTCATTCTTGAAATAATTACTCCTATTGGATCATCATTTTTTTTACTATCTTGTGCAAAAATTGGAGAAACTACGATCATTTTCTTTCCTGTAGGAGATGGCTCAAAATCAATTATTGATTTTTTTAGACCTTTTTGAAATAATGGATCATGGAGAAAATTATTATCAGTTAGTTTGCCAAGTGAAAAGAAAACTTTTCCGTTTGTTCCAATAATTTTTACGTCTTCAAAACCAATTGAAAATCCAACTAGCGTTTGAAATGCCTGAATTTGAGTAAGAAAGTCTCTACGTTTACTCTCTCTAACTTTATCAAACTCATCTTCAGGTGTTTCACTTAATTTAGTAACAAGAATTTTTATCATTGGATCATTTGCTAAAATTTTATTTTGTTCAATTCGCGATTCAAAAAGAAGTCTTAGAGTATTACCACGTGCTGCAGATTCACCAAGTAGAAGATTGTTGGCTCTTTCTATTAGAATTTGTTCAGCATAGCTAAAACTCAAGTAGGCGGTAACTAGAAGTGTAACTGTAGATACTATAATCACTATAAGTATTAATTTTTTATCTATACTAAATGAAATTTGCATTGTTCTTTCTAAATTTAATATGAATATCAATTCTTCTAGCATTTTCAAATATAATACCTGTTTTATGAAGGGGAAATCAGGTAATCATATTAAATTAAGAAAATTATTCATTATAAAGAAATTGATTTGTGTTTAATAATTAATTTAGAAAAGTTTTCAATTCAATCCTAGAATCTAAATTTCGAAGACCATCCTGAATTTTGGTTTTTTATAGGTTTTTTTGATAAATTATTTAACATTTCATATGTTATTGTAAATCCATTACCTACCATTGTAACATCTTTATCATATTCATTCTTGTTAGCCACAAATTCATCTGCTAAATCTTTAATTTTTTTGGTTTTTATATCAAACAATCTAATTTCTTTTCCATTCTCAAGTTTGATAATTGCATCGTTACTAAGACTTTGAATTGAAAAATTTTCAAAAAATCTTATAAAACCATCTTTTTTTAATTTAATTATTACATCATATGTGATTTTACTTCCATATAATAAAATTTCTCGTGCATTAATTTGAACATCATTTTCCAAATTAAGAACTATTATAGAGTCAGCATCAAGAGAAACTGTATTAATTATATTTTCAGCAATAATTTTTCCTTTTGGTGCTGATATGAGGGTTCGTTGTTCTCGAGTTTGGTAAATTCCAACTCTTCCTTCTGGATCTTCAATTTTGTATTTTCTACCAAAAACGTTTCCAACTACAACATTACCACTATCTACAATTATTTTGGCTCCATTCTCAATTTTATATTTATTTTCAAGAGGATTAATAAATTTAAAATCACCTTTTATGAGATGAATATTTGTTTTAAATTCTTCAGTCCATGATGGACTTGTGATATTTCCTTGCATAATAATAGGGCCATCATAAGTTAGATTACCTGCCATAAAATTTCCTTTAATTGAAAGTACACCGTTAGCTTTCCTTTCAAGTTCAATTTCTCCAAGAGTTTTTGAACCAAATAGTCTGGTTGCAGTTGAATTTGTTCTAATTAGATCTGCTGCCCACTCTTCAGCTATTTTCATTTCTTTGGATAATTCTTGGCCTAAAATTTGATTTTTTCTTCGAATGTTCTCTTCTGAATCACCCGAATAAACTCTTGAATTTCTAATTTTTTCTAAATCTGTTTCGGGATATTTTTTACCTATTTTGAGATCTTCATAGGCTTGTTTGATTTTAATGAATTGATCATTTTCCCCCCCTTTATCAGAGTGGTATCGAAGTGCTAATCGTCTAAATGCATTACGAATGTCTTTCTCAGTAGAGCCTTCAATTATTCCTAATATGTCATAGTTACTTTCCACCATTTCTCTCAGTTTTTGGTAATTCTTTTCATTTTTCCTATACTTTTAGTTTATCACATACAAAATATCAAGGATGCTACGATTTCTAGTAAAAATGAAACATCTAAAATGAAAATCAGACTTTAAAAAAAGTGGTAAGGTTCGGGTTAATTATTTTACCACTAAAACAGGAATCTTTACTTTATGCATAACATAATTTGATGTACTTCCTAGAAATGCTTCTTTAGCACCTCCCATACCTCTTGCACCAATAACAATCATATCATACTTTCCTTTCTGTGCAAATTTGACAATTTCAGAGCCGGTGTGACCACCTCCAGTCTTATATTTGAATAATGCACTTGCTTTTTGAGCTCGTTTCATTGCGGGTCCGATTGCTTTGATAGCTTTTGCTTGTGCATCATCTTTCATTTTTTGTGTATATTTTATTCCTGCAGCTAGCGGTAAATGAAATACGTAAAATCCAGTAATTTCAGCACCACTACCTTTTGCAATTTCAATTGCTCGATCTAATCCTCTAATGGAGTTATTAGAACCGTCTAAAGGAACAAGGATTTTGTTGAATTTTGCCATATATTTCAATTGAGTGCATCAAATATAAAAAATAGCATGATTTCCACAGATGAGACTACCAATAAATGATGAAATTTTTCATTTTACATTCATTAATGAAAATTATATCATTTGTTTTTATAGAAATAATTTTTATGAATAATGATGTTTGTTTCTGATATCTGTAAAAAACCAATTTCTATTCTAAATAATTCAACAATATCTAATGCAATTAAAAAATTGCTTGAAAATAATATAAGTAGATTAATTGTCATAGAAAGTGGGAAACCCATAGGGATTATAACTGAAAAAGATGTTGGGATGTTTCTCTTTTCTGAAACTAGCAAGCAAGGGTTAGATGATATAATGATCAACAAAATAATGAAACCAATCATATATGTTGAAGAAACTTCTACCACTACCTATTATAGAAATCATTTTAGTCTCATATCTTCTATTTTATAATTGCAACATAACAAATTATGAGATAACAAAATATATAATTTAAATCCCATATTATATTTTCTAAACTTGAATTTATTCCTATAATGAATGCAGTGCATTGCAATGAAGTCATATCAGTTATATAAAAAATTGACATACATTTACCATGCAAGCATTAATTTCAGGAATAAGAATAGATGATGACTCAAGAAAAGATGCAATTCTTGAAGTTATTTCTGACAAGTATTGTCGAGCAATTTTAGAAAACTCGATGGAAAAACCAAAATCTGCAATGGAAATAAGTGCTGAAACTAAAATTCCAATAAGTACAGTTTATAGGAGACTGCAAACTTTACATGACAACAAACTATTAGGAATTTCTGGCTCCATTAGTGATGATGGTAAGAAGTACTTCCTATACAAGAGTAGAATTAAGGCCATATCTACATCATTCAATGGAAGCAATATACAAGTTGAAATTGTTCCAAATACTTGTTAAGTATTAGCTTCCTAACATTTTATTAAAATCATGTTTGATAATCTAAAATCATATTTTAAATCAAAAAATAAATTAGATAAATATGGAAAAAAAATATTCATCTCCTGTAATTACTGTTAAACCAGAATCATCGATTTTTGATGCATTATTACAAATGCAAACAAATTTTGTTAAACATATAGTAATTACCGATAAAAACATGCCACTTGGAATTGTTACTGAAAGAGATATCAATAGATTTCTTGGAGAAGATAAAACTGCACATGTAATGGATGAGATTCCAATTAAACATGTAATGCAAAAAAATGTAATTACAATAACTGATGGTATGGAAGAACAATTTAATCAATGTGCTACTAGAATGGAAACTTTCAAAATTGGTTCAGTGGTTCTTGTTAATGATAATGGTGAATTGATAGGTGTTATTTCAAGAACAGATTTAACAAAATCTTATGCAAGTGATTTTGGTGGAAAATATTTGGTAAAAAATTTTATGAATAAAAAAGTAGTTACTTGTAGAAGATCTGATTCTCTCAAATTTGCATTAAGTTTAATGAATAAAAATCAGGTTTCAAGGTTAGTTGTAACTGATGAAAATGGTTATCCACTTGGTATTATTAGTACGAATACATTACTGACACATAGTGATTACTTTACTAAAGGTAATACACGATCTAGAGATTATTTACTTCCAATAGGTGGTGACAAACTAACAGTTGGTGATTTGATAACTGATGAACTATTAACAATTAATGAAGGAGGTGATCTTGCATTAGCAGCAAGTAAAATGATAAAAAATAAGGTTGGAGGAATTCCAGTAGTAGATTCAAAGCGTAATTTGATTGGAATTGTGAGTAAAACTGATGTTGTAAAGGCTTTTTCTATTGTAGCATCTCATGAAGAATTAAAGTCAAAGTATAAAGAATTGTATTGAAATAAAACATGTTTGATAGAGTAAATTAGATTTATTAGGCATTGTTAGTATTTCCATCAATTAATTGATTTAATGTAATACATAGCGCATTTTGTAATGTTTTTGATCAATGAATACTAGAGTTGATAGTGTAGGAAATGATTCTTTAATTATGAATTCTTGTATTGCTTTTATAAGAATAGGAATGAAGGATACAAAAATTGTGATCTATAATACCCTCAAAATTTAAGAACCCCATCTTTGTCGTTGAACTATTGACAAAATTTACAGTTATATCTGGAAGTTCATCTGAAGATCTAGCAAAAAAATTGGCAAAAAGATTAGGTGCGAATTTATTAAAATCACAGTTAAGGATTTTTCCAGATGGTGAAAGTAAAATTACAATCAAAGGAAAACCTCAAAAAAATAAAATCATTGTAATTCAGTCAACATATCCACCAGTAGACGAAAATTTTATTCAAACATTATCAATAATTTCAAAAGCAAAAGAATATGGAACTGAAGTAATTGCAGTAATACCATACATGGGTTATGCCCGTCAAGATAGAGAGTTCTTGGCAGGCGAAGTAATAACAATGAAAGTCATTGCCAATTTGTTCAAAAGCGTAGGAACATCTAGAATCATTGTCGTAGATATTCATAGTATGTTGGGTTTAAAATATTTTAATATAAAAACAAAGAACGTAACTGCAATACCAGATCTAGCAAAATATTTTTCAAAATTAAAATTAAAAAATCCTTTGATTATTTCTCCAGATCAAGGTGGAAAAGAAAGAGCAAAACAATTTGCCAAATTTTTGAATACTGAATATATATCTCTTGAAAAACAACGTGATCGTAAAACTGGAAAAGTAAAAATTAAATCTACAAGTTTTAAGGAGATAATAGGTAGAGATTTAATTTTAGTAGATGATATGATTAGTACTGGTGGAAGTATCATTAAGGCTACAGAATTCCTTAAAAGACAAAAATGTAACCGAGTGTTTGTTGCTTGTACTCACGCTTTACTTAGAAATGATGCTGAAAAGAAAATTAAAAGAGCAGGAGTTACAAGGATAATTAGTACAAATACAATTCCTGGAAAAACATCTTTAGTTGATATTTCAGGGACAATTGCAAAGGCAATAATATAATGCCAGAAAGTTTTTTTGTTTTATCTAAAGATAATCTAGAAATTGCAATTGATGAAATTATTTCAATTGCAAAAATATATGATAGATTTGCAAAAGTAAAAGTTTCATCAAATTTAGTAATAATTCAATCAAAAATTAGTTGGGAATGGATTACTAAACGTGCAACTTTTGTGAAAGTTTCTGGTCAAATATTACGTAAAATGTCAGGATTGTTTTTAGATGAAGAGAATTTTGAAATTTTAAAAAATGCTAAAACTTTTGTTTGTAGAATAGTTAATTTATCATCAAATCAATTCAACATACCTGAATTAGAAAAAGCGATGGGTGATATGATAATTAAATTTTCTAAAGCTCAAGTATCTCTTAAAAATCCAGATATTACCATATATTTGATTTTTACTGACAAGGAGAATTTTTTTGGTTTTTCAAAAAGATTTGAAGTGGAAAATAGACCAAAGAAGATTAAAAAATACCCACATGAATTAGACTGGAAACTTACACGAGTAATGATAAATTTAATCGGATTAAAAGAGGGAGAAACGGTGTGTGATCCATTTTGTGGTACTGGAACTACTTTGTTAGAAGCTGAATCAATGGGAATTCATGCAATTGGGTTAGATTTTGATGAAAAAATGTATAATATTTCAAAAGAAAATTTAGATGTAAATGGGTATAAATCAAAAATAATCAAGGCAGATTTCAGCCAATTGACAAATATGATAGATGAATTTGAAGGAATTGTTACAGATTTACCTTATGGAATTGCATCTAAATCATCAGAAAATCCTGAAGAGTTGATGAAAAAATTTGTATCAATCTTACCTAAACGTAAGAAGATAGCAATTATGTGCAAAAAAGGATTTGAAAAAAAATTGAATATTAATCCAATAAAAAAATATGAAATTTATAGGCATAAAAGCTTGACAAGGACAATTTTGATAAAATGAAATTAATATTTTTAGGAACTTCAGCGGCTCAACCTACTGAAAATCGGGGATTATCATGTGTTTGTCTAGAAAGAGATGGTGAAATTCTCATGTTTGATGCAGGAGAAGCAGCACAGATTTCATATTTGAAATCAGGTTTAGGTTGGAATAAAAAGATGAAGATTTTTGTTACACATCTTCATGGGGATCATTGTATAGGATTATTAGGTTTGCTTCAAACAATGACGATGCAACATAGAACTGAACCTTTAGAAATTTACGGGCCAGATGGAATTGAAGAATTCATAGGTGCAAATATCAAAGTACTAAACTTTGGATTATCGTTTCCAGTTATGATTACAATAGTAAAGGAAGGAAAAATATTTGACTCAAAAATTTATTCAGTGTACGCTTGTAAAGCTAATCATTCGGTTATTACATACTCTTATCTTTTTGAAGAAAAAGATAAACCTGGTAGATTCAATTTAGACAAAGCTAAGGATTTAGAAATTCCAGAAGGTAAATTGTGGAATCAATTACAAAATGGGATAGAAATTAAAATTGGAGGAAGAATTATTGTTCCAGAACAAGTATTGGGAGAAAAAAGGCCTGGTAAAAAAATTGGGATTTCTGGAGATACAATACCAACTAAAGAATTAGAAAAATTCTTTGAAGATTGTGATTATCTTGTGTTTGATTCGACATTTTTAGATGAAACTATAGAAAAAGCAGAAGAAACACGTCATTCAACAGCAAAACAGGCCGCCTTATTGGGAAAAAATGCAAAAGTAAAAAATCTAATTTTAACACATTTTTCAGCTAGATATAAAGATGAAACTAGACATTTAGAAGAAGCAAAACAAATTCATAATTCAGTAATCACAGCAAAAGATTTTTTAGAAATTGAGATAAAATAGATAAAAATGTTTGAAATAGTCATAAAAAAGCTAGAAGATGCTAAAAAAATTGTATTTGTTACAGGTGCAGGAATTTCTCAAGAAAGTGGTATTCCTACTTTTAGAGGAAAAGATGGTTTATGGAGAAATTATAATGCAATGAAGTTGGCTACAATAGATTCATTTTATGATAATCCAAAATTGGTTTGGGAATGGTATAATGAAAGAAGAAGAAATGTTTTTTCTGCAGAACCTAATTTAGGACATAAGGCAATAGTTGAATTAGAAAAATTTGTTAAAGTTGTTGTATTAACTCAAAATATTGATGGACTTCATCAAAGAGCAGGAAGTACAGAAGTATTAGAGTTACATGGAAGTATTGTAAAAATAAAATGTGCTATTTGTAATTTTAAAAGTGAGATTGTAACTGAATTTATAGACATTCCACCTTTATGTAAGTGTGGAAATATTCTAAGACCTGATGTAGTATGGTTTGGAGAATCTCTTCCTCAAGATATTTGGCAACAAGCAATCATTCATGCAAGGAATTGTGATGTGATGATAGTTGTAGGTACATCTTTGGTAGTATCACCTGCAAATACTTTACCAGTTTATGCTAAACAGAATGGAGCAATCTTAATAGAAATAAATCCAGAAAAAACAATAATGTCATCAGAGATGGATCTGTCAATAAGAAAAACTAGTGTGATAGCACTTCCAGAATTTGTTTCAGTTTTTAAATAAAATCTAAATTACAATTAGAAAAGTTTTTGGATTTTAAAGAGAAAACAACAGTGCCATTCAAAATCTTATCTGATAATTTGGATTCGCTTAATTTACAAAAACTGAGAACCTATAATTTTTATCTAATTTGATTAATTTTCAAGGCTCAACCAATCTATGATTTTATCAATATTAGAAGAAGTTAAGATCACTTTGATTGGTCCTAAGGGAGATTCTTCTCCTTCTTCGCAGATAGCTACTATTCCGACAAAAGCTGCTTGTTTGTTAAGATAAAACCAAGTAGAATCATCTTCCAAATTTTTTTCAAGTTGTCGTTGATAGATTTTTTGTGATTGGTTAGAATGAATTACGTTATGAATTTTTTCTAATAAATGTAAATCTTTAGAGTTTGAGGTAATAGAAATATTATCAGTTTTAAGTTTAGCATTTAGAAATATATTCAAAATTGCCGTTTCAATTTTTTTTGGATCTTCAGACGGATTAATTAAAGAGAGTACTTCTATTTTACAACTGATATTTGGAGATCTCATTCTACCCAACTTTCAATGATTTTGAAGGCATGTTCAATTAATTCATTTTTTGTTAAATTATTGTTAGAAATTGTTTCGTCAGATAAAGCAATTGAATTACTGATGCCAACACCTATTTCTCGGTTGTCTCTTTCTTCAAAATTTTCTTTCGTTTGTGGATCATCTGATCTTCCTCTTTGTTTTAGAAATCCAAATCGTGTATTAGTAGATGCATGTATAGCAAGAAGCTTAACTGTTCCATATTTACGTAAAACTTCTATTTCTGCATTAGATCTTATTCCATCAATAATTATTACTTTTGATTTTGAGTTTTCAATTTGTGGTGTAACTAATTCTGCAACTGCGCCCTGACCATTTTTTTCTCGCAATTCAAGCATCAATTTACCAAGATTATACCCAGTTGGTTCAAGATTTCTATTCTTAGCTTCTATTCTCACTGCATTTCCCATGTTGATAATATCATAATCTTTAGATTTCAAACCATCAGCTATTGTTGATTTACCTGCTCCAGGCATGCCAGTTAAACATACGATTAGTTTTGTCAACAATAGAATGAAAATGTGGCTAATCTATGAAGCTACCGGAGATTATTATAAAACATAATTAAAAGAAAATCATTATGCGAGCTTTTGTGGCAATTGAAATTACATCGGATAAAATAATAAATTCGATTTCTAAATTTCAGTCTGAAATTAATATAAGCGCTAAATCTATAGAGCCACATAACCTTCATTTTACATTACAATTTTTAGGTGAGATTTCACAAGAAATTATAGAGAAAGTAATGATGTCATTAAATACGGTTAAATTTTCAAGATTTGTGGTAAATTTCAAAGATATTGGTGTTTTTCCCAAATTAAAATCTCCAAGGATTATTTGGATTGGAACTGATGAGAGATCTGGAAATTCATTAATAGAATTAGCAAAGAAAGTAGAGAATGCATTAACTCCATTAGGTTTTTCTATAGATAAACCGTTTAAACCTCATATCACAGTGTTTAGAATTAAAGATAAGATTGAAGATATTAATAAAAAATTGGAGAAATTCAAATCAATTGATTTTGGAACACAGGAGATTACATGTTTCAAACTCAAACAAAGTGTTCTTAGTGCAAAGAGTCCAATCTATTTTGATTTAATGGAGATAAAAGCTGAATCATGAAACAAATAATTTCTAAAATTGAAAAATTGGTAACGCCGCCAAATAACATAAAAAAATTAAAAAAACAAATTGCTGATGAAGCTTTTGGTTTAGTTGAAAATGAAATTAGAAATTATCCTGAAATAGTAGGATTAGAATTTGGTGGATCCTATGCTAAAGACACTTGGTTATCAAAAGAAGCTGATATTGATATTTTTATCAAATTTAAAAAATCAATTTCAGATGAAAAATTTGTTGAAATTTCAAAAAAAATTGGTTTTAAATCTTTAAAAAAATATAATCCCTATATTAGATATTCTGAACATCCTTATGTTGAGGCTAGAATTAAGAAAACTAAAATCAATGTAGTTCCATGTTACGATGTAAATTTAGGAGAATGGAAAAGTTCCGCTGATAGAACACCGTTTCATACGAAGTTCATGCAAAATGCCCTTACTCCAAAAATGAAAAATGAAGTACGAATTCTCAAAACATTTCTAAAGTTAACTAAAATTTATGGAGCAGAAATTGCAAAACAAGGTTTCAGCGGCTATGTATCAGAAGTTTTAATTATAAATTTTGGTAGTTTTGAGAATGTAATAAAATCAATTGCAAAATTTCAACAGAATCAAATAATTGGAAATACATCAAAAGTATTTGAAACATCAATTGTAATTATAGATCCTATCGATGGTAATAGAAATTTAGCAGCTGCAATTTCTAATGAGAATATAGGGAAGTTTATTTTAGCTTGTAGAACTTTTTTGAAAAATCCAACACTACAATTCTTTAAATTTAAAAGATTGGGTTCATCAAAAAATAATTGGGAAAATGTTCTAGTGGTAAAATTCAATTTCATGATGAGAAGTCCAGATATTATTTGGGGACAAATTAAAAGTGCAACTACTTCACTTACAACTCAGTTAGAATTAGGAGGCTTCAATGTTTTACGCAGTAAATCATATTCAGATGAACAAAGTAAGGCCTATCTTTTTTTCCTTTTAGAATCAACTAAAATTCCAAAAAATTATTCAAAAAGCGGTCCTGAATTTTTTAGAGAAGATGATTGCAATAGTTTTATTTCAAAAAACATCGTAAAAACTGAATTGATGTGGATCAGTGATAATAAGAAAATTATTTCACTTGAAAAGAGAAAACATAATGAAGCAGTAAAATTTATGACAGAATTACTAAAAAACAATCTTCAAACAGGCATACCAAAAGGATTACAAGGTGATTTTAAGAAAGGATTTAGAGTTTCAGTTGGAAGCAAAAATTTAAGCAAATCAATTAAAGAGGCAGTTTCAGATCTGATTTCAACTGATGGAACAATCTTTCGTTTCAATTAAAAAATTCATAAATGAACCATATTCAAAAATTCTTGGATATCCAAAAGCTAATTCACGTCAACTTAAATCAAGAATTTCTGAATTAGAAAAATTAAAAATAAAATCAGTGTTATTTGCTGGACAAACTACAATTGGTATTTTACAAATTTTAGGAAAGGGTTATGTTGGAGTAGTAGTATTAGCAAAAAAGAAAAACGATATTGTTGCCTTGAAGATTAGGAGATTGGATTCTCAAAGAAGTGAAATGCAAAGTGAGGCAAAATTACTTAGATTAGCAAATACAGTGAATGTGGGACCAAAACTATATGATGTAAGTAAAAATTTTTTAGTAATGGAATATTTAGAGGGTGATAAAATTGAAAACTGGATACATTCTCTCAAAGGTGTAGGAAGTTCAAAAAAACTAAAATCCGTTGTTAGAGCCATTTTAGAAGATTGTTATAGATTAGATCAGATTGGATTTGATCATGGTGAATTAAGCAGTATTTCAAAACATGTTATTGTTGGAAAATCAAGATCAACTCTAATTGATTTCGAAAGTTCAAGTGTTAACAGAAGAGTATCAAATGTAACGTCAGTTACTCAGGCTATTTTTATCGGTTCAGGTATTGCCAAAAAAGTTCAAAGAATTTACAAAGTTCCCCCAAAACAAAAAATTATTGATTTTTTAAGAATATACAAGCAAGAACAGACACAAAGAAGTTTTGATGATGTTTTAAAAATACTAAAATTGTAATGGGGCCGGCAGGAATTGAACCTGCGACCACTAGTCCCCCAGACTAGTATCATACCAAGCTAGACTACGACCCCTCATGTGAGAGGCTTCAAATGAAATTATTAAATCGTCGGGTTAGTAACTATAATTAATGAAAATTTGTACCATTTGCCACAGGATTTCAGCAACTGATGAAGATCATCTTGATTGTATACAAAAAATAAGAATAGAATTTGAAGATGAAGGTTTTAAACGAAGTATTCCCGAAAAATTAGAGTTGGCAAAAGATTCTCAAAATTTGGGCGTTGAGGTAAGAGCTATTTTAGAACATCTTACCAAAGAAAATAAAAAAGATGATTTATCATAACCATTTTGAGAGTCGTTCTTTTTCAAATTGTATCTTTTCATCAAGATGTTTAGTTGTAGATTCAGTTAGTTTTGTTAATGGTTTAGATTCTGAAAACATATCTATTTCAATTAGAGATGCAGTATCTCTTCCCGATTCAATAAAACATCCACCTTTTCCATCAAATAATGAAGATTCTTTTTTAGAATGTATTTTTAATATTATGTTTTGTGCTACTGTTACAGCTTCTCCTTCTGCAAATACTCCTGCTTTTGGAACGGTTAATGTACCAGTAACTGTCAAAGTAGTTACGTCACCTACAGCATATACATTTTCAAATGGTGTTTTACAATCTCTGCTGATTGGAATAAATCCATCTTCTTTTGCTAATCCTGATTCATAAATTACTTTAGGTGCAACGTGTGGAGGTATGGCAAGAAGTAAATCAAAGTTAGCTTCTCCATGTTCAAAAATTAGTTTATTTTTTTCGACTGATTTTATTTTACATGAATCATGGAAAAAAATGTTCTCAGAGTTTATCAAATTAAGGATCTGTTGGCTAATTTCTGGACCTGCTGCAGGTAATGTAATTGGTGCTGGACTATAGAAATGAATTTGTACAGAATCTCTAACTCCTGTTTCTCTTAACATAGAATCAATCAATAGACTAGCCTCAAATGGTGCAGGAGGACATTTGTAAGGCATTCCCATAATAGATATAGCGATATTACCGGATTTCATTTTTTTTAGTTGATTATGAATTTCAGTTAGTTGATTATGATCATAAAGATTCATTCCATTTTCCGATAGTCCTGGAATTTTTTCAGGCGTTAACGATGCGCCCATTGCAATGATTAGAAAGTCATATGACAAAGTCCTAGTTGTAGTTTTAATGTTTTTATTTTGAAGATCAATTTTTAGAATTTCTTCTTTTAAAAAATTGATTTCTTTTTTTCTAAGTTCATTTAATGAGCCTATCGAATTTTCAAATGTTCGTGTTCCTTTGATAATCCAAAGTTTGACAAAACCTACCATAAACCAGTCTTTTTTGTCAATAACTGTAATCTTAACTTGCATTGATGAAAGATTATTTCTGATTTCATTGGCGGCAGATAGTCCTCCAAAACCCCCACCGAGAATTAACACATGAGGAATATCAGACAAATCAACGATCTTGTGTTGTCGGTCTAATTAGAATTTCATTCACATTAATATGATTTGGTGATTCTACAGCGTAAACAATAGCATTTGCAATATCTTCAGCTTGTAATGATTCCATTTTCTTGGTATTTTCAACAAATCCTTGTAATGATTCATCGGTAATTGTATTTGTTAGTTCTGTAGCAACTACTCCTGGCTCAATACATGTCACACGAATATTTTTTCTTACACTAAGTTCTTGTCTTAATCCTTCACTAAAGGCAGTAATTGCATGTTTTGTTGCACAATAGACACTACCTGAAGGAAAAACAATTCTTCCAGCGACTGATGAGATATTAATTATGTGACCTGATTTGTTTTCAAGCATATGTGTGATTACTGCTCCAGTACAATATAGTACTCCTTTAATGTTAACATCTATCATTTGATCCCATTCATCAACTTTCAAATTTTTGAAAAAACTTAGAGGCATCAATCCAGCGTTATTTACTAGAATGTCTACTGTACCCCATTTTTTTAAAACATTATCAACAAATGAAATACATTCATTTCTCTTGGTAACATCTAATCTTTGAGAATAAACTTCTCCACCATTTTCTTTAATTATTTTTTCTAATTCAGAAAGCATATTAGTTCGTCGTGCACCTATTGCCACCTTTGCTCCTGCTTTTGAAAGTGCTAATGCTGTAGCAAAACCAATTCCGCTACTTGCTCCAGTAATTATTGCTATCTTGTTTTTAATCAATAAAATTCACTTAATTGTTTTTAATTTTAACATCGTAAAAACGTTACTTGAATTTTTTTAAAAAATTAAATTTTAAGTGGAATACTAGCAAGTTTATTAGAAGAAAAATTATTGAATAATTGTGAAACCAGAAAAGTGTGCTTATTGTGGAGATATGGCAGATATGCCTTTTCAGTGTAATTATTGCAAGGATCCATTTTGTGCTGAACATAGACTTCCAGAAGAGCACAGATGTGTGAAGTTAACTCAAATAAGAGCTCGTAGATTTGGGGAGAAAAAAGTAATTAGAGATGGAGGATCAAATAAACAAAACATATTCAAACGAATGTTTAGAAGGTTCAAAGAATAGCTAAGAATCTAGTAGTAACTTTTATTGGGAGATATTTTTGCACGTCTTCCTTGATAAATTAATGCTAAAGCAAGTGCAAACATCACCATTCCTGTTAAAGGAAAATTTTGAGGGGCTTGTAAAATAAACCAGTAATAAATTCCAAATCCTATTGACACGGCAGCTTGTGACCAGAGTTTAATCCATTTTGGAGATTTAATGATTTTACTAATTATTTCCACTACAAAGATACCAATCACTGGATAAATTGTATAAAAGAGAAAGTCAATTACATCAACTCCTGTATGTGTCATAATTGAAAATAATTATGGTGTAATTTCTATCTAATCTTCCCAACGAATCTTAGTTGCAACATTTTTAGCAATTAGTGCCTGAGCATTTTCATATGGTATTGTCGCAATATCTTCTGTTTTGAAGGGTCCATATTTTTCCAAATCAGCACCTATAATTTCATCTATTTCTTGAAGAAATCTAACAACAACAGTTTTGGTTTTATGATTTTTAGAAATAGATTCGAGGAATTTTGATTTTCCATTAATTGTTGCAGATAGAATCATTTCGGTTCTTTCTCGCTGTTCCTCTTCTGCATCAAGGATAAATTTTTCTTCGTCTAAAAGATTTTTGAAGTCCATATTATCTGATTTGGAAATTTTATCAAGTCTGATGTTGATTAAAAGTGATGTTAGTTCTGTAGCTGTGTCAATTATGACTTCTTTGATTTTATTTTCGATTCCATCAAATTCTTGTTTTTTCAAGTCACCAATAAAGTTTGAAAGATTTCTATAGAAATCTGGGTTAATCTCTTGAATTGAATCACTTTCAGTTTCTCGTAGGACTACATGATGTAATTTGTTAAGATCAATTTCGTTTGTTTCTGACATTTCTTACCTAATCCTTAAATCTCGGATGTATTTGTGTTTGATTGAAGCACGAAATTGCCCTATAAAGTTAGTCATGGAAAAGCAATCCAAATAACATATTCGCCAGATGAAGTTTTTGCCAGAATTCAGCATGAAGGAATTCAGTTTATAGATCTACAATTTACTGGTCTTACTGGACGTTTTCATCACACTACAATTTCTGCAATCACTTTTACACCCGAACAAATGAGAGATGGATTACCAAAGTTAGATGGTTCATCTATTGTTGGTTTTGCTAGTGTGGAGGATTCAGATCTTATTTTAAAACCAGATCCTAATACTTTTGCCATTATTCCATGGATGACTGAAAATAAGACTGCTAGATTACTATGTGATATCTATTGGGGTGGGGATAGAGGAAGATTATCTAGAGATCCTAGAGGAATATCACAAAAAGCAGAAGAATATGTTAAAACCCAAGGATTTGATTACAGTGCTTGGGGTCCAGAAGTAGAATTTTTTGTTTTCGATAAAGTACATTGGGATGTTTTAACTCCATACAAAGGTCAGTCCTATTCAATTGAATCAAAAGAAGCTCCTTGGAGTAATGAAGGAACAGGATATCCTATGGGTCTTCAAGAGGGATATTATCCAAGTACTCCTTCTGATACCCTGACTCCATTTAGAAATGAATGTGTAAACATATTAAATAATGATTTTGGTATATTATGTGATAATCATCATCATGAAGTAGCTACCGCTGGACAGTGTGAGATTGATATCAAATATGATTATATGACAAATGCCGCAGATGCTGCGCAATCTTACAAATACGTAATAAAAAATGTAGCACAAAAATATGGAAAAGTTGCAACTATGATGCCAAAACCTATTGCAATGGATGCAGGATCTGGCATGCATGTTAATGTGAGTTTATGGAAAGGGAAGGAAAATGCGTTTTATGATCCTGATAATGTAGATGAGTTGAGTCAAACTGCAAGGTATTTTTGTGGTGGAATTATCAATCATGCAAAAGCATTATCTGCAATTTGTAATCCTACTACTAATTCATATCATAGACTTGTTCCGGGTTATGAAGCACCTGCTTATATAGCATGGAGCGCAGGTAATAGATCTGCAATAGTAAGAGTGCCACAACATATGAAAGGAAAAAACTATGCTAGTCTTAAAAGACTTGAATTTAGAGCTCCTGATCCTTCATCCAATCCATATCTTGTATTTGCTGCAGTTACTGCAGCTGGAATGGATGGAGTTAAAAAGAAAATAGATCCGGGCGATCAAGTTCGTGATGATATTTTTAAAATGACAAAATCAGATAGAGCTAAAAGAGGAATAGGAGTTTTGCCAAAGAGTCTTGGTGAAGCATTAGATGAATTAGAAAGTGATAGAAAATTCCTCAGTCCAATTTATACAAATGATGTGATTGACAAAATTATAGAGTTAGGTAAAAGAGATCAGCGTGAAATTTCAATTAGACCTCATCCACATGAGTTTTACTTATATTTTGATATCTAAGATCTTCCAGTAATCTGAAAGATATAGAATAATGATATGGCTATTAAAGCAAAACCTCCGCCTAGAAATATTTCACGTCTTTTCTCAGATATTGCAGATTTGTAAAGTAAAATACCGCCTATTAGACCAATGAATAATACTATAACTCCAATTACAACACTATCAAAACTTGTGTTAGTGATTAGTGGATGGAAAAATCCTGAAAGTAGCGCAAAAAATACTATCAGATAGATATACTTGAATCCCGAAAGCAGTTTAAAGGAAATTTTATTCAATGTAATTTGTAAATGAGGTTATCAAATAAACTTTTGAAAAATAACGAGTATCAAAATAATTTACATCATTCCGCCCATATCAGGCATGCCACCCATTCCGCCCATTCCAGGCATGCCACCCATTCCGCCCATTCCAGGCATGCCACCTTCTCCTCCAGGTGGTGGTCCTGCAGATTTTTGGGTAGCAATAACATCATCAATTCTAAGAATCATGCAAGCTGCCTCTGCAGCAGCAGAAACAATTTGTATTTTGACTGCCAATGGTTCAATAATATCACTTGACTTCATGTTTCCAATTTTCCCTTTCATAACATCAATTCCAGTCCATTTTTCCCCTTTCATTTGTCTAGAACGAAGAACAGTAAGTGTGTCAATTGGATCCATTCCAGCGTTTTCTGAAAGTGTTAACGGAATTGATTCTAAAGAATCTGCAAATTTTTCAGCAGCTAGTTGTTCTCTGCCTTCTAGTGATTTTGCCCAACTTCTTATTTTGGTTGCAGCATAGGTTTCAGGTGCACCACCACCTGCAACAATTTGTGGTTTTTCAATTACATCTTTTACTACCATAAGTGAGTCATGGACTGAACGTTCAACTTCATCAACTACTCGTTGAGATCCTCCACGAAGAAGCAATGTGACAGATTTTGGATGTTTACAACCTTCAATGAATACCCATTTATCTTCTTCAATTTTTCTTTCTTCTACTAATTGAGCATCACCTAAATCTTTTTCAAATATATCATCTAAATTATTTACAATTCTAGCACCTGTTGCTTTTGCAAGTTTTGTAAGATCACTTTCTTTAATTCTTCTAACTGCAATAATTCCTGCTTTTGCAAGATAATGTTGAGCCATGTCATCAATTCCTTTTTGACATAATACTACATTTGCTCCAGAACCAATTACTTTATCAACCATATTCTTTAACATTCTATTTTCCTCATCAAGGAATGATTTCAATTGTTGTGGGTTTGAGATATTTATTTTAGCATCCGTTTCAGTTTTACTGATTTCAAGGGCTTTGTTAATTAAGGCGATCTTTGCATTTAAAATTTTTCTTGGCATTCCACCATGAACAATTTCTTTATCAAGTACTATACCTTGGATAATTACAGAATCTTTAATCGATCCACCGGCTTTCTTTTCTACTTTAATATCATCAATGTCTACAACATATCTTTCGCCTTCTTTTTCAGCAACTTGTAAAACTGCTTTTACAACAATATCTGCTAATTGATCGGAATCTTTTCTTACTAGTTTTGTTTGCATCGATGTTTTTGCAATTTTATTAAGAATTGTTTTGTCATTTGCTGTTACAGTTTCTGCAATTTCTTGAAGGAATTGTTTTGCTTTTTTAGCGGCTTTTCTATATCCATCAACTATAATTGTTGGGTGAACATCTTGATCTAAAAGTAATTCAGCATTTTCCAGAAGAGATCCAGCTAAAATAACAGCAGATGTGGTACCATCGCCTACTTCATTATCAGTGGTCTTAGAAATTTCAACAAGCATTTTTGCTGCTGGATGTTGTACATCAATTTCTTTAAGAATGGTTGCACCATCGTTAGTAATAGTTACATCGCCTAAGGAATCAACTAACATTTTATCCATACCTCTTGGACCAAGGCTAGAATGAACAATTTCAGCTATTATTTTAGCTGCTGCAATGTTATTTTTTTGTGCATCTCGACCTTTAGTTTCAGAGCCGCCTTCCTTTAGAAGTACAACCGGCATAGTACCTTTAGAAGTTGCTTGCATACCCATAGATGAAAAAATCTTTGATTCCCCTTTTATACGTTGCAGATCATAATTTCGTAAATCAAATAGTCTAAAATCGGTGTTTTTAAATTGGGAAAATCAATTTGCAAAACATGGTCAAGTCAATGAATAAAGAGGCTTACAATAAAATTTTCTCAAAGTTAAAAGAACATCATAAATGGTTTGAAAATTCTATCCCTCTAATTGCGAGTGAAAACATACCTAGTCCAGCGGTAAGAGAGGCAATAATATCAGATTTTGGAAACAGATACGCTGAGGGATGGCCAGGTGAGCGAGTCTATGCTGGATGTGTATTCATTGATGATGTAGAATTTGAATGTATGAAACTTGCAAAGAAGTTGTATAAAGCTAAATTTGCAGATGTGAGACCTATTTCTGGTGTAGTGGCAAATCTTGCAGTCTATTCTGCTTTTACAAATCCAGGAGATGTAATGTTAGCACCTTCAATTCCTGCAGGTGGACATATTTCTCATGGTAAAAAGGAACATTCAGGAACTGCAGGATTAGTTCATGGATTAGAAATTGAATTTTACCCATTTGATGCTGAGGAGATGACAATTGATGTTGATAAGACTAAACAAAAAGTGGAGGAGTTAAAGAAGATAGGCCGTTTACCAAAGATGGCAATGTTTGGTGGATCTTTGTTTTTGTTTCCACATCCTGTCAAAGAGCTAGCAGCTTTTCTAAAGAGTTTTGATATGCATATCAATTATGATGCAGCGCATGTAGCTGGATTAATTGCTGGTGGAAAATTTCAGGATCCATTGCGTGAAGGTGCAGATACTATGACTATGAGTACTCATAAAACTCTGTTTGGACCTCAGGGCGGTCTTGTTTTGGGTTCTGAAAAACATGAAGATGTAATAAAGAAAGCAATTTTTCCTGGATTAACAAGCAGTCATCATATTCATCATATGGCAGGAAAAGCGGTTGCTTTTGCAGAAGCGTTAGAATTTGGTAAAGATTATGCTAGTCAAATTATAAAAAATGCAAAAGTGTTTGCTGAGGCTCTTAATGAAGCTGGTTTCAAAGTATTAGGGGAAAGCAGAGGATTCACCGAATCGCATCAAGTAGCTGTAAATGTTTTAGATTATTCTGATGGTGGAAAAGTTGAGGCTGATTTGGAAAAAGCCAATATTATTGTAAATAGGCAATTAATTCCAGGCGATATTAAAGCTGGTCGTAATTATTTTCATCCAGGAGGAATAAGATTAGGAGTTTCTGAAATTACAAGGTTAGGTATGAGACAAAATGAGATGAAAGAGATTGCGTCATATATCAAAGAGGTAGTAATTGAGAAAAAGGATCCTAAGAAAATTCTTTCAAAGGTAAAAGTTTTCAGAAAAAATTATCAAAAAATTCATTATTGTTTCGATAATAAACTTGGGGCATATGAATACGTCAAATTAAGATAAAATTCTAAGTGTAATCAGTTAATAGTGATTGATCGTCTATATTTTTTCCAAAAACTAAATCAATTTCATCAGAAAGTGCATGAATTCGTCCTCTTTGGTATACGCCAACATCATATTTTTCAACTAATCTCTTAGCAAGTTTAAGATATTTTTCAACAGAGCCTCTGGTTATAGTCGGAATCAGGATATGACCACAAATGCAAGTTTGGATCAATGGCATCCTACGATATGATTTTCCACAGCCAGTGCACCTGAAGTTTTGTCTAGCATATGCACGAAGGTTTCCCATAATATCAGGAACTAGATGTGTGGATAAAACATTTGAAACAATTTCGGTTGTATTTACTGCATCAATTAGTTCTGCATTTCTAATTTGCATATCAAATTTATCAAGCATAGAACCAAGTGTAGAATACGCACTACGTGATTTTGATGTAGTAAGAGAAGTTGTAGTGTGTGTAAAGTAATATCCAAAGAATTGTTTTTCTGTTTCTAAGCGGGATTTGATAATATCAACACAGGTTACATCTGAGGCTTTATTTTGTTCAATTGTTGATTTAAAAAATTCAAGTGGTAGAAATTTAACCACTTCAAGATTGTGAGCTTGTGGTTGTGATTCATGTGGCAATACAAGTGGTTGAATCAATAACGGTGCATCCATTAGACCTCCAATTCTGTCAGAAAGGAATTGTCTTGAAAAATTTAGAAGACTATCCATTAAGAGCATGATAGAGTCAGCATCTCCATCTGCATCTCTTCTTTTAGCAGAGTGCCAATTAGGTGTAGCAAAACAAACATGTGTTTCAGTATAACCAATTATTCTTCCAACAATACCTACAGATGTGTGAGGTGCTAAACCAATAATTAGATGACCAACTAATTCATCTGTATTTTTAACATTGTAAAAAATTGATTTTTCATAAAATTTTTCTAAGATGATATCAATGTATTTACAAGTAGATACAAGATATCTTGCACTCTCATTTGGAATAATAATATCTTGCACTCGAAGTTCAACTATTTGATCTGGGTTTGTTAGTGGTTTTCCGTCAATATCATGAGTATAACCAAGACTGTTTAGTTTTTTAACTGATGTTCCAATCCACGATGGTTTGAATTGTGTAAGAGGAGAGTTTGTTGCATCAAATCGGACAGTTCCATCTTTGAATACTGTGAGGCCAAAATTTTGACGAACTAAGCCTTTTTCGAGTGGTTCTGCAATTCTATCTTGATTGATTAATTCCTTTACTCCTTTGAATGGTTCTTGTGCACGTAAACCTATTTTTTCTTGTGCTATCAGTAATTTTGTTTTTAATGGAAACGCTTGATAAGAGTGAGATGATGCTTTTCGTTTACATTTTTCACAGTATGGGTTATCAAGTTTATCTCGACAATTACTACATTGGTAAATTATAGATGTCTTAGTGCCACATTTTGAGCATTTTATTCCTATGGATGGTTCATTACATTCATTACAATATCTGTTGAAAATATTGGTAAAGAAATTAACTTGTTTTGATGCTTTTAGAAGATCTCTAGTTGGACCTCCTTTATCATTAATTGGAAATAAGACATGTGTTGGTGGTTTCATTTGTCTAGGAGCTGCTTTTTCAGGTCTTCCTATTCTAACTCCGATTGATGTTGAGAATTTATTTTTAATTTGAATTCCAGATGATTGTGAGATAATTTTAGGTACTGAAGAATTGTTAATTTGTGGTTCTTGTCTAAAAAGGAGATTATAGAAAATTCTAGCTTCTTCTTTTTCAAGAATTATTTGATTCTGATTCATTTTATGTGGAACACCAAGTTTTTCAAGAATATTTTTTACTTCTATGGAATATTCTATAGAGTTATCATTAATTTTGATTGGATGTAGGATTTTTGTTAATTCTGGATGTGATATTTGATCCCAATAATACAAGTAGTGGGGATGTAATGGTATTTGAAAATCTAATGATAGTTTCAATGCTTCATCTAAAGTAGGAATCCTTATGAGAAATTGGATTAGAAATTCATCGTTTGGAGTATATCTTTCCAATTTTTCTTTTAATTCTTCTATCCAAAATTCTTCTACATATCCAGTAGGTACAAGTTGAGCATTATTTTCTAAAAAATCTCCAAATGAAATTAAAATATCACCTAAATGAAGAATTTTTTCAATATCATTTTTAATTTCAATTCCATGTTTTACATCCTTTATTTTTACAACATCACCATTTTTTAATCGAACAACAGGCGTGTCGATAGAATCTACAAAAGCAATAGTTGCACCTTTACCTGGAATGTCAATTTTGACTTGAGTACCAACAGCAATTGTATGATCTAAAATTTCAGCAATTACAGGGTTTATACCTACAGCTGCAAATCCAGTGTTACAAGCTCTACCATATCTTAAACGAAATCCCCCTAATTTGTTAGGCATGGATAAAACAGATCTTCCTGTAATGACTTCTCTCATTCTCTTAGCCGCTGCATCTTCCTGATTATCTCCTGTTTGAACTGCTCCTTTTAGTTCTCCAAGCCATTCCCATCCATCTAATTTGTATAATTCAATTCTTTTTAGGAGTTTTTTAGATCTTCCAATTAATCCATCATTTAGAACTCTTAATGCTCCACCGCGGACTCTATTAGTCTTAATACGTATCATTCCTTTATGATTGACAACTTCAAATGGATCTGTATCTACACCGTCTAATTCTACAGGTAGATTCGATATAACATGTATAATATCTTCATCTAATATATGAAATTGGAAACTACTTGCTTCTCTTTCATAGATTCTAAGTTCTTCAATGAATCGTCCAGTTTCATCATCAAAACAATCAGCCTGATATTTTGATAGGCCTACTGTCTTTCGTACATGATCAGCAATTAAAATTGTTACTGCTGATTCAGTCCCACCAGCTGAACGCATTGGTCCAGCAATAGATACAGAAAGATATTCACTGCCATCTTTATTTTTTTTTATCTTGACTTCACTAATTCCTTGTAATGGAGCAATTGTAACTCCTTCTGTAACTATAGCTAGACCTACTCTAACTGCCAAATCTAGTTTTTGTTCTAAAGTAGCATCAGAAGGTGAATATTTCCCTAATGCGATTTCTTTTGATAAAATTAATGCAGATAATTCTTTCCCATTAATTTTTAATAATTCTCGTAATGGATCAGCAATATCTATATCATGCATTTTTGCAACTCGATCTGCTAAATCAAATGCAATTTTAGGTTCAATTATACCTGAAGAGTCAACTAGACTGGATTTTGCTAAAGCTGCATGCTCAAAAATAGTATAGGTATCTTTTGAAAGGTTTGAATAATAATCAAGGTAATAATCTGGCATTTTAATACCCCTAATTCGCGAAATAGCGTCATTTTCGGACATAATACAATCTTATTACTTGCTTCTTTGAATTGCTTTTGCTATTTCTGCTAGTTTTTTAACACTTCCGCCTTTTTCTAAAAAGGTTCCAATTACTAGAGCATCAGCTCCAGCTTTAGCCAACTTTGTCGCAGTTTTGATATCTCTAATTCCACCACCAACTATTAGAAATCCATTAAAGACCTTTCTTACTGTTTTAACCATTTCTGGGCTAACACTGGATTTTGCTCCTGAACCTGCTTCTAAGTATACAAATCGCATTCCAAGAAATTGTGCTGCAAGTGCATATGCTGCAGCAATCTTTGGTTTTTCAAATGGTATTCCTCTAGCAGAACCTACAAACCATGCAGAAGTTCCATCACCAATAACCAAATATGCTGTTGGTAGTGGCTCTAACCCAAATTTGAGAACATTCGGTGCCCCCAAAGCTTGTGCCTGTGTGATAAAATATGGATTTTCTGAATTCATTAATGAGCTAAAAAGAATTGCGTCTGCATCAGGCACTACTCCAGTTACATTTCCAGGAAAGAGTATAATTGGAATTTTAATTCCCTTTTTAATGCCTTTAACCACATGAGCCATTTCAATTTGATCTGTTGCGGATGAACCACCTATTAGAATTGCAGATACGCCTATCTTTTCAACATCTTGAGCAAGCTTCTGTGAAGATTCTAATTTTGAGACTTCAGAATCGATTAATACAAATAATAATACACTTTTCTTTTTTTGTTCAGATTTTAGGAATAACTCAACCTTATTTTCAATCATATCAAGGATTTGTAGATGACTCTTTAAAGTTTAATTGTAGTATGGTATACAGATTTGTATAGCTATGGCAGAGTTTGAACAATCTAATTTTAATAATATTATTCGTCAAATTATCAAAAAATCATTATTTACTGAACGACAAATTGAAATTATTTTAAATCAGAAAGATCTTCTAAACTCGAAATTTACTATTAGTAAAGGTGCGTATTATAGGCAAGTTGGTCAATCTAGAGACAAATTAGTAGCTTTATTCTATTCAATCATACTTTTACGTGGATTAGGCATACTTTTACCTGATGATATTGATGTGATATCAAAACTTTCTGAGCAGATACGTGTGATAAATGAGAGTGATGTGTTCCTTGAAAGAGAAGATGAGATCATTAATGTGATTGATAAGTTGATACGTCAGGCATGTAATATGTGATATATTGTTTAGAATTGTATGATAGGATTAAATTTTTTGTGATGTTAAGTGTGTCTATGTTCATCTAAAGTGTGAAATAATATTGTTCAATCACGATAAATCACAACACATGAATAATTTGTGATGTTAATAGAAATTCCTGAGCCAGAAGTAATTTTAGTTGTGATAATTTCTTTTATTATAGGTTTAGTAGGCTTGTTTAGTTATTATAAAATACATACATTCATCAAAACTAAAAGTGAATTGGTAGATTCATCACAATTAGAGCGTTTAGAATATTATGAAAGAGAGATGATTGATATAAAAATACGCCTAGATACTATGGAAATGCAAGGTTTTGAGCAAAAACCTGAGGATCCTAATCTAGAATTAAAGCAGTTCCTAGAGGGATTAGCTAAAAACCAACAGGTTGTAGTAAAGTCTGCAGAACCTTCAATAAAAACAGAAATTATGAGTAAAGAGGAGCCTGTTTCTATTCATCGTATGCCTAATTTAGATCATAATAATGCAACAGACTATGTGTTGCATCTAATCACAGATAAAGCTATGACATCACGTGATATACAAATCACATTAAAGCGAAGTAGAGAGCACACCTCAAGGTTAATGAAAAAATTATTTGAAGATGGATATGTTAAAAGAAATACAAATACAAAACCATATACTTATTCAATTACAGAAAAAGGAAAAGAAAAGATAGGGGCATTACAATCCAATTCCATAATTGCATAACAAGGTATTAGTTTTTTAAGATTATTTTTAGTTTATTTTTATTGTAAAATAGGTTAGAATTGGTGTTTTTTATTATTATTTATTAAAATATAAAAATATTAAATTATATATATTATTAAATTATAATGATATTATGTCAGTCCAAGAAAACGAGGTACTAGTAAAAATTACATCTGCAGGAACGATTTCTATTCCAAAACAGTTTAGAAAGTATATGGATATTCAAAAGGGAGAATATGTCAAAGTAATTTTGGGTAAAGATCGTCTCATAGTACGAAAAATTACAATTTCTTAGTTTGTTGTTGTTTTTGACTAAGTTTTATGGTTTGATATGTCCATTCACGACCAGTTCTAATTCTATCGATTTTGCCTTTTGTAGAGAATCTAGATAAATATGTAGAAATTATACTTAATTTAACAGGCTCATTGTATTCATCTTCATACTTTTCTAGAATATTTGTAGATGTAAATTTGCCCATTGGGAAGAATTTATCTACAATATGCCATATTTTTGAGCCTATAGAATCCATATTGGTGGTTTCTTGCTCTTCTTCAATATTCATCAAGTCCATCATTTCGAATATTTTTAAGACCTTTTCACGAGTAACATTACCCTCTAATTTGATGTCATATCGTGCTCCGTCTGTATCTTCCATATCAATTCTAATGCGTTTTTTAGCCATCTTTGAGATCTATGAGGATCTAGTGTTAACAGTTGAATTGATCCCAGAATATTTGTTAACTAGGAGGTTTGTTAACATTGACTGCCTAAGCCATGCCTAGAGTATTTTTTGTTATTAACAACCACTATTACCTTAACCCCCTAAATTTAGATATTTTTATGCCTGGAGTGGAAACAAAGGTGTTAGTTTTGAGATATTCACAGTGTTAACAGCCATCTTAACGCCTGGAGTGGAAATTAGGGGGTCAAAATAGGCTTTTTTAGATATCTCTTAACATTAAATTAACAATTATGTTAACTCATACCTAAATTAGGATTAAACTCACACACCTACATTTCCACTCTATATTTTTCTTTAATTTTTTTAATAGAAAATCTATAACTAATTAAAAATAATTAATTACAAACTAAGATACAATTACCATTCTATTCTATACTCTCTTTATTTAGATATGATTATGATATTATTAATGGAAACAAAGGTGTGTGAGTATGTCTGACCCAATAGATGATCTACTTGATGCAGCTGAATCTGGAAAATCAATCATTAAAAATCGTGATATACTTCATTTTACATACATTCCTGAAAAAATTCAACATAGAAAAACAGAACAAGAACAGGTTACACAAGCTCTTTTACCTATCTTAAAACAACATAGACCTTCTAATCTTTTAGTATATGGAGAGCCTGGAACAGGAAAAACATTAGTTATTAGAACAGTACTTAGAAAAATTCAAAAAAGAGTTGAAAAATCAAACTTTCCAATAAAACTAGTATATACTAATTCAAAAGATGAAACAGCAATTTATGGATTATTAGTTAGTCTTGGAAGACAAATAGATCTTAATGAAGCCGAATTACCTGGGAATGGATTAGCAATTAGCGAGGTATTTAACAGACTTCTTAAAAAAATTGATAATGAAAAATTAAATGTAATATTTGTCATTGATGAAATAGATTATCTCGCTAAATTAGTACAAAAAACAGGCAAAGATATTCTTTACCAGCTTACTAGGGCAAATGAACGATTAAAACAAGGTTCTTTGAGTTTAGTGGGAGTTTCAAATGATCTAACATTTAAAGAAAATTTAGATCCTAGAGTAATCAGTAGCCTTGGTGAAGAGGAGATTGTCTTTAGAAATTATAATGTTGAACAAATAAAAAAAATACTTGAAGAAAGAATTAATGATGCTTTTTTAGAGAATTCTGTAGAAATAGGTGCAATTAACCGATGTGCGGCTCTTGCTGGAGGAGAACATGGTGATGCACGTAGAGCACTTGATTTGATTCTCAAGGCAGGAGAAATCGCAGAACGACAACAATCAGATAAAGTAACTGACCAACATGTAAGTGAAGCATCTCAAAAAATGGAGGAACAATTAGTAAAATCTACTCTTGAAGCATTCCCTCTTCATAAAAAATTAGTTATTCTTGCAATAATGAGATCAAAAGGTTCGTCTACTGGTGAAATATATTCTTCATACAAAAATCTCTGTAAATTAGTTGGACGTGATGAATTAACAAATAGAAGAGTTAAACAAATGCTTAGTGAAATTGACGTTTCAGGAATAATCACAGGAAAAATAATCAGTCAAGGTTCTCATGGTAGTACAAAAAAATTCACTCTAGAGATTGCAACTGAAACAATAAAAAATGCATTTAAAGACGATCTAACTTTGCAGGATATTGTTTGATTTATTAGAATTATAATTTTCATGATAAACTTTGAAAGTCTTCAAATTTACCAGAAGTGCAATTCCTGGATTGGGAGTCATTCCAACACTAGCTTGAAACGGAGTTTGTTTTTGCCAAGAACCAGAATTTAATAAAAGAACTCCTTTGTACATATCTAATTCTGCTCTATGTACATGGCCAACATGAAAAATATCAGGGATCTCATCAATTACCATCAAATCTTCTATTTCAGGTGCAATTGGAGTTTGACTACCATAAATTGGGCTAAGATGTCTTGCTCTAAGAAGATGTTTCATTACATTTGTAGGCTTATCATAACTTAAACCTGGTGTAGTTTTAACAATATCATCAATACTCTGCCCATGAAACATCATCACCTTTACACCATTTAAAGAAATAACAGCTGGATTTCCTACCATAAACACATTTTCTTTTTCCCATAATTCAGAATTGTATTTTTTTGGAATAGCTGGCTGTGGCAATGCTCTACGTCCGGGATCATGATTTCCTGGCATAATGAATATTTTGATATAATTAGGAATTTTACTAAGGAGTCCTTCAACCTTTTTTAATTGTTCTTCGATAGTTTGACAAACTAATTCTTTATCCTGATTTGGATAAATTCCTACACCATCTACTAAATCCCCACAAATTAACACAAAACGAATTTTTCTTGCAATTGAATCTGGACTGGATAACCACGAAACAAATTCAGTAAATTCTTCTTCCATGAAGTATTTACTACCAATATGTAGATCAGAAAGAAAAGCAGCATAAGTTTCAGTTTCAGATCTATTTGAGGCTTGATCAGGAATATCAGGCGAAATCAAATCTTTTATGATAAACCCAGCATTTTTCCCAAAACCTATCCGTGCCATAATAAATTGATCGCTAAGCAAAGAACCAGCTATTTTTTGCAATTCTGCATCAAAAACAATCCCTTCAAATGAACCTGAAGGATCTTCTAAAACTATTTTTGTTATATTTCTCTCAGTACTTCTAGTAGTAACAAGACCACAAACATACATGTCATCATCAGATTTAATATTCTTGACAGAAGCAATAGACTTTAACATTCTTGATTCAGGTCTATCTGAGATTATTCGTTTTAGTTTATTAAAACGACTTGAAAAAAGAGCATTATACCCTTTTACTCCCTCACCAGTAGTAATTTTTAAAGTTGGGTCAAAAATTATTTTATGATTATTTTGTAAAGTCATATCCTCCTTAATTCCTAAATAAACTTCCAAATCATCTTGATTAATTTGAAATAATTTTTGTTTTGTCTTCTCATGAATAATTTCTTTAATTATTTTTTCAAGTTTTTTTACATCAATATTCTCTAAAAATCTGAATGCATCAGGATGAATTTGAAATCCTTTGTTCAAAGCATAATTCAAAACAATAGTAAGTTCCTTTTTCATCATCAAAGAATATTTTTTGGTTTAATTAAATCTGCGCCTATACCAACCCTCAAATATTGTTTCTAATAAAAGATTACATGTCTAAGGTTAGGATAATTACATTTTTCATATTTATGGGGTTATTTGCAGCAACTTATCAAATTGGGTCGATGTCCAAAGTTAGTGACGATGAAGCAAAAACTTTCATGGATGAATTTAAAAAATTAGTTACAGATATTGGCGCTATTGGCATTTTCCTTCATAATTCATCCGTATCATTACCTATGTTTATTCCGGGATTCGGAGTTGCATGGGGATTATTTTCAGCTTGGTCTACTGGATTTGCTTTTTCAGCAATAGTTTCAATTACACCAGAATTAGCAAAAATTCCACCTCTGACAATCCTCTTTCTTTCTCCATTTGGAATTATGGAACTTACTGCATATTCTATAGCAACTTCTAGAAGTTTTATTTTAATTAAAGCAATATATAAAAAAACTAACCTTATTCCATTTTTAAAACCAACTTTTATTGAAATTAGTATAGTGATAGGACTCCTCTTAGCAGGAGGATATTTGGAAGATTATATGATGAAAATGGTTCAAGAAAAAAACATTAGCCTACCTAATTTTTAATTCAAAGAAAGAACCCATGGATTTGCCTAATCAGTCTAAAATAGTTTAGTAGTAAATTATAAACTGAATTAAGTACAAAATATTGTATGAAAATAACTATTACAGTATTCTTAGTATTACTTGGTCTCTCAGGATTTATTTTTATTGATTCTTTTGCAATGATATCTCCACATAGTGCTTTTACTTTAGAAGGATCTGGATATGCAATAACAAAAGACATAATAAAAATTTCTGAAATTGATACATCATTATCTACTCAAAACCAAACTGGAGGCAGTGTTAAATCTTCAATTGAAGATGGAATAATTACTCTAGACGATAAAAATTTTAAAGTTACTAAATTAGATGCGACAATACTTCGTGAAGGGCAATATATTAGAATTAATGGAATAGTTAAAAGTGATAATGGTGACCAAGCATCAATCAGATTTTTCGGCAAACTGATTGAAGAAAGTAAAAATGCATCAGTTTATGGATTTACAGGAAGAATAACAATTAATGACAATGATTACAAAGTAATTTACACAACAAAACTCTCTGAACTCTCAAAAATTAATGTCCTATCAACAGAATCTAAAACAAATGAAAAACTTACAATCCATATTCAAAGAGGTTCATCAAACCAAGGTTTAGGTACATATATTGATCTTGGAACACTTAAACAAAATGTAACAAAAACTCAAAGTTCCACAGATTATTTAAGATTTAGATATTTTTCCCAAGATAGAATTTCACTTGAACCTGGAACTACAATCACTATTGTAAATGATGATATAGTGTCACATAGTGTCCTTAGTGGAACAGAAAACTCCAATGATCGTTATAACCAATTTACTGCCGACGGCAGAATTTCAACTGGAGAAATATTGCCAGGTAAATCAATTACTATTACATTTGATAAAGCTGGATTTTATAGATTATATGATCCGAATTATCAATGGATGAAAATAGTAGCCTATGTATTTCCAAACATTGAAGGTAATGTGATTCTTGGAAATGGCGGCCAAAATCTTGGTAACTAGTTTTTCCACTGCCATTTGTAATTAATATAAGAATCCAAAACAGATTGATTGAAAACTATTACAGATAAATCAGAAAATTCTTTTCCTTCCAAATCTTTTACAGTGCCAACAAAACTAGTTTCATTCTCAGTGGTTAATGCTTCAAAAACATGAATCTTCATTTTTCCTGTATCGAAACCATTCTTTTTAAGATATATTGCAATTTCTGATGGCATAAAATGCTTATCAGGTTGTTTGGGCCATGGTCTTGGAACTAAAATTACACTATACCCATCAATTAACGCTTTTTGTAATTCTAATTTCTTTTCTTCAATTGAAGTTGTTACATGCATAGTAATTACTTTAGATTTATCAAGTGGGACTCTTGCTTTTGATGCAGCAACCTGAATAGAACTTATCCCTGGAATTATTTCTACTTCACCAAAAATCTCAAGTAACCTATCTACAACTTCAGATTCTGAAAAATTGACATCTCCTGTAAATGGAATAACTAGAGAACGATTACCCAATTCTGGAAGAATTTTTTGATATAATTCCTCCTGAATATTCATAGTAATCTCATAAATTTCCTTACCTAAAATCAAATCTTCAATTGTTTTTAATGTGTATTTGTAACCAATCACCACATCACAATTCTGTATGATTTCTCTTACAATTTCAGTAACATATTTTGGAGATCCTGGACCTACACCTACAGCATAAATTTTTCCCAATTTACTTTGTAATTTTTTGTCGGTCTTTAATATATTGCACAAAAGGTTCCCAATCTACTTTCATGTATTTTGTGGGTTCTTTAACTGGATACTTTACCCAATCCTGTGCAACTGAATACTGATATTTTTGTCGTTTTCCATCTTTATTATATTCTAATATTAGGATACTACCCCATTCCTTTTCTTCATGTATAATATTTAAAATATCGTCAAATGATAATTGTATGTTTTTTTTATTTTCTAAATCTTCCATCAAATTACTTTCTTCATAACCATCATGACGAATCATTGTATTTTTTGATTTTAAGAAATTAATAACCTGTCTTTGTCTAATAGCTTGCCACCATTTCATTTTAGCCTCAGTTTTATGAATAAACATCAAATGCTTATCAGTCAAAATTAACATTCCTTCTTTTCCACCTATTGAAAAGAATTTTTTTGGTTCTCTCCATACTGAAACCAAATGGGCTTGAATTTTTTCATCAGATTGCATAATGATTTATTGTTCTAACTTGTTAAAAACTAATACAATTAGCTTTTAAGTAGGATATTATGAGAAAATTTATTGAAAAAAATTCTCATTATAGTCTTTCTTTCATTACTTTTAATTAATTTAGGAAATCAATCATTTGCACAATCTGATGAAAAATTAGTAATTTTACATACTAACCTTGGAAAAATCGTGATTGAATTTTTCCCAACTGATGCACCTAATCACGTTGCTAACTTCGTTAAATTAACTGAAAATGGATTTTATGACGGTACCATATTCCATAGAATAATCCCTGGATTTATGATTCAAGGAGGAGATCCAAATACAAAAGATGGAGATAGAAGCACTTGGGGTACTGGAGGACCAGGTTATTCCGTGAATGCCGAATTTAATACAATAAAACATAATCGTGGGATTGTATCAATGGCAAGATCTACAGATCCAAACAGTGCAGGTTCTCAATTTTTTATTGTACATAAAGATTCAAACTTTCTTGATCAACAATATACAGTATTTGGAAGAATTGTAACAGAAGAAAGTTTTGAAACACTTGATAAAATTGCTTCTGTGAAAACTGGAGAAAAAGACATTCCAGTTGATACTGAACAAGTAAAAATCACCAAAGCTGAAGTTGTAAATCGTTCTGAGGTATCTAATTTACTTGAACTATCATCTCCTGACAGAATTACTATCCCAATTGTTAATTCTACAGGCAGTCAGCCTTATGAAAATAAAGCATTGGATATTGCATTTAATGTACCAGAAGGGTGGTTATTACAAGAACCAAAAAAAGTTAATGAGAATTCTCCTGATGTAGTTGCTGTAGGACCAAAAGTTGGACCTATTAATCCAGTTTTTGCTTTGACCATTACTAATAGCACAGGTAGAAGTCTAGATGATCTCATTAAAGAAAAAGCTGAATTTCTAAAAAATGCCCTTAAATCAGGTAACTTGGAAATAATCTCTCAGGAAAAATCAACAATTAATGGAAAACAAGCATATGTTACTAATGCAAAAGGTATTTTCCAAAGTAATGGAACATCATACAATGTACAATTCAGGGAAGTAATCATTTCAACTCCTGAAAAATTTTATATTTTTTCATACAGCAATGGCGTAGATAATTTTAGTGATCAAATTTCTAGATTTGATGAATCTATTAATTCTTTTAAAATTACATTCGAACCAGTTAAAGAAACAAAATCTGCAGTTGCTTCAGTAGAAACAGAAAAAAAAGGTGGTGGCTGTTTAATTGCTACTGCCACATTTGGTTCTGAACTTGCTCCACAAGTACAACAATTACGAGAACTAAGAGATAATTCTCTAATGCAGACATCCTTAGGTACTTCATTTATGACTGGATTCAATCAATTCTATTATTCATTTAGTCCTACGATAGCAGATTGGGAAAGAGAAAATCCGGCATTTAAAGAAACCATTAAGATTGCAATAACTCCAATGCTTTCAACTCTTTCAATTATGACATTAGCTGAAGATGGTTCTGAAGCTAAAATATTAGGTCTAGGACTTTCTGTAATTGCCTTGAACATTGGAATGTATTTTATTGCACCAACTATAATAATTTACAGACTAAGAAAATAATTACCAAACATCATCTACTTCATCAAGAACTTTGTATTCTTTCTCTGTCTCACGTTTTATGAGTTTCAGTCTTGAAATATCTCTATCAAATAATAAATCAATTGTCCAATCTAAGAAAACTCTAACTTTTTTATCAGGCAATGTAATTTTTGAAAGGTAAACATTTCTCCAGATAATCCAAGCTAAGAATCCAGAAATATTCATTCCCAAAAATGTCGCTATGCCTGTTCTTTTCCCAATAATTGCCATTTGTCCCTTAGAATGATATTCAAATTTTTTCTTCTCTAAATTTTTAATTGAGGCATTTAGATTGTGAGCTGCAATTTTAGCTTGTGCTTCTGCAAGTTGTGCAGTAGGTGCAAATGGTCTATTTGTTTGAGGATCCATAAACAATGCACAATCACCAATTGCAAAAACTCCAGAAAATTCTGGAACTTCTAGAAAATCACTTACAATTACTTTACCTTTATCTGTTTTGAACATTGATCTTTTAATTGTATTAACTGGCGTAACACCCGCAGTCCAAATTAACGTCTTAGTTCTGATTGCATCTATTTTTGATTCATTCATAGCATCTTTTGGATTTTCATCTAATGATTTTACAGTAACTTCTATTCCATCAAAACTTGTGACAGCAGTTCTAAGTCTAATATCGATACCACGTTCTATCATTTTCTCTTTTGAAAATTCTGCTAACTTTTCATTAAAACCAGGAAGAATCATTGGAAGAGCCTCTAAAACTATTACCCGAATATCACCTTTCTGAATTGTAGGATAATATTTTCTTGCATCTAGCAGAAGATCCATCAATTCTCCAGCAGTTTCAATTCCAGCAAATCCACCTCCTACTACGACGAATGTCAAAAAACTATTTCGAAGAATAGGATCTGTTTCATTATCAGCTTGTTCAAGCATATCTATTACTCTATTTCTTAACATTACTGCATCATTGAGAGTCTTCATAGTGTAAGCATTTTTTTCAACATCTGCCATTCCGAAAAAGTTAGTTTCACTACCTAATGCAACTACCAAATAATCATAATGAATTGAAACACCTCTTTTTTCACCAGTACCCCATAACGTTACAATTTTTCCAAATGGATCCACATTTTTAATTCTGCCTTCATAAAATTTTGTCTTTTTACATATTGCTCTAATAGGCATTACAATATGCCTTGTTTCAATCATGCCTGATGCCACCTGAGGTAGCATTGGAGTGAATAATAGAAAATTATCTTCACTTATCATTACCAATTCAATCTCAGAATTATTTCCAAAATATGACTCTAATTGTCTGGCGCATTCTACTCCAGCAAATCCACCTCCTAAAATGACTATTTTCTTCTTATTTCTGGCCAATTACACTATACCCATAAAATTACTGAATATATCCTATGAGATCAATTTCTCAATAAATCTCAAATAAATTCAAACTTTATCCAATTCTAACTATATCTGAATGCAGTATTCCATATGCTCTTGCAGCGTCTCTTTCATTTAGAATTACAATTATACTATCTTGACTGAAAAACGCGTTTACAAGTTCTATACCATTACCATGTAAAATCTCTGCAACATAAGATACTACATCCGATTGATTTTGATTTGATGGAATTGAAATTCTAATCTTTGCAAGACCTGTACTAAACATATTTTCTCTATTTGGCATATCTTCAAATATTTGTCTAATACTTTCCATATCTTCTGTAAGAAATCTAAACGAGTCAGATAATCTAAAAAATTCATAATTGCTGGTAATTTTTGAAAATTTATCCAAAATTGATATAGGATCCATATCTGCAGAATCTTTTAATGAAAATTTAATATCCATCATTCCATCGGTTAGTACAAGTCTTGCATTTTTCAAAACAGATTCTTCTTTGATATCTTGTTTTATTTCAAATGAATCTGCATATCGTTTTATAGCGACTACAATAGTATTGAGATTCACAGAACAACCCAAAACCTTTTCAATTTCTGGCTGAATCTTTACTGCCAATGCTGTATAGTTCATCAAATCCATCTTCATACAATCATAAATTGAACGATTTCTTGTGACAATTTCTCTGACTATTTCAGGAATAGACATATTAGTAATCCTCATTAATCATAACTATACAGTGTCAATTATAATAGTATTATGTAAGAAATTATATAAATATCCATAATATTTATATAATGTAATATCTATTACAACAGACAGATAAGTATGACAATATTTAATGATGAGTTTGATAGAATCTTCAAAAGAATGTCAGGTTCTTTTTTTGATATAGATGACATATTTGAAGAATTTAAGGAAAATGGCTCCAATCTTGGTCCATTTTATTATGGATATACCATGACTGTCGGTCCTAATGGAAAACCTGTTGTAAAAGAATATGGAAATGTAAAACCAGGATTACTTCCATCAGCTGATACTAGAGAACCAATTGTAGATGCAATTGTAGATGAAAAAGAAAAACTAGTAAAACTTGTAGCTGAGATGCCAGGAGTTGAAAAAACTGACGTGAAAATTCTTGTACAAGACAAATCTGTAGATATCTCTGCGGAACACGGTATAAAGAAATATCATGTAACAGTTCCAATCAAACAAAAAGTTGATGAAAACTCTGCAAAAGCTTCTTACAAAAATGGAATTCTTGAACTAATCTTCAAGTTAATTGAAGATGAGAAACCAAAAGGTAAAAAGGTGGAGGTTGAATAAACCCCACTAATTTTTATGGAGAAAAAAATGAATGAAATTATTTTAAAAGTTGTTGAAATTCCACAACAACATGTGGGAAGAGGAAGAGCCATAGTTGATCCTAAAATAATTGAAGATGCTAAATGGAAGCCTGGACAAATTTTAGAATTAACACACAACAAAAAAACTCATGTGAAACTTTGGCCTGGATCTCCCGAAGAATATGGTACAGGTATTATCAAAATTGATGGAATGACTAGACAAAATATTGGAGCTGGAATTGGTGATAAAATTTCTATAAAATCTGTAGAAGCTACTGATGCTGAACAAATTACTTTATCTCCAACTGAAAAATTAGCTATTGATGAAGAACAATTACATGATGTCATGATTACAAATTTCCAAAATCATGTTTTTACTGTTCATGATTCAATTCAACTATCAACCCAGATGGGTGGAAAAATACAATTCATCGTTACCAGCACAAAACCATCAAAACCAGTAATTGTAACTGAGGGAACAATCTTCAAGCTTGGTCCTATGACAAAAGCAGTTAATTCAACTATTCCAAGAATTACATATGATGAATTAGGAGGTTTGAAAAATGAAGTTCAAAAAATTCGTGAGATGGTGGAACTACCCATGAAACATCCTGAATTGTTTGAAAAAATAGGCGTGGAGGCACCAAAAGGCGTATTATTATACGGTCCACCAGGAACTGGCAAAACTCTATTGGCAAAAGCAGTTGCTGGCGAGACTAGTGCTCATTTTATCTCACTCAGTGGACCTGAAATTATGGGAAAGTATTATGGAGAAAGTGAGGAAAGAATTAGAGATATTTTCAAACAAGCAGAAGAAAACTCCCCAAGTATTGTATTCATTGATGAAATTGATTCAATTGCCCCAAAACGAGATGAAGTTTCTGGAGAAGTTGAAAAAAGAATTGTCTCTCAACTTTTGACATTAATGGATGGTATGAAAAGTAGAGGTAAAGTTGTAGTAATTGCAGCTACTAATAGACCAGACTCAATTGATCCTGCTCTTAGAAGACCTGGTAGATTTGATAGAGAAATTGAAATTGGAATTCCCGATGATGAGGGAAGACATGAAATTCTTTCAATTCATACACGCGGAATGCCAATTGATGAAAAAGTAGATCTTAAACAAATTGCAAAAGTAACACATGGATTTGTAGGAGCTGATCTTGAAATATTATCCAAAGAAGCAGCTATGAGATCTCTACGAAGAATTTTACCTGAAATTAATCTTAGTGAAGAAAAAGTTTCTACAGAAATTCTTCAAAAAATTAAGATTATGAGTGATGACTTTAGAGATGCACTAAAAGAAGTAAAACCAAGTGCATTACGAGAAGTGCAAGTACAAATTCCCAATGTTAACTGGAATGATGTAGGAGGTCTTGATGAATTAAAAGAAGAGTTACGTGAAGCTGTGGAGTGGCCAATTAAACACAAAGAAGCTTTTGAGTATGTTGATGTGGAGGCACCAAAAGGAATCTTACTTTACGGTCCACCAGGAACAGGAAAGACAATGATTGCAAAAGCATTGGCAACAATGACTGATTCTAACTTTATCAGCATTAAAGGTCCAGAGTTACTCTCAAAATGGGTAGGTGAATCTGAAAAAGGAGTAAGAGAAATTTTCAGAAAGGCTCGCCAGGCTGCTCCATGTATAATATTCCTTGACGAAATAGACGCACTTGTACCAAGAAGAGGTAGTGGCGATTCAGGATCACATGTAACAGAAAATGTTGTATCTCAAATTCTCACCGAAATTGATGGACTAGAAGAACTACACAATGTCTTGATAATTGGTGCTACAAACAGACTTGATATTGTTGATGAGGCATTGCTTAGACCTGGTAGATTTGACAGAATTATCGAAGTTCCAAATCCAGATTCTAAAGGCAGAGAACAAATATTTAGAATTCACACTAAAAAGAAGCCACTAGCAAATGATGTCAACATATCAAAAATCGTTGAATTAACAAATGGATTCAGCGGTGCCGAGATGGCTGCTATAACAAATAGAGCCGCAATTCTTGCTTTGAAAAGACATGTAAGTGCAAAATCAGAAAATATCAAAGCCATTAAAATAACACAGGAAGATCTAGTCAACTCCATTGATAAGGTGAAGCCTAGAAAAAAAGAGGCACCCATGACTCAATCCATAAAATAGTCTAAATACTAAGAAGGAGGACCACAAATTATGAAACTATATCTTGATTTTGAGCCATGCAAAGAATGCAACACCATGATGAATGAACTAAGTAGTCCTGAAATGTTATTTGCAGACGCAAAGAAAAGGGCTGACGAATCTGCAAAATTCCTTCGACATCTTACATATAATCATAATGAAGTAGTACAAGCTATTATGGAGGATCTACCTAAACAAAAAAGAGATCAAGAGTTTGATTTCTTTAAATAATTTTATTTCCAATTTTCTTAATTATCACTCTTAGAAACCGATATTCATATACAAAAAATCAAATCAATACAATAATGTTATATTATAAAATGAAAAAGAATTTCATTTTTTGTGGGATATCTTTGTTCTTATTACTTTATGTTCAACCTATTTTGGCTCAAGAAATTAAACAAGAACCAGAACCTCCTCAAATGCCTGAACCGTCCCCTCAACCAGATCCAATAAAATCACCTAAATCAGAACCAATACCTGCACCATTTCCTGAAGAGACTGAATCTGAAAAAATAAAGCTGCTTACTGAAGAAAATAGTAAACTAAAAGAAAATTCTAATTTAGAAATACAAATTACTGAATTAAACAATTTAATAAAAAATCTGCATGAAATAATTATGGAACAAATTAAAGTAATTATGAATTTAGTATCTAAACTTAAGATGGTTATGTTTGATAAATATTCTCAAATAACTAACTTCTAAATGCTAATCTACTAGCCAGATCGAATATGAAAATTATAACAACACTGGCATTCTCTTTTTATGCATCTAAATCAGTATTATGATTACATCTCATACTCACAATGAATTAATTTTACACTTATTTTATTATTCTATAATTTTGAGTGTTTTTTTAATTAATACAACTCTATTTCTAATGGTGACGTCACTCACTCCAGATTCCTTTGAAAACTTCTTTTGACTTATTTTCTCACCATTAATTATACATGCAATATACAAAGAAGCAGCTGCCTGCGCTACAGGATGTTTACCTGCAGTAATTTCCTCAGATTCACAACGTTTTAGAATATTAAATGCATCTCGTTTTGTCTTTTCTTTCAAATTCATATTATTTGAAATCTTGGAAATAAACGATGAAATATCATACTGATTCAGCTTTAATCCAAGTTTTTTAATAATTGTTCTCAAATCTCTTGATAGAATTCTTCTTTCAACATTTCCTGCATTAGCAATATCATCTAATGTTCTAGGTATGTTATTCTCTCTACATGCAGCATACAATGATGCAGAAACTAAAGAAGCCATAGTTCTGCCTCTTGTAAGTTTAGCGCTTACTGTTTTTCTGTAAATATAAGCTGCTTTCTCAACTGTATTATCTGGTATTCCTAATTTTGTTTTCATTCCATTTAACAAAGTAAAAGCTTTACTTAACGTTACAATTGATCTCGACTTACTTCTCTGATCCCATGTTCGAAGTCTATTAAATTCATATTTTGTTTTACTTGATAAAGCATTACCTGATGAGTCTCTATCTGCACCAATCACAGTTGATAATCCTTTATCATACATTGTTAATGACGTTGCAGGACCCGTTCTTGCTAACTTCATAAAATCTTCCTGACTGTAGCCATTACTTTCATGTGAAATATCAGATATGTTTTGCACTAAAACAAGACCGCATCCCCCACAAAATATTTCCCCTCTCTCTGAATCTGTAATTATGGGATAGGTTTTGCAAGTATCCAGTTGACACTTTACATCATATTCATTTGAATAATTTTCTAACACTACTAACGGTTGAATATGTCATTAATACAATAAAAATAGTTTGAAACAGGTAATTTTGTAACTAAAACTAGAATTCGATTACAAAAAATTCCTCTAACTTTGTTAAGAATAATTTCTATTTGATATAGAAACTACATTGTAATAAGTGTTAAAAATAAAATTTGTTAAATAAAATTAAAAAGTAAACTATTCTTTTCGAATAGATTCCAAAGAGTGACCGCGATTAACAATCATCTGAGTTATTACCTCGCGTGTGTAATCAATTCCATGTTCTTCAAAATGCTTTCTTAGTTTTTCGAGTAGTGCAATATTCTTTTCTCCTTCTAAAATAAAATCATACTCAAATCCATAATCTTGACATCATAGTTTAAGAGTCACTATTTATGCGATGATTATTGAACCTATAAAAATCATAAATTTTGAATTCAATAACCAATTTTAATCTTAATATAAACAAAAATCATGCTAAATCATACTAATTATATCTTATAATACAATGATTTGTGATAAGCATTGAAAGGTTTGGAATTTGTATTTTTAGCAGTAGGCTCTGTACTTGGAGCTTTTCTAAGATACAAAATAACAGAATTTCCATTATTATTCAATACTTTATCTCTCAATGTTTTGATTGTTAATGTTCTTGGAGCATTTATTCTAGGAATGTTTGTCATATTATCCGAACAATGGAATCTTGATGGTAGATATTCCCTCTTAACTGCAGTCGGTTTTTGCGGTTCACTCACTACAATGTCATCATTTGCACTTGATTCTAGCAATCTCTTAGATAATCATCATTATGCTACTTTAGCTGTTAATCTCATAGCAAATGTAGGACTGTCTATTGGTGCACTAATTGGTGGAAAATCGCTAATGGCCGCTATAATAAATAATTAATCAACTGTAGGGGCTATATTGTTTGTATACCTTGATTACTGATTCATGATACATTTTCCTAATATCTTCATCTGTCGATATTGCAAGTTGATTTACAAGATCAGTAGCAGTAACAATTCCTACCACTTGATCATCCTCAATGACTGGTAATTTTCTAATACCTCTAGTGTACATTAAATCAGCAACCATCCATACTGATTCATCCGGACTGATTGCAATTAGAGGAGTTGACATAATCTGCTTTACTGGAGTTGTAATTTGATAAGCATGAGCTACAATCTTTACTGCAAAATCCCTATCAGTAATTATTCCCATCGGCATATTTTTTTCCATAACAATTACTGCCCCAACTTTCACATCTTCCATCATTTTTGCTGCTTCATTTACAGTAATTGATGAATCTACTGCAATTACTGATTTTGTCATAATATCTCTAACTGTAATTTTAGTTGCATCTGTCATTTCCAATTAATTAATAAATTTTCTATATATTAGTGATTTAGCATAATCTCATCATTGAAAACCAAATCCGAGAATGTCGTATATCTTAAATTCAGTTCTTTTATGAGTTAATCATGCAAAACATAAAGAAAATCCTCGTTCCTATGGATGGTTCTAAGAATTCTATGAGAGGATTGGATGAAGCAATCTATCTTGCAAGACAATGTCATGCAACAATTACAGGTTTGTATGTAATTCCAATATCTAAACCTATTACAGATTCACAAATTTCTTACCTTGAAAAATATCTACTTAATAATGCCTCCAAGTTTATGTCAAAGGCAAAAATACATGCAGCACAAAACGCTATTCTCTTTGATGACGATATAACTTATGGAGATGAAGGACCAAAGATCATAAACTATGCAAATAACAAGTTGTACGATATCATTGTAATAGGCTCAAGAGGAATGGGTTCTATTAAAGAGACCTTTCTTGGAAGCACTTCAAATTATGTTTTACATAAATCAAAAATTCCTGTTTTGATAGTAAAATAGCTAATTTTTTTACATTTGATAATTTCTTTGTATGGAAATAAGGATCTTATTTATTAGAAGAAAATCTATGATAATAATATGCCACATACGTTCGTAAAAGACGTGATGATTAGTGATTTGGCTACATTAGATGTATCTACTTCAATTAGAGATGCTGCAAAATTGATGGATAAAAAGAATGTTGGCTGTATCATTGTAACTAAAAATCAATTGCCTATAGGTATCATAACAGAAAGAGATTTTGTTAAACGAATAGCTGCCAAAGAAAAACCATTAACTGCTTCTCTAGAGGAAGTTATGTCTACACCTTTAATTGAAATAGATCCAAATGAGACAGTTTGGGAAGCAGCACAACTTATGAAAATAAATAACATTCACAAACTACCTGTTAAAAAAGACAATCAAGTAATTGGAATAGTGACAACTACAGATTTAGTAAAAATTTGCAGTATTGGTTCTGATTCTGAAATGAGAAGGATTTGTGATCAAATAATTACTAGAATGAAAAATGAGTGAATTACAATCATGGTTTTTTCTTATCACGTCATTAAATTTGAAACTATCTCCTTTTTACAAGGCACACATTGGTCTCAATCTGCAGGAGATAAAGGAATTTTATACAAATCTCTCAAGGATCCTTATTCCAAGTTAATAATAGAATCATCAGATAATTCAGAAAAACTATTTCATATTCCTAAGGACAGAACAGTAATTGTTGTAAATAATATTGTTCACTTCCTTGGCGAATTGGTCTAAATATCATCTAACTAACAATACAGGACATTTAGCTTGTTCAGAAATCCTTCTACTTACACTGCCTAAAGTCTTTAGTTTTTCAATTCCATGTAGACCTTGACTGCCAATTACTATCAATGATATTTTTTTCTTTTTTGCAAAGCTCAAAATTTCATTTGCAACATTGCCTTGTACAATATTATATGACGCAGAAATTCCCTTTTCATCACATCTTTTAACAGCTAATTTTAACATTTTTTCTGCATCAGATCTAACTGACTCAGTCCATTTTTTTATAGTCTCTTTTTCAGATTTTGTCCTGATCAGTCCCAACATTCCAGGCGGTGAAATATAATCTACATAAACAACTGAAAATAAAAAAATCTCTGAATCAAGATTATGTGAAAGATCCATAGCTCTAGATAATGCCTTTATTGAATATTTAGAGCCATCATAGGGAACAAGAATCCTAGTTAACATTTTTGAAAACATCATAATCACTACTTTATGACCAACACTGGAATTTTTGATTTATGAACTATGGCTTTTGCAACACTACCCAAAAAAATTTCTTTAAGTCCACTCTGACCTCTTGAACCTATTACAATAATATCAAATCCTTTTTTAGCCATTTCGTCAATTTCTATAGTTGGACTTCCAAAAACTATTTTGGATTTAAATAAAATTCCTTTTTGGGCACATGTAGTCTTTCCAGATTCCATGAATTTTTTAGCTGATTTAGTAAGATGAATCTGATAAGGTATTATCGAATCAGTAAAACTTCTTGGATATATTGGAATTACATACAAACCTGTAATTGTTGCATGACATTGTCTTGCAAGATAGATTGCTTCATCCAATCCTCTCATAGAATTCTTAGAACCATCCATAGGAACGAGGATTTTCTTTATGTTTTTTCTAATCATTTACAATCTACCTATGCTTTTATAATTTAACACCAAATTAAGATTATCAATCATAATAATCAAACTATAACAATCAATCTGATAACAAATATTGAATTAATCTCAGAAAATATATCTGTAAAATTTTGTGCCTGTACTAACACATTTTACTTGTAAATTTGTATTTAGTAATATTTTAAAATCATTTTAAAGAATTCAGTTAAATATTAATAAACAATAAAATTTTTCATGAGAAAATCATTGTACATGAAAATCCTCGTTCCTATGGATGGTTCTAAATATTCAGAAAAAGCTCTCTTACACGCATGTGACATATCTAAAAAATATCAATCAAATTTGATACTACTTTATGTTGTTGAGAAGTCTTTACCGATAAATTTGTTGGATAGAAAAGAATATCTTGAAATTTTACGAAAGTTTGGAAACAATGTTTTGATGAAAGGGAAGAAAATAACTACCGACAAAGGTATTGATTCAAAAATAATAATAAAAGAAGGAAATATTGTAAATGAAATAATTAAACTTGCAAAAAATGAAAAATGTAATCTAATTATTGTGGGCAATAAGGGTCTTGGAACAGCTGCACGATTTTTACTTGGTAGTGTTTCAAATAAATTGGCAAATAATTCTCCTTGTTCTATTCTAATTATAAAATAATCTAAGCTTCTGCAATTGCATTTATAATATCCGTCTTGGTAATAATTCCTACCAGTTTTGATTTTTTAACAACCGGTAATCCACTAATTCCATTTCTTATCATTAATAATACTGCTACTCCAACATCCTCATCAGCTTCAATTGTAATTGGATTTGATGACATTATATCTACAGCCTTGAAATGCAAAAGGTGATTCATTTGATTTACTTGAAATTCATCAAGATTACCTCGCATTTTATAATTTTCAACCTCTTTCGGATCAGCTGATTGAGCTAACCAATAAGGTAATTTTGCTGGAACAAAATCCCCATAAGTAATAATTCCTATTGGTGTCCTATTACGTTGAATTACAATTCTTGCAATTCTATTGTGAATTAACAAACTTTCTACATACAATAATGAATCTCCAGGCATAGCAGTAATTACATTTCTGGTCATAATCTTTGAGATCTTTAGAGGAGATGTTGCATGTGTCAAAAAAATAGATGCAAGATCAGTCTTTGTAACTAAACCCTCCAAAATACCATTGTTACCTAATACGATTATTGAACTTATGTGATATTTTTTCATTAATTTAGCACAATCATAAACCGAATCCGTTTTCTTTATTGTTATTAATTTTTTAGACATAAAACCAGAGACTTTGACAGATCTGATTGGTTTATCTCCTAATGCATAGATTGTTTTTGCAATGTCTTTTTCTGTAATTATCCCAACTGGGTGTTTTTTTGAATCTGTTACTACGAGTCGTTTTAAATTATGTCTAAGTAAAACCTCCCTGGCATCTAATAAGCTAGAATTTGGACTAATAGTAACGGTCCTTTTAATTGTGATTTTATTAAGATCTGTATCTTTTAACAACATTAACACAAAATTGATTTTATTGCTTAAATATATCAATTCAAATATCATTCATGAAAATCAATAGTGAAAATCTAGGTTTTCTTTTAATTTAAAATAGGGAGATTTTACAATTAGTATAGCAAAATGATTACTGATACAATTCATTCTCATATGAACGATATTCAATCTACAAAAATAAAATCTCTAATTTCCAAAGTAACCACTATAGAACCAACAGATACACTTTCGCATGTAATCAGTAAAATTACTAAGGATAACTCCTATGATGTTTTTTATCTTAAAGATAAAAAAGTACTTTCTACAAACATTAGAACACTACTAAACGCCAAAAATATCTATAACATGAAAGTTGAGTCATTTCTTTATCCAATTCCACATGTAACCCAAAATGATACTGTTCAGAAAGTAGCAAACATAATTACTCATTATAGAATAAGAGAAGTTCCTGTAGTAGAGAAGAACCAAATAATTGGTGTTGTAACAGCAAAACGAATTGTTAAACTACTTTCTTCAAAGGACAACAAATGGATTAAAGCAAATTTGATTTATACCCAAAATCCAATTACAGTTCATGCTGATGAATCTATTAGTAATGCAAGACGAATTATGACTACTAAACGAATTGATCATCTGCCAGTATTGAATCAAGGTAAAATTAAACAGGTCCTTACATCATATCATATACTGCAATCAATTATGCCTTCAGAAAAACAAGGATCCAAATCTATGATTTCAAGAACTGAACATGCATTAGAACTTAAAATTGGTAATACAGGTAGTACTAGAATTCCTCAATGCTCAGCTAATGATGATTTAAACAAAGTTATCAATTCAATGCTTAAAACAGATACATCATGCTGCTTAGTTAATCTACAAGATAATCTTCAAGGTATTATCACTTTTAGAGATATACTTGGATTACTTGCATCTAAATTAGAAACCCCAATTCCATTATACATTGTTGGTATGCCAGAAGATCAGCAAAACGTAAATTTGATTAGTTCAAAATTTGCAAAAACTCTTAAAAGATTACAACAAGTATATTCAGAAATTCATGAAGCTAGAGTTTCAATAAAACAACAAAGAACTGGTAACAAAAAAGAGGGAAAATATGAAGTATCTATTATGATTATTACTCCTCATCATACTCCTCTTATTTTCAGTTCAATTGGATTTGATTTAAGTGAAGTTTTAGAAGAACTAAGTGAAAAATTATTAAGAACATTATCTAAACGAGCAAAACATAGATCAAAAGATAGTATCCGAAAGATCGGTTTACCTATATTCTAATTATGAAAATTAGTAAAATAACATCAGAAAATATCTTACTAATTGGTTTTCCAAGTAATGGACTTGTAGGAACCTTCACAATTTCCTATTTAATTCATAATCTAGATATGAAACATATTGGAGAAATAGATCATCCTGACCTTCCACCTACACTATTTGTCGAAGATGGAGAAATATTACCACCAATCAGAATCTATAAAAAAAATAATATTTTTGTTATAATATCCGATCTTCCACTTGATCCGTATTCAGCATACGATTTTGCGGAATCCATATTAGAATACTCCAAGAAAAATGATATTCAAAAAATAATTCTTGTAAGTGGCATGGAAACAATCAACAAAGATCTTAATGCACCTAAAATCTATGGATTAGTGACACACCAATCTTTAGAAGAAGTTCTATATACAAACCAAATTTCTAAATTTTTGACAGGTTCAATTTTTGGAACAGATGCAGCAATGATAACAATATTTAGAAAATCTAAAATTCCTACACTAATTTTGTATACTGAATGTCATCCGTTCTTTCCTGACCCTGAAGCTTCCATTATAGCAATTACTACTTTAGCTCAAGTTTTGAATATTAAAGTAGATACAACTGATATTCAAAAGAAAATGGAACGACTAAGAATTCAACATAGAAATCTAATGGAAGAAACAATCCGTGCTTTACAGCAACAACAACTAGAAAATCAACCTAACAGAGCTCCTCAGATATATCGATGACCTCATGAATGAAAACAATGATAAAGAATTTGAAATTAGAATTACTCCATCATCAATAAGCTCATTATTCAACGATGACATTGAACGTCAAATTCTTTCTCCTCTTTCATGTTTGAGAGAATATGGAACACATTGGTTACTCGAATTTGATCTTCCCTTAGTAAATAAAAAAGATATTAAAATTACATTTGATGAGAATTTTATCAGTATTGAGGCCAAATTAAAAGAATCATATTTTGAAGAAAAATTTGGCAAAAAAACAAAATTTGAATATTTTAAAAAGACTCTTATGCTTCCAGGAAAAATTGATAATAAAAAAATTTCTGCTAAATTTGAAAAAGGTAGATTAAAAATAACAATTCTAAAGACAATTTTTAGTCGTAAAATAAAAGTAAAATAATTATTTAAAGAATTTATCTACCTGATCTCTGTATTTAAAAATAAATTTTCCAAACTCTGCAAAATCTTCAGATGTTGGATATTTCATCCTCATTGCATATTGATTTATGAAAACAGATAACGCATTACCTATAATTAGATTGTAAACTCCATCTGCTAAATTCTGTGAATAAGGAAATGCTATTTTGATAAAAGGGAGATATGTTTCAGTCTGCGAAATCATTAATTTGATATTTTTTTCAACATATTCTTGAACATCATCTGGAATTGCCATACTTTTACTTGAGTTGATTTCTTATAATGTTTTATCATAAAGTACGAATTAGTTGTTTTTTTAACCAAATTTCAGATAAATATGAATTATCTAACTGTCTGCTCTAGATACTTTTCTTTCCCTTTTCTGCTTCGTGGCAAACATCTCAATTGTCTATTACAACAAGGACATATTATTCCCTCATACTCTACAAATACCTCACAATAATTACATCTTTTTTGTCCTGCAGCATATCTTCCAATTTGTGATGGCTTTGATGCTTTGTATTTTCTACATTCTCCAATACAATATGTCATATTAATCCTCAAGTTTTCTTTTTTCACTTTTTGATTTATTTATAAAATCATTGAAAAATTGTAACATCCTATACTTCTGCCCCCACTATTATGTAACTAAAAGATTTTTCCTTCACAGATTCCTTCGATATTATAAAATATTGTACCTGTAATGTCATTTGATTCATTACTTACTAATTAGTAAATTACTTATAAAAAATAAAACCTTTGATTGCAATGCACCCATAATTCCTGGAGAATTATTTGTAAAATTTCTACTTATGTTTGCTGCAATTACCACTTACTTCTAACTGGTACTGTTACTGAACGAATGAAATTTAGATCATTTATCGTATTCACAGCTTTGGATATTTTGAACTATTATCTCTGATTCATTGGATATGGGTACTGGATAATCATGAAAATTTTAGACTTTTTAATTGGAGTAAGAATATCAGCAGAAGTAGAAGATGCAGAATTGGATATTAGTGAATTGCAGAATGAGCTTATGCTGATGAAGAATTCAAATTAGATATAGATACTTGTGTAAATAACTTGGAATAAAAAGATGAGTTTTTCTTCAATAAAAACGATTTTTATCAATTATTTTAAAATTTAAATTTTTTAAACAATCTCATATATACTCAATACTAAAGTTAAATACATTGAAATCTGCTCCGACTAATAGACCATCTATTTCTCCAAAAAAAGAAACAACACGTAGTATTACTTATCGATTACCATCCAAAATTGTAGAAGAATTAGAAATAGAAGCAATTCACAAAAATATATCACAAAATGTTTTGGTAAAACAAATTCTTGAGAAATATGTAAAATGGGATCGTTTTGGCGATAAAATAGGTATGATTCCAATTCCTAAAGGAGTCTTAGATTCTCTTGGCGCCGAAATGAATGGAGAAGACATTCATGAAATTATTAAAACAGTTTTACCTGTAATTAAAGATACAGTTCTTTTTATGAAAGGAAAATATGATTTGAAACGATGTATTGAAACATTAGAAGATTACATACGAGCATCTGGAATGAAATCGGATCATAGAATTGAAGGAGAACTACACCATTTTATTATTCAACATGAATTAGGTTTGAATTGGTCATTTTTTACTGAACAATTACTAAAAGAAATTTTTAATCAATTTATGCCAGACAAAAATATCAAATTTCAAACAACCAAAAATACTATAATTGCAACAATAGCATTAGGTTCTGACTTTAGTGAACATGATTATTGATTATAAATATTACAATAACATGCATACATAATTTTTACATCAACTATACGGACGAACTTCTAACAGATTTATTTTTATTTGATTACTATCACATATTCCTATTAAATTATCAGCACTAATATCAAATTCTAAAAACTAATTACAATGTGTCTATACTTATTATTTATTAGTTTATAAAATACTATTTAATGTATCAAATCAATAAAAAAATATTATATTATATGTAATACCAAATTGAATTTATACCACTAATTGGAGTTTTTACTATTGACTGAACTAAACAAAAAAGTATTTGGAAAAATCACTACAAAAGAAATCATAGGAGCAATTCCCTCTGCAACTGATACAAAGAAACTATTAGAAAATGAATTTCAAAATTTGATTAATGAACTAAAATCACAAACTAAAGATGACCTAAAAAAATTATTAAAAGAACAACAAATAGCGAATAAACATATCAATAGTAGACCTGGAGCTATGGCTCTAGCTCAAGACAAAATTCGATTATTTACTGAATATAATCAAAAATATATCCAAACTATTAATGAAAAATTACGATCTTAATTATCATCTTTTTTCTTTTTTATTCTCTTTTTTGTAGATTTTTGGCTTTTTCTAATTAACAATGAAACAATTGCACCGGCTGGAATTCCTATTATTGTTCCAATACTAACATAAGGCGCTATAAAGAAACCACCAATCCAAATTCCACCATCTGTTGTTAATTCCATTAATGTTCTAGGTCGTAATACTGTTGAAACAACCTGCGATTCTGTTTTTTCTTTTCCCATATCATCAGTATATGTAACTATAATTTGAAATGGTAATTTATGTTCAGTATTTACTTCATCAGTTGGAGAAATAATTCTCGAAGTAATCATAACTGGAGAATTTTTTTGTATTGTTGAAAATGAATTAGATGTTTCTCCTCTAAATTGAATATCAGTTGGAGGAATTATCTCAACATTAACATTTGTAATTTCTATATCTTTAGAAATTATTTCTACTATGAATGGAAATTCAGCATTTGCAAATATTGCTTCTGGGGTATTAGTATGAATAACTATGTTTGGTTCTTCCTTTAGAATTAATGGTATTGCAATATCGTGAATAATTGGTTCTTGTTGTTCTTTGTTATTACTTACTAAAACTTGCGAATATTTCATATTAAGAAAATGAATTCCAGGAGTATTATCTGATGAAATTTTAAAATCTATATTTCTTCCATATGAGCTACCTTGAGATAATTTATTTATTGTAATACTGTTTTCTGAAACTGGAATTAGTGCATTATCTTGGCTAGTAAAGACAAATGAAATATCTTGTTTGTCTTCCCATCCATTATTTTTTATTAATATCGAAATTGATACTATTCTTCCAATTATAGATTCATTTGGATGTGTTATCTGAATATCCATGCTTCCTTCCATACTTTGATTTATTGTATCTCCATACACACTTGGAATCAAGACAAAAACTCCCAATAGATATAGAGATATTATTTTGATTAATTTCATGATTTTGACCTAGAATTATTATTGTATTATTGCTATTTTGTGTTATTATAGGCTCATTATCAGTCAAAAAATTGCAGAAAAGCTGATGATTCATAAATACGAAAAAGCTGAATACCCTAGAAACCGTTATGGCAAATAAAACAAAAAACCCTAAAGAATTATGTCCGCGTTGTGCACAAGGAAAACTTGTTACTGATAATGAATCAGGGGAGATGTTTTGCTCAAAATGCGGTTTTGTAATTACTGAAAAACTACAAGAATCTGGACCAGAATGGAGATCTTTTACACAAGATGAACATGGTGATCGAGCAAGAGCTGGTGCACCAACATCATTAACAATGCATGATATGGGTCTAGCCACAATAATTAACCCACAAAACAAGGATGCTACTGGAAAACCACTTTCTGCATCAATGAAGAGTACAATTGAACGACTGAGAACATGGGATAATAGAAGCCAGGTTCATGAGCCTGTTGACAGAAACTTTAGACAGGCATTTAGTGAATTGGATAGACTAAAGACAAAACTTGCATTATCTGATGCAGTTATTGAAAAGGCAGCCTACATTTACAGAAAAGCATTAGATAAGGGTCTTGTTAGAGGGCGTTCAATTTCAGCCTTAATGGCATCTGCTCTGTATGCAGCTTGTCGTGATACTGAAACACCAAGAAATCTCAAAGATGTGGAGCAGGCAGCTAACATCAAAAGAAAAGATATTGCAAGATGCTACAGATTATTAGTCAAAGAACTAGATCTAAAGATGCCAGTAACTGATTCAATTCAATGTGTTGCAAGAATTGCTAGCAGAATAGGAATTGCAGAAAAAACCAAAAGATATGCAGTTAATGTTCTTAAACAAGCACAAGAAAATGAAGTTTCTGCTGGTAAAGATCCAATGGGATTAGCTGCTGCTGCATTATACTTATCTTGTGTAATAAATGGAGAAAATAAAACTCAAAGAGATATTGCAGAAGCAGCTAATGTTACTGAGGTAACAATAAGGAACCGTTACAAAGGACTCAAAGACTCTATAATTCTTTAATCTTATTTTTCTAATATTCTTTAATTATAAATTATGATATATTACATCATGAGATATTCTGCCGCGAATTCTATTTTTCTCAGATAACATTCTTCTCTTACACATACTATAATCTAATACAAATTTGTAGAATTTAAAATATAACCCCTTTATTTTTAGAAAAATTAGTTTTTAGGAACAAATTTGTAGTATTTCAGTGAAATTGTAGTGCGTTATCAGGATTATAAAGCCTACAAGGAAGTAAAATATAATGAGTGATTTTAAACTCGATACACATTAAATCATCATAAACTATTTGATTTTATTGAGTGCAACCAACTCTTTACGAGAAGATCACAAGCAGATAAAACGTCTAGAAAAAATAATTATAAAGTGCTACAAGGAACTCTACGATGGAAAAGATATACCATTTAATGACATTGAAAAAATAAATCTGATAATTGCTGAATTCCTAGATTCTATTCATTATTCAAGAGAGGAAGACTCGTATTTTCCATGTGTAGCAAGCTATGATCATCTTAAAAAAGAGATAAGAAGTTTGATGATAGAGCATGAGTTTTCAAGAAGGATTGCTAAAAATATATCCACACATCTAATACGTTGGAAAAAAGGAGAAGATGCAAGAGAACCTGTAGCCAGATTCCTTAGGACATATTCAATTTATCTTATAGACCACATGTCAAAAGAGGAAGAATTCTTTGCAAAGGCAGAAAATGAAGTGTTATCAAAAGAAGAGGAGATGGAGATGTTTGAGCAATTTCGCTCCGTTATAGCAATTACATCAAAGTTGGAAAATATGATTAAAGAAATAGAGTATCTTGAGCAACGTCCTTGGTTTCTAACGTAAGCTCTTTAAGACCTATTTGAAAAATTCCAAATAATGAAACCTTTTGTTTTATGGATGACTGGTCTACCATGTTCAGGCAAGACTACAATTGTTAGAGAACTTCAGAAAGATATACCAAATCTAGCAATGCTTGATGGAGATGAGCTAAGAGAGTGGTTTTCACCAAAAGACTTTTCCAAGGCAGGAAGAGACGAACACAACAAAAGAGTAGCTCACCTCGCAAAATTGTTGCTAAAACATGGAGTACCATCTGCGGTATCTCTTGTTTCTCCATACAAGGAAAACAGAGAAAATGCAAGAGAGATCATTAATTCAGGCGACCAGTTTACTGAATGTTACGTTAAATGCTCAATTCAGAAATGTGAACAAAGAGATGTCAAGGGAATGTATGCCAAGGCAAGAAAAGGAGAGATCAAAGGATTCACAGGAATTGATGATCCATATGAGACTCCACAGAACCCAGATTTGTTAATTGATACGGAACACGAATCACTGACAGACAGTGCAAAAAAAGTAAAGGAATTTCTCAAGAAAAGAAACCTAATCTAATTTTTTAAATTCTTTAACTATTTTATCATGAACTAATCCATTAGTTACTAAAATTCCATTTTGATGGTTTACTAATTTGTTATTGTATGTAATATCATTACCAAACATATCGGTCATTTTTCCACCTGCTTCAGAAATTAAACAATATGATGCAGCTGAATCCCATTCTTTCATCTTAGTTGTTGTAGTAATATATGCATCAGCTTCTCCTGAGCTAATTTTTCCTACTTTTAATGAACTACCTATACTGATAAAATCTTTAATTCCTAATTTTTTGATAAACATTTTTTCTTTTTCTGAGAGATGATGTCTTGAACCAACTACTTTACATTTTGAAAGTTCTGAAACTTTTGTAACTGATATCTTCTTCCACTCTCCTTTTGAAAATCTGAAAGCACCACATCCTTTCTGTGCTGCAAAAATAATTTTTTCTGTAGGCCATCCAATAACCCCTATTATTGGTTTTTTATTTTTTATCAACGCAATCATTACAGTAAATTCACCTGTTTTATCTATAAAATCAGAAGTTCCATCAAGAGGATCAACTATCCAAATGATTTCTTCGGACAGTCTCTTCTGATCATCTTTATCTTCTTCAGATAAAATACTGTGATTAGTTTTTGATAAAATAGATTTAATGATCTCATTACTTCTTAGATCAGCTTCCGTAATTGGTGAATTATCACTTTTAGTAAATGTTTCATATTTGCCTTTGTATATCTCTAAAATCGAATTTCCTGCTTCATAAACAGCCTTGATAGCCATATCTAATTCTGGCAATTTTTCAGCAATTGGAATATTATTCAATAGAAATTACCTTAGGTAGTTAATTCTGGTTTTAACGTCCAGACGATCCCTAGGACAATAAATGGAATTGACATTATTCCTATAATTCCGAGAATGATATTAAATTGAGTCTCTGATACTTGAGGATTATTAACTATCCAAGGTAATGGCAATGTAACAACTACCCAAATTATTCCTAACAGAATAATCAATTTGGCCTTTTTCTTCCTATTTATCATCATTTTCAGTATTCTTTGAGCAGTATTAAATCCATGTGAATTTACTTGATTGATTCTCCACCATCAACCGCAAGTATTGCCCCTGTCGTCCAAGCAGCATCATCTGAAGTAAAATACAAAATTGCTTTAGCTACTTCTTCTGGCCTGCCAATTCTCCCTATTGGATGTTCATTATTCATAAATTCCCTGTCTTTTTTTGTTTTCAAAAATGGCTTTGTCATATCTGTATCAACAACACCAGGACAAATACAATTAACCCGAATTCTGTCTTTTGAATATTCTAATGCCCAACATTTTGTAAGAATAATTAATCCAGCTTTTGATGCAGAATATGCATCTGCATTAAATCCTTGAAATGCTTTTAATCCTGCATCTGATGAAATATTGACTATTGATCCTGATGTTTTTTGTAAATGGGGTATTGCTGCCTTTGTAAATCTAAATTGTCCTGTAAGATTTACATTTAAAACATCATTCCAATCATGCTCATCAATTTCATGTAATTGTTTTATCTCTGGAAAAATTCCTGCATTATTTACTAAAATATCTAATTTTCCAAATTTTTTAATAGTTTGCTCTACAACTTTTTTAACATCATTTTCATTTCTGATATCAGCTACAATTCCTATCGTATTTGAAAGCTGACTCACTGCAATTTCTAATCTCATTGGATCTTTTGATGTTATGACTACATTTGCACCATTTTCAGCAAAAATTTTTGCAGTTGCAAATCCTATCCCTCTACTTCCACCTGTTACAATTGCAACTTTTCCAGATAACTTTAACATTTTATTTAATAAATTTCTAATTTATAGATCTTTAAACTAACTATATGTGAATTTAATGAGTATTTTCATATTTTCAGAATAAATTCTTATAATTTGAAAATGGCTATTTCATTTCATATCTTTACAAATCATTATTCAAAATCTAATTTGTTTTCTAGAATAAGTTCTATCAAGTTTATATCAAAATCATACATCATTTCAAAATTTTCCAAGATTGTCATCTTTCATATTATTAACATTAAATTTTTTTAATTATTTTGATTAGAACTTTTAAATTTACATAGTATAAAATTTTTCATAAAATTCTATAAAATTTTATAATTTTTCATATTAAATGTTAAATAGTTGAAGTAACTACAATAAATAATGCCGAAGGATATAATTCCTATCGACTAAAGTGGCGTTACCCCGCAGAACGAAAAAGGTAATCAAGCGTTTTAACGACTTGACCACGAGAGGAAATCTCTCAAAGTTCTGCAGTAAAGGGGTAAACGCCTTTTCAATTTTTAATAACATCTACTGATATTGGACCTAATACATTCCCATTTGGATTGATTTCAATGGATATCAGTTGTTTATCTGGAATTGAAATCACTTTTTCTCCATCATAATCCCAAGTATAATATTCTGATATTCCCATTTGATGTAATGTTCCATTCAACTTGAAATTTTCTGAAAAATTATAGTCTTCTCCTTTTAATGAAATACTTAAAAGTTGAGGACTATCACCATTAGGAACAAATTTGAAAAGATAGTCTCCTTTATTTACAGTAAATGTATTAGAATAAATTCCATTTTTATATAAATCAGAATCTGCCAAAGTAACATGAAAAATCACATTACTATTCTTTTTATCCGTTTGATTAAATGATAATACCATTACAACTATTATTAACACCAAAGGAATGATAATTATTTTTTTATTCATTAAGTTGAATTATTAATTCTATTATAAAAATAATTTTTCTAATTATAATTTCAAAGATTCTTTCAGACCCTTGTATCTATTTCTGATAGTTACTTCTGTTACTCCAGCAGCAATTGCAATATCTTTTTGAGTTTTATTTTCTCCATTTATTACACAAGATAAGTATAATGCAGCAGCAGCTAATCCCATTGGATCTTTACCAGCAGAAAGTTCAATTTTGGTGGCCTGATCTAAAATCTCCACTGCCCTTCTTTTTGTTTTCTCTGATAGTTCTGCAATACTGGATATTCTTGATATGCATTTAATAGGATTAACAACTGGCATCTTCAGATCTAGTTCTCTTAATAATAATCTGTAGCATCTTGCAATATCTTTTCTTTTGATGTTAATTCCATTTGCAACATCGGTTAATGTTCTAGGCGTTTCAGTATTCCTACATGCAGCATAAAGAGACGCTGCTATAAGACCTGGAATTGAACGCCCTCTAACAAGACCCTTATCTAATGCTTTTCTGTAAATATATGCCGTCTTTTCAATAACAGCATCAGATAATGCAAGTTTTGTCTTTAGTCTATCCAATTCACTAAATGCCTGTCTAAAGTTTCTGTCAACAGGCTCATGAACCTGGCTTCTATTATCCCATGTTCTCAGTCGTTCAATTGTACTCTTCATTGATGCAGAAAGTGGTTTTCCAGTAGCATCCTTGTTTTGTGGGTTAATTATTGTGGCTAGACCCATATCATGCATTGCCAAAGAAGTTGGCGTGCCTGTTCTAGTTCTATTTTCTCCATCTTCTTTGGAAAATGACCGCCATTCAGGCCCTTCTTGTTCAACCCTATCTATAGCAACAAAACCGCATTTGGAGCAAAACGTCTCTCCCGTATTAGAATCAGTTAACATTGTACCTTTGTTACAACGAGGACATCTATCAGTAGGGCTAGTACTTTGAGCCATAAATTCAGAAATTCATCTTCATTCTATGCTTAAAAAGATTTGAATGATCCAAACTTTGGTAGATTTTCTGAATTTAGGCCTAAAAAAAATATTTAAATACAATTTTTTTTACCACTCAAGCATAGAATGGTAAAATGTCCCCTATGCGGAGAGTCGCTAAATAACACTTCTGTGATTCCAAATCACATCCAAAAAATCCATCCACAAAGAATATCAATACTAAATCTTTAGAATTGGCATTCTAGTTAGTAATATTTTATTTACTGTTAAGCAATGTTTACACCTTAAATTAAGTACAAATCACAAAATAAAATTTATTGTCAGATTTACAAAATAAGTGGAATAAACAACAAAAATCAGGAATTACCGATAAAATTAATGACACATTTAATCCAAAAGGAGCATTAAAACCTAAAATCGAAAATGGAATTAAAAAACTGCAAACACAAATTACTAAACTTGATTCAATGATTATAAAATTAAACGAAAGAGACAATAAACTTTTCAAAAGAATAGTTGAATCAACTCAATTACATGATATGAATACAAGCAGAATCTTGTCCAAAGAATTGGTAGAGGTAAGAAAAACTACAAAAATTTTAGGAAATACAAGAATAGCATTAGAACAAATTGAATTAAGATTAACAACTTATCATGATCTTGGAGATACTATAGTTACTATCATACCTACAATAGGTTTAATGAAGAATCTTAAATCATCTCTTGTGAAATTCATGCCAAGTGCTGATCAAGAAATCAATCAGATGGCACAAATGTTAGGTGAATTTATGACTGATAGTTTCTCTAATGACTCTACATTTGGAATGAATGAAACAACTAACTCTGAATCCGAGAAAATTCTACATGAGGCAGCAGCTGTAGCTGAAAGTTCGGTGGGAGATAGATTTCCCTCTATACCTGCAAACACTAAAACTTTAACCAAAAGTAAATTTTTCTAAAATCAAAATCTCATCTTTATGGAGACTCTCTGGATTCTTTAATTTTCTTAATTCTATTTCCTTCATTATCTATTATTCTATCAATTCCAGATAATCTGTCTCTTAAACTATTAATCAATAAGCCTACCTCATCAGCCTCATTTTCAACTTGTTGTCTCTTATGAGCCAATTCTTTAATTCCTTTATTCTCCTCCTCAATATACTGACTTACTTTCTCTAATTTTTCTTTTAAATTTTTGATATCAACAGATTCTTCCTCAATATCTTTTTCCAAAACAGTTCTTTTATCTTTTAGATTTTTTATCATTAAACCTACATAATCAATCGCTTCTTCCAATTTGGCACGTTTATCCATCAATTCCACAATTCCGATTTCACCTACTTTCTCATCAGATGAAACATCTCTAGATTTCATATCTACATGGTCACCTGCAGTTTTTTCTTCAGTCATTTCTCCACCTTCTTTTTTGAACTTATCAAACATTTTATGTTCTCTTTTCAAAATGGGAATAAAAAGTTATTATGAATCTCAAAGCTGACCTGGTGACTGATTTTTTGATCATCAAAATGAAAATGACTATTCTACTAAAAATTATGTTACTAGATTAGAATTATAAATTTTTTTGATTTACTGTAGATGTCCAATCTGAACCTATTTGTTACCATCTTGAATTAGTTCATTTTAGACTATAATTAATCAAATAACAGCCTTCATTTCATCATATTTCTATAAAATGTGATATGCAACAAATTTCTTCATAATTAAACACCATTTTACATATGAAAACTATAATTTTAGTATGAATTTGGTTCCTTCACAAATCAGACTAAATTTTTGTAATACTTCAATAATTCTCTTTAGTGGATGTTTACAAAAATATTTTTGAAATGGATCTTATTTAGATGAATCAGATAATGTTTCACTATCTGTTCTTTATATATAAAAATCAATTAAACATCATTAAAATCATGAAAAATTGTTTGAAAAATAATTTTTTCTTAAACTTTTAAAAAAATTCAATTTTTAGTAATATTTTAGGCATATAAAAATCTGGCATATTCTCTCCCCCTCAGGAATTTTTGATAAAATAATTAATTTTAAGAGATGAAATACCTGTTCCGCTATGTGTTCCGCTTTAAAGTTTCAGAATGTCCCTCATTAAGCAATTAGTTCTATACTAAGACATGACAAAACAACAATACAGGTCCGAAATGGGCATAATGGGTGACATCTTAGACGTAACTGCCGATGGTGGTCGTTCTGGAGTCATCGTATCTGCGATCTCTCGCAAAGCCAACCTATCTCACTATGCAGTACTAGACAAATGTGAGAAACTGGTAGAAGCAGGCTTGATAGATTCAGTCAAAAATGACAGGAATAGAGTCTTCCTGATCACCGAAAAGGGGCTTCAATTTTTCCAGGAATTCAAAAGATTCCAGGGGCTTGTTGAAAGTATGAATTTGAGGTACTAGCCTTGAATTCAGAAATTGTACCTATTCATAGAGAAGGGTACATTCAAGATAGAATGCTTTTTGTAAGGACTGAGAGTATCCTCGAAACATTGGTTAAAGCACCTTTGATACTTGCAAGTTTGCTTATTGTTGTAATAGTTTTACCTATTCAAACCTCATTCAGCTCTGCTCGAAATCTTGACCTTATCATTTATTCTGATGGGTCTACACATGTATCTACCCATATGGACGTGGATCCTTTAGAACCTGATTTCAAGATTGATTTGTTCGGTAAAGCAGTAGACAATTTTGTCGCAGTAGGAGATGCCGGATTTTTACTATCTCAAGAAATAGTTGAAGACAAAGCAATTATTGATACTCTTGGTTCATCAAGTATTATAATTGATTATGATATTCATGATTTAGTTTCAAAAGAAGGACGAGTTTGGACATTCTCATTTAATTCCACACAGGATTACACATTACTATTGCCAAAAAATTCAGTCATAGTAGGAATGAGTAATTTACCAAGCAATATGGAACTAGTAGATGAACAAACGAAATTAGATCTTACTGCAGGATCATTTGAGATAAACTATATCTTTACTCCAATAAATCCAACTACTCATCAACCAACAATTTCAAGTGAATCACCATTGAATTATACTAATGCTGGAATTATTGGTGGATCAATTATAGCTGCACTTCTAGGAACTGTATTAATACTAAAAAGAAAACATACACATCCTTCACCATCAATCATACAAACAGAATCCGTTTCTGAAAAACAAGTTGAAATCAAATCTATTAACACAGAAGCCATATTCAACTTTAGACCTGAAATGCGTGAAGATGATAAAGAAATTGTGAAATTCATCTCAGATAATGGAGGACAAGTACTTGAAAGTGAGTTAAGAAAGAAATTTCTTCAACCTAGAACTACAATGTGGAGAGCAGTAAAAAGATTAGAGAGATTAGGAGTTATCGAGATTGATAAAAAAGATTTACAAAATTTAGTGAAACTGAAGAAAGATTTGGAGGATGAAACATGAAAAAAATTATCTTGTTTGTTTTATTGATTTTAGCATCTAGCATGATTCTAGGTAGTATGACTAATACTGCTCAAGCCGAAACTGATCCATTGATTCTCCTAAAAATTTCAAAATATGCTCAGAAACAACTTGAAAGTCAAATAAATCAAGATTCATCTGATAAAATTAAACAACATTTCAAAGAAGGCATACAACAAGTTAATGCTTTAGAAAAATCTCTTAAAAATAATGACACGGATTCAGCAAAACAATATTTTCTTTCTGCTATGAAAATATTCAAAGAAATATATCAACAATTAACAGATACTCAACCTTCACAAACAGAAATAACAACTCTTAAAGATACTGTAGAAGATCCTTCCGCTGATCTTTTTAGAATGCAAGACTATGTTAATAACCTCAAGATAATTGCTAAAAAATACAATACCTCAATTGACTTTTCTAAAATAGACAGTCTATTTCTAACAGCAAAAAAACAAATTACAGATAAACAATTTGATGATGCACTACAAACAATCAATAAAATCAAACAAATTACTGTAGATTTCAATAATATAATTCGTTTACAAGCATCAAAGCAAGAACAATCTACTGCAAAAGAATATGCCCAAAAATATCTAGAACAATTTGATAGACTGATTACAAATGCAAAGAATCAAGGACTATCTGAAGATATTATCCAACAACTTGAAACTGCTAGAGAAAATCTTTCTTCAGCAAAAGATCCTCATGAGATAATTAAACAAATAAGAATAATCATATCAATTAAGCAACAATTCGAATTAACAAAAAATGATCAACTGGAATCTAAAGTAATGCAAGTTGAAAAAATATTATTCAAATTATCTAATTCTGATAAATTGAGTCAAATTAATCTAGAAGACGCTAATAAAACACTTCAAACCATTAAACATCATTTAACTGAAGGTGAATTTGATACAGCAAATGAATTATTACAATCATTAACAACATTACTAGAACAATTCAGAAATTAATCATCTTATCAAAAACTTCATATACATTTTCTTAACAGAATTGAGTATGGCTTCTAAGACAATTACTGTTGGTGTAGGAATTCCAATGATAGTAGTAGGGGCTTTAATGGCATGGCTCTGGGCTCCATTACAAAGTGAAATGCAAAACACTGTAGAATTTGTAGGAAGCTTGATAGGAATTTTAGGAGTCGTCTTCTTTATTTCGGGTTTATTCTATACAAAAGAACCTGTAATGCACTAATCAAAACTCATTGAATAAATAATGAAAAAAGATAGTGCAATTGCTTGAAAGTTAGATTATTTGAGATATTTACATCAATTGAAGGAGAGGGAATTCTTTATGGTACAAAAACACTTTTTGTCAGATTAGCTGGTTGTCCATTTACTTGTTTTTATTGTGATACTAAAGAATCACTTCCACTTGATTCCGGCAAAGAATACACAATTGAAGAAGCATGTATTCTGATAGATTCTAACCTTAAAAATCAAACATACAAAGTAAATTTCACAGGTGGTGATCCATTAATTCAACATCATGCAGTAGCTGAACTTGCTAAATACATTCAAACCAAAAAAATTTCAACATATTTAGAATCATCCTGCTTTGATTCTGATAGATTCAATCATGTATTACCATTTATTGATATTATTAAAATAGAATTTAAAACAAAAGATTCTGATTTTGTAGATTCGAAACATTATGAAAGATTAATTGACAATGCAATGAAATGTCTTAAATTATCTGCTGTATCTAAAAAAACTACATATATCAAAATAGTCGTAAGCTCCAAAACTAAATTGGAAGATTTCAAAGATTTGATTGATAAAATATTTCACGTTATTTCAAAGCAAGACATTGATGGATTCATCATACAACCCACATATGGAATTGCAGAACCTTCTTTAGATCTACTTCTAAATTTGTATGACATAGTCTATCCGTATTATATTGATGTCAAAGTTGTACCTCAACTTCACAAATTTATCGGAGCTCCATAATCTTACCATCAGCCTAGAAACCAGACTAGGTTCAAATACTAGAAAAAATCTGTCAAAATATCAAATGGATAAGGAACGTGTAAAAAAACTCGTTAGAGAATTAATCATAGAAATTGGTGAAGATCCCACTCGTGAAGGTCTTAAAGATACTCCCGAAAGAATTGCAAATATGTATGAAGAAATCTTTGGAGGATACGAATCCGATTCTGAATTATCTGTACAATTCTCTGAAGATTCTGATGTAGTTGTTGCACGTAATATTCAATTTTATTCAATGTGCGAACACCACATGCTGCCCTTCTTTGGAAAGATTCACATTGTATATTCTCCTAATGGTAGAGTTTTTGGAATATCTAAACTGGTTAGATTAGTTGAAAAATACTCTAAAAGATTACAAATTCAGGAACGACTGACTAAGAATATAGCTGATGAGCTATTTGCCCAGGGTGTAAAGGGAGTAGTAGTTTTAGCTGATGCAGAACATTTCTGTATGAAAATGCGTGGAGTTAGAAATGATGCAACACTTACCACATCTGCCTATAGAGGAATTTACGAAAATAAGGAGGAAAAAGAGAGCATTATGACTATGATTAGACGACGTACCTCTGACACAGCACTTTAGGTCTCCTGAAAAATTAAATAATCAATCTTTTAGACAAAAACCATGGGATCTCACCCAAATGTTCACATTCCAAAAGAATCATGGCCTCATTGGACATGGTACGCAATTGAATTTGGAGTTGTCCTTGCAATTTCAATGTTAGTTTCAAGAGAGATCACTAATTCTATCGAAGGACTAACTCAACAAATCCAAAATTATGTATTCATGGGAATTGTTGGTGGAATATTCTTTATTTGGTATATTATAATTAGAAATTTTATTTTCAAAAAGAAAATTCTTGATAACAAATACTAGAACTATTTTAGATATTTTGTTTTGTCTGTGATGCAAGCTTTTTGAAAAGCTATTTTTCTATTATTACAAGACTCACAACTACCACAATGATATTTCTTGCTAGAATAACAACTCCATGTTTTGAAAATAGAATTGCCCAAAGTTTTAAAACCGATTTTTAACAAGTCACTTTTTGAAAGACCCTCACGATATGGTGACCATATTTTAATGTTTTTTCTTAGTCCTGAATCTATTCCATCAATCTCACCTTGATTAAAAGCTGACTCTAACTTTTTTGCAAATATTGGCCTACAATCAGGATAGTGTACATCACCTGTATGTGCACCATATCCTACAAATGATGCATTAAGAGTAAATGCCCATGCTGAAGCAATAGATAGAAATACTGCATTTCTAATCGGAACCACAATAGAATAATCAAACTTACTTGGTATTTTTCTCTTTGAACTAGTTAAAACATTAGAATCACCATACAACTCCTTCATAAAACCAATATCAATAATTTTATGCTGTCTTAATCCAAGATTCTTCGCAAAAGATTTTGTTGCAATAATTTCTTTATTTGCTTTTTGACCATATGAAAATGAAATTCCATAAAGATCATAATTTAATTTTAGGTAACTTGCAGCACAAACTGAATCTATTCCACCACTAAACAAAATAACTGCTTTTTTCATAAATCTTTTCTCCGGATTATTTTTTTATTACTATTGCACCCTTGCTTGGCTTACAAATTACAGTTTGACATTTGGTATTTGCAGACGCAAATCCTCTTGACATTGCTAAACTTATCTTCTTTAAATCTGCCGAACTCTTTGAAAAAGCAATTACTGAAGGACCTGCACCACTTATTGTTACACCAAATGCACCCGCCTTTAGAGCATTTTCTTTAACTTTGGCAAATCCTGGTATCATATGTTGTCTTGCAGGCTCTACAATCACATCTTTTATGGAATCACCTATCAACTTAGGATCTTTTTTCATAAACCCTACAACAATTGCTGCAGCATTTGACAAATTTGCAATACTATCAATTAAGCTAACTTTTTTGGGTATTACACCTCGTGATACTTTGGTTTTCTTTTTTGGAACTTCAAGTTTTGGAACTGCAATACACATCCTTAGATTCATTGGTGCCTTTATCTTGATTACATTTAGAGGATTTGTCCTTACTATTACAAATCCACCCAATACCGATGCTGCTACATTATCATAATGAACAGAACCTGCACTAGCCTTTTCTCCATATCCTGCAAATTCCACAAGTGTATTTTCATTTAATTTCAAGTCATACATCTTATCAAATGCAATTACAGTAGCTGCTGCAGAAGCTGCACTACTTCCCATTCCAAATCCAGCAGGAACGCCCTTTTTGATTTTGATTTCTATACCGTCTTTAATTTTGAATTTTTCTATCATGTTTTTAACAACTAATCCCGCCGTATTATTTTCTGGATTTGTTGGAATGTCATCTTCAGTAATTATACTTATTCCATTTTTCTTTTTCGTTAAAGTAATTTCATCAAAAAAAGCATCAACTGCCAATCCAAACACATCAAATCCTGGACCTAAATTTGCAGTAGAAGATGGCGCTTTTACAGTAATCTTAGATGTCAACTAATCTTCTACCTCTTCACCCAAATTAAGAATTCTGCTTAATGCACCCTCCAAGTTTACCAATCCTTCTCCAGTAACATTAGAAACTGGAATCAATCCTTGAGCAAAACCCCCTAAATTCAAACCTCGTAAAATATTGGTAGTTAGACTATATGTCTCCCCATCTACCTCTTTGGCAATGGCATTCTCTAATAATTTTAGATTGCTTGACCAATCTATGATATCTCTCAATTTAGCACCTATTAGATCTGTTTTGGTAATGACGTTCACCGATGATAGATTCAAGCGTAATCTTATTGATGTTGCAAGAAGAGCAATTGAAACAAAGTTTACTGGAGTTGTAATTAATGCTCCATCAAAAAGAAATATGTTTGTTTTTTCTTCAGACGAAATATTTTCTACAACAAAACGACCACTAGAACGATATGCAAACAATTCAATTTGACCTGGCGTATCAACAATAAGATAATCTGGATTCACTTTGCCAATCTGTTCTTGAATCTCATCAATCTTAGAAGCAATCAGGTCATTTGCCATGACTACTGCACCATTTGGACCTAGATCATATTTTTCCATTATATCTATAACATCAACATAATCTCTAACATCAACATCACATGTATATGGTAAATTTCTAACACCAGGATCTAAATTCAATACAGCTGCAAATGCACTATTTTTTGTATAATACTCGTATAATTTTGATGTTAAAAGAGATTTTCCTGCTCCTGCTGTTCCTGTCACAAAAATTGATTTCAATACTTACTAAATTTTCTTTCTTGGCTTATATTTCAAACTAGTTACTTTTACTATCAATTCTTAAAATATACCAAAATGGCAATTAATAATTAAATAAAATTGGATCGATCTATAACTTGTCATATTACATGCAATTTATGATTCAAACTATATTGATGAAAAAGAAATGTATCTAAAAAGAACTAGTTATCAAATTATTAGAAGAAAAACTTTTCAGATTATGATCTTTTTGATTCATTATTTGTTCAAGTCAAACAAAATATTCAAAAAACCGACAAACTAGCTAACTAATTTCTTGGAATTTTTTAAAATTTGTGCCTAGATGCATGTATTCAATATTGTTATTGAAATTTGGTCAACTTTCATATTGAATATATAAAAAAAATTATCGATGAATTGGAGAATTATTGCTATACCAGCTACTCTAATTCCTATTTTTATTATAGCAATTCAATTTGATATAAAAATTGAAGATGTATTGGCAATAGGACTTCTTCCTTTCGTAGCAGCTATAATCGCCATAATGATAAAGCTAGGTCTTCAAGGAATAAAATTTGCATATATTTCACGAAAATATCTTGGAAAATTTGACTCTTTTTGGAAGTTAAGTGGTGTCAGAATTGGAAGCGAATTTATTAAATTTACAACTCCCATGTTTGTAGGTGCAGAATTTGTTATAATTTATTATTTACATAAAAAAGGAGTTGCACCTTCAAAATCTACCTGGATTGCAATAATGGATATAGTCACTGAAGTTTTTGCAGGAGGTTTGTTATCTATCATGGCTGGCATATTTGCACTGATGAAAGGAGCATACGTTGTAGGCGTCATAATTTTAGGAATCAGTATCACTGTAACTTCGTTATGGATGGTTCTATTCTTTTTGTCATCTAGGAAAACTTTTCAAGTTCCAGGAATATTTGTTAATTTAACTAAACAATTTGCAAAGGAAAAAGGAACAAAATACATTGAGCAAACTAATTCATGGATGGAAGAAATTTGTATAATGAGTAGAAAAAATCTTAAAACAACCGAATCAAAAAAAGTTTTTACAATTTCATTTCTTTTTTCACTTACATCTTGGTTATTTTATGGAATATCATTTATGATAATTACAATGGGAACAAGTTCGGTAATTGGCATTTTTGATTCCATTATGGCTGTAATGGGTGCAAATGCAATTGGAAATCTACCAATCACACTAGGTGGTTCAGGATTAGCAGAATTTGGTATTATTGCTTATTTGAATAACTTAGATCCATTCAATCTTACTATCCCACAAGGTACAGTTACTTGGAATGCAGTAATCGACTGGAGAATTGCTACTTACTATGTGCCTATTGTCATAACTTGGCTTTTACTGGTAAAATTAGCCTTGAGTAAAATCCCTAAAAAGGAAAAATCATAGAAACCACTCTATATATGACATATATGTCATATAGACAGTAGAGAATATATATTTGGGACTGCATATACATGCATGCAAGAACTCCTGATGCAAAAGGCAGAAGCGTTCCTTGACTCTGTGTTCATCATGTCGCACAGCTACAGCACAGTAAGCTCGTACAGGCTTGCAATCTCAAACAAGAACAAGACAGGGTTCAGGGATTTTCTCCAGCAAAGATACAGCATCTGCGAACTGGAATTTGCAGAGCAGACACAACAAGAAAAGTTTGACATCTATGTTATTTTGAGAGATTATGTTATTTTCCTCGATAAAAACAACTACAAACCAAAGACAATCACGTCAAGGCTTGCTGCAATCAAGGGATACATGAGATTTTTAGGACTGAAGATTTACGCAGAGGACTGCAAACACATCATCAGAGTTCCAAAAAATATTCAGGAACCCGAAGCCGCACTTACAAAAGAAATAATCTTACGAGTATTAAGAAACGCACCGCCAAGACTACAGACTGTAATACTTGTGCTGTCATCAAGCGGAATGAGAATAGGCGAGCTTGTGCAACTGAAACTATCTGACGTTGATTTTACAACAACGCCTACAACAGTAAGACTTCCAGCAAAAATTACAAAGACAAGAAGTGCACGTGAAACTTTCATAACAGCAGAGGCAACAAACTCGCTGAAAGATTACCTTTCCAGATTTCTAAAGTGGGACGAGAAGAAAGACAACTCCCATCTTGATGACGTACTGATATTTGGCAGAGATTATTCCAGTAATCGCAAGAGAAAAGAAAACCCAAGACAGCCCGCCCACCTTGTAGCAGAGGGCCTGCTGATGAGGCAACTGAAATACTATCTTGAAAAGATTCCTGATTTGAACAGGACCAATCCTAATGGAATAAGGGTAATACACTATCATGCTTTGAGAAAGTTCTTCAGGACTACCGTAGGCAACGCCTCAGGCAGGGATTTTGCAGAGGCGCTCATAGGACACCAATTCTACATGAATACTTACTACCAGCTGAATGACGAGAAGAAAAGGGAGATGTATCTGGAGGTCGAGCCGTACCTTACGATTTCTGACTTTGAGGCAGTAGAAAAGAATGTGAAGATTTTATCAACAAAATATCAGAATTTGGAAAACAAAGTTGATGATCTAATGCAGTATCTTAGAACAAACAGTATTGAAGTACCAGATTTTCTATTAAGATAATTTTCTAGACAAAAAAACCAATTATTATCAAGCTTACTTATGATAATGTCATTTTTTATCAAATTATATGGCATATCAACCATCACCAGCTCCACAACCGCCACAAAATATTGAACATCGCAAAAATCAACAAGCCTATCACATTGCACTAATTGTAATTATCCCGTTTATCGGATATTTTGGCGCATCATTATTCATTCTTGGAGTAGACGTTACAAAAGAAATGACTGCTCTTTTGGGTGGATATGTTGCTACAGTTTTAGTATACTTTTTTGGTCAAAAACAAGCTCAAGTATTAACAAACCAAGTTCAGGAAACCGAAAAAGAAAAAAATTTACTTGAAATAAAAGCAAACGAACTACATAATGAAATGATAAAAGTTGAAACATTGCGGAACAAATTGGAAAAACAATATTCTGATTTATCCAATAACCAATTAGATGATCTGAATAATAGAAAATCAGATATAGAAAAATTTTATTCTATGGTACAACCTTATATAGAAAAACATGATATTAAAAAGGGAGGATAATTAAATGGCTCAATCACCAAGATCTGCAAAAAAACCAAAACCATTAGTTAAAAAAACATCAAGATCACATGCAAAAAAACCAAAACATGTTCCTAAAGATACAGAACAAGAAATACATCAAGAAGACCTTACTCGTGTGCATGATATCCAGATATTACATTCAAACATTGTGAAAAGTCTTGAAAATTCTCGACAAAATCTACTTTTTAATAAAAAAACTATTGAATCTATACTTGACGAATTTCCAAAAACCCAATATTCATTTTATTAAAAACACCACATCTACTTCTCATCCTTATGGAATGCGTAGTCTATCCTTCGATTCTGAGAGCAGAACATTGAAAAGAGGATGAATGTGGCATAAATAGGATCCTCAAGAAAGTCTTGGAAAATAACCATTGTTTTAGATCCTATCTTTCCTTTTACACTATTCCTTTATGATTTTGTATTGTATCAAAAATTAATTAACTATTTTTTTTGATGTTAAACAATCTTTATGTTTTCTACTGATTAGGATTTCTGTTTTTATTTTTGTATCTAATCTTGTAACTGCGGCATCTAACGTAATTTTTCTAACATTTTGTGCTCCACAATTTTTACATTTTAAATTAAAAATCACTCTTTTTGCACTATCAAATAAGAAACCATAGATGGATGCAATAGAATCACATTTTGTACATACAAAATGAAAATAATCCGAATTGGACTTCATATCTGTTACTGTATCAAATGTATTGTTTACGTCACCATGGTGCATTAAATCTAATTTTTTGTCAACCATAATACTATCATACAACTCTTTTCTTATATTGATAGCGATCAGTCCGATCTTAATAGGATCAATTGATCTAACAAAATAGTGAACAGAATTGATCGATCCATTACTTGAGGAACATAATATCATAATACAGAAATGAATTTCATTAATGATGATCTAACAAAACTATCCAAAGAACAATTGATCGCTTTAGTAAAAAACTCCACGAAAGAAAAAAATACAAAACCTAAACCACAAAAACTCCTATCTAAACAAGAACTATTTGAAAGTATTATTGAATCTCTTGAAAAAGAATTTGCTAATATCGAAGGAGAAGCAATTATCTCAAAATTGATAGATACTGGAAGATTTTCTAATGTACAGGCACGAAAATATCTCAATGATGCATGTCAGTTTGGATTTCTGTATGAACCAAAACCAGGCTGTTTTAGGCATGTATCCTAAAAATTAAAGATCTTCTGCTCTTACAGATCCTTCTAAAACCATATCTGGAGATTCAATCCATCTCATCTTCCATTCTTCATCTCTCCTTACAATGTTCAGAGTAGCAAAGCATTCCTTGCATTTGTACAGAAGATCACTATTTCGTCCAAAATTCATTGATTTTCTTTCAATTTGAGTACCATACAGGTTATATTTTGTTCCACAAATACCACATGTGATAGATCTCAATAGGTAATGTTACAATAACCTAGTATTTGGATCTTATTACTTATTTTCTGATCAATTTTTAGTTAACATTTGTTATGCATTAAAAAAGTAGTAACGATTGGTCTATTCTGCGGTTCTGGGAACACGACATTGAGAAGAGAACAGACATCTGTATCAATAGAATCATGAGAAAAATAAGAGAAAAATGAAAACTGTTTGAGTTCAGCGCCTACTTTTTACACAACTCCCTTCCAATTTCATACTATACCAAAAAAGGTGGTAGTAGTGGTAGTAGTGGTAGTATGCCACCACCTACTACCACTTACACCACGTTATAGATCGTTGATACGATATTTTTCGGATAGTACTTTTAATATCCTCTCATCAAACCTATAGTATGTTGTCTGCTTCCTGATTCCATTAACCGTCTTGATAATTGGTTTATTTACTGCTTGAAATTTTTCCAAGAGAATCTTTGAAACCACATTCCTGTTTATCTTGTATTGATATTCAGACAACTCATCACTTGTTGTAAGAATGTCATACAATCGCTGGAACTCAATCTTTCTGTTTTCATCAAGAAGCGGTTCAAGTATTCTAAAGATTATTCCCTCAAGACTATCAGCTATTGCCTGCTGTCTCTTATTGACATAATGATTCACTACATCTCTTGCATCGCTTTCATGCTTTGTTCCTGCAAATACAGAAAGGAAATCCTCAAATAATTCCTGATCACGACCAGTAAGTCCGGAATCTATCGTAGAAAATTTTTTACCTATGTTCTGGAGTTTCCACATCAACAGTTTCTTTCGAAGCGGTGCAATGTGTTCCTCCTTCCACTTCAGATCCTTTGGACGTTTGATGTTGTCCTTTGGATTTCCCTTTATCATATAGACGGCAACAATTCGCTCTCTTAATGCTTGATTTTTTGGTAGACCTTCGCCTGAAAAAAACACCATGCAATATGTATTGTAGTACAATTGCACCTTTTTTCCATACATGTCCATTTTTGGAATCTTCTGGCCCTTTGCATAGGAACTTTTGTAGATGCGCAACTTTTCCGTGTTGTTATCTATGTCATCTGCTTCATCTTCGCATATGGTTCCACATCCTTCCTCATCGGTTGACAGAAAGTTGTAGATGTTTGCCGGAGACATCTGAGCAGTCGACATACACCGGTATCCTAGTTCTGAAACAATCCTAGTTGCATTTGTCTTGCCCGAACCTCTATCGCCTACAAAAAACAGGAAGTGGGTAGTGCTTGTCCAATCAAGGCAATATGTAAGAAGGATGTCACCAGTAAACAGTATCTGCTCTTGAAATGATACGTCTAGGTACTGTTGAACCACTTCCAGAATGTCATCTAGGAGCTGCTCTCTGTCAAAAACAACAGATTTCCACTCCTCAATTTCAGCAGAGGTGAACTCAAACGGGATGTAGCCCATCTCTTCTCTCTTAAGAGGCCTGACTATTCCATTTGGCGTAAGCACTTTGTCTAGTACCGATTTCTCACCAGTACTGATGTCTGTCATCAAAAACGCAGGTTTTGAATCAACAATTACAGACTCTACATACTGAGTCTTGTTTACTAATCCCTTAACTTTTGACTTTCCCTTGTTGGAAGATTGGTCCTTTACTTCAGACATTGGTTCGAAACTATCCACAACTTCCGATTTTTTTTGAAAGCTCGGAAGGTCAATTCACCATTAAAAACTGAACTCCATTTGGAATCCAGTGCTATGATAAGAAAATTTTCAAACTGATACGGGTAAATTACCTGTTTCAATTTTTGTTTTCCCGGTAATAATCGCATACCGAAGCATGTGGTACAATATAGTTTACTACATCGTCATAAGACGTTACTGCTTTCCAATACTTTTTGAACATTTTTGTTTCGCTGCTCAATGCGATTCTTTTCTCCATTCCATCTTTTCCTCCCTACTACATAATTAATTGGACTTGAGGAGTTGTCCTAATCTCCGTAGCATCAATTAGAATGCTACAACTATAGTATTGCAACACTAAGATATTAACAAGTTGCGTTTCAAAAAATGAATCTTTTGCTGATTATTTTTTACTTTTTTTCCCACTGATTTCATAAGACGTAATGAGAATGTCAATCACATCATCCATCGAAGTAATCTCTTCTTCTTCAGCTTGAATTCGCCCTTGTAATATTATTAATCTTCTATGGTTGTCTTCTGAGAGTCGGATTGATTTTACTTGTTTTTTTACCATGATATGGATAGCATATATATCATATATTACTATTATGATTTATGAAATTTATTACTAAATTCGTGCCTAGTTTACACGTCCACCATCAAGGTAATGTTCTGAATATCCAATTTTTCCGTATTTATGTCCGTAAAATATCCATAGCATTTTTCACTTTTGAAGAGGCAATAGAGTTTCGCAGACCACCATGACGACGTTGACCACTAGTACAAACGGACATTGGGAGTTGTGAAAAAATTTGGATTTATTTTAGAACTACAAAAGCACTAGCCGGTATACTATGTGTATGATCTTTTTACAATATGAAGCCCTGATTATCAACAACAATCCTATCCGACTATGAAACCTTGCTTTTGGCGATATTCATCATCTTGATAAAATCATCTTTCATGTCTGGATAATAACCAGTTACATCCTGATAAATGAGGTAATTATTTACTAAACAGTGTCCATACAAATGATCATAATCCCCGTAGTCTGCACTGAGTTTTACTGCAACACAATTCTGAGAGTCCATCAGTAATATTTCTGGGTAAAGTAAATCAAATTCTGCAGTAGCTACAACAACTCCATTCTTAATACCTGGCACCCATTGCCCTGCTACACCTTTAACAGCAAAATACTTTTTATCATATGCCTCTTGGGCAGATTTTGAATCTGAAAATTTGAATATGTTCATACGATATTCCTTGATCGTGTGCACATTCTTCTCATAATTCACCTGTCCAGCATTCTCGTAGTAGAAACTCTTTGTAGATTTATTATAATCAGCTGACTTTGTAATTTTCCATTCTGAACTCAGATCATCTTCTTGTGGAAGCAGTGAAAAGAGTTGGCTACTAGTCTCTGGAGTTACTGATTTTGTTTCCTTGACGACACTCACATTAGAACAGTCTGAATATTCATTGATTGCCTCCTTCGCCCTTTGCAGTATTGACGTTACGGCTGGATCCTTTCCATATCCTGATTTTATCTTGTCCTCAACATCATATCTCAAATTCTCCAGCAAACCGCCTATTCCTGTCGGAGGCATATTTTGTTTGCAGGTCGTAACCTCGTACTCTATCTCTCCTACTATGTACAGCAAGTCTTCGTTGTTCAAGCTGTCTTTCGGCTCTGTCATGCTGTGGTATTCTATTCTGTCATCCAACGCAGTTATCTTGTCGTCTAGTATGTCTTCTATTATTCCAACTGTGGAATATGATTTCAGTATTTCATCTGTTTTCTGATATTCAGGAATCGAACTTGCAATTTTCTCAGATGTCTTTTCTATCTCTTGCATTTCTGGTGTTGATTCCCTCTTATCTGTGCCTTCATCCAAAACATCTTTCGCTGTTTCTTTTGCGTCGTTCTCTGTTTTTGTTTCACCTGAATTGCCTACTGCAAGAACTACAATTGTTACAAAAATAATCAAAGCAATTATTCCAAAACCAATACCCATGACAGCATTCTTCTTTTCTCCCATTTTCTTACCCTGATCTTCTTCTTGTACTAAATATGTAATTAAGTAGTACATATCTGGTAATAATACCAAAAACCTCAGACACAAAATAGATACCAGATAGCTACTTGATTGACACTTCATACACCCTTGGCTTTGTTCTGGCCTCAGAATACCGCAAAAAAGTGATGATCGCCTTGCAAGACAAACCATCTACCCCATCTGCAATTTCAGAGATAACTAAGATCTACCCAAGCCATATCTCTAATACTTTATCAGAACTAGTTGAAAAGAAACTCGTTGTCTGCCTTACACCGAAGCTGAAGAAGGGGCGACTATACGAGTTGACTGTTATTGGAAAGAAAATATTAAAAAATTTATAATATCCGCAATCATTAATCAGATCTATTTTGTGCTTATTTTAAAAAACACATGAATGATTTATAGATCACTTTGTTAATTTAGACCAATTCTTGTACAGTGTTTCCAATATCTCATCTCTATTTTCAGTTAATTTTTGTTTTATTTCATGATCTTCTTCATTGTTTATTACATTGTCAAATGCCAACGGAAGATCAAAATCAATGATGATTGTCATTCTACCTTTATCTTCAAATTTTTCAACTATCTTGATTTGTTTTGAAATAAGTTGATTCACTATCTTGTATGCATCTTTCTCAAATTTTATATTTGGAGGTAACCAAACAACAACAGAATCACGCATTATTTTCGATAAATCATCTAAATACAATCTTACTTTTTTAATCATACCTTTATTTCTAAACAACCCTTCAGCAAACATTCCACTTAATTTCTCTGTGAGTGTTAGTCCAGGAAAGATTGCATCACTAATCATCTCATGTACTTCTGAAGGTATCTTTTCTTGTGATGCGTAATCTCTTCTATTCGGTCTCAGACTAATTTGTTCAATTCCCTTTGATGTAGTTCTGTATCCATTATCAGTCTTTTCCAATAATGATTCCAGCATCAATTTGTCGATATGGGATTTTATTGTGGGTTTCGAGTATCCAGTTTGTTCAATTATGTCTGTCCATGTTTTTGTTTTAATACACATTCTTAAAATTTGGAGTTTTGTATTACTGAAATTTCCCATGATGATGTTATAATATTGCCACATTATATAGTTAGTTAGCCCCTACTAACCTTTTTATACTATTAAAACAATATACTCATATGAACGGAATATTGTTTGTTTTTGGAATAATATTTTTGATAATGGGTCCAGTTTTGGTCTTGTTTACACCAAACATTGTGTATGGTTTCTATGCATATACTGGATTAGATAATTTATCGATTTACCAAAATGATAAAGTAATCTCCGATATTATTGGAAGTTCACGATTAGCTGGGTTAGAGCTTCTTCTTGCAGGACTGATCTTTATTCCTTTATCACGATACTACAGATAAAATTTGAGTAAAATTATGCCAAAAAACAAAATCATAATAGAATGGTTTTAAACTTTGAAGATATAGTATCATTATGGTATCAAAGAAAAGACCAAAGAAAGCCAAATTAAATGAAAGGCAATTTGTATTAAGATTACCTGAATATCAAGCGACATTTTTAGATCATTTAGTAGAACTTGAAATGTTCAAATCATTAAACGAATCAATTGTAAAAATAATCACTGTATTTATCAGCGATCTAGAAAAAACTGCAAAAGAGGCTAAGAAATGAGCGGTTCATCTACTAATGCACTAATTGGATTGATTTTGGCAGTTGTAGGTGCAGCAGTAGTAATCAAAATTATTAATGAAGCAACCAAACAAAAACAATACGTTTGTCCTTCATGCGGTCATATTCTTAGGAAAGGCACGTCTCATTGCCCTAGTTGCAAAACTCCTCTTAGATGGGCCTGATCCTTATTCCATACTATAATAGTACTAAAGTAGTATCAAAATATTTATATACTCTGATGAGAACTACCTACATGATAAACAACAATTACAATTATGAATGGGATTTGTACTACATGAAGGACTTTCAAAGGGATCCTGCTTGGAGTCAGTCTCTAGGCGAAAAACTCTCAATGACTCACTTTAGAAACGGTCATTGGCATGCAGAATGTAACTCTGCGACTGGCATATGCAAAATTCATTATGACAAAGATGATCCCCACAACTCTGTAGAATCTTTGTTAAAACATATGGCAGAAAGTAGATTGGGCGCAACTGTTCTAGTTATAGCAGGAATTGGTATACTGGATCAAGTTTTGACTGGTGGAAAGATAAGAAAATCTCTTTTTTAGTTGTTTATATGGCAAAATAAGCACATAGAAGCATTTTACATGCGATCACTAAAAAATAATCCTGATTGAAAGTTCCTCTACTATTTGTAAAAAATCGATCATTGATTTCCATTAAATACTTGAAAACATCATAAGTGTAGATGAATATTAAAAATATTGGTGCTGATGAATATATTGGAAAATTATACTCCATTTATTCAAATGCATCATCTGCAAGTTTAGGGCATTGGAATTCAAATTTTCCTATACTATCTCCTCATCAAAGTGAGCTTGATGATGCTGAACATGCAAAAATTAAACTAAATTGTACCACCTCACAGTATGTATACAGACCAAGAAAAAAAATTGATATCACTTCTAATAAAAAGCAAAACATCATAAATAATTATCAATTATTAATCAAAAAATATCCAACTATATTATGGGATTTTTATTATCAATATTATCCAAAATATCTTCCAACAGAACAAGAAAGAGAAGCAATTATTGATATTCAAAAACAAGCAGGTGCTATAATAATCTCTGATTATGAATCTAACATAGAACAAAGTGCAATAAAATTTGAAAAACAAATACTGGAATTACGTAGCAACAACGATGGATATGTAGTCAGTCCTACTGTGGATATAGGAATTAAAACTATAGGTTTGTTTGGAGAAAAAATCCAAAAATTAATTGATAATGGTTTTGAAAGATTCAATGTTGTTTATCGTTCTATCTATGATCAACAAGTAAACTGGATAGAATTATCAAAAAAGATTCATGGAGTAGATATTTGGTGTAATGTTGTAGGAATTTCCCAACGATATCTTAGTAATGCAAATCCTATCTCCCTTACTTCTATAGTATATCTATATGGAGTTCACACTGCATCTCTTGGTTATCCCACTATTAGAAATCATAAAACAAAATCTAAGCCTAAACCTAAGATGAAAATTCTTAATTTTGATTCAAAAACTCATACTTTTGAAGAAACTACTCAAATCTCAAATGTACAAAGTAGAGCACATTCAATCAATTCTCAAATATCTCAACTTGAATTATCAATTCCGCATATTGTTAACAAAACATATTATTCTAAATTTATAAAATCAAAACCTGATCTATATTCAGTTCTATCATCTATTACTTAATGGATGAAACTGTATAAATTTTGTAATTAACTTTCTATATTTTTGAGTTCTAGCTTTATCCATTTTTCTACAATGCGTTTCTTGTATGTTGTTTTTGTAATTATTTACTCTAAAACATTCTAATTTTTTTTGTGTCTCTAGGGGGCAATTTGTACAAATTTTCTCTCTATATTTCCAATCATAATCTAAAAGAATTTTTTGAATATGATTTCCTTCCTCATTCCAATCTAAAATTCTATGTTCTAAATTAGATGATTGCAAGATCTTCTGTAGAGGTAGTTTGGGTTTAATAGATCAGAATGATCTATTTTTTTTTACTTATTATTGATGATAAGATCACACTAATGATCTAGACAACACAGATTACAAATTCAATCAATTTAAAATAACTTCTCAAACCAAGACTTTTCTGATTCAGACTTGAATTTCACTCTGACTCTTCTCTGTGGCTTTCGTCTGGCTTTGAATTCTATCTTTTTTCCACTGGTAGTCTTGAATTCTACAGGTCGCTTTGTCTTTGTTTTCTTTTTCTTTGCCAAGAATTCAGGCATTGGTTGTTTAGAACAAAATATTATTTAAAAATTTAGGTATGCTCATAACCCATTAACAGTATTCTATTTCATGGGTTTTTGGGATTCTATTTTAGGAACTAGTACACCAAAACCAAAAAGACATAAGAAAAATGGAGTCGCTGTAGGTAATCATTGGAAAACTCTAGAGAAAAAAGGAAAGACTTCAAATCATTTTAAAGGATACAAGGTTGAGACACAAAAATATTCAAAATCTACTCATACTAGACCTGATTTTGTAGGGTATTCAAAGAAGAATCCACATGATCGAATTGTTGGAGATGCAAAAAATGTCAAGAAACTTGAATTCAAACACGTTGATCAAGTACGAAAATACAAAGGTCATCCAAATTATGCAAAGAAAGGAGTATTAATAGTTGCCAAGAAAACTAAAATTCCTAAAGATGTACGTGACTATGCCAAGGATTCTAATATATCAATCACTAGAATGAGAACTAAAAAGAAACCTAAGAAAAATAGTATATTTGATTGGTAATGAATCATGTCGATGTAACTTATTACAACACATTCAAAGTTTGTAATTGAGTTAACTATTCATAACTATTAGAATATTTTTTGATTAAAATTTAGTGTTCAAGAAATAAAATATAATAAATTATTATCTCAAATTATTTTTAATATAATTATTTACTAATTCTTCTCCCCTTTCTATATTATTAAAATGTGATTCATCTTCATTTTTATGTTCATCAATAATATGTAAAAATAATTTACTTTTTGGCAATCCTGTAATCCAACCGTAAATATCGCATTGATCCTTAGCATATTGACGAATTTTTTTTAATTGTCGTCTAGAAGCAATGAATTTTGCTTCAACTACGGTGTCCTCGTTTTTATCATCCAAACTACCTGTGATATAGTATTCATTTCCACTAACAATAACATTTTTTTTAATGAAATCTTCTTTGAATCCTCTACTTACAAAACCGTTTGTTGCATGTAAATATGAGCCTATTTTCATAGCAGCTTCTTGTGAAGATAGTCTTCTTATACGATCTTCGAGTTCCATTAATGTCATCTCTCCAATTAGCTTTGTTTTGTCTTCATTATCTTTATAATGAATATCAGATAAAATTGTACTAACTGAAATTACCAGATGTTCGTGATTTGTCTCATCTAGATTGAACATGGGCCAAGTGCCATCTTCTGCAGGTTTTCGAATAATTTCTTTATCACATAAATGACAATTTACCCTAAAATCACTCACATTACTATCATCATAATCTCATCTAAAAATATGATCTCTCTTATTTACAATAACCTCAAAACCATTAAGAAATTTATAAAAATTTATGATTTTATCTAAAAAATTCATGATCTAGTATTAAGGTCAATTTGCGATCACACTTGGATCAATTAAAAATTCCTCAGTAAGCTTAAATCATCACCTGCGTTTTTGAAACTAGATATGGGCTTGGATGTATTTGATGCTATTGCATTAACTTTACATGCAAATAATGATGAAATTATCAGTAAAACAACAGTACAGAAATTAATTTACTTTCATACTGTAATGATTCCAAATTTGGATATATCAAATTACATCCATCATTTCTATGGGCCATTTAATCGAGAAGTATCAACTGCATTAGCAGATATGTCTGAATTTTCTTATGTTGAAGAAAATATAATCTCTAGTTATTATGAAACTTATAGATACAAATTAACTGAAAATGGAATCAAATATGCTGAAACTGCTCAAAAAAAATATCCAAAAGAATTTGGAACTATTGCAAACACTATAAAAATTTGTAAAGAACACTGTGAACTAAAGCCCACTCCTTTATCATATGCAGCAAAAGCATATTACATTTTAACAAGCTCTGAAGACGGACTTCAAGGTAAATACACAGCAAGAGATGTAGAAACAATTGCAAAAGATTTTGATTGGAATGTTTCTGCAGATGATGCATTAGCAGGAATTGAATTACTTCAAAAACTAGATCTTGTCTCTATCACATAATTATTTTAAGTTCAAAGCAATAAGAGATCCTCTCTATGGTTTTATTGATCTATCTGAATTAGAAACTAAAATAATAGACACTGAAATTTTTAGGAGACTTCAATTTATTAAACAACTTTCTCATGCTTATGTTGTATATCCTTCTGCAACACATACTCGTTTTGAGCATTCACTAGGAACCACATATGTTTCAAATATTATGGCTAACGAATTAGGCTTTAACAAGCAGGATGATATTGAAAAAATAAGACTATCTTGCTTGCTTCATGATATTGGTCATGGACCATTTTCACACTTATTTGAACATATAATGGAAAAAACTAATCCAACAATAGAAGAGCCTCATGAGGCAATTTCCAAAATAATTATAAAAGAAGATTCTGAGCTTGATTCAATTTTAGGTTCAAAACGAAATGAAATTGTAGAATTATTAAGTAAAGAAATTAAATCTTATAAAGAACCGTCAAAATCTCTTCAATCAGATATAGTTTCAAGCGGTATTGATGCTGACAAATTAGATTATCTGAGACGAGATTCTTATCATATTGGTGTAGCATATGGACAATTTGATTTTAGTAGAATTCTTCATACTCTTACTTCAACAGTAAAAGGCTCTCAAATCTGTGTTACCAATAAAGGAAAAGATTCTCTTGAAAATTATAGACTAGCACGTTATTTGATGCATGTCCAAGTCTATGAACATCATGCAAGATTGGCAGCTGATCAAATGTTTCTAAAAGCTCTTGAAATTGCTATTTATGAAGAAAAAATTTTTGATGAGGATTTATTTAAATTTGATCCAGCAAAAACTAATTCTGAATTTCTTAACTTTTACAAATCTCTAGATGACTTTTCAATATATCGTAAAATCATTGATAATGATAAAGCTAAGACCTCAAAACTAATCCTAAATAATATTAAAAAAAGAAAATTATTGAAACGTGTCTGTGAATTTACCCCAAAGGATCTAGAAAAGGATGCAGATGTAGCAAATGAATTAATGAAAATGAAACCTGATGATTATCAAAAAATTGCATCTGAAATTAGCAATTCATTAGGTCTAGAATCATATGAAGTGATTTTTCATAAATCAGCAATAAAGAATAAACTATACAAAAAAGGAGAACTTCTCTTTAGAGTTGGAGATGATATCTATGATCTTGAAACAATTTCTCCAATATCGGGTAAGGATATAGAAAAATATCTGGTGTTTGGTCCAATTGATAAAGAGATTAGGAAAAAAATAGCCTCGAAAATATCTGATAGATTTAAAGTGAATCTAACAAAAATAGCACCAATTCAATAGTTTTTTGTGTTTATATGGCAAAATAAGCATGTAGAACCAGCTAAAATTTTAGCTGTATCTCTAATGAAACTATTTGAAGGTTATTTCCAAGAAAAAAATATGTTTTGCATTGATGTGCTGTCAAGATATTACATACGGGAATCTTTACTAGATTTTTCTGATGAGTTTGGTTTGTGAATGATATGGGTATGATTACAACTAAACAATTACAACGGGTAGATCTCAGCATTATAGAACGTATACTTTATTCATTAATTCAAAACGGTCCAGAAAAGAAGACAGCACTTGCAAGAAAGACAAATCTAAACTATGATTATTTTATCAGATATGTGGAATTTCTTGAATTAATTGATCTGGTAAATAGAGAAACGAGTAACAATACTGAAATCGTTAGTGTAAGTGCTCTTGGGATGTCTTTTTATCTTCGCAGATTTTCAGAAACAAAAAATTAAAAAATATTACCAAAATAAACAGTTTAAAAGGATTACTTAGTCCCAGACTAAGTTCTACTTATTAGGCAATTCTTATGGTATGAAAATAATGATTATTAAAAACAAAAAAATGACTTCAAAAATGACAACAATAATGATAGCAACAATTGCTATAAGCGCCTTTTCTCTAATTGGAAGTGAAGCATATGCAACCAATTCATATTCATGGAAATGGGCAGATGTATCGCAAGATTACTTTTGTACTTCTAGTTTGACTACAATTACAAAAACTAGTCACGTTTCACCTTGTTCTAACTTGACAACATCTTCAAATGTATGGGAGGGTATTTCCGGTAGTACATGGAGTTTAACTGAGACTGCATCTAGCGGTACACCAGTTTATGCCTGGACTAGCGGAGTTTCCGGAGCAGGTCTAACCGTTATTACCATTAATAATGGTGTGCCTATTGGAGCCTACATTGCCATGAACAAAAATCTTTCATGGGAAGATTCTGCACAAGACACATCAACTAACGGATATGATTGGAGAAGTGCAACAGGACATGAATTTGGACATCTTGCAAATATGAAACATAGTACAAATACCATTTCTGTTATGTATGGCTCTATAGCTGAGAATCAAGTACGAAGAAGTCCTGACACACACGATGACTCTATGATGGCGGCGAATTATTGAAAATGAAAAACAAAAACAAATTTTCAATTCTTGCTGTTATAACAATAGCTGTTATTGGCAGTGTATATTTTACGTCTACACTAGATTCAAACAATGTAAATACAACAAATCTTAAGGATAATCAAAATGAGATATTGGTATTTAATTCCTACACCACTACAGATCTTACAGAGATGAAACATATGGCAGATGCAGTGGTTAAAGGAAAAATTGTTGATAAATATCAAGTAATTCAATACAGGGATGAGTTTGGAAATTATGTTAAGGAAGATTCTCCAAAAATTGCTCAAACTCAGCCCTATCGTGTATACGAGTTACAGGTAACAGACAACATCAAGAGTTCCTCCTCAACTAATTTGTACAAATTCAAAGTATTGGGTGGCGCACTCAATGAATTTACAGTAGTGTCTGAAATTCCTGAATATCAAATTGGTGATAACTTGGTAATACTCCTTCATGCACCATTTGATGGAGAATACTTTGAACCAGTTTCTGGCGAATATGGAATATACAAACTTGAGCAAGGAAAAGCTATCAGTCATGTAAATACAATATCGGAAAGTTCTCTACTTGAGATACTCCGATAAAAACCCTTTTTTTATATCTAATCAAAGATTAGGATACTTTATGAGGATCTTACAGATTTTACTCTCCATGAAATATTTTGTATTGGTTTTATTTTTTACAGGGCTTACTGGGTTAATTCTTCCTCATGCATTTGGAATCTGCATTGTAAACACTGATTGGCCTGATGCGCCTTGTATAGATTTAGTAATAGATCACAAATATCCACAAGATCTTGTTGATGGATGGGCCAAATATTATGATTACAAGGGCGCAGAGTTTATGGAATCCAAAAAAATCGAAATGAATAATGCAATAGAAAACGGCCAATTATTTAAGTGGGTGGAGAAATCAATTCAAAACCATAATGTCTGGCAGTATTACTATTTTTCAGGACAGGCACCAAATACATATCCTCTAAATTTTGACTTTGATCCAATACCGCAACATGTTGATAATGAGACAGTAATAGTTTCATCCAACAATACGTCTGAAAAAGATGAATATGTTAGTGCATCAGAAGGATTGCCTGAGTTCTTGATTTTAGTAATCATACTGATTGCAATAATAGTCTCTGTCATAATGACAGTATTATTGGTAAAAAGAAAATGAAATAGAAACACAACTTAAACTCAAATAACTTTAAAAAATGAAAACTCCACATCAATTTAGATATTGAAATTATTTGAAAAAGTTTGTTCAATATTTCACAATTCTACAAACTATCGCATTATCCAATGCCTGATGCAATTTTTATTAATTCGTCTGTAGAAAACAATCCTGTTATCATAATGCTTGTCTGATTCTGATAAAATTGAAGTATTGCTACAAAGCAAGCTGTGGTATCCTGCTGTCTGGTTGTCTCGTATCCTAATGCAGGCATCCCATTTACGTCAAATTTTTTCCAAACCTTTGGGGTATTATCCAAAAATGACTTGATAAAATTTGAATGATCCATTTCTGTCAAATAATCATAATAAATGATAATTCCTTTATCTTGAAAAACATAGTAATCATAGCGAGTATCGTTAGTCACAGGATACTTTGATGCCAAGATGACTATCCTGCTATCCGAAATGGAAATATTTCTGATTTTATATTCTGGTGGCAAGTATTTTGGGGCTTTGATGTCGTGACCTGCAATTGCAGTTGCTTCTTCTAGTGTGGATGCTTGCTTCCCACCAAATTGCTGAAGTATTGGCATGTTTTCATCCCCTCTACCCGTACTGGTGCAGCCCTCGTCTTGGAATGAACTCAAAATAAATGATAACGCACCTACAGAAATAGCTGCAATAATTATTATCAAAAGCCTAGTTTTCATTTTCTTTTTCTCCAATAGAAAAGCAACCCAATCACAGTTTAATGTCTTCTAATTCAATTTTTTGTGTTTATATGGCAAAATAAGCATGTAGAGTAGGATTGATGAATACTAAGATATTAGTATCAATAATACTTTCAATTGCGGTTATTGGTGTTACTGGAAGTGTATTTCTATCTCTAAATGATGAGGTGACCTATATTCCAAAGAAAATATTTGGCTTGAAAACATATAACATCGTCATGAATGCGGGCGCAGCTACTATATGTGCTCAAAACTTGTCCGCCGTAAAAAACAAAGCTCCATTTCCTGTGTTGACACCTACTGTTTTACTGGAAGGCTATACGCTCCAAGATGCTGAATATGTAGAACCGTCAAGAGTTCAACTGAAATATTTTGATGGTAATGTATGTGGCGCACAAGCAACCCTAAGAGATGGAGTTATAGAAATTATTGCTGGACCATTAGATACGGCATTTGAAGTTAAAGACGGTAAAGAACTTGCAAATATGTTTGCAAACAACTCGCCAGCTAAAGATAAAATAGTTTCATTTGTTTCTAACGGAAAACAGATAATTGGAATTCCTGCATCGATAGGAAAATCAATCGCCATAGATGAAAACAATAAAACCATAAATGAAGAGACATACGATACTCCAACAACAGTATTTGTTGTGGATGATTCTTCTGGAATGCTGTACAGATTAAACGGATTTGTTCCTATGGATGATCTGCTTCAAATCGCAAAATCCCTCAAATGAGGATACGTTATGCCCCTAAACCAATTTGAACTCAGACATAACAAAATCTTCTAAATTTCTTTTTAAAATAACCTACAATTTGTTTGAAAGATATTCTTAAGTTCAGATATTTTATACTAAGTTATGGCCCAATTATCAAATAAGCAACATGAACAGGACCAATCCAGAAGAATAAAGAAACTAGAAAGCGATCTTGCACAGCAAAAATCTAGAATAGACACTCTCAAAAAAAGAACAGATGCGCAACAAAAAGAAATCAACAATTTAAAAAAGAAAATCTCAAAATAGCCTTAAAATTTGTGTTTATATGGCAAAATAAGCACATAGAAACCACTTTATCTTTTAATGAATTTTTTGATTTATGGATTTTAAAGATAAAACTGTGTTAATTACAGGTGCTTCATCTGGAATAGGTAAAGAAACTGCGATTCAATTTGCCAAAAATGGTTCTAATGTAATTCTAGTTGCAAGAAGAAAAGAAAAATTAGAACAAATAGCCAATGATCTAAAAAAATACAACATTTCCACTTTTGTTTGTGAATGTGATATCTCTGATAAATCACAAGTAGAAAAAATGTCAAAGATTGTTTTAGAAAAATATAGTTCTATTGATATTTTAGTAAATAATGCTGGATTTGCAATCTATGGCTTTGTTTCTGATTTAACAACTGGAGAAATAGAATCACAGATGGCAACAAATTATTTTGGTATGATTTACTGCATCAAAAATTTTCTTCCATCAATGCTTAAAAAAAAATCTGGACATATTGTTAATGTGGCTTCTGTTGCAGCAAATTTTGGTTTACCTGGGATTGCATCTTACTGTGCATCAAAGTTTGCAATGTTGGGTTTTTCAGAAGGTCTAAAACATGAACTTAAAGGAACAGGTGTTGGAATAACAGTTGTAAGTCCAATAATGGTTAGAACTAACTTTTTTGATCATCCTTCTTTTAAAAAAATGCCTAAGTATTCACCAACATCACTAAGTGATATAACCGTTGCAAAAGCAATCTTAAGAGCTGCAAATTCTCCACGATTAGAAATTATTGTTCCTTCAGTAATTCGTGTAGCTGTATGGCTGAAACATACTTTTCCTTATCTAATAAATCCTATTTTGGGCATAGCTTTTAAAAAACAATTGAACTCGAAAACAAAAAACTAGTCTTATTCTTCTGGTTCTTCATCTATAGATGTACTAGATCCTACATCAAGCAACTCCATTGCTTTTAATTCAAATTGATATATTGCATTCATATCAATCTCTTTCTCTTTTTGAAGATATTCTGTTACTTTCTTACTTAATGGTGCTTTATGTTGATCAAAAGCAAATTCATAAACTACTCCTTTTTCTAAATCTGATGTTTTAATTTTTTTTGGTAAATCAAGCGTAACTATATGTCTCCCATCTTCAACTGAATCATATAATTGAACATCAATTTTATTATCCGAATCATAAATTTCAAGAATATATCCAGCTCTCTTTAGTTCTTCTGGTTTCTCAAACTTTGCATTTTGAATTTCATCTGAAACCCAATCTGGAATGTCATCTTTCTTAGCTGATTTTCTTTCTTTCTTAGCTGGTTTCTCTTCATCTATCTTTTTTACCATAAAATAACAACTCTAGTCTAATTCTTTGTCTTTCTTACTTTTTTGCCACCATTCAAGATAGTCATCTTGCTTATCTTCACGTGTCTTCTCTTTTTGATTTAATCTGTATTTGATATCAGAGACCTGTTCTCGTGTAGCATACAAACCGCATCTCTTACAAATGAAATGTTTTGTAGCAGAATCCATCTTCATAGGAATTTCCACTTGATCAAATAACTTGAATAAATCATCTCTACCTCTACTCTCTTCTGCAGTTTCAGCTTCATATTTTGCTTGAATTTTCTTTCTTTCTCTTGCAGTACATTCTGGACAGTTAGGCACTAATAATTTGGCTTAATTTTTTCCATAAAAGCGTTCCCACGTTATTATATGATCGACTTAAAATCTGACACGCGGATTTTATCGTCATCCCTTGCGGTCAGTTCGCCCATCGAACATCCCGCGTGCCAGATAACTAAAAATCGCAAAATAAAGTATTATTTCTTTTCATCCAGCATTTCTGCTGCTATCTTTGCCGTATTTTCTGCTCCATTAGGAACAAAATTTTTAGAAAAATCAGCCAAATTCTCTTCAAATTTGTTATAATTGTCTTTAATTTTTGAAATAGACTCAATCACTTGCTTTGTTTTAACTGCTAGTACTCCAAGGTTTTTCTCCTCAGCCCATCTGATATTATTTGTGTGTTCATCATAAATTGGTATGCCAATTATTGGTTTTGCCTTTCCACCCAAAATTTCACCCATTACAGTATGAGAGCCATTTACTACAGCATATTTACTCAAATTCAAAACTGTCTCTTTCTCTTGTTCTGATAAAAAACCAATATCAATTTGAATCCAATCAATTTTCTTCTCCAAAGCATTAGATATCGTATATTTTTCCCCATCTTTTCCTAAAACAGAATCAATCATTGAATTATTTTTTGCATGAGAAATAATTCTCTTCTCATTTTTCATCTCGTCTTGCTTAAACACTTGCTCATACCTTTGACCTGTTCCATCATTAGTTGATATGTTTCCCGTTCTCATCCAATATCCAAACTCTGAATTTTGTACAAGTTTTTCAAGATCAGATGTTGGTTTTTTCTCAACATTTACATTGGTAGTAAAATGTCCGACATAAGTTACTTTTTCTTTTACATCTTTTGTGAAATTGAGATTGTATTCACACAGAGAATATGGAGGGGGAGAATCTGCTACAAGAATTCTGGAGGCTTTTGCAATTTGTTTTGAAACAAAAACTAGTGCTGGATAAAAATAGGATCTTGATTTATACAATTTTGGTCTAAATTGATTTGTTATAAACAAACTAGGAATTTGCCGATTTTTTGCTATAATATTTGAACCCATGTCTCCATCATTAATTACTAGATCAAATTTTTCATTATCATACAATTTGCCTTCTTGTCTCAAGTAACTTGTAACTTGTTTTACAAGAGGAGGATTTTTTGAAACTGGTAATAGCAAATTTAGCAGTGACAATGAAATACTTGGTCCAAATCTCCCATCAATTGGGGTTGGCATTAATATCTCATGGATCTGATCTTTATGATCGGGGAATCTGTCCAATAACTTTTGATAAACATGATCTTTGCTTGAAAAATGAACTTCAAATTTCTCTTTTATGTGATTACCTAAAACAGCATTTAGCCTCATCATTCGTGAATAATGACCACTACCCCAAGGATAGATAAATTCACCAATTTTTAACATTAATTGCAATCATCTAATGCCGTTTAAATTCTCAGTGATTCTATTCTAGAGAATCAAGGATATCATGAACATTATTTGGCCCTATTTTAACAGTCACCTTTTTCTTTGATTTTATAGCAAAATCTACGTCTTTGTTTGAAAAGTTTGGTATTTCATTTGAATTAATCATAAATAATTTTTCTAACTTTGTAATTTGTTTTTCCAATCCAATTTCTTTGGCTTCTTCAAAAAGTTTGGTATCTATGCCGCTTAGTGGAATAACTGGTATTCTATCTTTTTTAAATACTTGTTTCATCGAATGATCAATAAAATCTGCAGAAAACATCAGTGGGGATAATGCAAGAGATACATGACTTATCTTATTTGCTTTTGCTTCATGAAGCATAATTTCTAATATAGAATTTATAAACATCAGATAGTTTTTGATTCCTGCTTGACTAATCTTAACATTAAAGAATTCAAGTGTAATTTCTTGTTTTACTAGTCTAGGGATTATTTGATTGATCATTTTAACCAAATTCATTAATTCTGATTTTTGTCTATAACATATAATTATTTTTGAATCAAATCCCTGCTTAATTGTTTCAAAACAAGAAATTGCTGAAATCTCATCATAAACACTGCATATTGCATTTTTGTTTTGAGATTGATATGGTATACCACCCTGACCTTTATCTGAGAAAATACAGATGTATGCATTATCTTTTGTTAGATATGTGTACAATAATTTATCAAAATTTTCTTCTGTTCCAGGACGCGCTCCCATATTTGATTTTTTTTCTATAATATTAGATGTTGCTGCAATTTCAATATCTTTTGTAAAAAATCCCTTTGATGTTCCTTCAACTTTAACTAGAAATCTTTCTCCTTTTAAGAGTAAATTACCCCCTACTGTAGTAATTTCTGACACGATTTTTTGAAAATCATTTTTTACCTGCCTAGCAATAGCTATTTTTTCAATACCAAAAAGTAAATTTATTGTAGATGATGAAAACACAGGATCATTTGCATCTACTAAAATAATATCTCCATCACGTTTTACTGACTTGAACTCTTGATTCTGAATCTTTAGAATTTTTTTGATATTTATAACTAATTGGGGGATTTTATTTTTAGAGAAAATTGTTGGAAAAACTACTACATAAGAAATATCTTCCATCTCTTCTTTTTTGAAATGTGCCTGTTTATAATTTAGGATAAAACACTCAGGTAATCAATATAAAACAAAACAAATCAAGTATATTTGTGAAAAAATTTACTCAAGAACAAGTAGATCAACTTAATTTAAAAATAAAGACAACAAATGAAGCCCTTCAATGGGTCTCAGAAAATCTTCATCCACGAGTTGCCAAAGCATCTAGTTTTGGTGCAGAAGATGCAGTAATTATGGATATTATGCTCAGAATCAATTCCAAGTTTAGATTCTTTACATTAGATACGGGAAGACTACCACAAGAAACCTATGACATTATGGATGTTGTGAGAAAAAAATACAATATAACAATTGAAGTTTTGTTTCCTGATACTAAAGAAGTTGAAGATATGGTTAGAGAAAAAGGAATGAATCTTTTCTATGAGAGTGTGGAAAATAGAAAATTATGTTGTGAAATTCGTAAAGTACATCCAATTAATAGAATGCTATCTACATTAGATGGTTGGATTACTGGATTACGACGTGATCAGACTGAAGTAAGAAAGGAAGTCAATATTTTTCAGATAGATCATGTACATGGTGGAATTTTAAAAATTAATCCAATAATAGACTGGACTTGGAATCAAATTCAAGATTATATTAAGAAAAATAATTTACCATACAATAGTCTTCTTGACAAAGGCTATCCAAGTATTGGATGTGAACCATGTACTAGAGCAATCAAACCTGGTGAAGACTTGAGAGCAGGACGTTGGTGGTGGGAACAAGGAGAGCATAAAGAATGTGGCCTTCATATAGACCATAAATAGGGAATTTAGTATGTCTGATTATTCAATTAAGCCACACGGAGGAAAATTGGTAAATAGAATTACCAAAGATGATCCATCTGGATTATTCTCAATATCAATATCTGAAGATCTTGCAAATGACGTTGAAAACATTGCAGATGGAATTTTTAGCCCTCTAGAAGGATTCTTGGGTAAAAAAGACTATGAAAGTGTAATCTCAAAAGGCAGATTATCAAATGGCTTGGCTTGGACTATTCCAATAGTTCTTGATGTAGATGAATCTACAGCTGCAAAAATGAAAAAAGCAGGTAAAGTATTACTACAAAATCAACAGGGATTGGGAATAGCAATCTTGTATGTCAAAGAGACATTCACCTTTGATAAGGAAAAGACTGCAAAGGGAGTGTACGGAACATCTGATTCTTCACATCCCGGTGTTGCAAAGACAATGTCCATGCAAGATTTTCTAGTTGGAGGCAAAATCGATTTTATTTCAAGACCTGAAGAGACTGAAATTAGAAAATACAGATTAACTCCTTTACAAACCAGAGAAGCATTTGCTAAAGCAGGATGGAAAACAATCGTGGCTTTTCAGACAAGAAATCCTCCACATGTAGCACACGAGATGCTACAAAAAACATCTATTACAACAAGAGATGGAGTATTTGTCAATCCAGTAATTGGCAAGAAAAAATCAGGTGATTTTGTAGATGAAGTGATTGTAAAATGCTATGAAACTATGATTAAACATTATTATCCAGAAAATAGATGCAAGCTTGGAACTTTGCATACAGAGATGAAGTATGCTGGACCAAAAGAAGCAATTCATCATGCAATTATGAGACAAAACTATGGATGTTCTCACATCATTATTGGTAGAGATCATGCAGGAGTTGGAACCTTTTATGATCCATTTGCCGCACAAAAAATCTTCGATGACTATCCAGAACTAGAAATATCACCAGTGTTTTTTCCAGCATTTTTCTATTGTAGAAAATGTCTAACCTATACAAATCCAAAGGCATGTCCACATGATGATGATGCAAAAGAGCAGATTAGTGGAACTAAATTAAGACAAATGATTGATGAAGGTAAGTCTCCATCTGAATTTATCCTGAGACCTGAAGTTTCAAAGGTAATCTTGGATTATCCTCACCCATTTGTTGATTAAGTATTTATTCACTCAGAATAGATTTAGCTCGTGAAATATCTTCTTACATTAATTTTTCTTTCTGGATTTGTTATGTTACCTATTTTTGCAGAAGAATCAAAAAATCCAACTTTAATTTTTGATACAATAGAGATCCCATCATCAGATTTCAATAAAATTCTTAGAGATGCTAATATTATTCAGATGCAAAGATCACATGCAATAAGCTGGCAAGTTACTATTGATAACAATCTTGTGTATGCAAATCCTGATGGAGATGCAGTTTTGAGAATTTATGACAAAGATAATCCTGAGAAATTAGTTGAAATAGGTATGGGTTCACAACCAAATGAAAAATTTTGGATTGCAGTGCAGACTCCTAAAGAAGGATATATTGTTGTGCATAGTGACTTGGAACGAGGGTGGTCTCCTGAATCTAAAACAGTTGTATCATATACTGAAAGAGCAGGATTAACAGTTAACAACGGCGCAAGAATAGTAGTATCTAATCTTGATATCGGTGAATTTGTAATTAATTCCTACTCTGTTCATGGAATGGAAAGCTCTACTGATCCGCCCGCAGTAAATTCTGGAAGCATGACTGTAGAAATTATGTCTGGAGATCCAGCAAAAAATCCATTTGCATTTTTTCCATTTTATGTAGCTGCAGGAGTTGGAATACTAGTAGGCATTCTATATCTGACTAAGAAGCGTTCTTAGTTTTGTAATATTTACAATCTCTTTTAATTTTACAAACATTACACATTGGTGATACTGGTTTACAAATATTTTGACCATACATGACAAAAGTATCATTAATCTCAATCCAATATTTTTTTGGAATTTTTCTCATTAGTTCTTGTTCTGTTTCTTCAGGAGTTTTTGTATCTACTAATCCCAACCTATTTGAAATTCTGTGAACATGAATGTCTACAGGAATAGCTGGTTTATCAAACGCATAAACTAGTACACAGTTTGCAGTCTTTCTTCCTACCCCTGGCAATTCCACTAATTTTTCTAAACTATCTGGGACTTTTCCTTTGTATTTGGAATCAATAATTTTAGCGACCTCGATTATTCTTTTTGATTTTACATGATAGAAACCAATTGATTTTATAATTTTCTCAACATCTTTTATTTTAGCATTTGCAAGTTCCTTTGGATTTTTGTATTTTGAAAATAACATTTTGACTACTTTTGTTGTAGTTTCATCTTTTGTTCTTGCTGAAAGGATTGTTCCAATTAAAATACTAAATGATCCCGTTTCTGCTTCATGCAGCTCTCTTAACGCAGTCATTCTTGGTGGCTTTACGGAAACCATGGTATCTATCATCCCACGAAGAATTTTTTGCATCCCTGTATGAAATTTTACATACAAGTATTATATCTGTAATAGTAAAACTAGTACTGTTGGAATTAACACAGGAAGAAGAATCTGCTCTAAAAGGCGAACAAGGCGAAATTATGCAGATGGCATACAGAATTTTGGTTGCAACAGGTGAGGCAACTGACGCAGAGAAACTAATTCCAATTGAATGGGCACATCTTTCTGGTGTAAACTATAATACAATTGGAGATGCAGGCGAGGAATTTTTATCTGGCATCAGTAAAAATGCCCGAGTCAAAGTCAGAACTACTCTTAATCCAATGGGCTTTGACATTGATAATGTATCTAATTATGGTTTAGATAATAATTTTATTTCAAAGCAACTCTCTATTAGAAAATCATATGAAACAATGGGAGTGACTCCATCGTTTTCCTGTATTCCATACGAAATTTTTGATATGCCAAAAGATGGAACACAAGTATCTTTTGCAGAAAGTAATGCAGCAATTCATGCAAATTCATTTGATAACCTCAAGACAAACAAGGAAAGTGCATTCAGTGCACTTGCAAGTGCAATTACTGGAAAAAGCCCATATTCATCACTAAGAAAAGAAGATTCTCCAAATCTGACAATTAGAATGAAGATAGACAATCCAAATGAGCTAACATATGGAATGCTTGGATTTTTTGCAGGCAAAGTTGGAAACAATTCTGTAAATATCTCTGGTGTAGGAGAGATGGACAGACGTAGCTGCAAAGCATTGTGTGGTGGGATGGGAACTTCTGGTACGTGTGCAAAATTTCTTTTTGGTGATGGAGCTCCTGACTGTGAAAAAGTTGACTTTGATAAAAAAGAGATGGATGAGATTTATGACGAACTAAACACTGCAGAAAAAGGCGATCTAATAACACTTGGTAGTCCTCAGTTGGGTCTTGAAGAAATTTCTGATCTTACTAGTAGACTAAAGGGTCGTTCCTTTAAGAAAAGATGTATGATCTTTTGTCCTAGAACAGTAAAGGATCAAGCAAGAAAGATTGGGTACACTAATGAATTAGAACGAGCTGGATGTGAGATTCTTGCTGATTGCTGCACGTGTCTTACTCCCCTAATCAGCAAAGATAATGTTGATTCAGTAACAACAAACAGTATCAAAGGAGCATATTATTTGAAAAATTCTAATGGTGTAGATGTTAATCTAAAACCACTCTCTCAAATAATTGAAGATGAAACAAGATGAAAATCCTAGTTCAAGGAAAAACACAAGGAGTAATCCTAAAATCACAACACCCAATTAATTTTCTAGGTACTGTTGATAAAAAAACTGGAATAATTAGTGACAAAAACCATGAGCTATTTGATAAATCCATCAAACATAGCATTCTAGTATTTCCAAATGGTGTTGGAAGTAGTGTAGGCGCATATACTATCTACTCTATCAAATCTAATAACACTGCTCCACTTGCAATGATTTGTCAAAAAGCAGATCTTACTGTTGCAACAGGATGTGCTCTAGCTAATATTCCACTTGTAATAGTAACTGATGATGAATTTTCATCACTTCAAACTGGACAAAAAATTTTATTAGATACTAAATCTTCTAACCCTATAACGCTTCTCTAACGACTATGCCATTCGGATTTTCTTCTTTGAAAACGACTCCCTCAAATTTTTGGATTACTGTTTCAGGATTTTTCCAATAATTTTTTGGTAACCCAGCTTTTTCACATGTATATTCTAAAAACTCCTTTTCATTCCATCCGTACTCAATTGGAACTTGTGGCAAAAGCAAACCAGAATAAAATCCACATTTTATAATCAATCCATCTCTTCCTACTTTGATCTTTGACAAATATTCTTCAGGTTTACTCACAACAATTTTCTTGGGTGGTGTAAGTACAGTCACTTCAAATGAAATTGAATCCAATTCTTTATACTTAACAGGCGAAAATCTTGTATCTTCTGTTGCAGCTGAAATTGCTGCATCTTCTAATGCATTAAACAGTGATTTATCAGGTAATGGATACCCTATGCATCCTCTTAATCCCAATGTGTTATTTAATGTGACAAATACGCCTGATTTAAAAGAAAAATTGTTTTTAAATTCTTTTTCTAGTTTTGGCTTTGTGCCATTTTTTAGATATTCGGCAACAATCTTCCTTGCAGTTTTTACAAGAATATGACCATCATCATCTGATAGATTATTGTAATCTTTCATTTATCTTATCTACAAATTCTTGCAGATTTTTAATATGTGTACCTTCCCAATAAATCTGATTACAGTGCTTACATATCCAGAACTTTTCATTTGACTTTAAAACTCCATTAGTGATTCTTTCCTTGATTATTTCTTTGTCTACTGATTCAGTTAATGAATTACATTTTGTACATCTTGCTACATTTCCATTTATCTTAATTCTTTTCAAATTTATGCTATTAATAATCTCAAGAAATTCTTCAATTTCATCTTCTTTTTTGATGTAAATTGATTTCATGTCAAGTTTCTTTGCTTTTTTAATTAGTTCTTCATCTTTTGAAATAATTATTCTTTTTTCTTTTCTTGCAATATTAATTAATTTTTCATCGTCAATATCTGAAAAATATTGTGAATCATAACCTAGCAGTCTTAATTTCCTTGCAATATTTCCCAACATAGCATCAACAAAAAATATAGGTTCACTTCTTGTTTTAAGAGGCATCCCCTAAACCTACCTCTGTAATCTGACTTGCTCCTGCAGGAAGAGCACGAACAAAATCATCTATGTTTATTTTCTTTGCAATTTCCTCTTTGAGTTTTAAAAATTCGAGTCTAACTTTCTTTGCAGCATCTACCATTTCAGATCCATGTGGTTCAATTATAGCATAACAGACAGAATTTTTTTTAATAGTTTCAGGAGGACCACATGTCACAACATAATCATCTCCTTGTGGAACTATTCCTACAGCCAACTTAAGAGTGGATATTTTTACAAAATTTCGTTGTCCTTCTATTGTAAATGATCCCTTTGGGAGAAATTGTCCGCTCGGAGCTGATTTTTTGACTTGTTCTGGATTTACCCAATATGCAGTAACACCATACATACCCTCTCTCCATGCTCTGCTAAAGCAAACAGTTGCATGAGCAACTTCGTTCAAACTGGCTGTTGGTGGATTTTCTACATCCTTTAGGATGAAAAAAGGAGATCCAAAAATATCTGCATGGAATATCTTATCATTTTTTTCTAAATGTTTTCTTACTACAGCAGAATTCGATGGAGCATCTCTACCACCTATTGCAAGAATTCCATCTGACGTGAAAAACCATCTGTATCTTTCATACCAATTCTTTTTTCTGATCTCTGCGAATGAAATTGAATCTTTTTCTGTTTCAGCTTTATTTTGTAACTTTGCTAATTTTTTCTGTGTATTAATTTTAATTTGCTCAATTGATTTTATTGCACCTGATTTTCGTTTTGCTTCATTAAACAATACTGATGCAATTGATTGCAGTGGAGATTGTGAGTTTATCTTTATCTTTTCATCATCAACTATGATAAGCGTAATCCCCTTTTCTTTAGTTAATTTAGAATTATGAGTTGTCAAAATTTCCTGAGCTCTTAAATCCTCAATTGATGTGATACCTTTTGAGATGATCTCAAAAAGTGAATTGGCAACATTAGTTATATGGTTTGATTTTTCTTTTACAGTATCTATTGCTTTTTCTTGTTCTACTATCTGACTTTCAAGTTCTTTTATTTTCTTATCCGAACCTCCAGTTTGAATTGATTTACCAATCTCTACAAGATTTTCTGTAAAAACTGTATCTAAGCCTTTGATGAAACTGTTGACAACAGTGCATTTGTCATCTAAATTCCCTAATCTAACAGGAATGATTTCTGTTTTTTCATTTCTGATAATTACTGGCTCATGTTTGCCTGTAACAACATTTGTAACAATATTTTTTGTTGTATTATAGAGTTTCTTTATCTGTTCAGATGTCAGATTACTTCCTAAACATTTTGAATCAATATTGGACATTTCAAATATACCTTCGACATATTTTTTGGGCAATCCCAATGTTCGTCCAAGCCACTTTGCTGCAGGCAAATCTGATGTCTTTAGTTCTTCAAAGTTTGACTCTGTGATCTTGATTACATCTATACCATTTAGAGGTGGTGGGGTATACACTAAACCGACACCAAGCTTCCTATGTCTTACATCAATAGAATGTTGCAATGCAAGAATCTTCATCTCATTATTGCAGAGCAAAATATTTCCTTCACCAAAAAATTCACCAACAATTACAAACTCCTTATCAAATCCAGCAAAAGTAAAATATGCAATTCTTTCCGATGCGATCTGTTCTATTTTTTTTAGTTTTAATCGTAACAGATCACTTCGCAGTCTTTTTAGTAATCTATTTTGTTCCATCTGCTCAATTTTTACAGATGTCAACCAGACTCCAGAAGTAGATATCATCATATAGATATCGGACTTTTCAGTATGATGAAGTTTGAATAATATGCTGTCTTTTGTCACACCGTAGATGTTACTTACATAGTAATCCTGTGCTTCTTCTGAAATTTGATTCACCAAATAACGAAGTTCTATTCCTGCAAGAGTCACAACAATCTATCCAATATCCGAAATTATACTCTTACTCTATTTTATGCTCATTTTGTGACCAAAGATTTTAAACAAGGCAAAGTGGAGTTAACCTAGAAATTTACTTGGCAAAATTCAAAAAAAAGAAATCTGAACCAACACCCGACCCTGAAGATTCTAAAAAAGAGTCAATCAAAGAGGAAAATGAAATTCCTGAGACAGAATCAAGTGTCTCTAAAACTCCAGAATCTATAGTAAATCAAGATGGAAAAAGTGAAAAAGACAGAAAATTAGACAAACTGTTTTGGTTGAGGGTTGGTTTTGCAGTAATTGCTGGCACTCTTGCAACTTTTCTATTTGAAAATATTCAGGGAGAGGAGAGAAGATGGGCATCAATCGCATTTATGATTATTGTTTTCATCGTAACTATATTCATTGCAAAATCAATGAATATGCAATTACCATCATCCGATAAAAAGAAGATTGTAACACAAGGCATAGGGAGTTATATTTTCCTATACTTGTTTGTCTGGATTCTAACGTATACCATAGTACACGCAGGTACCGTTTCAACTGGTATTCCATCTCCACTATCATAACAAATGTTGGTATAATGTGGAATTATAAAACACCTGGAATTCCAGATGAAGATTTTGAGCGTTCTGAGAATGTACCAATAACAAAAGAAGAGGTACGAGTTATTCAAATTAGTAAAGCAAGACTCTGTCCAGGATACACAGTATATGATATTGGATGTGGAAGTGGATCTATATCTATTGAGTCTGCAATTCAAGTTGAATCAGGCAAAGTAATTGCAATAGATTATGATCCCAATGCAATAGAATTGACAAAAAAAAATATTGAAAAATTTGGATTAACAAACATCTCGGTAATACTTGCAAATGCAAAAGAAAAAATCTCAGAACTTGGTCAAGCTGATGCAATATTTATCGGAGGAACTGGAGGTGATACAGAAGAAATTGTCAAGCTATGCCAAGACAAACTCAAATCCGGAGGAAGAATCGTCATCGGAATAATCTTAATTGAGACTTTGTACTCTGTCTTACAAGTCCTTGAGAAATTACAATTTGATTCAGTAGATATCACTCAAGTAACCATCTCTAAGAGTAGAAAGACCTCAAAAGGCACTATGATGCTTGCCAGAAATCCAGTTACGATAATTTCTGCGACAAAAATATAATCTAGATTTTTAATTGGGAATAAAACCATATTTTTCATGCCTGAATTAATTGGAATAGGAGTAGGCCCTGGCGATCCTGAATTGCTTACAGTAAAGGCTGCTAAGGCAATTCAAAATGCCGATACAATAATGTGTCCCTCTTCAGACGAAGACAAACCCAGCATCGCATTTTCTATTGTATCTTCACTAATTGATAAATCAAAAAATCAAGAGATCATAAAGTTGATTTTTCCAATGACAAAAGACAGAGACATTCTTGAAGTAACATGGAAAAAAAATGCAAAAATTATGGCAGAAAAAGTTTTAACAGGAAAAAACGTCGTCTATCTCACAATAGGTGATCCATATCTGTATAGTACTTGGATTTACATGCATAAAGACATTGAACTAAATCACCCAGAAATCAAAATCAGTGTAATTCCAGGAATTGTTTCTATGTTTACTTTTGCAGCTAAAGTTGGTATAAGCATTGCAGAAGGATCAGAAAAAGTTGCAATAATTCCATCATGCTATGATTTGAGCACTGTAAAGGAAATTGCAAAAAATTCTGAAACAATGGTTTTTTTAAAAGATGGAAGATATTTTGATAAAGTAATTGACTTACTTAGAGAAGCTGGCTTTCCTGATAACTCTATTTTTGCAATTGGGCAAGATATTGGAACAGAAAATGAAATTATTCGAAAACTAACATTAGGTGAAGTAAATAACGGAACACTTACTACAAAATATTTTTCAATCTTGGTGGTAAAACGTGTCTAAAGTTTATTTTGTTGGCTGCGGTCCTGGCGATCCTGAATTAATTACAGTCAAAGCCAAAAAATTAATTCAAAAAGCAGATGTTGTAGTTTATTCAGGATCTTTAATTCCTCCTCCAATTCTAAAATTATGCAAAAAAGGAGAACTTCACGATGCAGCTGGTTTAGTAAGAGAAGAAATCTTTGATCTTCTTTACAAAAATGCAAAGAATGGCAAGTTGGTAATTAGATTACATGACGGTGATCCATCAATTTATGGAGCAATCAAAGAGCAAATAGATAATCTAACAAAAGAAGGAATTGAATCAATAGTTATTCCTGGAGTTACTGCATTTTTAGCCTCAGCCGCTGCACTCGGAACCCAACTTACACTACCTGGTGTAACTCAAACCATTATTGTAACTAGGGCAGAATCTAGAACTAAAGTACCAAAACGAGAAAAAATTTCCGAACTTGCAAAACACAAAGCAACTTTGATTTTTTATCTTAGTGTTCATTTACTTTCTAATATTGTAAAAGAGGCAATTGTAGGAGGATACAAAAAAACCACACCAGTTGCTGTAGTATATAGAGCAAGCTGGGATGATCAAAAAATCATCAAAGGAACATTGAATGATATTCTAAAAAAAGTAAGAGATGAAAAAATTACCCGAACTGCAATTATAATTATTAGTGATGTAATTGATCCAGAAACTTACGAGTATTCAAAACTTTATGATAAAAAATTTAGTCATGGATACAGAAAGGCAAAAGTCAAGTAGATAGAAAATTTACTTTATTTTTTATCCCAAGTTTGAGTAAATTCTTTTTAAATAGTTTTACATTACCGGATGTAAAAATTTTGATTGTATTTTTTTCCGATTCTTTTTTGATATTTGCAAGAACGTTATTTGCTACCGTATTTGCAGGATCAACAAATTTTACTTGTGGAAATTCTGAACTCAATAATGATTTTAAAAATGTCAAATGTGTACTTGATAAAGTAACCACATCTATTTTATCTGAAATAACATCGGCAAGAGTTTTTTTTATAATTTTTTTACAATATATTTTATCTGTGACAAACTTATTTGATTCTACAAGATTAACGAGTTCTGATGAATTTACTTTAAAAATTTTTTCATTTTTTGAAAAATTAAATTTCTTTATGTAACTTGATAAACTTTTACTTTTTATTACAGATCGTGTTCCAAGTATCGCAATATTTTTTGTCTTGGAAAGCATCATAGCTTCATTAATTGGGGGATTCACTCCAATTACTTTTTTGTTTGTAATTTTTACCATCAAACTTGGAGTATTTGATGCCATTACAATTAGATCTGGCGAAAAATTTTCTTCTAATAGTTTTATTGTTTGTTTAATAATTACCTCTAGTTGTTTTTTTGATTTCCCCCCATATGGAAAATTCTTCTGATCTGCAAAATAGATAATATCTGATTTACATATTTTTTGAATTTCCTTAATTATTGATAAGGAACCGAGTCCAGAATCAAAAACTACTATTTTTACCATGATTTATTGAATTTGTAGCTGGAATTAGTTTGTTAGCTAAATTTACTCTAAAGTTTATCTAAATTTACTCTGTCCATTAAGAGCTAATTTCTAAATTACTTGACATGCCAAACTTCGATAAGACTTGGGCTCGACAAGAGACACCAGGTGTAACCGACAAACTCCGTGAGACAATAAAACCTCAAGGTGCATTAAAACCACGAATCCAAACCGCAGTAAACAAACTACAAGTCCAAATATCAAAGATGGACTCTATGCTTGGAAAACTGCATGAAAGAGACGCGCAACTCTTCCAGAGAGTCGTGACTGCAATGCAGCAACATGATACAAGTACAAGCAGAGTTTTGTCAAACGAATTAGCTGAAATTCGTAAGGTTACAAAGATGCTCGGCAATGCAAGAATGTCATTGGAACAAGTCCAATTAAGACTGACAACTATTCATGATCTAGGCGATGCTATGGTAGCAATCGGCCCAGCGATGTCTACAATGAAGGGATTGAAGTCATCACTAGGAAGATTCATGCCAGAAGCAGACTCAGAATTGAATTCCATGACTCAGACACTCAATGGTCTAATGATGGACTCTCTCGCAGGAGACTCATTTAGCATGGAGACTGGTGCTTCAAGTGAGGAAACAGAAAGAATCTTACAAGAAGCATCTGCAGTAGCAGAGCAACAGGTTGGAGACAAATTCCCATCTGTACCAACACCAACTGGACTATCGTCCCAATCCTCCACTTCTACTTATTAGAATCTAGGAAAGACGACTGTCACTTTTTATTTTATTTCTTTAGAAAATCACCATTCATAAATATTTTAAAAAATTTATTGACGAATTCTCTGGAAATACATTATGAAATAATCTCTCAACCTAATCAAGGAAAGACACATCTGTTAAAAATCAGAATAGAATCAAAAAATATTACCATTAATTCTAAAGTAATCTAATCATGTTTTTTAAGACTATGGATAGGCAGTAAATTCAGAAAGTATAGAGTCAATCTCTGAAATATTGATCCTACTTTGTTCCATAGAATCTCTTTTACGTAATGTTACAGTTTGATCTTCCAAAGTTTGATAATCAATAGTAATGGCAAATGGTGCACCTATTTCATCTAGTCTTCTATATCTCCTTCCTATTGCACCGGAATGATCCAAAAACACATCATATTTTCTTTTTATCTGAAGATATATTTCATCTGTCTTTTCTTTTAAACCGTCTTTTTTTATCAATGAAAGAATACCAATATGTATAGGAGCTAAATATGGTTTTAGAGATAACACATTTCTTTCATTTACTTTATCCTCATAAAGTGAATGTTCCAGTATTGTGTAAAGACTACGATCAATTCCCATTGAAATTTCAAAAACATGTGGTAACACTTTTTCATCATTATCCATCACTTCAAATTTCTCTTTACTTTTCTTAGCATGACTGGATAGATCATAATCTGATCTATAATTACATGCAACTAATTCAAGCCAACCTATTGTAGTTTCAATTTCAAAATCATAAGCAACTTGGGCATAAAATGCTTTTTCTTTATCTCCAAGTTTCCTAAATCTACTTTTTGAAACATCTATTCCTGTTTTCTCATAAAATTCGATTAATATTGCTAAATAATAGGCTACAAACTTATTTGGAATAAGCTTTAATTCTACAGCTTCTTTGCATGTGATTACTTCAAGTTTAGAATCAACCTGAATTCTAATTATTGTGTCTGCAATTTCAGAAAACTTTTCCACTTCATCTAATTTTGTTGGATTACAAAATACTTCGATCTCCGCTTGATAAAATTCACGAAGACGCAACAAACTCTGTCTTGGAGATATCTCATTTCTAAAACTTTTACCTACTTGAGCAATTCCAAGTGGCAGCTTCCCCCTCATAGTCTTAAAGAGCCTTGGAAAATCAACAAAGATAGATTGACATGTCTCAGGCCTAAGATATGCAGCTTCTTCTTCAGGACCTATTCCTACTTTGAACATCATATTGAATTTTCTAGTATTTTCAAAATCACCCTTACATTTTGGACACTTGATATTATTTTGTAAAATAGCACTATCAAACTCCTCCAAATCTGCACTTTCAGGAATATCTATTTTTGAAATTTCAGAAATTGTTCTATCTGCTCTAAAAGTTGATTTGCATTTTTTGCATTTAATTATAGGATCTGCAAAACTTCCCAAATGACCTGATGCCTCAAAAACGGATTTTGACATAATCTGTGAACCGTCAATTTCCATCATCCCATCTCTCCTAATCAGTTCTCTACGCCATAACTCTAGAAATTTATTCTTCAAACTTACACCACATGGTCCATATTCCCAAAAACCTGCTTGAGCATCTGCATAAACCTCACAACTTGGAAAGTAAAATCCTCGCTCAAGTGCCAACTTCATTACATCTTCATAATTCATTATACCGTTTCACCAATGACTGAATAAATTCCTACGCCAACTCCTTTGCTTTTTTTATGTTTTCAAAATCATCTCTAACATCATCAATTGGAGTTTCTAAGATTATTGGAATTTTTTTTCTGTTTGCCATTTTTATTATTTCAGACAATCCTTTTTCTCCAATATTACCTAGTCCAACATGGTAGTGTCTATCAAGATTACATCCAATCTCACCCTTTGCATCGTTAAGGTGTAAAATCTTTAGATTTTCAAAACCAACAATATCTCCAAATTTTGTTAAAGTATCTTTGACTGCTTTTTCTGTTCTCAAATCATAACCTGAAACAAACGCATGACATGTATCAAGACACACACCAAATTTTTTTACAGGCTTTAACTGATTAAAAATCTCTGCTAGCTGTTCAAAATTTGCACCAACAGAATTTTTTTGTCCAGCGGTATTCTCTAACAAAATCATCACATCATTTTTTGTTTGCCCTGCTTTAGTTAATCCTTTAACCAATTGTTTTATTCCTGCCTCTTCACCTGTACCTAAATGACTACCAAGATGTGTAACCAAATATGGAATCCCTAACTTTCCACATCTCTCAAGTTCATTTATTAGAGTATTTACTGATTTTTCAAAACCATCTTCTTTTGGAGTGGATAAATTTGGCAAGTAGGGCATATGAGCACATGTTGCTAATCTGTCTATCTTGTTTAATTTTAACTTCTGTTTGAAATTTGTAATATCACTATCTGAAAGATCTTTTGCATGCCACCCTCTTGGATTTCTAGTGAATATCTGAAAGGCTGAACACTCTCTTTCTACGGCATTATCCACTGCCTTGTCAATTGAACCAGAGATCGAAACATGGCAACCGATCTGCATATTCACAACCTTAACTAAACATAATTTAAATCAGCATCTGCTTGAAAAATTAAAACCAGATTTTTATGTAATTGTGATTAATTACTTTTCATGCTTGCACTTGGACAGGATGAAATTGCAAAATACCCCTTTTTAGCAGATGCAGGTCAATATCTAAAAGATAAAGGATTCACACTAGAACAATTTGGAACTGATCCTGATTTGAAATTATTGGTTGAAAAGGCATTTAATAGAATTGAAGTAGCTGCAGATGGAAAAATCTATCACTCTGATTTGATAGGAGATCAAGCATCAAATCAAGCTGCACTTCCAAGAGAAGTATTCTCTTTTCTCTTAGCCATTGTATTACTCAAGTTAAGTGGCATGACTACATTAATCAAAAGATTTGCCCTTGCAGAAGCAAGACGCGCTGAAAAATACCTGGAAAAAGACCTGGCAAATATTTCTGATGAATCAAAAAAACAATTGGCAATTAGAGTTATTGATGATTTATTTTCAGTTCAGATAAAAAAACAGGGTGATTTTTTTGTAATACCAGTATCTGATTATCTTAAGCATTCAATAAATTTTCATGAAAGAGAATGGAAATTAATAAACAGACATGTAGAAAACGGTCTAGTATTTCTTACTCCTCATGAAACAGTCAGATTAATCCGAAAAGAATTGGGAACTTATATCAGCTCTAAGATCATTAATGCAAAAACACCACCAATGATTTCAGGTTTTGAAGAACCAGTTAACAAATTAATTTCAATGTCTAAAAAATTTGCAACTTATACTATAACTACTGGAGAATATCCACCATGCATAAAACATGCTATTGAAATTCTTGAAAAAGGAGAAAATCTTCCACATTCTGGTAGATTTATGCTTGCCACATTTCTGTTATCAAAAGGTCAATCAGTAGAAGAAATTGCACCACTATTCAAAAATGCTCCTGATTACAATGAACGAGTTACTCTTTATCAACTAAATCACTTAGCAGGAACGTCAGGTAGTGGGACTCATTATTCATGTCCTTCATGTGAAAAACTTAAGACACAAAATTTATGTTTTGCAATTCCAGAATGCGATAATATCATAAATCCACTTCAATTTGGAAAAAAGAGAATCTGATGCAAGAAAACGATATAAAATTTCTAGAGGATTCTTTCAAGAACTATTATTTTGAACATTTTGATCTTATACGTGTACCACATAGAACTTCTGAACGAGAATTTGGATTCCAAAAATTCAATTCTGGCATGACTCGCCATATCACAATTAAAGACGATAAAGAATTACATCTTTTACTAATGAAAAATATTCCATCTGATGTCTATTGCTCTAATGCGTATTACTCATTCCCAAATTTACCTATGAGTGAAAAAGACTGGAAAGAAGCAGATCTAATTTTTGATATTGATGCCAAAGATCTAAATCTAAAATGCAGAGAAAATCATACAATTTCCAAATGCAATGAATGTAATGAAATATCAATTACTAGTAAATACTGTAGTAATTGTAATTCTATTAAATTAGAAAAAAAATCACTTCCATGTAAAAATTGTATTGATGCCTCTAAAGCTGAAGTAATAAAACTATCAAAAATTCTAACTGAAGATTTGGATGTTCAACAAAATAACATCCATGTATATTTTTCTGGCAATGAAGGATTTCATGTATATGTATTTAATTCACAATTTCAGCAACTGGGTTCAAGGGAAAGATCAGAGTTAACAGATTATATCATGTTTAATGGAGCAATACCAGAAACTTTTGGAATGAAAAAATTCAAACCAAACCGTTCATCATTTCCAGATTTTGAAGAAAAAGGATGGAGAGGGAGATTTTCCAAAGATGTATACGGTTCGAAATCAAAGCGTTCAAAAATAATCTCAGAATTAATTGCCAATGGATATTCTTCTTTTCAAAAAACTCTAGATGAAGTATCTGCTAAGATTGGGGCTAAAATAGATCCCAATGTAACAATGGATATCCATAGAATATTTAGACTACCTGGTTCACTAAATAGCAAAAGCGGTCTGACAAAAATTTTCTGCGATGATCTTTTAAAATTTGATCCCTACTCACAAGCCTCATTTCTTAGTGAAAATTTAGTAGATGTAGTTGCAAACTGTCCCATTGAATTTAAGCTAAAAAGTAGAAAATTTGGTCCATATTTTAATGAAAAAGTGTCTATTCCGACTTATGCTGCAGTATACATGATTTGCAAAAAATTAGCTTCAATCTATTAATTTTTCTAATCATGTCTATTAACTAACGATATCAACATTGTTACAAAATAATTTCAAAAATAATGCCAAATTCCGAATTTTTGCTGGTAAGACATTAATTTACCGAGCATCAAGAAACCTTGATTTTGTATAGCGCCTCCACTGATAAGCAAGCTCCACCTCCTGATACAGGAAAATTTGCTAGATTAATCATAGTTGCCATTATTGCTGCTGTAATATTCGCAGTTGGAGGAAATCAGGCTGTAATTTTATCGATGAATTTTACCGAATTTGGAGAACAATTTAGCAAACCATTGTATTTTTCTCTAGTCTCAGCCATTATTCTTTCAGCAATTGCTCTGGTACGAGTAAACATCATTGGAAGATCATCTATCTTTTGGTATAGCATTCATACAGCTATTGGTTTTATCGGAAAAAGCACTCAACAACCAATCTCAAATAATATTCCAAGCTTTAAGGATTACAAGCTTAGTCCACTGCAATTCACCATTTGGCAAATTACAAAGATTTTGCTCTTTGGAGCATTTTTTGTAAATGTCATGTTTGGATTTGCAGCAGTATCTTTCATCAACGGAAATCATTTGGGTATAGAAAATTTATCCAATATAATTTCTTTACCATTTGTAACACCAATTTCTAATTCTAACTATGCACTTGAACATGTCGTTCCAATGATTCCAACATTAGTAATTCTTTTACCTCCTATTCTTGCAGCAATTGGAATTCGTTTAGTTTTGTATGTAGGCATTCATAAAATCATTCATGTAGTTACTTCCTATCTTCAGGATTCAAAAAGTGGAAAACCAAGATATCTAAATTATGTTTCAACTGTAGAAACCATAATTGGTGTAGGTGTACTATGGTTAGGCCTTAATCTGTTTTTTACTGATCAAATTGATTATAATACAAGATATGTTGTCGGCGGAACGCTGCTAATTGGATTTGCTCTTTTAGCTTTTTCACTTGTAGATAGAATAAGAGCACGTGTTCTTACTCATATGTTTAAGAGAGACGTATACATTAGAATTCTAACAGTTCTTGCAATTGCGGTGATTGTTGGCGGATTGGTGTCTGTCAATAACAGTATTGCAGATGCAAAAAAAATTGAATATTTGGGACCTTATACTTCTCAACAAATTGGTGTTAATCGTTACATTGGTCAACTAAATGATATTAAAGAAAATACACATGAGGTAAAATTACAATCTGTTTCTCCAAATAATATTAAAAATTATGTAAATAAAAACAAAGATGTACTTGATGTAGTTAGAATATGGGATTGGGAGGCAGCATTTGCTAAATTAAAACCAGAAATTGGATTAATACCAAACGTAGATTTTGAAGATAATGATATTCTTCGTTTTAATAATACGTTATACTGGACAGCCTCAATGAAGCCTGTACTGCCTTCTTCTGTAAGTCTTGAAAATAAATGGTATAATGAGCATCTTGTATACACTCATGTTCCAAATGGGTTCCTCACACTTGAGGCTACAAATGGTCAAATTGTAGATAGTAGTGAATTCTTCAAACAACGAGAAATCTACTATGGTGAAGGAGGTCTCTTTGAAGAAACTTGGTCGGCTTATCCAAATTCTAGATCTACTAGTGCAGAACTAGGAGGAGTATCTTATCATGGTAAAGGAGGATTGGATGTATCTCCACCACTTAGCTGGGCTTTTGAACCAAACTTTTTGCTTTCTTTTCCTGCAGAATCAGTCCACGTAATGAGATACAAAGATGTTCAAGACAGAATGAAGATTTTATATCCTTATTTCTTATATGATCTCTTTGGTAAGAAATTAGATTCTATTCCAGTAACTGATGGACAAAACTCTTACTGGTTGATGCCATTGATAATTGGATTTGATACTCACGGTGTACCGTGGTCTGCTGGAAATCCGTTTCTAAGATTAGTAGGATTTGCTCTAATTGATAGTCATGATGGTAATATTCAACTATTGAAAACTGGGGATGATTTCTTTACTGATATGTTTGTAAAACAATACTCTGATCAATTCAAACCAATCCCAACCTGGCTTGAAAAACAAATACGATATCCTGTTGAATTGTTTAACTGGAAAGCAGAAATGTATAACATTTACCATGTACGTGATGCTGAAACATTTATTCAAGCAAATGAATTTTATGAGGTTCCTCAAGGTTTAGAGACTTACTATGTGCAAGCAAAACCACCAGGTTTTAATCAAACAGAATTCATAGGATTACTTTCCTTGGAACTAAGAGGTTCTCAAGGAAGAAATCTTGCAGGATATATGATAGTTCAGAATGATCTTAAAAACTTAGGTGACATACAATTCTATGAAGTTCCATTAAACTCTACTACCAAATTGATTGGCCCTACTGCAGTCAGAGAAGCATTGGATAAAGATCCAAAATTTGCTGAATTAAAGACACTTTTGAGAAACCCTAGGATTGGAGATAATATTCTGTACAGAGTAGGTGAACACGATGTCTACTTTATACCAGTATATACTGCAGGAGCAGGCGGAGTTGTTGCCCAACTTGGTACTGTCGCAGCTGTAGGAGCAGCCTTCACTGGGGAATATTATGTCGGCTTGGGAGACACCCAACAAGAGGCATTTGAAGCATATTTGCAAAAAGTATCTGGTGTAGCTGGTTCCTCAACTTCAGTAGATGCTAGTTACATTGAATTGGGAAAAGCAGATAGAATAGATATTATAAAATCTGCATTTAAAGAAAATGGCATAAATATTTCTGAGCCAACATCAATACAAATTCCAATATCGTTTAAAGAAGGAGAGATATTCTTCTTTACTGAAAATGATCGAGCTGACACAGAAGCCTTTTTGGCTAAATTCATAGATAATTTTGTGAAACCAAGAAGTGAGAGGGTATTCATGTGGCAAGAAGACACTAACCTCAATATTGGAACAATAGTTGTAAAAGACAATATTCCTGAAATGCATTACATATCAATTTCAGTAGGCAAATAATTGTTATTATTGTTAAATTATTTCTGAAAAAATTTAAATTTTAATTTAGACTGAACTTTGCTTATAACCATTTCTGATAATTCTTACTGATCTTTTCTGCTTGTTGATTAAAAGCAATGTTTGAATTTCTTATGCATGCAAAAACTTTCAGGATTATTTCTACTGATGGTTCTAATATCAGGAGTTTTTTCATCAGGTTTTACATTTGCACAAATAGCCCCAGTCGCAGTTGATGACTCTTACTCTACAAACGAAGATACAACACTAAACATCTCAACACCAGGAATTATCGCAAATGACACAAATACTGGAGGTGACATTCTTGCAATTGTACAAACTAACGTTGGTTTTGGTATTCTTACGCTAAATTCGGATGGGAGCTTTTCTTATCAACCATCACTAAATTTCAACGGTTTTGACTCTTTCACTTATGCCATATCTAATGGAACCAATAATAGCAACAATGCCACGGTTACACTATCTATTAATTCCGTTAATGATGCACCAATAGCACTGAATGATACTGTAACCACTCCAGAAGACACTCCAGTACCAATAACATTGACAGGATCTGATGTAGATAACGATTCACTTACATTTAACACGGTAACTAATCCATTACACGGCATACTCACAGGTTCTAACGCTTCTCTCACTTACACTCCAAATGGAAATTATACAGGTACAGACTCGTTTACGTTCAATGCATATGATGGTATTGTAAACAGTACTTCTGCAACCATATCAATTACAATTGGTTCCGTTAATGATGCACCAATAGCATTGAATGATACTGCATCTACATTAGAAAATACTTCAGTTACAATTCTAGTATTAAATAACGACTTTGATGTTGATGATAATTTGCTTACAGTTAATTCTATAACCCAAGGAACTAACGGAACTGTTACAACAAATGGCACCGTTGTCATTTATACTCCAAAACAAAATTTCACAGGTTCTGACTCTTTCACTTATACTATATTTGATGGAACAACTATTGGTAATTCAGCTTCAGTGAAAGTAACCGTTCTTTCTATTAATGATGAACATGATGATGATAAAGTCGATATTTGTCATAAAGATAAGAAGACAATTTCTGTTTCAGGAAATGCTATTTCTGCACATCTAAAACATGGTGATGTGCTTGGTGAATGTAGCAGTGAACACGAAAGTGAACACGAAAGTGAACACGAAAGTGAACACGAAAGTGAACACGAAAGTGAACAAGGCAATGTACACAGCCATGAAAACAACAATGATCAAGGTAATGAAAACAACAATGATCAAGGTAATGAAAACAACAATGATCAAGGTAATGAAAACAACAATGATCAAGGTAATGAAAACAACAATGATCAAGGTAATGAAAACAACAATGATCAAGATGATTAGTCTGAAAATTTTCTAAAAATTATTTTTAAAATCTGAATTAAGTATTTTTAACTAATAAATTTCTAAATTATGATTATTTTTTTGATATAAAAAACTTAGGTTACATATTAGATTTAGAATAACATTAACGTAATAAAGAAAATATTCCTGTTAAATCTCTTTATTTAAAAATAATGAAGATTTCTTCAAACATATAGACAGAATAAACATAGCTAGGACTTAGAAGGTGACTCGAAAATTTTAAGAATTAAAAGTTTTAACTTTTTATTTTTATAGAAATTACACCTGAAATATTTTAGAACATTAAATTAGGCGAAGTTTTTCCATTTACTATTGCTACTAATAGTTGATAATGGTTCTATTTACACCAAAAACTTGGTTGATTTCTTAAACAACAAAAAAATATCATTTGAAAAACAAACACCTGATCTGTTAGATCTAAAATTATTAGATAATTATAATTCATTTATACTCTCTGGAAGAAGAAAAAATGAAAAAAAAACAAATGAAATAAATTCTAAAATAGTTAATTATGCAATTCAAAATAACAAAAAATTATTAGGAATTTGTTATGGTGCAGAAATACTGGCTTTAACTTTAGGTGGAACAATTCGAAAACTCTCTTTACCTCAGAAATGTAATGAAAAAATCATAATTAACAGAAAAAATCTTCTTTCCAATGATGATTTACATGTATTTGAGAGCCACGGATTTGAGATTTCCAAATTACCAAATATTTTACTTGTAGTAGGTGAATCCAAAAATTGTAAATTTGAAATTATTCAATATATCAAAAAACCAATTTTTGGAACTCAATTTCATCCTGAAATGAGTGATGATGGTCAAAACTTGATTCAAAAGTTTTGTTCTCTCTGATTGATTTTAATAACTCTTAAACTACATTTAATCTCGTGGATCCATTGAATCATCAACTTTTACTTCCTTTAGTAGAAGAAGAAAATATCTGCTTACCTTTACCTATTAATGTAGTCACAAAATATTGGAATGTTAATCTTTCAATGGATGAGGCTATTGAAACTGCAAAAAAATATGCCAATTTTAACGGAAGTATTTTGATTGAAGGAATTGAATCTGCAGAAAGGCATGGATTGACTTGTAAAATTGTTAATTCTTCTTTGTCTGAATTAAAAAAAATTATAGATTCTGGAATTCCTCCAATAGTAATTCTTCCAGGAATTCCTGAAATTACACAGCATGCTTCAGTAATATCTGGATATGACGATAATGAGAAAACTATTCTTCATTACATTCAGAAAGGAAATAAAAAAGGAGAACAGCAGGAAGGAGCCATTCCTCAGAAAATTTTTGATAAAGAATGGTCTGAAGATGGAAGATTGCTGATAATTTTAGCTCCCTCAAATATCTTATCTTCTATAAAACTAGAAAATGATTCAAGCGAAAGATCAAACAGATTATGTTTTATTTCTGAAAGATTAAGCATACAAAAAAAAACACCTGAAGCTTTAACATCACTAAAACAAGCAATTGAATTAGTACAAAACAATCAAACCGCATTGTATTTGTTAGGTAGCATACTTAACGAACAAAATTCTAATGAATGTGTTCAGTATTATGAAAAATGCATCAAAATTAATAATATGTTTTATCTTGCATATAATGGACTAGGAAACTACTATCTGAAATCTCATCAATTTGATAAAGCTGAATCATGTTATAGTAAAGCTGTTGAAATCAATTCTAAAAGATCTGCAAAAATTTATAAAAATCGCGCTTATTTAAGAGAGAAACTAAAAAAGAACTCTGAAGCAAAAAATGATCTGAAAAGTTACCTGAAACTTTTCCCCAAAGCAAAAGACAGGGGGATTATAGAACAAGCAATTAGAGAATTATAAAATATGCGGAGTGCGGGATTTGAACCCGCAACCTTCAGCTTGGGAAGCTGACGTCATACCGAGCTAGACTAACTCCGCCTATCTCAAATTCATTAATTATGATTAAATATCTTAGTTGGAAAACTACTTTATGGATGCACGTTGCCCTGAATGTGAAAAAGTAGCAATTTTAAATGATGAAATCACTCATGTAAAATGCCCTCATTGCAATTTTGAAGCAGATTACGATACCTATCTTGAAATTATGAAAGATCAGGCAATTAACATGTCATATGATTACATCCCAAAAAGATCTGGTCTTTGATTACCAAAAATTTCCTTTATCTGAACAATCTAAATGAGCTCCGCACTTAGGACAAAACATATGGCATGCTTGCATATCTACCATCTTATTATCACATCTGGGACATCTGATTTCATCATCCATACGTCTGTTAAGTAATATTGATTTAAAAATAATGTCCAAAGGTTAATTAGTCGTTCAACTTTTTTTTGTAATACTTGACAAATTTCAAACTTACTATATCCGATGTAAAAGGAAAATCTATCACTAAAGAGTTGAAGGATAGTGATGCAAATACATTACTAGGTTTACAACTAGGCAACGAAACAGATGCATCCATTGTGGGATTAAAAGGAAAATTAAAACTCACCGGTGGTAGTGATAAATCTGGTGTACCGATGAGAAATGATATTCATGGTTCAGCAAGAAAATACGTTTTACTTTCAAAAGGAGTTGGTTTGCAAGCAGCAGAAATTGGACAAAGAGTAAGAAAGCTCATGCGCGGAAATACTGTTTCAGAAGAAATATACCAGATAAATTGTAAATTTGATGGAGAATTGCCAGTCGAAGCTCCAGCTGAAGTTGCAGTAGAATCTTAGGAAAATAAATAAAAAGAATAACTTAACATATACCGGTTCTACATTTTGATTAATGCATTGGAGAGAAACACTTCCTGAATGGTACATAAAAAAATATGGTCATCAACCATGTGTGAATATTGGAACTGCAGGTCATGTGGATCATGGTAAAACTACACTTATTCAAGCTTTAACAGGTTCATGGACAAGTGTTCATAGTCAAGAACTAAAACGAGGAATTACAATTCGTGTTGGCTATTCTGATGCTGCATTTTACAAATGTAAAACTTGTGAAGAACCATTAGGATTTTCAACAGTTCCAAAATGTAATAACTGTGGAAAAGAAAGTGAACTATCTAGAGTTGTTAGTTTTGTAGATAGTCCAGGACATGAAAGTCTAATGGCAAACATGCTTTCAGGTTCTGCATTAATGGATGGAGCATTATTATTAGTAGCTTCCAATGAACAAGTACCTAAACCACAAACTAAAGAACATCTCTTGGCACTTCAAACACTTGGAATAAAACAAATTGTTATAGTTCAAAATAAAGTAGATTTAATTTCATATGAGGAAGCAATAGCTAATCATCAAGAAATCACAAAATTTGTTAAAGGAACATATGCTGAAAAAGCACCAATTATTCCAATATCTGCACAATCTGGACTTAACATAGATGCATTAATTGGTGCAATAGAATCTACTATAAAGACTCCAGAACGAGATGACTCTAAAGAACCAATAATGCATGTCTTACGTTCTTTTGATGTAAACAAACCCGGCACAAAATTAAAAAATATCAAAGGCGGTGTAATTGGTGGAAGTTTAACACAAGGAACTTTTAATGTTGGTGATGAAATTGAAATTAAACCTGGCATAATGGATGAAAAAAAGAAAACATATGAACCGTTACTTACTGAAATTATCTCTCTAGGTACAGCTGCTGGAATTGTTGATTCGGTAAAACCTGGTGGTTTGGTGGCAATAGGCACAAAACTAGATCCTGCAATGACAAGAAGTGATTCTTTTATAGGCTCTGTAATTGGAAAACCTGGAACACTGCCTGAAAATTCCATTCAGATAAAACTTGAAGTAAATCTCTTTGATTCTGCTGTTGGAGCAGCTGAAGATACCAAAGTACTCCCAATTCAGGTAGGAGAACTATTACGATTAAACATTGGAACTGCTCCGATTCTAGGTAAAGTCTCTAAAATCAAATCAAATAGTATAGACGTTGAACTTCGAAGACCAGCTTGTATATTTGAAGGAGGTAATGTAGCTATTAGTAGAAAAATTACTGATAGATGGAGATTAATTGGAGCAGGAATACTTGGTTGAAGTAATTTGCGATACAAGCTTTCTAATTCATCTAGCTACTAGAAGAATCAAAAATATTGATAACATTGATGTAGAAATAGGACAAATCACTTTTGTTGTTCCACAAGTTGTTCAGAATGAACTTTCTGAATTAATTAAAAATCCACAAAAAGCTCAAGTTGCACTTACAACTAGAGATTTCATAAAAAATTTTAAAATTATATCAATTTCTGGAAATTTTGCAGATAAAGAAATCATTGATTATGTAAAAAAAAATCGAGTTATAATTGGTACAATGGACAAGGAATTGAAAAAACAAATCAAAGAATACGGTGGCTCTATAATGTCTTTCTCAAATGACAAAATCGTTTTAGAATCATAGAAAAATTTAACTTGTAGAATTTATTCCTAATTGATATGAGCGATTTAATTTTAGAGAGCAGTGCTTTCAAAAATGGCAATGAAATTCCAAAAAAATATGGTTATAAAAATTCCAACATAAATCCACCTTTAAAGATTAAAGGAATACCTCAAAATACCAAATCACTAGCTCTCATAATGGATGATCCTGATGCAATGGGTGCAGTAGGAAAAATTTGGGTTCATTGGGTTGTGTGGAATATCGATCCCAAAATTACAGAAATCAAAGAAGATTCAATTCCAACTGGTGCTATTGAAGGCAAAACTGATTTTGGAGAAATTGGTTATGGAGGTCCAGCTCCACCTGACAAAGAGCACACATACATCTTCAAATTATATGCATTAGACAATAAATTAAATCTCAACGAAGGCGCAACTAAAAAAGATGTAGAAAAATCTATTAAAAATCATATTCTTGCTGAAGCTAAATTGACTGGAAAATATTCTCCTTAATTTAATAATTATGGATTTTTAATAACTGTTTTTAAATATGTAAATAACTTAAATTATTTTTTATACAAAGAGTAATAAACAAAGTTTAGAGAGAAAAGATAGTTGATTTTAAACATAACCTTACTTTCACTAGGAAAATTTAATCTTAAATTACACCATCTTTTAATTGTAGGAATTCTTTCCTTATCATTTGTTGTTTCATTCCTAGTTAGATCACAAGCAGCTGATTATGGTTTTGAATTAAATGAATTTGATCCATTTTTCAATTATAGAGCTACACAATACCTCGTTGATAATGGAGTAAATGCATATTTTCAATGGCATGATAATCTCAGTTGGTATCCTACAGGAAGAGATGTTGCAGGATCTTCGCAAGTAATACTTCATATGACTACTGCTATTACTTATTGGATTTTTGGTGGAGGAATGAATCTTTATGACTTTACAATTCTTTTTCCAGTTATTTTGGGTTCTCTTACTAGTATTGTGATTTTTGCTTTAGTCAGGGTAATAGGAGGAACAACTGCAGGGTTATTTTCTGCAGTGTTTAGTTCAGTTTCATTACCTTTGATATTAAGGGGAACAATAGGTTGGTTCAAGTCAGAACCTCTTGGATTATTCTTTGGTCTTTTAGCAACATATTTTTTGCTCAGTGGTATTAACTCTAAAAATAAAAAAATAGCAATTGCCAAATTAATAGCCGGAGGAATTTTTTTATCTTTATCTATATCAGCATGGGGGGGATGCCAATTTTTTATAATTCCTATAGGTGCTTTCTTTCTAACACTACCTTTTGTAAGATCCGACCATAAATTTATCATATGGGCAATTCCAATTTTTACAGTTACTGCAATTTTAACTGGTCTTAATTTTGAAAGAGTAGCTTCAAATTTTGTCTTTGGAATGGGAGGAATTTCATTAATAACTTCAACAATTTTTGTAATATCTTGCATTTTTATTCAAAGTAAAAGCAATGAAAACAAAAAAACAAGAAACGGTTTATTATTTTTAACCTTTATTTTAATAATTGGTACATGTTTTCTAATAATTAACGCTGATACTCATTTTCTCCCACTTCCAAGTTATAGATATCTTAATGCAATTAATCCATTTTTAACTACTTCTAATCCTTTAGTAGATTCAGTTGCTGAACATGCTAGTACAACAGTTCAGCAATCCTTCATGTTTCATTCTATTCTAATGATCTTTGCAGGATTGGGAATTTGGTTAATTATAAAAAATCACCAAATAAAAAATTCTCGTTTCATTAAAAATGATATGATTCTATTTTCATTAATCTTTGGATTAATTGGAATATACATTAGCTCTGCATTTGTAAGATTAGAAGTCTTTGCATCATTATCCTTGATAATATTGTCTTCATTAGGATTATCTGTTCTTGTAAAAGAGATTTTGAAAAATAAAATAGAAGGTAAAAAATTTAAAAATTTAATAATTAAATTTTCATTTCTTGCAGGAATAATAATTCTTTTAATTATACCGATTTCTTATCCAACAAATGGCAACTGGGTTACAGCATCAAAAGCTCCCCCCACAATTCTAAATGGTGGTTCTGCTTACCCAGTAAGTACAAATGATTGGTTAGAATCAATGGAATGGATAAAAAATAATACTCCTAAGGATGCTGTTTTTGCATCATGGTGGGATTATGGATACTGGATCTCCACCTTGGGAGAAAGAGCAACTATTGCTGATAACGCTACGATAAGTACTCTTGTTATAGAAAATCTTGCAAAAATGCTAATGAGTTCACCAGAAGAAGGATGGCAAATGTTAAAGGATATGCAAGCTGATTATGTTGTAGTTTTTGTCTCAGGTCAGAGATTGTCAGTTGATAACGGAGATCAAGCTCTTTACTTATTACAAGGAGGAGGAGATGAATCAAAAAAACAGTGGTTTATGCGAATTGGAGGAGTTCCTTTGGAAAAATATCTACAATCTGATGGAATTAGTGGCACTGATTATTTTTGGAATAATGCTTTACTAGGTAAAATGTTTCCATTTACTCCAATAGCATATGTCAATTTACAAAATAATCAGCAATCTGCAACATATCAACCAGGATTTACACCAATATATGTAAAAGACATCAAATATCCTTCTGATGGCAACGGTCCATTAAGACTTGTACATACATCTCCAAGTTTCAATGTAGAAAAGGGTCAGCCCATGATAGGCGTATTCATTTATGAAGTAAACAAAAACTTTATTCCAACTAAGTAATTTGATATTTTTTAATTATACCTTTCAGCTAACCTGTATCTCATGTATTTATCATCAGGTGAAAATTTAGCTGGATGTGCAGAAACTGTTTCTTCATTACACAATGGACACTTTTCCTTAAGTGAATAGTGATTGCATTTTAAACATCTTCTTAATTGAAATCTCATTTTAATTCTCTCTTGTTTTTTTCGATTCTTCTCTTGTGAATTTGAATGAACCCTTCTTTTTTTCTATGTTTTCTTGAATTTCAGATATTATTGGTTTAAGTGTTTTTTCAGCAGATTTGAAATCTTCTGCAGTAATAGACAATCTGTATTTTGGTGCACCTAAATAAGTAATATCTATTGTAGTATCTTTTTTTGTAGCATCCAAAAGCGCTTTTTTAATAATTTCAACTCCGTCTGATTTGTTATTCGTGATTTCCATAATTCCTCTGATTTCAACTGAAGGAAGTTTTATTTTAGAACATATTTCTTCAATAACTGATGCCGTTTTTTTAGGAATTTTTAATTCCTTTATTGATTCTATTCCGTTTCTTCCAATTTCAATAAAAGCATCATAAACAGAATCAAATTTTGAATAAATAATGTCTTCTAATTTTTCAATATCTTCATCTGAAAGTTTTCCTTTTTCTTTAACATTCTCTAGTAAAGTTTTTCCTTTTTCAAATTTCTTAACCTCTTTTAACTTCTGCTTTTTTTGATCTTTGGATACTTGTTTTAATGAAAGATCAATATCTCCTCTGTCCGTATTTACTTTTTTAACTAGTAATACCTTTTTTTCTCCATCTTTAACAAATTTACTAACTGATCTAATCCAACCCGGGGCAATCTCTGAAATATGCAAAAATCCTTGAATTCCATTGTATTCATCTAAAGTGACATAAGCCCCATGATCCATTACTTTGGTTATTGTAGCAAGAATAATTTCTCCCTGTTCTGGCATTTCTTGAACTTCTGTAGACATTTCTTCTAAATTTTCCTTCTGTATAATTTAATGTTGCTAGTTAGAAATCAATTCCCTTCTTTGCTTTTATTCCAAGTTGAAATGGATGCTTTATCTCTCTCATTTCAGTGACCAGATCTGCTAATTCAATAATTTCATCTTTAGCATAATTTCCAGTAAGTATGAGATCTAATTCCCGTGGTTTTGATTTAATTAAATTAAGAACATCTTCAACTTTAATTAGATCCAAATTTACAGCATAATTTATCTCATCTAAAATTACAATATCATACTTTCCTGATTGAATTTTCTCGGCGCTGATTTTAACTGCCTCTTTTGCAATCCTTTCGTGTTCTTCCTTAGTACTTTTGTCATCTATTATTCCGACAAATCCTTTTCCAATAGCCACCATTTCAAATTCTGGTTCTAGTCTCTTAGATGAATACATCTCACCATAATGCCATGATCCTTTGATAAACTGTATCATACAGGTTTTTTTTGCATAACCCGTAGCCCTTAATGCAATTCCTAAAGCAGCAGTAGTCTTTCCCTTCCCTTTTCCAGTATATACAATAATTAACCCATCCTTATCCATGAATAATTCATGAATTATCCAAGTAAAAACATTGAGTATTATTTAGAACAAATGTATCAATTTAAATAAAAAACGATTCTAATCATACGAATTGAAAATCCCAAGAATCACATTAGCAGGAGCTACTAGCGGAGTTGGAAAAACATCTATAACATGTGCAATTATCTACGCATTACAAAAAAGGGGTTTTTCTGTTCAACCATTCAAAGTAGGCCCTGATTACATTGATCCAAGCTATCTATCAAGCATATCTAAACATGAAGCCTTTAATCTTGATGTTTGGTTAATGGGTGAAAATCAACTTTTGGAGAGCTTTGTATCTAATTCAAAATCAGCCGTTTCTGTAATTGAAGGAGTAATGGGGTATTATGATGGATTTAGTGGAGATTCAAACTATGCTAGTACCCAACATGTTGCATCTATAATCAAATCTCCTGTAATTTTGATATTGGACGCAAGTAAAACTGCTAGATCAATTGCAGCTACTGCCCTCGGATTTCAAAAATTTCACAAAAATTCTAGAATTTCAGGAATTATACTAAATAAAATTGGCAGTATAAAGCATGAAATTTTATGTAGACAAGCTCTTGAAAAAACAAAACTTCCAATCATAGGAGTAATTTATAAAAATTCAGAACTGAATTTTGAATCAAGACATCTAGGACTGATTCCAGCAAAAGAAAAAAATCTTAAATCAAAAATTGAAAAAACCTCCAAAATAATTTCAGATTTACTTGATATGGAAAAAATTATTGAAATTATGAAAAATCCCATAACTCTTCCTAAAAAATCTAAAATTATAGTAAAAAAACCAGAAATTGCAATTAGCATAGCACTTGACTGTTCTTTTAATTTCTACTATCGTGATAACCTTGAAGCATTAAGGCGTGAAGGTGCTAACCTAAAATTTTTTAGTCCAATTCATGATGCGAAACCTCCAAAATCTGACGGAATTTACATTGGAGGTGGTTTTCCAGAAATTCTCGGTGACTCACTTGAAAAAAATTATGTTATGAAAAAAACTTTAAAGAAACTATCCGAAGAAAATACCCCAATTTATGCCGAATGTGGAGGATTGATGTATCTTACCAAATCTATTGATTATGGAGACAAAAAATTTAAAATGATCGGTCTGTTTGATGCAGAAACAAAAATGACCAAAAAAATGAAACTAAATTATACAAAAGGTAAGACAATTTCAAAAAATATTATTTCGGATAAATCCCATGATTTACGAGGACATGAATTTCACTATTCAGAATTAGATTCTGTTTCTTCAGATTCAAAATTTGCATATAAATTGGATATTGGTGAAGGAATTAAAAATCACAAAGATGGCATGATTCAATACAACACACTTGCATCCTACGGGCATCTTTATTTTGATAGTTCTGATTATGCCAAAATTTTTGTGAAAAATTGCATTGATCATTCAAGAAGATGATTCTACTCTTACAAGCTTGTATAATGCATTAATTATTGCAGACGCCGAGGAACTTCCTCCCTTTCTCCCTTTATTGGTAATAAATGGGGTTCCTTCTAATTTGCTCAATTCTTCTTTTGACTCTGCCGCACAAATGAATCCTACTGGAATTCCAATGATTAGTGCTGGCTCGACAATACCTTCTTTTATCATTTGTATTACTTCCATTAGAGCAGTTGGAGCATTACCAATTGCAACTATTCCACCATTAATGTCTGATAATGCAGCTCTCATTGATACCTGAGAGCGAGTTTTGTTTTCTTTTTTTGCCATTTCCATTATTTCTGGATTTGAAATATTACAAATAATCCTATTTTGAAAATCCTTTGGATTTTGTTTATTCAGGCCACCAATTACACCATTCACATCAACTACAATACTACATCCATTTTTTAGAGCCTTTATTCCACTTTCAATAGCTTCTTTATGGAAAATTATTTTGTTTTCTCTTGCAAAATCAAAATCTGCTGTTGAATGAATTATTCTTCTAACAATAGGCCATTCTTTTTCATTATATTGATGAGTTCCAATTTCATCATCAATCATTTTCATGCTTGCATCTTCAATTGATTGACCCTTTCTAGTTTGCATTTTCTACCTCTTTTGCTCTTTCTATTATCAATTCTATCATTTTTTCGTCAACTCCTAAATGTTTTGTAATGTATGTTTTTTTAATAGTGGAATTTTTAAGCGCAGGTAAAAGATCATTATTGATATCAGTTTTGACATGTGCTCCTTCATGTAAGAAATAAAATACAATTACGAGAACCTGAGGATTATTTTTTTCACAAATCTTAATGCCTTCTACAATGTCAGGCTGTTCTATCTCCAACCAACATCTATTTACATTTCTATAATTTTCTTTTAATCCATCTACAACATAATCTAATGAAATTTGTGCATTTGGATCTTTACTACCGTGCCCTATAATTAGTACGTCTACATCCTTTTTTGGAATAGTAACATGATTTTCCTGTAAGGTAGTAGATATTCTATTCTCAACCAAATTAATCAAAGTTTTATGCATACTCATTGGTTTTGTAACAACAAATTTCACTTTGGTGTTTTTTTGAAATTTCATCACATCCGTAACTGCGTTTTTTACTTTTTTTCCAGGATACAAAAAATAAGGAACTATCGTTAAATGATCAATATTTTGTTTAATGCATTTTGCAATTCCATCTTCAATGTATGGTGGTTCAACTTCAAGAAAACAATAATCTGTAAAAACATAATTTCCTCGTGCTTTTATTGCATTACAAATAATCTCCAATTCTTCAGAAGCTTCTCTCTCTCTACTTCCTCTATCTATTAGTAATAATCCACGCTTCAATCTAATATCCTCGCTATGGCTATAGTCAAATTTGGTGGAAATTTTTGCTTTTCTACAATCAACTTTCCACCGGAAATTTTGATTGCAGCAGCTTCTGATACACTAGAAGTTCCTTCAAATGCCTTAACCCTATCTGATGGATTAGGTGTAGAAACTTCCGCCAAATCTTCTCTATTCACATATTCTACAGCTACTCCCATCTCTTTTCCAATATCGACTAGTCCCTTAACATCTTCTGGTTTTTTAATTGAGACTAATTTTGCAATAGATTTTTCACTGAGTTTGAATTTTTGTAAACAAAAATCCAAGCCTTTCTTTATGGTTTCCTTAGACGTATCCCAATGCAGCCCTATTCCAACCACTAGACAGGGAGGTCTATAAACAACAGAATTTTTGAGAAAATCTCCCTCTAAAATTCTATCAGAGATTATCATGTAACCCTTAGAATCTGAATTCTTCATTTCTTCTAAACTATAGTAAATTTTTACATTTTTTGGTAATTCTTTCAACCAATTTATTTTACCTACTTCTTGATAAATCCCTATATTTTCATCATTTACCATATGGGCACTAATTTTGGTTACTGTAGAATCATCATCTATTTTCCAACCAAGTTCTTTTCCAACAAGATCAACTGATATTGTTTTATTAACATCAGCTGCAGTAGTAATAACTGGAATAGCATCAAGTTTTTGAGCAATAATCTGCGTTAATTCATTTGCTCCCCCTAAATGTCCAGATAACACACTAATTACAAAATTAGTTTTATCATCAATTACAATTACTGCAGGATCTGTTTTCTTATCTTTCAAATATGGGGCAATTAGTCTGATCACTGCACCTAGAGAAAATAAACAAATCAGTGCATTATTGTTTTTAAAAAGTTCAACAATTTTATCAGATGTGGATTCTGAGTACCAAACTATCTCATTCCTATCATTTGAAAATTTGGATGGCGCAAAAATCTTCCAATCTGGAAAAATTTCTTTTAGTTTTAAACCAATATTTACTCCATTTTTGGTAATTGCTAGAACTGAAATTTTCTCCATAATCAAAACTTCTCAAATTAAATAAAATACCTTGCTACTAGAACTTCCTAGCTAAGATGTTTCCATCAAAATCAAATAATATGACATCTAATGGGATTTTTTCTTCTGAATGTTTTCTCATATGCTTGTATATCTCATTACAAATCTCCTCAAAGAACCCCTTAACATTATTTTGGATAATTATTTCAGAAACATGTCTTGCCGTATTCGCCTTCTTTATGCTTTCAATGGTTGTCTCATCTGCACTACATTTTCTAGCCAAATCTGCCAAAAAATTCATATCAACTTTGGAACCTTTAACATGAGTTTGTTTTACACCTGCTGCCATTTTAGCCAATTTGCCAATAAACCCTACAACATATGCTTTTTTGATCTCTTTTCTTGCACATTGTTGTATTGTATAACCTGAAAAATCTCCCATTTGTACAAAACAATGCTCTGGTAAATCCACTATTTTTTTTGCAAAATCTTCACTTCTTCCACCAGTTGTAAGAACAACAGTATCATTTCCCATTGCAATTGCTACATCGAGATTTTGTCTAATTGAAGCTGCATATGATGCAGTTGAAAATGGTATTACAATACCACTTGTTCCTAAAATTGAAATTCCATTTATAATTCCGATTCTTGGGTTGTCTGTTTTTGGACCTAATTCTTTTCCTTTTGGAACAGAAATTATTATTTTAATTCCCTTTTTTAAATTATACTCGTTTGTAATCTCTTTAAGATTCTCATTAATCATTTTTTTTGGGACTGGATTAATTGCAGCTTTGTTTAATTCAAGACCTAGTCCAGGTTTAGTTACTATTCCTACTCCTTCACCTCCATCAATTTCAATTTCATTAATTTTATCTGTAAATGATAAATCTACTATTATCTCTGCACCGTGGGTAACATCTGGATCATCTCCACCATCTTTAATTACAGAACACTTGGCATGGTCTTGATAAAATTGGCATGAATGAATTGGAATTTTGATTAGACTTCCTTTGGGTAATTTAACATCAACATTTTCAATTTTTGTTAGATTGATTATAGATAGTAATGCAGCTTTGGCAGCTGCAGTTGCAGAAGTACCTGTAGTATATCCAGTTCTTAGTTTTTTATTTTCTCTCTCTTCCACACTAACCATGCCTATTTTGACGTATTAACTCTTCTTTGATATATTTTGAATTGACATTCATCGAGACTAGAAATATGTCTTAAAATTTTAAGCGTATTTACTGTGATTTATTTAAAATACATTTAAAATAAAAACCACTGTAACATGGTAAAAAATATGCAAGTTGTTGTAATTGGTGCTAGTGGATTTGTAGCAAAAAATGTTAGAAATTATCTCTCAAATAACAATATAAAATTAATATCTATTTCGAGAAAAAATTTTAAAAAATTTAAAAATGAAACAAAAATCATCACAAAAAACTATGATGAAAAATTCATCTTACCTAAAATCAAAAATTCTTATGCGTTAATTCATTTAGTTGGAATTGGAAAACAAACAACAGATATTGATTACAATCTAATCAATATTGAGTTTACACAAAAAATTGTTGATCTATGTAAAAAATCAAAAATAAAAAAAATTGTTTATGCTAGTGGACTAGGAGTTTCAAAAAACACTACACTAGGATATTTTATTTCAAAATATAAGGCAGAAAGACTAATAGTTGATTCTAATTTAGATTATACAATTTTTCGACCATCTTATATTGTTGGAAAAAATGATCTCTTTACAAAATATCTTAAAAAACAAATCAAAACAGGTCAAATTGAAATTCCTGGCTCTGGCAATTATTCTATTCAACCTATTTTTATAGATGATGTTTCAAAAATTATTTTCAATGTTATAACTCAAAACAAATTTAGTAAAATGATTTTAGATCTTGTGGGTCCTGAATCCATCTCTTTTGAAAAATATGTTAGAGAATTTTCTAGGGGAACAAATTCTAAAATAAAAAAAATTGAACTCGAAACTGTTTATCACGAAGCTATCTCTAATCCTCACAGTAAATTCGGTGTAGATGATCTAAATCTCTTAATTGGTGATTTTAAAGGAAACTTCAAAAAATTGAATAATATTTCTGAAATAAAATTCACTTCTATAAGAAAACTTCTAAAGTCCGGCAGCCTTCTTTAAGGCGTCTGCTTTATCCGTTTTTTCCCAAGTAAATTCAGGCTCATTTCTACCAAAATGACCGTATGCTGCCGTTTTTCTATAAATTGGTTTTTTCAAGTCAAGTTGTGAGATAATGCCTGACGGTTTCAAGCTAAAATTTTTTCTAACTAACTCTTCAATTTTTTTTTCTGGAATCTTGCTAGAATCAAATGTATTAACATATAATGAAACTGGTTCAGCTACTCCGATTGCATATGCTAATTGAACTTCACATCTATCAGCCAAACCAGCAGCCACAATATTTTTAGCGATATACCTACACATGTAACATGCAGATCTATCTACCTTTGAAGGATCTTTTCCTGAAAAAGCCCCTCCACCATGTCTTCCAAATCCACCATAACTATCTACGATTATTTTTCTTCCTGTAAGTCCTGAATCTCCATGTGGTCCTCCTATTACAAATTTTCCTGTAGGGTTAATGTGAATTTTAATTTCGTTATTCCAAAGATTTCCTAAAACTGGTTTGATTACTTTATCTATGATCTCTCTTGATATTTGTTCTTGTGAAATCTCAGGTGCATGCTGAGTTGAAATAACTATTGTTTCAATTTTTGTTGGTTTATTATTTTCATATCTAACCGAAACTTGTGATTTTCCATCAGGTCTTACCCAAGGCAAAACTTTGTTTTTTCTAACCTCGGCTAGTTTTTGTGTTAGTTTATGAGCAAGTAATATTGGCATTGGCATAAGTTCTTTTGTCTCATTTGAAGCATAACCAAACATCAATCCTTGATCTCCTGCTCCTTGCTCTTTTTCTTTGGTAGCAGTTACTCCTTGACTAATATCTGGACTTTGAGAATGCAATCTTAATGTAATTTGACAGGATTCCGTATCAAACATCAAATCTTTGTTATCATATCCAATTTCTCTAATTACTTTTCTAACTAATTCTTCTTGGGCTTTCTTGTCAAAATTAGCTTTCGATGTTACTTCGCCTGCCACAGCAACAAAATCTGTAGTGACCATCGTTTCAACTGCTACTCTAGAATCTGGATCTTGTTTGAGAAACTCATCTAAAAATGCATCTGAAATTTGATCACATATCTTATCAGGATGACCTTCGGTAACTGATTCTGAAGTAAACAGAAAATCACTAGTCATAAGAACCACTAGAGTTCGTTTTCTAGTTTAATAAATAACACATTATTGCCTCTCACAATGACTCTGCCGTAATTTGCAATTATTTTACCATCGTGGAGTTCTTCTGCATCAGTCATGATTAAATTCATGTATGAATCAACATTATCCATTTTTCCTTTGTATTCAACTTCGTTTTTCAGTCTTACAGTAACTTTCTTCTTTGTGCTTTTTTGAAGAGTTGTTAATGGTCTTTTTGCACTACTAGTTTGTGACACTAATTATTCACTTGTTTTGCTTACGTTGTTCTCTAGAATAAAAGCCTTGCCTCTTTTGTGAATTATGAAATTCTTTAAATTTTTTCATCGTTTTTAGATAATTACCTAAATGATCTCTACAGGATTACAACAATTAGATGAATTTTTATCTGGTGGAATACCTGATGGTGTAATTACAGATATTTATGGTGGAAGTGGAGTTGGTAAAACTCAGCTATTATTTCAAATTTGTATAAATGCAATTAAGAATGGTGGAAATATTTTATATCAAGATACAACAGGCAGTTTCAGACCTGAACGACTTCTAGAAATTCAAAAACAACGAAATTTAACATTTGATATTCTTGAAAAAATAACTGTTTCACGAATTACTAATACTTCTGAACAAATCAAATCAATTGATATTATGAATGTCTCAAACTTTTCTTTAATTGTAATTGATAACATTACTGATTTATTTTCATATGAATATTCAAAAGAAGATACAACATTTGAAAAAAATTCTTTATTTATAAAATATATTCATAATTTATCGTTAATTGCAATTAATAAAAAAATTCCTATTGTTATTACTAATATGATTAGGAACATAGAAGGCACAGAAATGGAAAATATGAGAACTGCAATTGATCCATTTACGCACATCAAAATTAAACTAAGAAAAGCTTCCTCAAAATTTCATGCAGAAATACGATGGCTTCTTCATCAAACTAATTTTTCTTATAAAATACATGCTGGTGGATTATCTGATGATCCTGAAGATATTTAACTATCAATCATAAAGTTTAGCAATGGCAGGAATTTTTGATTCAATTCCGATAATTACCGTAGTATTATTTGCACTTGGTCTAGCTGGTGTAATGGTTTATGAAAAATCACGATCAAATACAGTACAAGAATCAGTTTCCTGATTCAGTACTTGATTCTCTATTTGCAAATTTTGGATTCACTGTTCTTACTGAAATTCAGAAAAAAGCTTCGCCTATAATTTTACAAAAAAAGGACTGTTTGGTAATTGCACCAACTGGTTCGGGAAAAACAGAATGCTCTGTAATTCCAATTTTTTCACTAGTAAAGAAATCAAAAAAACTTGGAAAAATTAAAGTTCTTTACATTACTCCATTAAGAGCATTAAATCGAGATGTATTTCGAAGGATTACCAAATATGCTCAAAGTAATGATCTTTCAATTGAAATCAGACATGGTGATACAACCCAGACTGCAAGAAGAAAAATCACAGAAAACCCACCTGATGTTTTAATAACAACTCCTGAAACTTTGGTTATCCTTCTTACTCAGATAAAGATGTTAAATGCATTATCTGAACTTGAATGGATCGTTATTGATGAGGTACACGAATTACTTGGGAGTGAAAGAGGTTCTCAACTCTCACTAAGTATAGAGCGATTACAAATTAATTCGAAACACTATCTTACAAAAATTGGATTATCTGCTACAATTGGTAATTTTGAAGAAGCTGGAAAATTTGTGGCTGGAACTAAAAGGAAATGTCATATCATTAGAGATACTTCTGTTCGAAAATATGACGTTGAAGTCAAATTTGTAGATGGAACTATTTCAGATGTTGCAGATAAAATAATTGAATATGTTTTAGAATTAAATTTAGATTCTCCAATACTACTTTTTACAAATACTCGTGGAGAAGCTGAATTCCTAGCTTCTATTCTAAAAGAAAAATCATCAATTAATATAGAATTACATCACGGTTCATTATCAAAAGAAGTAAGAGAAGACACTGAGCTTACATTAAGAGAGGGAAAACGTGGAATTGTAGTTTGTACTTCATCACTTGAATTAGGATTAGATATCGGTTCAATAGAATTGGTAATTCATTATGGTTCTCCTAGACAAGTATCGAAACTAGTTCAAAGAATAGGACGCAGTAAACATAACAGAAATGCTTCTGCTAAGGGGCTTATAATTACAAATAATTCAGATGATGAATTTGAAACTAAAGCAATACTAGATCGTATTAAAGAAGGTTCAATAGAAGAGCAAAAAATTCACGATGGTTCTCTAGATGTACTTGCACATCATCTTGTTGGAATGACAATGCAACTTGGAGAAATTCCTGTAAGTTTAGCATTAGAAATAGTAAACAACGCATATCCCTTTAGAAATTTACTACTAGGTGATTTACTGGACGTTTTAGATCTGCTTGATTCAAACTATTTGATCTTTTTTGATAGAACAAAAATGAGCTTTTGGAAAAAGGGGCGTTCTTTCAAATACTACTTTGAAAATCTATCAACAATACCTGATATTCTTAAATTCAAAGTATTTGACAGTGTTGGAAAAAAAATCATTGGTTCACTGGATCAAAGATTTGTAGGAGATTTTGGAGATTCTGGAAATATTTTTGTTCTAAAAGGTTCACAATGGAGAATACTCAATGTAGATGAAAAATCATTTTCCGTAAATGTAGAACCATTTAGAGGTGGAGGCATAACTGTTCCATATTGGGAAGGAGAAAGTATTCCTGTTGATTATAATACTGCAAAAAAAGTTGGAGCATTTCGCAGCAAAGTAAAAAATGGATCATTAAAATTAATCAATAAGACTATTGAAGAATTAAGTTTTAATGAAATTCCCAATGAAAAAAACATTGTTATAGAATCAAGTCGCTCACAAGGCTCCATAGTAATACATTCTTGTTTTGGAACAAAAATCAATTCAACATTAGCCACTTTACTTTCTTCAATGATATCTTCAATGTTAGGCTTTATGGTTGATTCACGTTCTGATGGTTATAGAATAGTTTTATCTTCTAGATCACGAATTTCTGAAAAACTTTTCTTGGAGATTATAAAAGACAATTATGATCTTCATTCAATTGTAACTGCTTCTTTAGTAGGAACTCATAATGTAAATTGGAAAACATGGTGTGTTGCAAAAAAATTTGGAGTTGTTGGAAGAGGAGCAATATATGAAAAAAAATCAGCCAGATTTTTATATGAAAGATATGCTAAAACATCTCTTGTAAAAGAAGCATTACGGGAATTATTTCATGATAAATATGATCTCAAAAATACCGATAAAATTCTGGAAAAAATTAGAGATAATGAAATTACAGTTAAATGGTTAGAAATAGATAAATTTTCAAAACTAGCTGAACCAATTTTAGATCATACATCAAAATACTATTCAGCTCCTGCTAATCTTGACAAGGGAATAATTGAACTTGTAAAAACAAGATTAGCAAAGACAAAACATCGCCTTATTTGCGCACGATGTGGAAAATGGGAGCGAGTTGTGGAAACAAACGAGGTCAAAAATATACTGATATGTCCTTATTGTAAAGCAAGACAAATCACTGCCACTTTTTATTCAGACTATGATCTTCCAAAAATAATACTTAAAAAACATGAAGGGAAAAAACTTACTTTAGATGAAAAACACAAGTTTGATCGAGCCTGGAAAGTCTCCTCTTTAATAGAAAATTTTGGAAATATTGCAATAACTGTCATGTCCGGATATGGAGTAGGTGCTGATACTGCGGCACGCATATTACGAAATATGGTAGATGAAGAACATCTCTTTAAGCAAATTTACGAAGCAGAAAGACAATATGTCGTAACCAGGGGATTTTGGGATTCTTAATTTTTCTTTGTGATTTTAGAAAACGCTGTAAAAGATAATTCAATTCTTCCTTCCAAACCTGCTTTTGCATTTACCCCTGTAATTGAAATTATTTCTCCCAATTCACATTTATCTATCAATCTAGCTTGATTTCTCCATCCTTTGACCCAAATTTGACCAGTATCGTCTTCAACAAACATTTCTGATAATAGAATTGATTCTCCAGATTTAGTTTGAATCTCTCGTCTTTCTGGAATTTTAAGAATTATAGCTTCAATACAGTAATTACCATCTACTCTGACCTCATTAATCTTTGTTCTTATCTTTGATAATGATGGAATTAATTCATCGTTTTCTAATTTTCTTACAAATGAATTATTATCTAATGTAACAGAGTTTCCGTATACTTTTGATGGCATGCATTCAATTACATCACCTTCATTACAAATACTAGTAGAATTTGAAAAATCAGTAATGTTGTACATATTTTTTTTATTATCTATGCCTAAAATCATATTCTTTCCATTCTCTGTTGTTATGATTGAAAGAATTCTTACAATTACAGGTTCTGCTTCTTTGCCACCTTCAATTTCAATTATTGTTGAATCATTACCATGTATTTCCAACCCCTGATTTCCATTTTTTATATTAACACCAAGTAACCTAATTTTGGCACCTTGAGAAATCATATTTGGAATATCTGATTGATCTTTCCCCCAGAGAACCGCTTTCATGGCAATTCCTTCTTTCCCTTTTATCCTCATTCTTAGTGCTTTTCCAGGTTGACCTCTAGAATTTGTAAATTCCATACTACTTACCACTCCGTCTATGATTCCTAAAATTACAAGATCTTTTTGTCCTTCTTTCAACTCACTGATATCTTTTGTAATCTTGTCTATAGTTGGAATTTCACTTTTGTTATCTGTTATTTCGATATTGGAACCAGAACCAATATTGATAGTTGGAGATCCATTAAGATCTGATTTTACGTATGCTTTGATGATTTTGATCAAATCCCCTGGTTTGAAATTTTCAATTCCTGGCAAATTTGCTTTATCATCCCATAATTTTACACTTGCAGTTGAATTTGTATCGTATACGGTCATAGTTCTAAGAAAAAAAGGTGAACCATCTTTGCGAGAAAATTGTTTTGCAGGAGATACATTAAGAATTCTGGTTTCTAAAGAGATTTCTTTTGCTCCTGCATAGAGATCTTTTAAACCCATTTCAACTTTTAATGGTCCTGACAAAGAAATTCCCAAGTCTGATGCAATCAAAAACAGAGCTCCCTGATCTGTTAGATAACCTGCTCCTATTTTCTCTTTTTTATGTTTAATTTGTTCTTCAATATCATCTCTAGTTAATTCTGGTTTTTGTTCAAGTAATTTATTCACAAGAATATCAAATTCAGACAATTCATTGTCTCTAAACTAGATCTATTAATAAAAATTTCATTATCATTCTGTAGTATGTATAGCCCTTAATTGATCGCTAAATTCTGGTTTTTTGTTTCTTCCAATAATTTCTAGTATAACTATGACCATTAATCTCACTAACTAAATTAGTGAGAAGATCGCACTCTTTTCATGTCCTGCATTAATGTTGAACATTTATCAAAATTGTATGGCTCAGTGAAAGCTGTCGATGATATTATTTTGTCAGTTAAATCTGGTCAAGTTTTTGGATTTTTAGGTCCTAACGGTGCAGGAAAATCAACTACTATCAAACTATTAACGACACTTATTCCGCCCTCAAATGGCTCTCTGACAATTTTAGGAATGAACGCAATTGAAAATCCACTACAAATTCGTCATAAAATTGGTGTAGTCTTACAAGAGCCTAGCTACGAACCGACATTAACTGTTGAAAAATCTCTTGATAAATATGGTATGATGTGGAATGTTCCAAAAATTGAACGTAAAAAAAGAGTGGAAGAACTTCTAAAAGATTTTGATCTTGCAGATATTCGTAAGAAAAGAAACGAAGATCTATCTATTGGTCAGAGAAGAAGGGTTCAGGTAGCTCGTGAATTCATGCATGATATGGAACTTTTATTCTTAGATGAACCAACAGTAGGATTAGATCCTAGTGCACGAAGAAAATTATTAGATTATTTAAAAAATAAAGTAAAAACAGGTTTAACAATATTTTATACAACACATATTCTAAGTGAGGCTGAATACCTCTGTGATGAAATAGCTATTATAGATAAAGGAAAAATTCTTACTGTAGATACGCCTGATGCATTAAAAAAGAGATTTGGGAAAGAAAAAACAATAAAAATCCATTTGCTAGAAAAACAAAATAAAATAACTATACTTCTTTCAGATATTATTGATTGTAAAATTGATTTTGATAATGGAACTAATATTATAATTCATTCAGAACAATCGGAATTAATATTATTACAAGTTTTACGAATTCTACACGATAATCAAATTGAGATAGAAGATCTTTCCGCAGTTCCTACAAATCTTGAGGAAATTTTTTTAAAACTGGTGAGTGACAATGCATCCAATAATTAGACTAGTTAATAGAAATTTAACAATATCGATCAATCCTGGATTTTTGATCTGGCAAATAATATTTCCTTTAATCTACATTTTTGTTGCTGGTTATGCTTACACATCATTAATTGAGAAAGTACCTTTTGGTGACAAAAGCATTGACTATCCTGCATTTTTAGCATCTGGTATGATTGGTTTTAACATTATGAATAGTACTCTTATTTCAGGAATAATAATTTGGAATGATAGGAGACATGGAATGTTTGAGCAAATTATGTCCGGCCCATTTACACGAACTGATTATATTTTGAGTAATATTTGCACCATTGGAATTGTGGGACTAGTAAGTGCATCTTTAATTGCACTTGTTGGATATCCTGTATTTTTTGAAACAATTGAATTTTCTACAATTACCATTCCTATGATTGTTTTTGCTGCAATAGTTGGATCGATTTTGTTTGGCTCAATTGCATCCATAATTTCCACTAGACTACATTCTAGTGAAGGATTTAATGTAATTATTAACACTGTCTTTCTATTTCTAGCATTTGTTAGTACTGCATTTTACCCAGCTTCAGGCTCACCAGAACCTCTTAGAACAGCTTTTTATCTAAACCCATTAACTTACTTGGTTGATATTATACGGGCTGGCATTTTTGGAAATATTTCAGAATTTGTAATTATAGAAATGGTCGTTTTAATCTGTATTGCATCTTTACTTTTCTTAATTGCAACAAAATTACTTACAAAATTAGATTTTTAATTATTAGTATTTTCAGTGTCGATTATACCTTTGTACAAATCATTTATTTTTTTAATTATATCTAAATTATCATATTTCACTAAATTTAGATTTGGTATGATACAATGCCCTCCTATTATTCCAGGATACATCTTAGGCCTATTTCCTAAATTTTCATGAATTTCATCTGCAAATTTCCACATCTCATCAAAATCAATTTTCTCTTTGTCACAAATAATTTTTGTAATCTGAGCATAATTTATCAACCATCCATAATATGTTGTATCCACTAAAATTTTTGCCAATTCTGCAGTTTTAGTAGTAGACATCCATTGTATTTTTTGAAATCTTTTTTCTAATTCTAATTTAATTTTAGGGTTAATCTCAGTCTTATCTGAGGAGATGAATTTTGTGTATTTATTCATGTCATCTAAAAATCTTTTATGCACTCCCCTTACTGGCGAAAATAAAATAGGTAAATCAAATTTATCTTGAAGATTTTTTGTAGTACCTGGTCTTACAGTAGAATGAATCATGACCACTTGCAAGCCGTTAATTTTTTTAATCCAATTTGCAGCGATTTCTATAAATTCATTTAATTCTCCTGGAAGACAAATGTGTAGATATTCTGGATTCTTTACTGGTGTATTTTCAAAATAATTTTTACATTTTGATTTATCATTATCTATTCCAACACAATTAAAACCACGTTGAACTAGCAATTCAAAAAGAGTAGAACCTACTTCACCCATTCCTAAGATAATGTCAGTCATTTGCTATTCTCTGAAAATTCAGTATTATATTCATGTTCCAGTTGGATGTTTTTTTAAATATAGTAGCCCGGCCCAGACTCGAACTGGGGTCAAGGGCTTCAAAGGCCCCTATGCTTGACCGCTACACTACCGGGCTGCTAAAACGAGCACTCTAATTCCCTTAATGAACTTTTTATTTACGTATATTTCTGACCTAAAATAACTCATAATTATTCCCTAATTACTTGAATTAATTTTTGAATGGGATTTTCCATATTTTTGGAAATTTTACTTGCCTTTTTTCTGTAATTATCATTCGATGATTCAAAGAATTTTTTGATAATTTTATTAATTTTTTTTGGCTCTGTTTCTCTTTTTACGAGATTATTTCTCACTAAATACTTTTCAACAATATTTGGTACTGCATTATAAGAAATAGTTGGAACTCCAAGCAAAGCAGATTCTGCTGTCATAGTGCCACCCGATCCTATAAAAACATCAGTATTATTTAACAAATATTTTCCGTCAAATGACATCTTCAAAATTTTTACTTTTTTACCAAATAATTTTCTCAGGTTATTGATTTGCTCAGAATATCTTCCAAGGATAACAATGTTTTCTCCATCAAATTCATTTATGATTTCTTTTATTATTGGAATTATGATTCTTGATTTTTGTGTATATGCAGCTTGTTCTTCTTCAATTCTAATCAAAATATTTTTCTTGTGATTGTCTTTAAATGGTAAAGGATCTTTCTGATTTACATTTCTTTGTATTGTAACAAATGCATCAATTGCTTTGTATGTAATAATATTTTTTGCATCTATTCCATATTTTGAAAATTCTCTCTTGGGAATAATCCACGGTATTAATAATTTTTGAATAAACGGTAATGTCAACTTCATTACTGCACTAGCATGTGGAGAATCACAAAATGCGATGTGTTTAATACCCATCCCAAATGATACTCTTGCTGCTTCAGGTGAACAGAAACTAATTATCAACTCCGGAGAAAATTTAGCAACTAACAAAGATAGTTTCTTTATACGATTAGTACTAGCCTCAAGTTTGGCATATTTTTCAATTCCACCATGTTTTCCAACACAAACAAGGTTAAAATTTCGAATTTTTGCTAGTTTTGAGACTTCATCATATGATCTGGAGGTACACAAAACATGATGTTTTTTCCTTAATTTTTCAACCATTGGTTCAGAAAACAACAATTGTTTAGGAGTTAGAATATCAATCCATATTTTCAAGTATTTTCCATTATTATGATAAGTTCAATAAGTTTTTCTTAGTCTAATACTAGCCTTATGTATAATGGGGGGAGCAAAAGTTGTTGTTTATGGACTTAGTACCGAGGGTTATGCTATAGCATGTCAAATGGCAATAAAGGGAGCAGATGTATACATAATTGATGAATCAACACCATCAGCAATTTCACTAAAAGCAGAAATAGCTAAAACTTATCCAAATGTATCCTCTCTCAAAGAAGATGAACCATTATTGGCTATGGAGCCAATAGATGTGGCAATATCAAAAGCCCAGTATCTCTTCTTTACACCAAGAATCAGAAAAACAGGACAAGACATCAAAACTGAAATTCATTCAAAATTCAAAGATGCTACAACTTCTCTAAAGAAAAATAGCTCTGTAATTTACACTCTGCCTACTGGTTTTGGTGGTAACAATGAAAACATTTCACTACTTGAACATGTAACAGGTTTTGAAGTTGGAAAACAAATCTCCTACTTTTACTATCCTTTGGAAGATCTTAATCAACAACCAAAGTTCATTGGTTCTTTTAATGGAAAAGAGGATTCTATATTAGGTGAATTGTTGACAACTGGAAAAAAAGAAAAAAAATTTGTAGCACTGTCTTCTTCTGAGCACTTTCATGCAATTAATGTGCTATCTAGATTTTCTAGCCTAAGTAGCATTATAGAAGTTTGCAGATATGTACAAGATGACATTACTAAAAATGATCTTTCTTCAGATGATTTCCAAGAAATTTATTTAGATAATATGGTTAGTGGATTGTTTGACCTTAAGTCACTAGGTTCCTCATTTGAAGGTGCAAATACCCTCATGTATCTAATAAATGGAAGTGTTAAGGGAATTGATGGTTATATTAAGAAACTAATTGATGAAATTCGTTCTACATTAAAGAAAAATGATCTAAAAGCAAGCAGAACAAAAATTGCATTATCGTGGACACTTGACCAACATGAAATGCGTGGAGATAAAATTGAAATGTTACAAAATTTAACTTCAAGACTACGTGATTATATTGGTGATGTTGAAGCTTATGAACATCCAAATTTCGATTTATTTCATAGTGATAAAACAACCATCATTGTGGCATGTTCAAAAATAGATTTTGAAAATATAGAAAAAAATAAACAAGATGCTAATATTATTGTAATTAAAGCAAATCCTCTATGTGAAATTATTCAATAAGACTATAAATTAGCTAACCAATCATTATGTTTGAATTGTCAAATGAAAATGATACTAATGAAATACCAGTTAATGTAATTTCTGAGAATCAGATCAATGATTCACATGACGAATCAACACAATCTGTTGCTGAAAATTTAACTCTGGAACAATTAGAAAATCTTTTGGAAAATGAAAAACAAAAGGTACAAGATTATGAGAAAAAAATTAAACAGGTATTAGCTGATTATCACAATCTAACTAAAAAAACACAGTCTGATATTGAAAAAGGGGTAAATACAAAAATTGATGAATTCATGTTGGATTTTTTAAAAATTTATGACGATTTCATTCGAGCTAAACAAGTATTTGCAGAAAGTAATGTCAATATAGAAGGATTAGATTCTATTTTAAAAAATATGGATTCTTTGTTAGTAAAATACAATATAACTCCTATAGACGCATTAGGTGAAATATTTGATCCAAATTTCCATGAAGCAATATCTATTATTACTGATTCTGAGCTAGATGATAACACAATTACAAAAGAACTTAGGAAAGGATATATTTCTCATAAGAGCGTTATTAGACCGACACTGGTAGAAATATCAAAAAAATAAGGATGACATAAAATGACTAAAATAATAGGAATAGATTTAGGAACAAGCAATTCTGCGGCTGCAGTAGTAATGGGTGGAAAACCAACTATCATCCCCGCAGCAGAGGGTGCTACGGTAGGTGGAAAGGCATTTCCTTCAGTTGTAGCATTTACTAAAACTGGCGAACTTTTGGTGGGTGAGCCTGCACGAAGACAAGCTGTAACTAATCCTGATAGTACTATAGCTGCAGCAAAAAGAAAGATGGGTACTGATTATATTTTTAAAATTCAAGACAAAAATTACAAACCTCAACAAATTTCAGCATTCATCCTTCAAAAAATAAAAAAAGATGCTGAAGCCTTCATAGGAGAACCAATTGAGAAAGCTGTAATCACCGTTCCTGCATATTTTGATGATAACCAACGTCAAGCAACTAAAGACGCAGGAACAATTGCTGGTCTTGACGTTGTAAGAATAATAAACGAACCAACAGCTGCATCCTTGGCATTTGGATTAGACAAAACAAAAGAAGACATGAAAATTCTTGTATTTGATTTTGGTGGAGGAACACTAGATGTCACAATAATGGAAATGGGAGGCGGTGTCTTTGAAGTAATGAGTACATCTGGTGACACACAATTAGGTGGAACAGATATGGATAAAGTTGTAATTGATTATGTTCTTGATGAATTTAAGAAAAAAGAAGGAGTTGATCTCTCTAAAGATAGTACAGCAATGGCTAGAATTAGAGAGGCTGCAGAAAAAGCAAAGATTGAACTTTCTACAGTTATGGAAACTGACATTAATCTTCCTTTCATTTCTCATGATCCTTCATCAGGGGCAAAGAATCTTGAACTAAGAATTACAAGAGCAAAACTTGATGAATTAATTCGACCTATCATTCAACGATGTAAACCTTCTATTGAAAAAGCCATAGAAGATGCTAAACTATCAAAATCTGATATTAATAAAATTGTAATGGTAGGAGGACCAACAAGAATTCCATTAGTGAAAAAATTTGTTGGTGAAGTACTTGGAAAAGAACCTGAATCTGGCATAGATCCAATGGAAGCAGTAGCTATGGGTGCAGCAATTCAGGCAGGAATCATTGCTGGGGATGTAACCAGCGATATTGTATTACTTGATGTTACTCCATTAACATTAGGAATAGAAACTTTGGGTGGAGTACGAGAACCACTAATTGAAAGAAACACAACAATACCAACATCAAAAAGTAAAGTTTTCACTACTGCAGCAGATAATCAAACTGCAGTAACAATCCATGTAGTCCAAGGAGAAAGACCTATGGCAAATGATAACGTTTCTTTAGGAAGTTTTAATCTTACAGATTTGCCTCCTGCTCCACGTGGTATTCCTCAAATTGAGGTAAAATTTGACATTGATGCAAATGGAATAATCAATGTAACTGCAAAAGATCTTGGCACAAAAAGGGAAGCAAAAATTACTATTTCATCAAACTCAAAATTATCAAAGGAAGAAATTGAAAAACTCAAGGAAGATGCTGAAAAATTCTCTGATGAAGATAAAAAGAAAAAAGAAAAAATCGATCTAAAAAATGAAGCTGAAAGTTTCATCTATACTGTTGAAAAACTTGTAAATCATGATCTTAAAGATAAAATTTCACAAGAACAAGGAATTAAAATTACTGATGCTGTAAAAGAAGTTAAAGAATCACTTGATAAGGAAATTACTGAATTAAAACCAAAACTTGATACACTAAAATCACTAGTCAACGAAATTACAACCGAACTTTACAAAAATGCTGCATCTCAATCTAGTTCAGAACAACAAGCTGGAGCAGAAAATCAACAAGACAATACTCAGCAAAATTCTGAATCATCTTCAACTGATGAAGCTAAAAACTGACAAATTCTACAATTTATACATGAATTATAATTAAAGGATGATTTATGGCTGCAAAACGTGATTATTACGAAGTTTTAGGAGTTTCAAAAACATTTACCTCTGATGAAATTAAAGCGCAATATAGAAAATTAGCTTTAAAATTTCATCCTGATCGTAACAAATCTGCAGAAGCTGGAGAACATTTTAAAGAAATTTCTGAGGCATATGCAGTTCTTTCAGATCCTGAAAAAAGAAAAATTTACGATCAACATGGTCATGCAGGTGTAGATGGAAGATATAGCAATGAAGATATTTTTCAAGGTGCACGTGGTGACTTTAGTGATTTATTTGGAAGAAGCGGCGGGTTTGATTCAATTTTTGAATCTATCTTTGGTAGAGCAGGAGGATCAAGTTATAGACAACAAAGAGGTTCTGATATTCTTTATGAAACCTCCGTAACTCTTGAAGATGTTCTTCATGGTAAAAAAATGGAAATCAATTTACAAAAAGAAATACTGTGTGAAATTTGTAATGGTTCTGGATGTAAGCCTGGTACAAAGAAAAATACATGTTCAACATGCAGGGGACAAGGCCAAGTGCGTAAAAGTAGAAGTATGGGATTTGCATCATTTGTTACAGTAGAACCATGTTCAACATGCAGGGGGCAAGGTTCAATCACACAAACACCATGCAGTGAATGCAAGGGAAATGGAAAGAAAAAAGGCACCAAGAAAATATCTTTTGAAATTCCTTCAGGTGTGGATTCCGGTGATTACACTGTTCCTGAAGAAGGTAATGAAATGCCTGATGGAGTAAACGGAGATTTAATTGTCAGAATTAGAGTTCAACCTCACCAAAAATTCAAGAGAGATGGTACGGATATTTTTTATGATCATGATGTGTCTATGGTTGATGCTGCTTTAGGTCGTGAAATTACTGTTCCAACTTTGGAAGGAACTGAAAAAATTAAAGTAGAATCCGGCAGTCAACCAAATACAATCATAAAATTAAAGGGTAGGGGAGTACCTCAAATGAATTCAAGAAGTAGAGGAGATCAATTCATACGAATTGTGGTTAATATTCCAAAAAAACTTAGTAAACATCAAAAAAATCTTTTGGATGAATTTCAGAAATCTAATGAATGACAGGAAATAAAATTGAAAATTGCTTTAGATGTTGATGGTGTACTAGCCGATGTAATTGAATCATGGCTAATTTACAGTAATAAAGTCAGACCCAGTATCTCTAAAGATGATATAACAAATTGGGATTTTTGGAAAAAATTCAAAATTAACAAATATGATTTTTATGAAGAATTAAGTTTATGTTGGAAAAACTGGAATTCTATTCCTCCGACAGAAGATAATTTATCAATAATCACAGAAAATCTTTCAAATTTTGGACAAGTTGATATTGTAACAGCAAGAGAACTTTCAACTGATACTTTTGTAAAAAATTGGCTTAAACTTCATGATGTGACTTATCAAAATTATGTTTCAGTAATTGATGGCCCAATGAAAGCAGATCTAGATTATGATATTTTTATTGATGACTCTCCATTAAATGCCATTAAGTTTTTAAAAAATAAAAAAAATGTTTTTCTATATTCACAACCCTGGAATCAGCATATTACTGATCCAAATATTCAAAGAATTTTTACCTTATCTGAAGTCATTGAAAAATTAAAGCTATGATCTAGAGTTCTTTTCCACTTTTCTTATTGTAACCTGATGACCACTTCGAACGTGATGTACATGATGAGTATTCAATATTTCTCCAATTTTATCATCACTATAGAATTTTATGTTATAACGACCTAGGATCTTTTTACAATTACTACAATAAATCTCTCTGAATTCCATTTTCTACACATTAGTTGATTTAATGTGTTTTAATTAAAACAATATAATAAAGAAACTTATTCTAGATTTCAAAAATTTAGATTGCGGGAGTCGCCCAGCCCGGTCAAAGGCGTAAGGTTCAGATCCTTATCTTCTAGGAGTTCGTGGGTTCAAATCCCACTTCCCGCATACAATATGATTAACTGTTTTCTAAAAATTTCTTGATCTTTTCCAAAAGAAGATTATTTACCATTTCACCTGACACTTTTCCTCTAAGTTCCTTCATTGCTATTCCCATTAATGGACTAACTGATCGCTCTTTTTGATTTTGAATAATTTCTTTGTTATTTATTATGATGTTATCTATAACTTTTTCAAATTCTTTTTTGCTAACAGTTTCAATAGATGTATTTTTTATTGCGTCTTCAATTGTCTTTGATTTTCCAGACATGATATTTTCAAATATGATCTCAATTGATTCTTTAGCAATTTTTCCTTTTTCTAAAAATTCAAAAGTTTTTGAAATTTCTTCATTACTTAATAATTGAGAATTCAAACCATTTCTTTCAAGATTAGTAATAGTTGAACAAAGAATTGATGCTATGAACGTTGGTGATGTTGAAGTTTTTTCACTAATTTTTTCAAAGATTTCTAAATAAGAAGAATCAAAAATTTGCTCTACCAACTGTAAATTTAAATCATATTTTTTTTGTAGTTCATTAAGTGATTCATCCCATGATTTTGGAATATTTTTTACCGCATTATCTAATTCTATTTTTGATATTATGATTGGAGGAATATCTGTTTCAGGATACATCCTTGATGCACCTGGTCTAGGTCTGAGAAATACTGTTTCACCAGTTTGAGTAGCTAATCTAGTTTCAGCTGGAACTCCATTCTTTGCTTGACTTATTCTTTTAATTATGGAATCAATTGCAAAATCAATTTTTACAAGAGGTGCAGCAATTATCAAAAATGCATCTGCTTCATTGATCTTTAATATTTTTTTCACAATGGATACATCACTTTCTTCTATGCCGTAATTTGGTAATTCATCAGAATGAAAAACACCTCCAATACCATAGAATTTAACAAGTTGACCAATTTCCTTTCCTAATCTTACTCCTTCATATGGTGAATAACCAAACATGCCTGCAAAATTACTAATTCTAATTGCTTTGATAATCGAGTTATCCCCTAATGATTTTTGAATAATTTTTGATTGACAATTTTTAAAGTCATCTGTTATGTCAAAAACATCTTTGTTTTTTGAAATTTCTCCAAAATTAGAGTTCTGTAATTTTTCAGCTATTTTGACAAGACCATATTGTCTTTTAGCCTCAAATTCTACTACTTTTTCTAATTGATCTAATTGTTGTACTCCTTTAACTTCAACTACTCCTCCACCACCTTTAACGGATACATTGACGTCTTGTCGTATTGAACCAATCCCACGAGTAACCTTTTTCGTACTTCGTAACATTCTACCTAAGGATAACGCAATTTTTTTTATTTTTTTTGAATCTCCCTCAACAGGTTCTAGTGCAATTTCAACTAGAGGAATTCCAAGACGATCCAAACTATATTCTCGTACGTCTCCTTTATCACCAAGTAATCTTGCTGCATCTTCTTCTAAGCAGATTGATTGAACACCAATTTTTTCACCATCCACATCTATATATCCTCCTTGAGAAACTAACATGGTTCTCTGAAATCCAGTAGTGTTTGATCCATCAATTACTGTTTTTCTCATAGGATAAATTTCACTAAAAATATTTGATCTGAGTGAAGATGAAATTATTAATGCGAGATTTTTTGCATCATCATCTAAATCATGGGGAGGTTCTTCATCCTGTTCTACCAAACAACTACTTTCTGGATTGGCATAATACATTATTATTTTAGATTTTGTGCTCTCAAAAAGAGCAGCTGGATCATATTCTCCTAGTTCACTTTTGACTGCTCTTAATTTTCTTTGAAATTTTAAAGTATATTCATCTGATTCAAATGGTACACAATTGCAGAATAATTTTTTATTAGTAGATAATTGTTGATGTATTTCAAGACCTACCTTTAATCCAACATTTTCAATGAAAAATTCAGACATTTACATCACTCATTTTTACTCGGATATTTCAGAAGCAATATTCAGAAGCATTAACTGTTTTACATCTTCAAGGGTTTTTGAATTTCCCAGAGCCCACATAGCTTTGACTAATGCCACTTCGGGAATCATATTCTCCAAAGGAATTATTCCTAAATTAAGTAAATCTCTGCCACTTTCATACACTGTCATTCTCACTCTACCGTCAATACACTGCGAAGTCATGCCTAAGAAAATGCCTTTCTCGTTTGCTTTTTTTACATTATCATACATTGTTTTTCCGATATGTCCTAAACCTGTACCCTCAAAAATTATTCCACCGTAATTCATTTCAATAATTTTCCCCAAAAGATTTGAATCATATCCGGGGTGATATTTTACTAATGCCACTTTAGTATTGAGATTTATTCTTGGCCAAAATTCTTTAACTTTGAAAAAATCACCTTTCATATTTCTGTGAATTTGATCATTTACAATTATGAATGCTGGATTGTCTCCAATAGTTTGAAATGCACCTCTTTTACTGGTATGGCTCTTTCTAACTCTTGTTCCCATATGACATGCAACTGTTTCATCATTTTCATCTTTATGCATCACAATATACACACCATTTGTTTTACAGTTGACAAGAAATTTTATTGCGCCTATTAAGTTCAGTGCAGCATCTGATGATGCACGGTCAGAAGATCTCTGGGAACCTACAAGTGCAATTGGTATTGGAAATCCTGCAAGTGCAAATGAAAGAAATGATGATGTATAATGCATTGTATCTGTTCCATGTGCAATAATTATTCCAGAATAATTTGAATTTGAATACTCTTTTAATTTCTCAGCAATTTTTATCCAATGTTCTGGCATTATATTTTCTGAATACTCTGAAAACAATACTTCTGCATCTACATTGGCCATTTTAGCAAGTTCAGGAACTGATGAATTAAGTTCCTCTGCAGTTAAAACTGGAGTTACTGCACCTGTTCTATAATCTACTTTACTCGCAATTGTTCCCCCAGTCGACAATAAGAGAATTTTTGGTAAAGTAGGATTTTTTTCTAAACTTTCTTTTTTATCAATACTTTTTTCAGGACTAGATATTTTTTCTATTTTCTCAATTTTTTCTATTTTCTCAATTTTTTCTATTTCTAATCCAATATTGTATCCACTCTTTAATTTGAGAACTAGATGCTTATCGTCACTATGTTCATACCGTGGCATAATTATTCCCAAATATGTCAAATCTGCAAGAATTTTGACTGAATCACCAACGCCTATTTTATTAGTTTTTAAAAATTCTAATGATTTCCCAACATATCCTCTAAATTCAGACATTTACGAGAGTTGGTTTGTCTATTTAATAAAAACTACCTGTAATAGGAAGCCACTAGTTTTTCACCTATCTTGAGGTTTTTCTGTTCTCTTACTTTCTTTACTGCTGCTTCAAAGTGTTTCATAGTTACTTTGGCATCAGCAGAACTTTTCTCAATATCTTTGACATCTGGATGTGTATCTAAAAATTCATGAATAACTAGAGATACAGCAGTATTTGCAATTGCAGCAGTATCTGCACCACTTAATCCATCTGTCAATTCAGCAATTTTATCAATATCTACACGTTGTGGATCACCTGGATCATTATTTATTGGTATTTTTTCAGCGTTAATTTTCAAAATCATTTTCCTGCTTTCTTTGTCTGGCAATGGTATCTGAATAATTTTGTCAAATCTTCCTGGTCTTAATAATGCTGGATCAATCATATCTGGTCTGTTAGTAGCTGCTAAAACAACCACACCGTGCATATTTTCCATACCATCCAATTCAGTAAGTAATTGACTGACTACTCTTTCTGTAACAGCTGTCTCTCCTCCGGCACCTCTTATTGGTGCAATTGAATCAATTTCATCAAAGAATATTACACATGGTGAAGCTTGCCTCGCTCTTCTAAAGATCTCTCTTATTCCTCTTTCTGATTCTCCAACCCATTTTGATAATAATTCAGGACCTCTTACAGAAACAAAGTTTGCTTCACTTTGGGTTGCAACTGCTTTAGCTAATAGTGTTTTACCAGTACCGCTTGGACCATGAAGTAAAATTCCTCTTGGCATTTTATGTCCTAATTTATCATACAGTCCAGGATATTTCATTGGCCATTCTACTGCTTCTTGAAGCTCACGTTTTACATCTTCTAAACCGCCGACCTCTTCCCATTTGACATCTGGATTTTCAATAAAAACTTCTCTCATTCCAGATGGAGTAACTTCAATCAATGCCTTTTGGAAATCTTCGTTATTTACAATTAGTTTATCCAAAGTCTCTGGAGGAAGTTTTTCTTCTTCCATGTTAAGTTCAGGAAGTAATCTTCTCAAACATTTCATTGCAGCTTCTTTACAGAGATATTCCAAATCTGCTCCCACATATCCATGGCTAACACTAGAAATTTTCTCAACATTAACGTCATCAGACAGTGGCATGTTTCTACTATGAATGGCAAGAATGTCTTTTCTTCCCTTTTTATCTGGAACTTTAATCTCAATTTCTCTATCAAATCTTCCTGGTCTTCTAAGTGCTGGATCTATGGCATTTGGTCTATTTGTGGCTGCAATGACAATTACCTTGCCTCTTGCTTCTAATCCATCCATTAATGATAACATTTGTGACACTACTCTTCTTTCCACTTCTCCAGTTACTTCTTCTCTCTTTGGAGCAATTGAATCGATTTCATCAACGAAGATAATTGAAGGTGATTTCTCTCTAGCTTCTTTGAAAATTTCTCTTAGTCTAGCTTCGCTTTCTCCATAAAACTTACTCATAATTTCTGGACCAGAAATACTGATAAAATGAGCTTGACTTTCATTTGCAACTGCTTTTGCAAGCAATGTCTTTCCTGTTCCAGGTGGACCATATAGTAACACACCTTTTGGAGCTTCAATTCCTAATTTCTCAAAAATTTCTGGATGTCTTAATGGTAACTCTATCATTTCTCTTACTTTCTTTATTTCATCAGTCAAGCCACCAATGTCTTCATAAGTTACTTGAGGTACACCTCGTAATGTTTCACCTTTTTCTGCAATATGGAAAACAGTTTTTTGAGTAACTAATACTGCATCTGCTGCTGGTGTTACTCCAATTACTTGAAAAGTTAAACGACCACCAAAGTATGGAACCATTACATTATCTCCTTTAATCAAAGGAACACTTTCTAGAGCATCTGCAAGATATCGTTCATCAATTGGAGGAATTGCTTCAAGTGGAGCTACTACCACTTTTTCAGCTGCAACTGCTTTAATTTTTCTTACAGTAATTGTATCTCCTATTGCTATGCCGGAATTATTTCGACCCAATCCATCAATCCTGATGATTCCTTTTCCTTCATCTGATGGATAAAGTGGAAGGCATTTTGCAACGGTTCTTCTTTTTCCCTTAATCTCAATTACATCACCAGTAGAGGCATTTAGTGTATCCATAGAATCATAATCAATTCTTGCAACTCCACGTCCCACATCTCGTGTATATGCTTCAAGAACTTTTAGAGAAAGTGCGTTCTGGCTCATATTACAAACTCTTCTGTCTAATTTTTATATCTTTGTGGTAATATTATCAAATTACACGGGTAAAATCACAAGCTTAAAATCCTTAATGAACTGGACACGATCTACTTGGGTAAGAGACCATTAGTACGAAGACGTGGCCGTGGAGGATTTCAATTTAGATCTACTTCTACTGGTAAAGTAGGCAGTAAAGCAAAGTATCCACGTTTTTCGTTATCTGAACAACATGAAGGTCTAATCATAGATCTTGTTCATGAGCGCGGTAGAGAAGCTCCTCTTGCTAAAGTACGATTTGAAGACGGTTCAGTCTCTTTTATGCCAGCTGTTCTTGGTACTAGGGTAGGCGAAACCTTGCAATTTGGATTGAAATCAAAAATTGAAAAAGGTAATGTAATTAGCGTTCAAAACATTCCTGATGGAACCATAGTATGTAATGTTGAAAAACACTTTGGTGATGGTGGCGCTATAGTAAAATCTGCTGGCACTAATGCAACTGTTTTCTCTCACGGTGAGGAAGGCGTCACATTAAAACTCCCATCTGGAAAATTCACCACACTTAATCCAAAAAATAGAGCTATGATTGGAACTCTCGCAGGCGGTGGAGCCAGTGAACGATTCTTTATGAGTGCAGGTAACAAATGGCGTAGTTTTAGAGCTAAAGGAAAGAAATTCCCTATTGTCAGAGGTGTAGCACAAGCAGCTTATGTTCACCCACACGGTGGTGGACGACATCAACACGTTGGACAAAGTTCTACTGTTTCTCGCAACGCTCCACCTGGAGCTAAAGTAGGTAGCATTGCTGCAAGAAAAACTGGTAGGGCTAGAATTAAAGAGAGAAAGTAATAATCTAATTTTTTTTACCTACAATTGATTAATACCTCATTGAAATAATTTTTAACATGTCAAAACGAAGAATTAGAATTTTTGTAACAGGTAAAGTACAAGGTGTGTTTTTTCGTCAAACTCTTAAAGTAATGGCCATAAAACATGATGTTTCTGGTTGGGTAAAAAATCTCAATGACGGAAGAGTTGAAGCAGTTCTTGAAGGTGATGAAGAAAAAGTAACTAGATTAGTTGAATGGTCTCACGGAGGACCAGCCAGTGCACGAGTTGAAGATGTAGAAATACGAAATGAGAAATTTATTGGAGAGTTTTCGAAATTTGATGTCTTGTATTAATTATTTCCAAAATAAATTTTATAATTTCTTTGAATTATGCATTCCTATTTTATTTTGAAAAATTTAATCTTCTTTTCTGAATTTTAATTATAATGGTAGTAGATCTGTTGGTTCCAGTCTAGACGAATAGCCCCATTTCAAGGCATACAAGATCCGCCACGTAGACGAGGAAGCGTGGATGCTCCATCTTAGGATTGCTCCCTCCCGGACCTCATCCCTTTCGATGGTTCGCACTTAGACGTTATCCCTTCGGATAATTCTGGTTCTGCAACCACCCGCCTCGGCGTGATTTCATTTCCGCACACCAAGCGGGAATTACCCATCTAGAGATTTACCCAACAGTTACTGATCTCTGCGTATAGCCGGTTTCAGAATAGGGCACGGCTGGCACCCCAATCCTACCTACTACCAGTTTTTCTAAGATGGTATGTTATATTTGCATTAGCTTTGATTTTCTTTTAGTTTTAAAACCATATTGCAAACAGAGCAGATCTTTCCAGTGCATTCATTGCCACATTTTTCACAATTTATCTTTTGTTTGTAGTTAGTATCCTTTACAATCTGAGACACTTTAATTATTGATTGATAAAGATTATTTTTAATTCCACTGTGCTGACCTTCTAAGGAATTTAAGAACTCACGAATCTCTGTTCTAATTCCCTCATTCATATGAGGACAAGGCTCTGTTTGAAATGGAATATCATTTGTAAATGCATAAAATACAATTTCTGATTCATATATCTCACAAAATGGCTTTATTTTTCTCAATGAATTACTAGATGTATCAGGATCCATCCAACCTATCTTATTTGTATCTCCAGATAACATGTTTATTACAAATGTCTGCAATGTATCATCTAAATTATGTCCTGTAGCAATCACATCTGCACCAATATCCTTTGCTGCATGATCAATTGCCCGTCTTCTTAAAGTTCCACATATAGAACATGAAGATGTTTTTTCATTTCCTCTCAGATCTAATGCTTCATCTAATGTTAAATTAAACAATTCTTTGTAAGAAAAAACCTTGTGTTCAACATTTAATTTAGTACAAAACGCTTGAACAATTTCCAACGCCTCATTTCTATATCCAGGAATACCCTCGTCAATTGTTATTGCCTTAATTCTAAAATTATGTGTGGCAGACATTTGATTAATTATGTTAAGCAAAGCAAGTGAATCTTTGCCACCCGATACTGCAACAGCTACCAAGTCATCATTTTGAATCATATTATATTTTGAAATAGTTTTTGCAGTTTTTCTTAGGATAGAATTTGAAAAACATCTGGAACATAATTTTTCCCCAGAATATTTACGGGTATATGTTGCCTGATTTTCACACCTGTCACATTTCATAAATTTATATGATTTTTTTCATTAATGATTCTTTAGGTATTTTCTAGATAGTAAACCAGCCCGATTTTATATATGATAACGCAATATTCAAGCCAAATAATGCAAATGTGAATGCGTAAATTCCCCACATTGTTATATTTACTGCACTATCTGAAATTTTTTTATCAATTATAGTATGAATAAATTTTCCGCCATCCAAAATTGGCAGTGGCAACATATTGATTACTCCTATAAAAAATGAAATCATCCATAACCATAACAAGAACATTGAAACTGCTGGATCTTTCCATTGAATAAAATTCAAAACAGGTTTGTATGCAAATGAATTATCTCTTATGATCCCAACTAACCCTTTCTTAGGATCATCAGGTGACGGAGTAACTTCAATAGAAAATTGTTTTGCATGTCCATCTCTAAGTATTGAAACTTGGGCAATTTCTCCAGGCTTTAGATCTGCCTTTTGAAAATCTAATGGACTCAATATCGGGATTCCATTAATTGAAGTAATGATATCATTTGCTAGTAATCCAGCTTTTTCTGCACCTGAATCCTTTATTATTGAAAGTACTAGTACTCCATCTGGTAAATCATAAAATGTACTTAGTAATGGTTCGGGTAGAACCATTGCAAAGAAAGGATTTGTCAACAGTATCAATCCTAATCCCAATGCAAAAATTACATTTGCGGTAGCTCCTGCCCCTATTACTCTTAATTTTGAAATCTTTTTTGCCTTGTTAAATTCCTCCTCATCTGGTTCTACAAATCCTGCAAACATTGCAATAAATATTGCAAATCCGCCTGTTTTGATCTTAATTTTTTCTAGTGTGGCAACAATGCCATGAGCACCTTCATGAACTACCAAAACAATTGGTATTGAAAGTAAAAAATATAGAATTGATGTCGAAGATGTTAAAGTTACACCTGGAATTAATACTGTTAATTGTGAGAATTCAGTTGGAGCTACAAAGTATTTAGAAACATTTGATAGTAAAAACCAAAATGCAAAACCCATCATTAGAAAACCAGCAACTACACTGACATTAGAAAAAACTTTGATTCCTCGTTTAGTTCTTCCTAGAATTTTTGTTAGAACAGATTGTACTTGCTGATTTTTGTATACTAGGCTGTACGCTTTTAACTCAAAGCCATGTTTTTCTAATTTTAATCCCTTGGCAACTCCTAAAATTACTACCCATGCTATTAACACGTAGATAATCGAATTTTGAGTAATAAAATCAAGGTTCAAACTAATTGTTAATTTTTTAAACTACGGTCATTTATAGTTACTATGAAACCGATCGTAATTATCTCAACTTATCCCAATAAAAAATCAATTACTAAAATCGCAAACGAATTAGTTCAAAATAATATAGTTGCTTGTGTTAACATTATCAAAATTTCATCAATTTATTCTTGGCAAGGAAAAATTGAAAATTCATCAGAATATCTTGCATTATTCAAAACCATACAAAAAAATAAAAAATCTCTCAAAGAAAAAATTAAATCAACTCATCCTTATAATGTACCTGAAATTGCTGAAATCAACATTACATCAATAAACAATTCTTATCTTAAGTGGCTAGTAGAATCAACAACTTAGGATTCTATGGCATAACGTAGCAAGGAAACTATTCCTCCTAACCCAGTTACTCTTAGACCAATATCTGTTGATGAATCTACACTGTAAGTTTTTACCCCCTTAGTTTCTGCATCATTAAGAAGTTCTATGATTTTTTTTTCGTCATTTGTTTGAATTGCCTTATCTGAAAAAACAAGTAACTCAACGGCACCATATTGATTTGCTTTGAGTGTTTCCTCAAATCCCATGGTAAATTTTCTGCTTTTTTTGTTTACTCTTAGCATAATCTCATCAATTACAGAAGACACTTTGGCCAGTTTGCTCTCAGACATTATTTCCTTCATAGTTTGAGATTTTGTAAATACGTAGATTCCATCTTCCCCCCCTGAATCAATTCCTTCTGCAACCTGAATTTTAAATTTTTGAGCATTTTGGGATTTTTGCAGAAAATTGGAAAATCTTTTCTTTGTTTCTCCTGGTCCAAAAATAATAATAGAGTCTGTTTCTTTAACTACAGAAAATACTGCTTGTTGAATTTGCTCAAAGAATTTTTCAATATTGAAATTTGTTTTGTATCTCTTTCCTCCTGAGCCTGAATAGATATTTGGAATAAATTCCAAATGGGTTCCCCTTAGTCTTGCAACACCACAATCACCAGTATCAATTGCGACTAACACAAAACCCATTTGTTTGTTGTTTGATTCGATTAGATTTTTCTCAATTGTCAACCATTTTTTTTTTGTAATTGTAATACCATCATTTACTTTAAGAATAAATGAATGATGTGAGCCGTGAGGCACAGACTCATTACTTGATTCTAAAATTATGCCTCCAATTCTTAATCTATCTAAAACATCGTCTAATGATATTTTTTCTACATTCAGTGCAATTCTTACTCTGATTCTTTCTCCTTTGTCAGGTCTTGCATAATCTTTTTCTAATTTGATTACTCTAGTTGTATCTCCCACTATTCTGTCACCTTCTTTAATTATACGGCGCAAATTCAATAGATCGTCGGAATCTTCTGGCATTACAGAAATGGAATTCTCATCAATTATTTTTGTAATCATAATGTTATTCTAATTAACAGAAACTAAAGGGTTTAGCTTGTAACTTCGCCAGTTTTTGTCTCTTCAGTTTTTTTCTTGAGATAATTTTCAACCCAATCCAAAGTAAGAACACCTGACTCAGCCAAATTTGTTAGAGAATTTGCAGATGCTTCACCTAATACCTTTCCATTATTTTTTCTTATTTGACGCCACTTTAATGCAGTATTTCCACTCTTTGAATTATAGATAATTCCAAGAATATCTCTTGCATTAACAAATGTGATATCTCTTACTTTTTTTAGAGTGACCTTGTCTGCTGCTTCCACGTATATTGAACCCAAACTATCTTCTCTTTCTGCAAATACCTCTGAATCTTCCAAATAACTTCTTGGAGCATAAGAGCGACACGTACTGCCAATTACGAATCTTCTAAAACTTTCCAATGATGCTGGAGTATCAATTGCAACCATTTTGAATGAATCAATAATTCGCCATTTATCAAGCTTCTTGAAAGACTCAATAGGCATCCGCACGAATTATGCCTTGCGGGCAGTGATGACCCCATCCCTTTGATTGATGATGAGGATCTTGAGTTCTGAGCCTGCTCTTAGAATTTTTATGACAGACATGATATTTCACATCATGAAATCCTTCACCGAATATCTTACCTATAATGTAAAAACACGGAGAGCTTTTCTCAATATTACTCCTGACATAAGAAAATTAGTTCTCAAAAGTAAAGTCCAAGAAGGACTTTGTCTTGTAAATGCAATGCATATCACTGCAAGTGTTTTCATTAATGATAATGAAAGTGGGTTACATCATGATTATGAAAAATGGTTAGAAACACTTGCACCGCATGAACCAATTGATCAATATGAACACAACAAAACAGGCGAAGATAATGCAGATGCTCATCTAAAACGACAAGTAATGGGAAGAGAAGTTGTTGTTGCTATTACTGGTGGCAAATTGGATTTTGGTCCATGGGAGCAAATTTTCTATGGAGAATTCGACGGACAAAGACCAAAAAGAATTTTAGTAAAAATTATTGGTGAATAATTTATCCAAAATCTGCATCGCGTTTCTGACTTTGTGATTCATTCTTTCTTGCAGAAGCTCTGAATTCTTCATCGTGATTTTGAGGTCCATGACCACATTTTACACAAGCTACTCTGAATCCATCTTCATTTTTTTGCCAACTTTCACAGCCACAAAAGCATGCCATGTATGATATAACTTTCAATACGATATATCCTTTGGGATCATTTGAATTGAGAAAATTTATTTTTAAGCTGATTTACAACATTCGCCCATTGGAATCTCGTGTTCATGGGGACATTTTCTCGGATGCTTTAGCATGGTGCAAAGTGCATCGGTAAATTGCTTATTCATATGATGTTCAATTCCACATACCATCTCTTCGTCAATTGCAACTTTTAATGCGCTATCCATCAAAACTTCCAACAATCTACTATTTCTCATCATGCTAGAACCAATTCTCTCTCCATCTTGAGTGAGAGTTACGCCTGCTTTGTTATAGTTTACAAGATTTTTCTCATTTAATTTTTTGAGCATTTGTACAACGCTTGGTTGTCTTACATTGAGCATTTTTGCAATTGTACTGATTTTGACATCTTCTCCTCTTTCTTTAATGTGCCAAATTGCCTTTAGATACATTTCAACATGCTCAGCTTCAGCAGTTCCTACAAAAAGAGTTTCATCATTTTCATCATTTATTGCGTCCATATCATATCACCTTTGAATCTTTTAATAAATATTCAAAGTATTGTCGTGCAAATCCGGCTAGTCCTGCATGATCTGCCCAAATTGCAACTAAATCCGATGTGTTCATCTCTCCCATTTCTGGACCCAACAAAATCACAACATATCGTTTATCTGAAATTATCCCTCCTCCAAAGAGTCCTTTTTTGATTTTTACGGTTGCAACTCTGCTTATTGCCTTTAGTGACTCTTTGTCCATTTTATCTGAAGTTAGTATTGTGATCTCTACGCCTTTATCATGCAGTGATCGAAGTTTTGGTAATGCCTGTCTGACTAGTTCCTGTCCAGCTTCTGGCAATGCAATCATCACTTCATTTCTGCAAGATTCAACCATCTCCAAAATTTTTGAAGCGATGTTTATTGCACCTGATAGTACCCATATGTCTGGTCTTTCACTTGTTCCACTTTTTTCATACAATGGTACCAATTCATTTAGAATAATGGTTTGATTTTGTGAGAAATCATTTTCCATCTTCTGTTTTGTCGTTTCCAACCCTGTAGATGGAGATTTTGCAAAATATTTTGTCGGTCTTGAATCATCAGAGCCAATCCATCCTTTTTCTTCCAATGTTCCTAGCACCTCATAGATCTTTGAATAAGGGACTCCTGATTTTTGACTAAGATCAGATGCTGTTAACTCACCTGTTTTAAGCAATGAGGAAAATGTCCTAATTTCATAGCTGGTAAGGCCAATTTTTTCTAGAGCCTTTCTTGTCTTGTCAGATATGTTCATGCGATCTAGTCGATCAGTTTTGATATTTAAATCAGACATGCCTGATTCCTAAATTCCACACGGGGGCAAGTGTGAAATGCATTATATACCATTCCGGAAAAATTCCTATAATAGTCATGGCATTAATTCAGATTTCCAATCAATCAACTAAGAGTCTAGGAAAGAAATCCACCATTAGGTTCACTCAAAGCATCTGTCCTGATTGTAACATGATCTTAGATGCCGAAGTATTTGAGAGAGACGATAAAGTCTACATGTCAAAGATTTGTCCAACTCACGGTGAATGTGAGGAGTTATACTTTGGTTCTTATCAAATGTACAAGAAATTCAGTACATACTGGATGGATGGAAAAGGTGCACATGCTCCAAACGTAATGATTGACAAATGTTCTTGTCCAAATAACTGTGGATTATGTTCAAATCACCTATCTCATAGTGGACTGGCAAACATGATTGTAACTAATAGATGTGATTTAACATGCTGGTATTGCTTTTTCTATGTAAAGAAAGGTCTTGAAGGTGCTTACATGTACGAGCCAGACCATACCCAAGTAAGAGGAATGATGAAAACTCTAAAAGCTGAAAGACCAATTCCAGGTAACTCTATTCAGATTACTGGTGGTGAACCAATGCTCAGAGAAGACATTGCTGATGTTATCAAAATAATGAAAGAAGAAGGCGTTGATCATGTCCAGATGAATACCAATGGTATCAGACATGCAATGGATCCAGAAGCTGCAAGAGAAGTAAGACTAGCTGGATGTAACAACTTGTATCTTTCCTTTGACGGTGTAACTGCAAGAACAAATCCAAAGAATCACTGGGAGATTCCATATGCACTTGACAGCTGCAGAAAAACCGGTACTACTGTAGTATTTGTCCCAACGGTAATCAAATCAATTAACGACCATGAACTAGGTGGAATTATTAGATATGCACAAAAGAACATGGATGTAGTTCACGCTGTTAACTTTCAACCAGTGTCACTAACTGGAAGAATGGGTAAAGGAGAACGTGAAAAATACAGAATTACAGTTCCAGATTGCATTCAACGAATTGAAGAGCAGACAAATGGTGAGGTAACTGTTGATGACTGGTTCCCAGTACCAAGTTGCATGCCCCTAACCAATGTAATTGAGGCATTCTCTAGCAAACCAAAGTATGAACTGTCTATCCACTTTGCTTGTGGTGCAGGAACATACGTCTTTGAGGATGCAGAGACAAAGAAATTTGTTCCATTAACTAAATTCTGTGATATTCAAGGAATGCTTGAACTATTTGAAGACAAAGCAGAAGAGATTCGTTCTGGTAAAAACAAATACTTTACAATGTTAGAAGTTGTCAGAAAACTAAAGGGCTTTGTTGATACAAAGAAACAACCAGCCGGATTAGACTTGGCAAGAATGTTTGGTAACATACTCATGAAGAGATCATTTGACTCAGTTGGTTCATGGCATGTTAAGGGATTGTTCCTTGGCATGATGCACTTCCAGGACAAATACAACGAAGATTTAGAAAGATTACAAAGATGTGATATCCATTATTTGACTCCAGACCTTAGAATTGTTCCATTCTGTGCATTTAATGTAATTCCAGAATGGTACAGAGACAGAATTCAAAAGAAATATTCCATCACTGTAGAGGAATGGGAGCAAAGAGAAGGAGTCAAATTGGAAGATGGTCTGTATAGAGGATTAATGAGACGTGGAGCAGGCGATGAGCTTGCTGCTGGCTGTGCAAAAAGTCAGATGTTCCATGATGCCGCACAAGCAACAATGTAAAATTTTTGTGAATTTAACTAATACCTTTTAAGATCCATTTTATTTTTCACATTTGTTGAATATTGGTGTAATTCATGGTTTTGTAGGTGGAGGTGGAGGAACAGAAAAAACATTACACGCAATTCTTGATGTACTAGAAAATAGCAAACATGCAGTTACATTGTATACATTTTCAAAACCCACAATCAAATCAAATAAAATCAAAATCAAATCAGTACTACCAATTTCTATTCCATCTTTTGGATTGTATCAACGTGCGATGGAATCCAATTTAATTTCAAAAGCAAAAAATGAAGATCTTTTAATTCAGGCTTCAGGTGGTCTTGGCATTCCTGTAAATCCAAGTCAGAAAATAATTGTATACTGTCATAGTGACTTTGCTAATGAATTGGAAAATACTGCTACCAAATACAAGGGACTGTGGTCGTTATACTACAAATCATACTATAGCATGATAAAAAAATTTATTGAAAACATAGGGGATAAAAGAATACACCCTGTCAGCAATTCCAAGTATGTGCATGATTCCATTAAATCAAAATTTGGAAAAGATTCTGAGATTGTCTATCCGCCAGTTAATCTGACTGAATTCTCTCCTAAAAATAAAGAAGACAGAATTGTAACTATAGGGCGATTCTCAGAGGAGAAAAACTTGGAGTTTGGAATCAATGTCATGAAAGAGATTAACTGTAAATACGATATTATTGGCAACACAAAGACAAAATCCAACATACTGTACTATGATAAACTTGATTCCAAGATAAAAAAAGAAAATATCAAGAATATCAATCTGCTAAAAAACATATCAAGAAACGAACTAGTCAACACAGTAAACAAGGCAAAAGTGTATTTTCATTGCTCCAGTGAAACTTTTGGTATCTCCGTTGTTGAAAGCATTGCAGCAGGTTGCATTCCGATAGTACCAGATAATTCTGCTCACAAAGAGACTGTTCCGTTTGAAGAGTTACGGTATAAAGAAAATGACAATAATGATGCTAAAAATAAAATCCAGAGAGCAATAAGTGGGGAGTTTGATTATCTCAAAAAACCACTTCAAGAGCTAACTGAAAAATTTTCTCAGGATCATTTTCAGAAATCTATTTTACAGATAATTGAAGAAATAAAATAACTAGTCTTTTGATATCTTGTATTTTTTCCATCTTTCCGTATCCAAACTCATATCCATAGTAAGTTTTGGACCCGAATAGTCTTTTATTGTCATGGGTTGCACATCAGGAGTAGTCATTTTTGCTAGTTCATAAATTGAAATTTTCTCATCTCCAACTATATGTACAATCCCTGTAAGTTTTTCTTTTTGTACATCTTGTATTCCTTGAGCTACACCGTCTGCAAATAGATAAGTTCCATACCTATCTGTGAATGCTTTTGGATATGGGAATTTTTTTTTTGCTACAAAGTTAGTTCTTGCAATAAGAAACTCGGATAATTTTCGTACTTCACTTTCTCCAATTAATTTTGTTAGTGCATAGAAATTTTCAGGATAAGGAATGGAACTTTCTTTATACATTTCACTATGTCCATCAAAAACACATGCAGTACTGACATAGATGAATTGAATTTTCTTTTTTGATTCAAGAATAGCATCTACAAGATTTCTAGTACCTTCCACATTTGTCTTCCATGCAAGAGGTTGATTTTCTTCACACGGTCTAATTCCGGTGAGTGCACCTGCATGAATAATCACATCAATATCGGGATGGTTTTTAAAAAATCTAAACACGTCTTCTCTATTTCCTAAATCTAATTCTTCATGGGTTGGAGCTAATGCATTTGGATATTTCTTTTTTAGTTCTGTACCTAATGCCCCTGCACCGCCTGTTATGAATACTGTCATGTCTATTGTTTGAATATCGGTCCCTGAGTGTAAACTTTATGCTGAAGTGATTTTGAATTGAAAAATGATTTGTAGTTGCTATATTTTTCCTCAGTATAGTTTTTAACATCATCTTGTATTTTTTCTTTAAATTCTTTTACTGCATATGGAATGTCTTTTTCTGCCTTGAATCCAAACTTTTCTAATTTTGCACCTGTAACTCTGTAATCTCTTTTATCTACAATATCTTTTGATATGTCAATCTGAGTTGGAATTAGTTTTTTGACATCCTTTGCCATTTGACTGATTGTGAGATTTTTCCAAATCACGTTATAGATTCCCTCCATTTTATTTTCTAGTGCAAAACTAAATGCCTCTGCTGCATCATCTACGTGCAAAAACGGTCTCCATTGGTCACCACCAAAAACTGTAATTTTTTCTTTATTCATTGCCTGTGCGATGAATAAATTAATTGCAAGATCAAATCGCATCCTATATGATGCACCAAACAAGGTACCTAATCGAAGAATTGTAGGATAATCATAAGCTTGTAAAATAGCACGTTCGGACTGAAATTTTGATTGACCATACGAATCCAATGGATTGACTTCAGAATTTTCAGCAATCAATTGATCAGGTTGAGCACCATAAACTGAGCAAGTACTTGCAAAAATGAATTGTTTGATTTTGTATATTTTACATAATTCAGCAATATTTCTTGTTGCCATAAAATTGATCTCTATTGACGTTTTTGGATCCAATTCTGCTGATTGGGTTCCAACAATTGAAGCCAAGTGAATTACAGAGTCTATGTTTTTTAGTGATTTTCCAACAACTGACAGATCACGTATGTCACCTTCTACAATCTCAACTTTTTTGTTATTTTTTATATCTTTAATTGAGTTATCGCCAAAAAGAAAATTATCTAGTATCCTAACATTATGTCCTTTTGCAATTAATTTCCTTGAAAGTATAGAACCTAGATATCCTGAACCTCCTGTAAGTAGAACCTTCATCTATTTTTGATCTCCCAGACATCTCCGTATGTAAATGGATCCAATCTTTCATCGTCTGGATTATTTTTGTCAAATGATTCAGTTGATATTCCAATGATCACTGTTTTGTCATCCAAAGACATCCATCCTGTGTAAATTCCAGTTGGAACGACTAAAACTGATGGATTGAGTTGTGATAAAACAAAAGTATTGATTTGCTTGTATGTGGGACTTTCTTTTCTATCATCTACTACAACAAATTTTGCTACACCTGAAGTTACAAAAAATGCCTTTTTTTCCCTTGAGTGTTTATGAAATCCTCTGATTGTTCCTTTGGAAAAATTTCCAGTTGAGTAAATTCGCTTGATGTTAAATGATTCATCCCCTTCAGGCAATATTTGTGAGAGAAATCCTCTATCATCAATAAATGATTCAACTTTATTGCACTGTAATCCTTGTATCAATTTTAAATATCTCAAAAATTATTCAGTAATTAACTCTAACTAAAAAATTTCATCCGGTATTAACGGGTTTTTCCATTTTCTTTTATACTCGCTAATTGATTTACTTGAACTAATTTTTGGATGATCCCACCAAACTTTTGGTGAGCAAATTTCATCATCAAGTTTTTCAAGAATTTTACCCATTTTTTTTGAAAAATCTGGCTTTCCGTAAGGATTCTTCCAATTTGGACTTCTATTCACCATTTTATCTACAGCATCTATAATGTGAATTTTATTTACGCCTGCTGCAATGCTGGACCCCACCTCTATTGTTTCTGAACGTTCTGTACTTATTCTCATAGTTACACATGGAACATGAAAAATACACGCATCTTCTTGAACAGTTCCAGAATCTGTAATACAACAGAATGCATTTTTTTCAAGTTTTGAAAATTCCAAAAATCCTATGGGATCCAATAATTTTATTCCTTTTGGAACCTTTAGACCAAATTTTTTGATAGATGCTCTAGTTCTAGGGTGTATTGGGAAAATTATTATTTTTTCATATTTTTTATAAATTTCTTCTACTGCCTTTAAAATATTTCCTAGTGGCTTTTTTACTCCTACATTTTCTTGTCTATGTGCAGTAACAAGAAAATAATTCTTTTTGGAAATTTGCAATTTATCTAAAACTGAATTTTTATCAATTTGCTCTTTAAAATTTTCTAGTACTTCAAATATTGGTTTTCCAACTTTGAATATTCTATGAGGTGATATACCCTCATCAATTAGATTTTTGTGTGTAGATGAAGTTGGAGTGAAAAGATAATCTGAAATACTATCTAATAATCTTCTATTTTTCTCTTCTTGCATTCTCCAATCATAGCTTCTCATTCCTGCTTCAAGATGAGCAACTTTAATTCCCATTTTTGATGCAACAATTCCTGACAGTGCTGGATTTGCATCAGAAAATGAAAATACAAGATCTGGTTTTTCTTTTAATAGAACCTTTTCAAATTTTTGAACTAATTTTCCAAGCTGATGTGCCTGCGTACCTGAACCAATTTTTAAATGATAATCGGGTTTTGGAAAATTTAACTGCTTGAAAAATAACCCATCAAAGAAATACGAATAATGTTGCCCCGTATGTACAATTGAAAAATCTATCTTCTTGCGTTTAAACTCATTTACTAGTGGTTGATAATTAATAATGTCTGGTCTTATACCAAGAACAATAAGGTATTTTGCTTTCAACGAACGATGTATGGAAGATATCCATATATTTTTTGATTAGGAAGATAAATTTAGAACATAAAAAAATAATATTTGTGGGTTTAAAGAAAATTGCAAAACAAGGATTAGGTCTTTACAAAGATCTTTGGCGTATCAATATTGAATCTTTATCATCTGAAGAAAACATCAAGCCTCTCAAAATAGTAGGTTTTGTAAAATATTTTAATGAAGGTACAAATGGAAATTTAGAAAGATGTCTTAAACATCTGTCTGTTTTTTGTGATGATCTTGCATTATGTGATGATGGTTCTACAGATAACAGTACTGAAATTGCAAAAAAGTACACCAAAAACATCATTCAACTAGATACTGATTTTCAACGAGAAATATCTCATAAACAAAAATTATTAGAATTTGCACTCTCACTTGATCCAGATTGGATAGTTTGGTTAGATGCAGATGAAACTTTTGATAGAATTGGGGAATTGGGAGGAATCAGAAGTTTATGTAATTATGGAGATAAAAATAACATTGATTCTTTTTCATTTTTGTATTATAATCTTTGGAACGGTAATGCACATTATCGTGTTGATGAATTATGGCATAAACTCTGGAAACCTAAACTTTGGAAAAATACAGGGAAACTAAAATTTGATATCCAAGATGGCTTGCATCTGCGACAACATCCATTAGGATTAAAAAATGACAGACGTACAAATATCAAAACACTTCATTATGGTTTTTCATCAACAGAGAAAATAATTGAAAAATATGAAACTTATAAAAAACATGGTCAAACTGGACGTAGTCTAGACCGTCTAGTAGATGATAGTACTTTAAAATTAAAAAAATTCTCTAGAGATTGGATTCCAATATCTTCTATGAAAGTATCCGTCATATGTTTAATTTACAAATCTACGGGATACGCAAATTTTGTTTATGAATCTTTTAAAAAATACGCCAATCCAAAATTAAATAGTATTGATTTTCATTTTATTGCAAATGATCCCACTGAAAATTTGTTGAATTATCTTAAAGAAAATAATCTACCACATAAATTATTCCTAAATGAAGACGCTGACGAATATTATCTGAATCGTGTCTATAGAGCCTGGAATTTTGGTGGTTTTGAGGCTGATGCTGACATTATAGTTTTTGTCAATTCAGACATGGCGTTTTCCAAAAATTGGTTAGAAAATTTGCTGAAAAACCTTCGTGAAGACAGAATTGTAACTTGCAGATTAGTTGAATCTGGAAAACTCAGATCTGGAAAATATGGAATAGAAAAAAATTTTGGTCAAACGTATTCTGAATTTGATGACGAATTATTTCAAAATTTTGTAAATCAAGTTTCAAAACCAGAAATAAAGGAAGGTGGTTTGTTCATGCCTTGTGCTGTATACAAAGATTCTTTTGTCAAAAGTGGAGGATACCCAATTGGAAATCGTACAGAAAAAAATGGAACCATTACACCTGGTGACAAAATTTTGTTTTATGAAAAACTTTTTCCTGTTGGAATTAAACATTATACTGTTTTTGATAGTTTAATTTATCATGTTCAAGAGGGAGAAATGGATTCATGAAACTTCGGCAAATAAAACGTGTATTGCATAATCCTGATGCTATCTTCAAGTTTATTCTTACTGGTAATAAAAATGAAGTTAGAAAAACTGTTCAAATTAAAGAGTATAGAAAAAAAATGTCTGACGCATGTAACATATCAGATAAATTACTGCAACAAAATCATTCAATTTCAGATATTATTGAAACAATAAGTAGACAAATAGGAATAACAAAATATCCTGTAGCATGGTATTGTCTGGTTAGAAAAAATAAACCCAAAATTATTGTAGAAACAGGAACTAGCATGGGATGGTCTTCGTTCATGATTTTATCTGCCATCTCCAGGAATAATATTGGTCATCTTTATTCATTTGATTTGAATGATTCTGAAAATGTGAAAAATTATGGTGGTGTTGGCTATCTTGTATCTGATATATTAAAAGAAAATTGGACTTTAACTATAGGCGATACTAAAGAAAAACTAGAACCAGTTTTAAAAAAATTAAATCAAATTGATATGTTCATTCACGATTCTGAACACTCCTATGAAACTATGATGTATGAATACTCTATTGCATGGAAACATCTTAAAAAAAGTGGAATCTTAGGTTCTGATGACATTAATCATAGCAATGCCTTTCAAGAATTTATCAAATTACATAATGAAGAGATTGAAAATTTAGTTGAGTTTGAAGAAATTGAACGTTCAACTGATACTATGTTTAAAAGACCTTCAGTTGGGTATTTCTTTAAAAAATCTTAATCCTATCTTTTAGTTTCTTATACAAGTTTCTTAAATTATTAATATAATTTTTCAAATCATGTTGGATGTATAAATTAGAGAAATATGGAGAAATATTCATGACTCAAAAAATCGCTTTGATAAATGACATCAAAACAAGAATACCTGGAACTCGAACATTTTGGCATTTTCTTGAAGATACTTTAGATGCTAACTTTATTAGTACTAAAAAATGGTTTTGGCGAAGACACCTTGTTAAATTTAACCCTGATGTAATTATTCAGAATGCTTTCTGGGGTGATCTAAAAATACCAAAAAAACCAATAATTATGCTAATTCAAGATAATTATCATGCACTGATGAAATATGATCTTCTTGATAAGACAGCTTGCAATAAACAAATTCAGAAAATTACGACTGCAGTAAATGTAGCTGACTTTGTTGTAGTAAATGTCAATAGCTTACTTAGATTATATGACATTCCAAAAGAAAAAGGTTGTTGGATCCCAATGGGTATAGACAGCTCCATTTTTTATCCATCTCTTGATGAAAGAAATCAAACAAGAAAAGAATTAGGAATTACTGGTCAATGTATCATATTTGTTGGTGACGAGACATTGATTCACGGATGGGATCAAGTAAAACTAAAGATTGAAGAAAATAATAATATTGATTGGATTCTTGTATCTAAAAATAATCCGTTTTCTATAGAAGGAAAAAATATCCGAAAATTCTGCAATATAGATCATAATATGCTAAGAAAATTATATAACGCTTCGGATTTATTTTTTGCAAGAGGAAGTATTGGATTACCTGCAATTGAAGCAATGTTGTGTGGAACAAAAGTAGATGTCACACATGATATTGGTTATTTTGAAGATTGGTATCCAGAAAACAAGGATCCCCGTTCTGAAGTTTTTGCAGCAGGATTTGATTTAAAAGATACAATAAATAAATGGAAAGAGATTGTAATTAAAATAAGTCAAGATTACAAGTCTTAAATATTGTTTATTGTGGATTTATTTTTCCAAATCTTATTTGTATCAGAATATTAAATTTGTAAACATTAACCAAAATTTCTGGGAACTTATTTTTCTATTTGCAATATATTAATCTAAAATATTTTTGAAAAAGTCATTTAAAATTTCTATCAAAGGATAACATACAACAATATAGTATCAATTACTAGACTATCCTTCTAACTTCATCTCTTAATAGAAATTAATAATACAATTTCATAGAATTGTTAAGAAAAACTAGTAGATAGTCTCAAAGATATTATTAGACGAAATTGGACAGGAATAATCAATGACTAAAAAAACAAAAGGATTTCGTCTATTCTATTATTTTCGAATAGGTTATGGAACTTATCTTGCTATGTTTATTGGATTAATCAACGTTTTAACTACAACGTATTTTCTTGCAGGAAAAAAAATTCCTCTGATTCAACAGGTTTTTCCTAATTTTGAAAGCTATGTTTTATTTTGTATAGGAGTAGGCATGCCTATAGTCATTCTGACTGGATGGTTACATTTCAAGAGAATCGGTACATATACTCAAGAAGTTGCTATTTCACAACAATATTCTCCATATAATTATAAATTCACACCAGGAATTAACAGAGAAGTTTTCGGCCAAGCTTATCTTACGATATTACAGCTAAACATTAAACGAATCAAAGGCGAAAAATTGACAAAGGAAGAACTTGCAAATATACTGTCCCTGGAAAAGAAATTTTCTGAATTAATTGAAGGAGGATTTGTGGGTAATCCTCCAAAGGGAGTTTTGAAATGAAAAAAATTTATTTTCGTTCGTGGTTTTATTTTCAAACTGGTTACTCACAATATTTTACATTCACTCTAGCATTGCTAAACATGCTTACAACCACATACTACTTGGTCATCGCTCAAAATGAACTCGGCGATAAAATATTTACGAGTTTTTCCACATATGTGGTAGTATCATTAATTGTCGGTGTACCACTTTTGATATTCATAGGATTTGTGCACATGCGTCGTTCGCAAATATACAAATCACAACAAGATGTACTTCAAGAATCTTGGCCCTACAATTATTATCTTCTGCCTGGAATACAGAAAGAAGTAATGGCTCCATTATTTCGTGAATTATTGGTACTAGGAAGAATGTCCCTTTCTAATGAAGGTATTACTGAACAACAATCCGAGAGATTAGATGATCTTGTTCAGAAACTTAAATTATTGTCTACTGGGGGAACTTTAGAAATGCCAAAAAAATTCGATAGAGTATGAAAGTTTCTATAATAATTCCAGTCTATAACGCGGAAAAATATCTTGATGAATGTATCCGATCTGCTTTGTCTCAAAAATATCAGAATATTGAAATTATTGCTGTGAATGATGGATCAACTGATAAATCGCTTTCAATCTTGAATAATTATAAAAACCATATTATCATAATAAATAAAAAAAATGGTGGTACAGCTTCAGCACTAAACTCTGGAATAAAAATAATGACTGGTGATTGGTTCAAATGGTTAAGTGCAGATGATGTTCTAAAAGAAAATGCCGTTGAAAAACTAGTTTTGGAGATTGAAAAACTTGATAATGAATCAGAACATTGCATCTTCTACTCAAATTACGATTTAATTGATCAAAATGGAAAACATATTAGAGAATTTATTGAACCAAACTACAATTCTTTTGATCCATTTAATAGAAATGTAATTTTATTAGATCATTTTTATGGAAATGGAACTACTTCAATAATGCATAAATCTATTTTTGATAAATGCGGGTTATTTAATGAAACATTGGGATACAAGGATGATTATGAATTTTGGCTTCGTTGTTGCATATTATTTGGATACAATCTTCATTTTGTAAATGAAAATTTAGCCAAATACAGAATTCATCAATCACAATTAACAAAACAACGGTATAATGATGCATTAGAGAAAATTGATCATATAAGATCAATAATAATTTTACAACTATCGCCTGATTTACAAACCAAGTATCTTACTGCACTTAAAAATTATAAAAAACAAAAACCGCTTAAAATTAAAACAAGACAAATCATTCGGGACTTTATGTTCAAAATCCTTCCTAAAAATACATCAAATAAAATTTTAGAAATATATCTGAACAAAAAACCCACTTGATTTTATCTGCCATTTTTGATTGATAAGAATTATTTGTCAAGCCATATTCCTCCAATTGATTTTTAAAAAGCCTACTTTTGAGATATTCATGGACGATGTTATGATTGACTCCTCTTTGAGAACTGTAGAATGGAAAGATAACAAAGTAATCATGATTGATCAGACCAAATTACCAAATCAACTAGTGTTTGTAACATATGATGACTATAACCAAGTAGCAGATGCCATAAGAACTCTGGTTGTAAGAGGTGCACCTGCAATTGGCGTATCTGGCGCTTTTGGTTTGGCTCTGGCTGTATTGCAAAGCAAGGCAACTACAAAAGATCAACTAATATCAGATCTAGAAAAGGCAAGAAAAATTCTTTATGAAACAAGACCCACTGCTGTAAATCTCAAATGGGGACTGGATAAAATCATGACAGTTGCAAACTTTGCAACTACAGTTGAGCAAATTAAACAATCCATAATTAATGAAGCCAAAAAAATGGCAGAAGAAGATATTCAAATTAATAAAACAATGGGAAAATTTGGTTCCGTTCTATTTGATAACAATGATACAATAATGACTCATTGCAATGCAGGTGCACTAGCTACAGTAGCATATGGAACAGCACTAGGTGTAATTAGAGCAACAAGAGAGAGTGGAAAAAACATCAAAGTAATAGCCACTGAGACAAGACCAGTACAACAAGGCTCCAGGTTAACTGCATTTGAATTAAAACATGATGGATTTGATGTCAGTCTGATTCCAGATACTGCCGTAGGATATTCCATGGCAAACGGACTGGTAGACAAAGTTATAGTTGGAGCTGACAGAATTGTAAGAACCGGTCATGTCTTTAATAAAATTGGAACATACCAAGTAGCAACTATGGCAAAGCAGCATGGAATTCCATTTTATGTTGCAGCACCACTATCGACTTTTGATATGAAAAGTGATGCCCAGGATGTAGTCATTGAGATGCGAAAGGGAACAGAAGTGACTGGAATTGGTGATAGAAAAACGGCTCCAGATGATATCAATGTTATAAATCCGGCATTTGATATGACTCCGCCTGAGCTAATCTCAGGAATAATTACTGAGAAAGGTGTGGCTAAACCACCATATGAAGAGTCTATCAAAAAATTATTTGAAGCTAATTAGTAGAAAGTTTTTATTGATTTTAAAACTGCATTTAACAATATGAGCACTGTCACTGCACAAGCCATAAAAGATTCTCTAAAACAATGCATGGATCCTGAAGTTCCACTAAACATTGTTGAGATGGGATTAATCTATGGAATTGATGTGATAGAAAACAACAATGTCAACATCAAAATGACCATGACCACGCAAGGCTGTCCACTACATGAGACATTAATTCAAGATGTAACAAGATATGCCAAAAAAGTTCCTGGAGTAAATAACGTCAAAGTAGACATTGTTTGGGAACCAAAATGGACAATGGATAGCATGACTGAAGAAGGAAAAGCAAAGATCAAAAATATGAGCAAGGCAATGATGACTCCAGCACCAATCAACTATGATACTGCATTGCCACAAGGAGTTGGAAAACTAGTCCAACAAGAAGATGGCTCTATGGTACTAGCTAATGAACATGAGCAGGGATTTATGGTAAATCAAGCAATTGTAGACTTTTGGAAATCTTGCAATGGGCAACGCAAAGTAACTGAACTAGTAGAAATGTTTGCACAACAAACAGGACTGCAAAGAAATCAAGTAGAAAAAGAAGTAATGCAATTATTACAACAATTACGTGAAGGTGGACTGATTGCAATACAAAGTCAATCTGATGCACCAAACGTTGAATTTAGAAAATAATTTAAAAAATATAATTCGAACTTGCACCGTCAAAATTAATCACAACACCTGAAAGATACTTTATCTTGTTTTCAATTATAGCTTTGACAAAGTTTCCAATCTCTTCTGGTTCGCCAAGTCTTTTCATAGGTAATGATTTTTTGTACTCTTCAATGTTTTCTATCACCTCTTTGGTTCTATCTGTATTGATCAATCCTGGTGCAATGTTGATGCAGCTAATGTTTTTTGCAGCATAGTCTTTGCTTAGAATTTTAAAGACTTCACTAAATGCTGCACGATACGCAGACGATATTATTAATTTTGAATTTGGTTCTTTGATAACGCTTGAGCTTATCAAAAATATGTATCCACCAACATTAATTTTGATATTTTGCAAAATCAAACAAAACCCCAAAAACAACTGATTGTGATATCTATTCCATTCTTCTTCTGTAATTTTTGAAAATTCCTTGGTTGGAGGTCCACCCGTGTTAAGTATCAGTACATCTGTCTGATTGTGAATTTGAACAAATTTTTTCACACTCTCCAAATTTGATGTATCTATATCATTTTTTGATGCCGCAAAGACATCCATTCCTATTGATTTTAGTGACTCTGAGATTGCTTTGCCCATACCCCTGGAACCACCAAGGACAATTGCTCTAGTCATATTGATATGAGAAATTATTATGTAATTAAATTTCTTTAATTTCTGTTATTGTTCCTAACACCGAATCCATCTGAATAATGGCTTTTTTCTCATTCCAACCGAGTGCAACATACCAATCTCCTGAATCATCATCATATTTTGTCTCCAGTGTCTTGATGTTTTCTGGGATAATGTCGTATTTTTTTGCAATACCTGAAACAGCTAAAGCAATAGCATCTTTTTCTTTTTCCAGTCTCCTTTTCATCAGACCTATTCCAGGAGTCATGACATTTCTGATTCATTTGTTCTAATATAGTTAATTCTCAAAATTACCCATAATGTTGAATTTTTTTGTTTGTTAAGTTTACGACACTTCAAATAAAGCAATCATCAAGGAAACAAAATGAGACTAGTCCAAAAATTCTCCAATTCTTCACTTGCAAAAACTAGTACACTTGTATCTCTAGTTTCAATTCTTGCAGTAGTTGGACCATTTGTAGTAGTTTCTGCTGGTTTTTGGGATGCAATATCTCATCTTCAAAAAAGACCTGAACTATTTTGGAGTATGCCCCACATTGTAGTTTACACTGGAGTTTCAATAACTACTTGTGCTGCAATAATTGGAACAATTCTTTTACTCAAAAAATCTACAAAAAATTCTCTAAAGAAAGGAATCATTCTGGTAATCACTGGCTCTTTAATACAGATAGTTGCAGGCTATGCTGATTCTATCTCACATGATGTCTTTGGAATTGATGGTTTGATCTCTTGGTCGCATCAACCATTGGAATTTGGTCTAGTCTTATCTGCATTGGGTGGATTTTTGATATTAAAAAATCTGGAAAAGACAAAACTCAAAGTGTTTCTTCCTTTCTCAATTATTTCATTTCTGTTTTTTACAACCTGGCTTGTCTTTAATCTAGTTTTGATATTTGGAAATACAATACAATGTCTTCCAGTCTACAAGATATTTGCTTCTGGCTGCTCTATCCTGTAATTTTTTAATTTAAAGTACGCTGATACAATAATCATTACTGCACCCACCAATATCATCACACCTGGAGGTATCATGGTAATAGAATTTGCATCACCAAGCTCTACTTGCAGATTTATTTGATTTTCAGTAGGATTTGTTATCTTTACATAATATGTTCCGCTTTTATCAAAATCAAAATAACCAACAGACAACTTTGTTTGAATGTTTTCCTCAGATATTACATTTTGATTATTATCTAAAATCTGAACAAACACATGATTACGGCTAAATTCTGGTATGAATACTTTGTAGTATCCAATACCTTTTCCTTTAAAGATCATCTCTACATTATACGAACTATCTGATTTTAACGCAATTTCTTCAGATATTCTGTCTCCTTGGAGGAAAACAAGAGATATCCAAATCATTCCAATTGCGCTTAGCAACAAACCTATTTTGAATAGAGAAATCTTCAATTCATCTAGTAAAGGAATTGCTTGATTAATAAAATAATCTAAGAGGGCTCGGAGGGCTTCGATCCCTCGACCTAGCGGTTCGAAGCCGCTCGCACTATCCAGACTGTGCAACGAGTCCAAACAAGTAAGAATTTAACAGGCCTAAATATCTGTCTAGATACTTTGAAAATATCTAAGAAAGTAGCTGGCGTTGAATACGCAATCAGAGATATTGTTTTAGCTGCAAGAAAAGTTGAACAGAAGGGAATGAAAGTTGATTATCTCAACATTGGTGATCCTGTTCAATTTGGTTTTCAACCTCCTGATAATGTAAAAGAGGCAATGATCAATGCAATACGTAAAGGAGAAAACTATTACTCTGCATCAGAAGGTCTCAAAGAATTACGAGTAGAAATTGCAAAAAAAGAAAATGTCAAAGGACTATCAATTTCAGCAGATGATATTCTAATTACAAATGGTGTTTCTGAAGGACTCGACATGGTTATTTCATCAATTGTTGAGGAAGGTGACGAAGTACTATTACCTGGACCATACTATCCACCATATGCCTCTTACGTCAGACTACATGGTGGAATTCCTGTAGAATTTGCAGTTGATTTGGATAATTCTACTCCTGACATTGATGATATTAAATCAAAGATTACTTCAAAAACTATTGCCATTTGTTTGATTAGTCCCAATAATCCTACTGGTGTTGTATTTAATGAATCATCACTGAAAAAATTAGTTGAACTTGCAAATCAGCACAACCTCTACATAATCTGCGATGAAATTTATGATCAAATTACTTTTGATCAAAAATTTGTAGGAATTGGTAAAGTTGCAGGAGATTCACCGGTTATTGTTCTTAATGGATTTTCTAAGGTTCATCTGATGTCTGGATGGCGAATTGGATACATTGCATTTAACCAATCCTCAAAACTTGATGCATTACGAGAAAATCTTCCAAAACTTGCCAGAGTAAGAATTGCTACAAATCTTCCAGTTCAATATGGAGCACTAGAATCACTACGAGGACCCCAAGGATACATCACCGAGTTTGTATCTGAATTAAAAAAGCGAAGAGACTTGGTTGTAAAACGACTAAACTCAATGCCTGGACTGTCTTGTCCAAATCCTAAAGGCGCATTCTATGCTTTTCCAAAAATTGAAGATAATAGATTTGGAACTGATAAAGAATTTGTCCAAAAACTGCTAGAATCAAAAGGAGTTCTGACAGTGCACGGTTCAGGATTTGGAGAAAAATACGGCAGTGGACATTTCAGATTGGTGTATCTGCCTAGTCTCGAAGTTTTAGATTCAGCAATGAACAAAATAGAAGAGTTTGTCAGTCAATAACTCCAAACTGACAATTTTTCTGGAATTATTTCTATAATGCAATTTGTATCATCTAGTAACTCTATTGCAGATTTGTTTTGCATGCTTTTGAAATATCTTGAGAGAATTTTTTTTGCAATTTGTTTTACTTTGCTATTTTCTAAAATAATATTTGCATTTCCCTGACCCATCACACCATATATTGGAGAGTTGACTCCAACATCTACACAAAATGCGACTTTGTTGTTTTTCTTTACATTTTTTGCCTTTTGTGTTCTGGTGTTTGTGCCGATGTAAATTTTTTTCAAGCTATACATGTACCAGACAGGTACTATGTGCGGAGTTTTGTTATTTCCTATCGTAGTAAGATGTAAAATTTTCTGAGTTTTTAAAAATTCATCTCTGCGGTTCATGTTTTCTAAATCCCAACAGTATCATAAAAACACCAAATCCAATCATGCCTATTGATATTTTCTCATTAGTGAATTCTGAATTTACAATAAAGTCCTCTACAAATTCTGGACCCCAAAGAATTAACTGTCTTACAAGAACAATTCCTGCCATAATTAGAAAGAGTGAGCCAATGGCAGTATACCAATTTCTTCCCCGTCTATAATATTCGTGGCTCATGACCAGCAAAATTAAATAATTTTGATGCCTGGATTTTTTATCTTGTTTCTAATCATTGCATTTAGCAACAATGGAGTTGAAATTTCTGCAAGATATGATAATTCTCCTGGTCCCAAGTAAATGGGTCTTAATCCTTTAATTTCATTGATTAATCCATTTACCACATCAATTGCGTCTTTGTCATCACCGCATACAAAGATATCATAATCAAGTACCATTGTAGGATTGACAAGTTTCTTTTCAGAGATCACATGAAATGCAGAAACAAGTTTTGTTTTGTTTTTCATGTATTTTAAAACTAGTTGATATGAGAATGGCTTTTTTTCTTTAATTGGAATGAATTCAAAACCCACATCTGTTTTTACCATTGGAACAATTGGTGATACAACAACACAACTGTCTTTGACTACAGGTAAAATTTCAGAGCATACTGCATCGATATTCTCATAGGGAATTGACAAAATCAAAACATCACTATCTTTGGCAACTGAAACATTGTCGTTTCCTGTAATTGTTCCATTAATTTGTCCAAATGATTCTTTTGCAAAATTTGTGTATTCTTTTGCAGACTCTGATGCCCTTGCAGCATCTCTAGAGCCAACTATTACATTGTGATTTTGTGACCATCTAAGTGCAAAGCCTTTTCCCATTCCACCAGTTCCACCAATAATTCCAATTTTCATGATATTATCCTGAGAATCTTATTATTATCTTTATTTGACATTCGATCAGATTGGGCTCAATTATTTTTCTGAGACATGGTCAGGCAAAAAATAACCTTGAAAGAATTCTAACTGGTAGAACTCCAGGTATACCATTAACTGAAAAAGGAATTGATCAGGCAGAAAAGGCAGCTAAATTCTTAGAACACATGAATATTGCTGCAATTTATTCAAGTCCTATTGAAAGAGCAAAACATACGGCAGAAATTGTTGGCAAACACAATTCCCTTGATGTAACAATTGATGACAGACTAATTGAGCTTGACATGGGAAAATTTACTGGCGTGCCATATGATGAAATATTTACCAGTCACGGTAATGTTTTTATGAAATTCTATAATGGTGAGTTAGAAATTGCTCATAATGGTGTTGAGACTTTTTCTGAAGTAAAAAAACGTGTATTAGGCATTGTAGATCATGTCATTGAAAATCATCCTGATCAGAACGTCGTGCTTGTAACTCACATGGACCCAATCAAAGCAATGCTATCTACAGTAGTAGATCTTACCCCAACGAATCTCTTTGAATTAATTATCGCAAATGCATCTCTAAACATCTTTAGAGAACACAAACGTAAATTTTCAATTTCCGGACTAAATGTAATGGATCCGTCCCGTTTTAATCAAGATTGGTAGATAATAATCTTGAAAACCCTTAAATAGAAATTATAGGTCACGTTTCTCAACCGCTAATGAAGAGTATACTTGGTTTATTCTTAGTATTGGCAATACTGGTAATAATTCCAGCAGTACATTTTGCATTTGCTGCCGGTGATGAACCTGGAACATATGTTGATCGTAGAGTAATAATTTGGAATTTATTTTATAGAATGATGACTGTTGCATTTACAGTTGGTGCAGTAGTATCTGGAACTATGATTTGGTTATGTTGGAGATTCAGAGAATCTAATCCAAAAGCAACTCCAACTCCATATGAAAAGGAAGGAGTATGGTAGAATGGGACATCATTCTAACTGGCCTGAATGGATATACATAGGCGTTGTCATAGCTTTGATGGTTTGGGTAGGTTCAGAAGCATGGAATGCAGAAAGATTAGTTGAACATATTCCAGCAGATGCCGAAGTTATCAAAGTGACAGGACAGCAATGGTTCTGGACATTTGAGCATGAGGATGGAACAAAAGAAATCGGCGAACTACACGTTAAAGTTGGCAAAGCTTACAAATTTGAAATAACTTCAAAAGATGTTGATCATGCATTTAACATTCATGACTATGTTGTATTGTTAGATGCTGTACCTGGAAGAATCAATACAGTATGGTTTGCACCAAAAGAAGTTGGTGAACATGCTATCCAATGCAGAGAATATTGTGGATTAATTCACTATAACATGCGTGGTACATTATACATCGAGGAGGCTGACAAGAAGTCTTGATACCAACTCTTTTATCCAGACTATCAAGTGAGGAGAGTTACTAATGGTTCTAGAGTTACAAAAGCCACGTCCAATTTGGCAAATAATGTTTTCAACTCATCATACTGATGTCGGTTTAATGTATCTCCTAACATCTCTTACGTTCTTCTTTATGGGTGGTGCATTAGCTCTTGGAATTAGAGCAGAACTGTTCTATCCAGGATCACAAATCATTGCAGATTCTATGACGTTTAACAGAATGTTTACTGTACATGGAACAACACTAATCTTCTTGTTTTTGTTACCATTTGCATCTGCAGTTGGTAATTACTTTATACCAATTATGGTAAGATACAAAGACATGGCATATCCAAAATTAAATGCAATAGCATTTTGGATGATTCCACCAGCTGCTGCACTAGTTTGGTTGGGCTTTGCTGACTTTACTTGGTATGCAACTCCACCTTATTCTATTATCAGTGCACCAGGTCCTGCAGCAGACATGTGGATATTTGGACTAAAGATTTTAGGAGTCTCCTCAGTACTAGGTGCTATCAACTTTATTGTTACAATCTTAAAATGTAAACACCCAGATATGTCAATGGGTCAAGTGCCATTGTTGGCTTGGTCCTTTTTGACATCATCATTAATTGTTCTAGTTGCAATTCCAACATTTGCAGCAGCACTTTTGATGTTGCTTACTGACAGACTAGGTGTAAGTGGATTCTTCAATCCTGCAATGGGCGGTGATCCAATTGCATACCAACACTTGTTCTGGTTTACATTCCATCCTGAGGTGTATGTACTGGTAATTCCGGCAATTGGAATGATGTATGAAATTATTCCAAGATTTTCAAGAAAACCTATCTTTAGTCATAGCTCTGGAATCTTTGCATTTGTATTATTGTCAATGGTAAGTTTCTCGTCTTGGGCACATCACATGTATGCTACAGGAATGTCATTTACTGAAAAAACTGTATTTATGATTGGAACTCTAGCTGCAGTACCAGCATCTGCAATGCATGTCTTTAACTTTATTGCAACTATGTGGAATGGCAGAATAAAATTCGCAACACCAATGATGTGGGCAGTTGGAGGAATCGCATTATTCTTCTCAGCAGGTGCAGGTGGAGTTGTAAACGCTGCAATGCCATTGGACTTTCAAACTCACGACAGTTATTGGGTAGTTGGTCACTTCCACCTATTTGTGATGGGTACTATTGCATTTGGCTCAATAGGTTTCCTCTACTACATGTTCCCATACATAACGGGAAGAATGTATAATGAGAGAATGGGACAAGTACACTTTGTAATGTCTTTCATTGGAACTGTCATGGTATTCTTTACACAACATGTTCTTGGTCTGTATGGAATGCCAAGAAGAGTTTATGATTATCCGCCAATCCCAGAATGGATTACTATGAACCAAATTGCAACAGTAGGTGCCATGATTATTGGTACAAGCATGGTGATATTTTTGATAAACATGATTTACAGTTCTGGTAAAGGAAAGATTGCTGACACTGATGATCCATTTAATTTAGGTGGAAAATACTATTGGCCATATGAGGCAAAGAACCCACATCACTAGGAGAAAATGAAATGAGTCAACATAACCAAGAAATTTACAGAACAACTTCAGCAAGAACTGGAAAAATGCTGGCAATTATTCTAAGTATATGCATCGTTGGCGGTGTGATCTTCTTTAGCATGTGGGATTTCTGGATTTCATATCAAGCTCCAGTAGTTGCCAAAATGGCTGGAGCATCTGCACATAATGCTGCACCAGGTGTAGCAACTGGAAAACACATGGATGTCACTCTCAAATTTATTGAATCCCCAGATTTCAAAACATTTGCATTTAATGCATTGCCCGGAGAAGATGGGCATAATCCTACAATTAATGCAAATGTTGGAGATGAGATTGCCTTTAATGTTTCAAATGGAGGAAAATCATTTCATGCATTTGGTGTAACCAAAGCGGCTGAAGGAGCTACAGGAATTATTGAATCTAGTGCAATTAAAAGTGCTTCAAATCCTCTAAAACCTGGTCAAAGTGGCACTTCTAAATTTATTCCATCCGAGGAAGGAACTTACTACTACATCTGTACTGTCCCAGGACACAGAGAACAAGGTATGATGGGAGAGATTGTAGTTGGTCCGGCAAAAGCAGGTGAAGCTCCAAAGGCAGCAGCAGCCCCCACTGGCGTTCATCATGATTTTAGTGTAAATTTCATCGAATCATCTGATTTCAAAACATTTGCATTTAATGCATTGCCCGGAGAAGAAGGACACAATCCGGAATTTAAGGTAAAATCTGGTGACGATGTTACTTTTACAGTAACAAACAAAGGTAAATCATTTCATGCATTTGGAATTGTCTCAGATCCAGAAAATGTCAGTAGTGTACTTTGGAATTCAGCAATTGCAGCCGCATCAAACCCAATAAAGCCCGGTCAAGGTGGCACTGTTACCTTTACTGCAGGTGCACCAGGAACATACTACTATGTCTGTACTGTTCCAGGACATGCGTTGCAAGGAATGAAAGGTTCATTCATAGTAGAATAATATTGGCTCTAAAATATCTCGCATTAGCGTCTTTGATTGTTTTGTATTCTTTGATGTTTATAGGTGGATACGTCTCATCAGCTGGACTTGGATTGTCTTGTCCTGAATGGCCGCTTTGTCCAAATGGTGTGTTACCTGACGCAAAATATTTTATTGAATGGACTCATCGATTAGTTGCTGTAACTACTGCCACACTTGTAATTGTAACTGCAATTGTAAGTTGGCTCAACAAAGATGCCCACAGAAAGATAAAGTTCACCAGCGCTTTTGCAGCAATTCTGGTAGTTACCCAAATTACTTTGGGTGCTATAGTGATTAATCTAAAACTTCATGCCGTACTTGTTGCAATTCACTTGGGGGTTGGAATACTGCTGTTTTCAATGGTCTTACTAACTGCATTGTTTGCATTTAAAATTGCAAAAAAACCAATTGAATCTACGATTTAACTTTGAAACGTAATAGCTTTGGCAGATAAATATAGACTACAACTATTCCTAATGAAAGAGCACCTATTGTTATAGCTATGATGAAGATATATCCAAACGGACTTTGAGTGCTCATGTTAAATGTATAAGTGAGAACTCCTGGTTCACCTTTCATATCATATAGATCTACTTTAACAACATGGTTTCCTGGTTTTTTCCAGATATAGTCCATCGTGTAATGACCACCTTTGTGTAGTTCTGGATTTACTGCATCGACTTGCTGATCATTGTAAAAAAATCTGATACCCATTGTAAAGTGATCAACTTCGTTGAAGCTAGTGTCTCCAACTCTAAATAATATCTGCGATTTTTCTCCTATCTGTGGAAATTCTGGCAGCGTTGCAACCTGAACCCTGTACCCTCCAAGAAACTCCTCAGCAGAATTAAACATTGAATGCGCATATGCATCAGACAATAAAGGAACTATGCCAAGCACTAAAACAAACATAATGATTACTGATCGCAAATTCGTCATTGCAAATTATGTATACCTCTGCATGAATATAGTGTTAATCAATTTAGATAAGAAATTCTTCAAAACCTTTAAATCCTTATTGGCAAGACACTGAAACGTTGACTATCGTTACAAAATCTATCGATATTAAAACACCAGTAGAAAGCGTATTTACTTATTTTGCAAGACCTGAACATGTTTCTGATCAAATCAAAAATGACACTGTAGGCATGACTGTAATCCCTATGGATATCAAAGAAGGAATGGGTGTTGGAACAACATTTAGAATAATCGGTGACTTTAGCGGTAAACGCCTCGAATGGGATTGTGAAACAACAGAGTTTGTCAAAAATGAAAAAATTTCTGCAAAACAGATTGAAGGCCCATTTAAGCACTGGAAGATCACCAATGAATTCAAATCATTAGGTGATAATCTAACTAGAGTAACCATGTCAGTAGATTATGCCATGCCATTTGGTCCATTGGGATCTATTTTGGATAAGGCAAAATTTGAAAAATCTGCTCAAAGAGGAATGGAAACTGCACTATACAATGTAAGAGGACTACTAGAAGGAAATGGTTCGATTCCAGTATACATCACACTAGATGCATACCAAAAACTACTTGCCGAAAAGAAAAAAATGAACGACGTTCCAGTTTCAACAGCACTTACTGCAATTCTTGAAAAGTATGCTGAAATTGAAGCAAAAGCTCAAAACTAAATTTTAATTTCTTTTCCAATCTTAAGATTAATAACAACTCTAGGTTTTGCTATTTTTATGGGTCTATGGCGCAGCCAGGTAGCGCACCGGACTCTTAATCCGGTTGTCGTGGGTCCGAATCCCACTAGACCCGCTTTTTGTTAAATTCTTAGAAACAATAATTTAAAATCAATTTTGATTTCTCAAATCTGATAAAATTTCTAAATCAAATTCAATCTCTTTTGGCATTCCTTTCCACCAAGAATTATTTGTCATATTCATAATGTTCCTACTTAGTTCGCTTATAGATCTTTCTAAATTTGAATTAGAAACTAAATCTTGATTTTCTAGAGTTTTCTAAGTAAGGTAAATCTGCTTTTATCAGGTTCTATCTCTTCATGCATATCGACATTACTGATAATTTTGACTTTGTAATTTAGCCATCTTTTTTGCATGTTTCGAAATTTTGAATTATCATCTATTTGTTTTTCTGACTCGTCATATTTCTCACAATTCATGATATATTTTCGTGAAACTCTATACATTTCAGAAATGCCTTTCTCTAAAACATCATCTTCAAGATAATTCAAAAGCTGATGAGTAAAAACAAAATCAATTGAAGAATCCTCAAAAGGCAAATCCGTAATTGAAGATTTCTTAAAATCAAATTTGGGTAATTTTTCTCTGACTATATCTAATGCTATGTCGTTTAAATCTACACCATGAACATCAACTGTTTCAGGAAATAGCCTCAAATCAATTCCAGTACCACATCCTATTTCCAATACGCTTGTACAACGCAATGAAACAGCCAAATCCCTGACAAATTTTGCAAATTCCTCGTTGAACTTTGATTCATTTTCATTTGCATATTTGTCCCAAAATTCTTTGCTATAATCCATAAAATATTTTCAAATGTCTTGTATTTGATATTAATTGTTTAATGCTGGCACTTGCAGGGAACAAGTTTTGTGTCAAATGTGCAATCATGAGGACCATCTGACTTGTTATCCATAGGAATCTCCTTCATACAATCTTCGTGGCGACCCTTTCTACAAAACCAGCAAATCTCTTGAGTATTTCCAGTTGCACAGTATTCCATGTTTATATCACGTATTTGTGGGTAAAAAACTTTGGAAAATTAAATAAAAGTCAACCACGGCAAGAATCTTTCATCTTTTCCCATAGTGACGTCTGAAAATGATTTTTGCAATGCTTTTGTAATTTTTCCCATTTTTGCATTTCCTATGATTACTTTGTCAATTTGTGTGACTGATTTTACTTCTGCAGCTGTTCCTGTCATAAATATTTCATCAGCACAATACAGGTCATCTCTTTGGAGATCTCTCTCTATTACAAATCCGCCATTTTCTTCAATTATCTGGATTACACTATCTCTTGTGATTCCTCCTAGTCCTCCTGCTGAAAGTGGAGGTGTTTGTATAATGTCATCTTTGACAACAAAAATATTTTCTGCACTACCTTCTGCAATTTTTCCATGTAAATTTAGCATTATTGCCTCATCATATCCATTCTCAAGTGCCTCTACTCTTGCTAATGCAGCATTTGCATAGTTTGATGCAGCTTTTGCTTGCATTGGTTGGGATCTTGAATCTATCTTTATCCAACTTGAAACCTTGCATTTTGCACCGGAAAACTTTCCTGCTTTTCCTTCACCCATACTCCACTCCCAACATGCAATTGACACATCAACTTTGTTTGGAGTTGGTGTAAGGCCCATTGTACCGTAACCATAGTATGCAAGTGGTCTTATGTAGCACTCTTTTAATCCACTAGCCTTTACAGTTTTAATTATTGCATCTGTTATTTCTTTTTTAGAATATTGCATTTTCATTGAATACAGTTTTGCTGAATTAAATAGTCTATCAACATGCTCTGCAAGTCGGAAAATAGCTGAACCATTAGGAGTATCATAGCATCTAATACCTTCAAAGACTGATGTTGAATAATGTAATGCATGAGTAAGTACATGCACTTTGGCATCTTTGAATGGAACTAGCTTCCCGTTCATCCAAATTTTGCCGATTTCTTTCATAGGAGAGGGAAAATACTATGCTAATTTAAAGAATTATCTTTAGTCGGCTTTGAATTAGCTGGATTTGAAATTTTTTAGCTGTATTTTGAATCTAATCTTATTTGCTAAATTTCATTCTAGTAATGTATGAAATTAGTTCAATGTCTGATCTGTAACTCTACAACAGCCTTTATTTTTGAAGATCAAAGATACAATGGTTTTAGAGGCTATTGTCACAAATGTGATAATAATTGGCCAGAATCATAAATTTGAGTATATTTTTAGATTAGTTATTCAAACAATAATTTATGAATCTAAATGCTCAGAAAACTTCTGAAGATTTTCTAGAATTTGCAAGTGAGCAGAGATTAGGGATTATGTTTTTACTGCTAGAAAAAAAACTCACAATTTCCAAACTTGCAGAAGAGCTAGACGCAACTGCTCCTGAAATTCATCGAAATATCACTCGAATGCTAAAAAATAAGCTAGTTGAAAAAGACAATGAATCAAATTTCTCGCTTACAGTTTTTGGAAAAGTGATATGTGACCTATTACCTTCATTTTCATTTGTATCTGATAACAGAACATTTTTTGAGAATCATAGTTTGGGAGATTTAGAAATTAAATTTATTCAGAGATTGGGAGCTTTGCAAGATCATAAAAAAATTAAAGGTTTTGTCAAAGTAATGGAAAAATGGACTGAAATTCATAATAACTCTGAAAAATACATTTTCAACATACTAGCTGAAGTTCCATACTCTAAAGAAATCATAGACATTGTAGAAAAGAAACTAAAATCTGGAATTAAAATAAATTCAATTTTTTCTGAATCTACCATTGTTACCGAAGAACGAAAAGAGATATTTAAAAAGAAAAACTTTCAGAAATCCATCATTGAAGATAAACTGCAAAGGAAAATGACCGATCATATTTCTCTAGTTGTGCTATTAAATGAGAAAGAAGCATGCATAATATTTCCTGCAAAGAATGGTGAATCAGATTTAAGCGAAATGCTTTACAGCAAAGATCCATATTTTCATGATTGGTGCCTTGATTACTTTAATTACATCTGGAATAACTCTGGCAGCTTCCAGGAAGACAAATTAGTAAAATAAATCCAATTTACCACTGAAATTCATATGTATCATGAGCTAGTATCTTGTGGTTCTTTGTAGTCTCCCAAACTATTTCAGTGTGCTCATTATGGTATTCAATTTTGGCAGGTGGTTCAGCTCTGCGTTTATCTCCAAGATCTCTTACGACCTCTAAAATTCTATGTTTTAACTGAAGATCTTTTGGTGCGCTAAAATAATATCTAAATTTTTTAGATTTGGAAGAAAATACATATACAAAATTTCTCTCTGGTTCTTCCCAATCATATTCCAATTTTATTAATCTGCCAGTTTGATTTTTTCTAATCGGTGTTGCCAGCTTAATATAAAATGCCTTTTCCATAGGCTTATTCACATCCAAACTAATTATTTCAAGTCTGTTGTTGTTTTCATCTGTTACTTTGACATTTAGTTCTGAAAAATCTCTTGGCACATCTCCTCCTAGACTATAAAAAACTGCCTTCAGCGATTCTTTGGCTACATTTTTCACATCCCAAATCCATGTATGATGAACCATCATTGATTTAGGTTCAGTGACCTCCAAACGAACTTCCACACTATTAAAATCAAAATCTGGTCGTTTGAAATCATCTTCATTTGTTTTCACTATTTTTCCTTTCTTTGGAATTGTTTTATTTCCAAATTCTTTGCTAAAAATATTATAAATCACTACTTTACCATGCTTTATTTCATATTCTCCTATAGGATGCATAGTTGCTTTGTTTTCCTCTGATAAGCTTCTCAAGTCTTTTGCAATTCTTTCAGATGCAAATATTTGGTTTGGTCCACACAAGTCCATAACTCTTTTTGCCATGATTAATCCAGGTCCCCAAAAAATTTCTCCCTTTATTCCCTTCATGAAATAAACTGGTCCTGTATCTATTCCTATTCTGATAAAAATTTTGTCTTTTTCTTTCTGAGAACTATTAAATTTTCTTAATGCTTTATGTAACTCTATTGCAAGACGTAATGGTTTTTCTGGACTATCTGAAAATCCAATCGCCATTCCATCTCCGGTAGGCAAAATATCTAGATATTCTGTTTTTTCTTTTTTGAAAGTGTGGGTTCTTTGAATCAGCTCATTTAACGCATAAATCTTTCTTGCCTGACTTTTAACCGATAAATTTGGATCAGAACTTGATACAATATCAATAAAAAACCAATGCAATGTTCTTGTCAGAGTTTTAACATCTTTTATCGCCAAATCTTCTTTTAGAACGTTAAGGATTTTTTGAATTTTTTCATGGCTACAATTTTTAAGAATTTGATAACTATTTGAAAATGCAGATACATCTGTTTTTATTTTATGTTTTTTTAATTCACTTAGAAGCCAATCTTTGCTAAGGTTTTTTTCTTCTAAAATCCCAAGAATTTCAGCTATTTTTTCCATAATATCCATTTTATAAGATTCTTTAGATTTAGACAACTACTAGAGTTAATCACATAAATTAATTAACTTATTTTTTGATATACCTAATATTCAATTTTACATTGACTCTATTCACCAAAAATTACTTTTCCCCTTCCCCTTCCCATGATCTCACCTCAGTCCTCCTGAATTTTTGTCAAATATTCCTTTCATGCATATTATTGGTGCATCTCTATCAAAAACTATGATTTGCTCTGCTGCTAAAAAATTATCAAAACAGCTAAGAAGAATTTAAGAGATTTTTTCCAATATAGTTTGTATGAAACAAGAAGAAACAAACTCGGAACAACATGCAGATTTACTGAAATATTCTATATCGGAGCAGGATATTGATCAGCAAAATGACATTCCTGTTTCTGATATAAGACGTTATTCAGAGTACATGGTAGAAATTTTGACTCAATCAAATAGATATGCTGTTGGGATGGTTGATATGGTAAACTCTTCTAAAATAACTGCACAAATTGGACCAATAAAATCAGCGCGATACTACCAAGTTTTTCTAAATTCAATGTCACAAATTCTTTCTAGATATGATGGCATTGTAATTAAAAATATAGGAGATTGTCTATTCTACTATTTTCCTGACTCTGATAAACAAGGTCTTACTAACTGCATTGAGTGTGGTTTGGATATGACGCGATCTCAAAAATATTTATCTAGACAACTAACAAGTGAACAACTGCCAAGTATTAACTTTAGAGTTAGTGCAGATTATGGTACTGTTTTATTAATGAAGACTAACATTTCTGAACGATTTGACATGGTGGGACCACCAGTAAATATGTGCTCAAAAATCAATCGTTTAGCAGCCAAAAACCAATTTATTGTTGGCAATGATCTCTTTCTGATGATCAGAGAATTCAAAAATTATCAATTTAAAGAAATCAATGATTTCTCTTTAGGTTTTAAGCAATCTTATCCTGTTTATTCTGTATCAGATAAATGACCTTAACATATTCTTAAATATGCAATATCAAATATTTACTTGTGAATTATTTTATATCTTCACAAATCTTGGAGCGGATATAACATGTATTTGAAATATTTTGCATTAATCGCAATTATTTTTACACTTGCAATATTTTCACACAATGTATATGCAGTTAATTCAATAGAGTGGATTTATGGTGGATTTGTCTTACCTCCAGGTCCAGGTTCTATTCCTTCAGCATCTCCAATGACTGGAAATATTATTGCTGATTCTCCATTAACAGTTCGTGTTGATGCAACTGATGAAAGTAATTTTACAATAAATGGTGTTTATGATACCATAACTGTATCTGTAACTTCAGTTAATGATCCTAATGTGACAGCATATATTTTGAATGAAACAGGTCCTAATACAGGAATATTTGAAGGAACAAATTTTGTCTTTCTCAAGGGTAATTATAAATTTCAAATAACAGACATTGTAAATTTAATTTATACCATTGATCCTCTATCTGGTTGTGCTGATGATAATACAATTACTCAGCTTGACAGTAGGAGTAGTTCGCTCTTTGATAATGGATTCAAAGTATACTCAAACACTGATCTTGATGGTGTTGGACTTATTCTAACTGAAACTGGTGATAATACATGTACATTTACAGGACAAGTAAAATTTTCTGCTAGTTCCACTGATGAGACCACTGGAACATTACATGTTTCAAAAGGGGATATTTTGGTATTTGAGGATAAATATGATTTTAAATATTATAGCGGACAAATTCTTCCATCAGTAATCGGAAAGGGTTCAATTATTGCTGATTTTGATGATCCGAATGATGATGACACTGCAGAAGTGACTGTTACATATAATGGGCTTTCAAAAGGGTTAGACCTGTATGATGATGGATCTGGAACTGGAGGTGGTGGTCTAACTGTGAGGCCTGGCCTTGTACTTAATTTCATAGCATCTTTACTTGAAGGGGGAGGAAGCAATCATTCTACTCCACCAACAATAGGATTAAACGAAAATCAAAAAAGAATTGTATATGGAGGATTTTCATTTAATGATAACCCAATTGATGTGTTGCAATACTATACACTATATCCACTCATCACAACTGCAGTTGGGCAAAACAATACAATCAAGCTCAAAATCTATGAAGAAGAAGGTTTGGATAACATTGCTCACGTTGGATTATCATATGGATTAGGCAAAGGCGAAACTTTCAACGAGGGACGGGCTACTATAGAATATGATAGAACATTTGATGGTAAGGAATTTGTCACTACATTTGATCCACATTACGTACTTGGAGAAGTCAATGTAACTACAGCAGATGTACGATGTGGTGATAGCAGCAATGCTGTTTGTCGTGAATTTACATTCCGTCATGCATTTCGGGAACCATTAGAGTATAACATGATAGCTACAAACATCTGGGATTTTCAACGAAATGGCTGGCAAAATTACTTTAACCATGGAATACAGATAACAGGCGAATCAATGAATCCTCCCGAGCAATATTCTGGAATATTCCAAGGTCACATATACAAACTAACAGAGACTGGAAAAAATACCGCAATAGATGATCAAGGAAATACTTGGACTATGGATAAAATTTGGAACCGTGATTACATAAAACCAAATGTAGTAGACAGTGATATCTTGAATCAACAAAAAATTACTGCAATAGAACAGCTAGGATTTGGATATTCAGACGGTCAGGCAATTTTTGGATTTGATAGGATGGATCATCGCTTTGCAGATGCAAAGGAACAGCAACAAAATAAGGCTCAAAGCATAATGAATGATTTATGTCCAAAATGTCAAAATGAATCATATGATAGAATCAATGATATTTTTTCATATGATCTGCCTGCAAATTCTAAACGTGAGCAGGCAGTAAATCAGATGCATACAGAGGATCAGAAGGCTCAAGAACTATTAAAACAATATTTTACAAAAATATATCCTGGAAGAATTTATGACTAGAATTATTTAAAAACTGGAAAAATAATTCAGCAATCTTCAAAGATTAGTAATTTAAGAAACTATGTTTTTTTTATTGTCTTATTTTTGTTGATTTTAGGAAATTCTTATAAATATGTCTTCAATACACGTTATATGATATACAAAAACACAATATTGTTTTTTGTAATTTTGATATCTACGTTTAGTTTCTATAATGTTTATGCATCTAATTCGCTGAGTTTTGATCAAACAAGAATTGTATTAGAACACAGTGGTGTTATTTCATGTATTGATTGCACTGGTGCAAACGGTGCTGACAATATGACTGCCACTTTGACTGGTCCATCAGTACCAAGCGGTAAAACTTTTACTCTCTTCAAAGTTGGTACGACTAATGATTATTCAAGTAATTTTATAAAATTTACAACATCTACTAGTGGCTCTTCGGATTTTTTTACAACAGCTGCAGGCCAACAAATCAATTTAACTGCTTCAGGTTTTACTTCTAGTAGTGCAAATATATTTTCAACTAGTTCATTATCAGCAGATTACAAAAAAAATAAAAAAATGATAGATCCAGGTTCATCCACCTGTAATGTTAATAATAATGGTGGTGATACCGATGGAGATGGTATTTGTGATGCATGGGAAAACCCTTCATTATTTCCACCAGGAACTATATGTTCTGGTAAACAAGGATTATGTGTTATAACAAATTCATCATCGCCATCTATAGTACCTTATTTTATAGATTGTACTCCCAACTCTACTCACTGGAGAACTGCTTGCCCATCTCCTACAAAAGCTGATCTATATTATGAAATTGATTGGATGTTGGGACACAAGCCAGGAGACGATGTAATATCTGCAATTAATGATACGTTTGCAAATTCAAACTATGTATCAGCAAATAATGTTATGGGTATAACTTTTCATGCACAATTAGATGAAGAACTTCCACACGTTGACACAATTCCATGGGCAGGAAGTAGTAGCACTCCTGGATTTGATCAATTAAAATATTGGTGGTTTGGAAATGCAACGGAACGAGGATATACCATTCCAAATGAACCTCTCAATAATATATGGAATAGCTCTCAACGAAGTCAAAAAGCCCAAGTATTTCATTATGTAATTTTCACACATCAACAATCTGGCGCTTCTAATTTGGCGTCATCAGGTATATCTGAAATGCCAGGAAATGATGCTATGATCTCATTAGGTTCTTTTGATGGTAAGGTAGGTACTAAAGATCAACAACAAGGAACCTTATTGCATGAGATAGGACATAATCTCTACCTTGATCATGGTGGCAATAGCACTATGAGTTGTAAACCAAACTATCTTAGTGTGATGAATCCTTCATTCCAGTTTGACAAATTTGGTACTAACAGACTATTGGATTTTTCTAGATCAGCATTACCATCATTAAATGAAAATTCACTCTCTGAATCAGTCGGAGTTGGAGCTAGTTTACCACTTGGATTGAAAACTGTCTATTCACCAACTCCTCTATGGGTTAATGTAACTGGTCAGGCTTTTGATTGGAATCGTGATGGAGATGTAGTAGATACAGGTATAGTAGCCGATCTTAACAATTTTAGCACTATTACAAACTGTCCAAGTTCCCCTGGTCAAGTTCTTGCAGGATTTCAAGATTGGGATAGCAATCAAATGAAATTAAGTCCACTTGGTTTTGGTGCAAACTCTTTTGAGGAGGATCAGATGAGAGGAGAAGATATTACTCCCAATCAAGATTTCCTTCCCAATCAGGATGATCAAGTAAGTGCAACAGTCATAATTACTGATGAATTATCATCAGGACTTCCTCTCAAAGATATGGGATTATCGATAAAAGATCAAAGAGAATCTGGAATCCCCGATATTAATCTAGAATGTAAGGAAGGATTTGAAAAATTACTGAAACCGACTCAAGAATTTGGTGGATGTTTTACATCACATAGTGCAAATTCTATGGTTTTACATAGAAACTGGTTAGTCGAATAATATTTTCGTATTTGACCGAGCCTATCTAAACTGATCTATATAGATTATCTCTAAATACTAGAAAAAACAACTATACTTAACGCGTGTTTTTGGGTAACGCCGGACTAAATCATGATAACGGTCCATGAACAAACCCTTAATGGCGGTACTGGTGAAAGCCCGTAACGCCACTTTTCACTTATTAAATTTCAGACTTTACTTGATGAACTGCATTTATTGCTTTTTTGATGTTGTCTTTGGAATCTTCAATAACAATAATTATTCTTGAAGTCTCTTCTTGTGCATCCATATTCAAAATGTTGAGTCCAGCTTCACCAATCTTTGCACTGGTTCGTGATGCTACTTGCTGCACTTTCCACATCTCGTCCCCAATCAAAGTGATTACTCCTCTGTTGTATGTAATTGATGCAAGTGGATCAAAACCTAGAAAATATTTTTCATTTCTTTTGACATAATCTCCATCTAAAAATAATATTCTTGAAAATTCAACACCATCTTTTGTAAATGGAGACAATATCACATATTCGCTATACCGCTTATCTTTTTCCAGAGACACTAACAATTTTTGCGCTGAATTTGTTTCAATTTTAAAAATTGCACAATTCTCTTTTCCAGTGATTATTTTAATTGGATGCTCATCTTTACTATCTGGAACTCTCTTGATTATAGTAGTCTTTGATGGATCTTTCATATTTGTGACAATAATTGGCATATCGACTCCATTTTCTACAATCTCTTTTATTGCAATGGGATCCAAAATCTTCATTCCAAACATTCCTGCCAATCTTGCTTCATTGTATGAAAGTTGATCTACTTCAGTCAATCCAGATTCAACAATTTTTGGATCCGCAGATACTACAGAGCTATCTTTTTCAAAGTCTATGCTGGTTTCATATTTTTTATGAAATAATATTCCAAGATCAGCTGCAGTTCTATCAGAACCTCCTCGCTCATAGGTGGTAGTAATTCCATCTAGAGTTTTGCCTATAAAACCGCCTATTGTAACTACCTCATTTTCTTCCACAAGTTTGGCCGTTTTGTCCAGATTTTCTCTAGATTTTACTGCAAGAAAATTCGTGGATTCTATGTTGTGATCTGTGATTATTGGCCAGTCATCGTAACTTACTGCATTTGATTTAATTCCGTTACTTTTGAGAATGTAATTCATCACATGTGACATCAAAATTTCCCCTGAAAAAGCCAATGAGCGTGAACGTATCTCATCTGCAAATTCTTTTTTCTCTAGTGCCTCATCTAACGCTTTTTCTGCTTTTTTTAGGAAAAAATCTATGCTTTTTTGGCAATCTTCTTTGTTTTTCGAATCTACTGATTCCAGAATTTTTTGATAACATGATTTTACAGAATCCAAAGTCGCCTTGGTTCCATTTTCCACGTTTCTTCCTTGCTCTAAAATTACGTCTGTAAGTGAGCATTTTTTTCCATTTTGAGTTGTAAGGGGTGCTGAAAAGACTGCGATAACCTTGGAATCTCGCTTTAAATCATTAATTCTGTCAATAATTAATGGAATTGAAATACCGTCAATACCAATTGCACTTCCACCAAACTTGGCTACAACTAACTTCATAGTATTTTAACAAAATTAATTGGCTATCTATTAAGGATTGGATCAAATTTTATCAAATTAACTTTTTGATTATATTGTATGCATTGACTGCCCCTTTGTTTTCCAAAGGATTTCGTTTTTGCTCCAGTTTTTCTATGATTAACTTGTCTAATTTGTTAATATCCTCAAAAACAAATCCTTCCTCTTTGGCGTTATCTTCCTGCTCAAAATGCCCTTTAATTGGAATAAAAATTCCTGGTGTTCCGTATATTTTTGCCTCATCAATAGTCGATTTACCTGCAAGAGATACTATTACGTCAGATGCAAAAATTATTTCATGGAGATTATTGACAAATCCTAAATTTCTTATAGAATCTCCAAATTTTTTGCTCAAAGATGGACCTGAAACAACTACTAAATTTACGTCCTGATTTATTTTCTGTATGGATTCTAGTGTTTTTTCAATTAGAAAAAGTCCTGCATCAGTCCCTCCTATTGATACAACTATAGTTTTTTTATCAAAAGAGAATTTTTTTCGTAGTTCTTCTCTTGAAAAATTTGTTTGTCTTACAATTGATCCAACTCTTCTAATATTTCCTTCATCTTGACCATTTTCTGGAATAATCACAACGTCGCATTTTTTAATAATCTCTTGCATCGATTTATTCATCTTTTTTTCAATAAATGATGTTATTCCATTTATAAAATTAGTTTGTAAAATATCTGTAATCAAAACTGTAGGTATTTTTTTATTTTGAGCAACAGTAAGTGACGCAAAATCTTCATCACTGACAACTAATCTTGGATTATCTAACTCAATAATTTTATTAGCAATTTTTTTACACTGTTTATAATATCGATAATAATTCCAAAGCCATTTTGTAGATTTCTTTAGTATTCCGTTTTCCACAATAAACTGTGGTGGAATATATCTGTCCTCTACATTAAAATCTGAATTTTTTAAAATTTCTGCAGCTCCATTTCCTGTTACAAATTTTGTTGATATGTTTTCAAAATTATTCGCAATAGCTATGTCTCTTGTTGCATGACCTAATCCTATCGGACTAGAAAAAAAATCTAAATCTACCATACTTGTACAAAATTCTGATCAAATTTCTAGATTATTACTTGTCTCAAAGTTTAAATGGTTTTCATCAAGGACTGTCTCTGGGCTCATGGTCCAGATCGGTTATGACGTCGCCCTTACACGGCGAAAATCCAGGGTTCAAATCCCTGTGGGCCCATACTATCTGTTAGTTCAAACCCTGCCATTTTTGATGACAATTTTGCCATTTGGCAATGTTCCAAGAAACTGCCAACCTTCTATTACCATTTCTTCAAATTCTTCTAGACTTACCACTCGCTGTTTTGTGATTTCTTCGTCCTGTTTCTTGTTGTTTTCATAGTCCAAAAATTCCTGACATTTTTTAAAAGACTCGTACATCTCATCTGTCAGTGCTTTTGGTAGTATGCTCTTGTTTGTTGTGTATTTTGCCTCCATGGAACCAGTGTGTCCCATAAAGAAAACACGAAAGTCATGAGCTATTTTGCCTCTAGACTCTGCAATTAATAATTGCGTATCAAAGAACGCTCTTAGCACATACGGTCTCCACTTGAAGCGCGGTCTCATGGTATCTCGTACGTCTCTTTCAATTATTGCAGTACAAAGAAACTTTCTTCCCTCATTTTTTCCACGGAATCTTTTGTACTTTGAAAAAGGCACTATCACAGGACTTTCAGGACCTAGAATCTCACCGTCAATCATTCGCTGATTGAGATATGCAATTATTTTTTCTGCTCCAGTCTCTGTAATGAAACTGAAATATTTGTGCCCTGCCTTTGAGAGTGTACTTCTGACAATCACTCTTGCAGGTATTTTTGTAAACCTTGCAATCCCGTTTATCACTTCAAGTTCTGGCAGATCTTGTATCATCAGCCCGTCTGTTGCGTTATGATTTCCTAACACTTGTGGTCGCAGTCCAGCTTTTCCCATCAGTGATATAACTGCACCAGCCCTTAGATCTGCTCGGTTGAACAATTCTGTTAGTTCTGATGTCTCTGGAACTCGCTCATCTGCAAGTGTTGGTGTTGCATCCACATTTGCAATCTTTATTCTTCGCTTTACTTCGATGTCAAAGTGGTGTAACCATGACTTGACTGCTGTGATTACTGTCTTTATGTACTGAGGTGCGTATCTTTTTCTTTCAAGTGTTGTAATGTTGTCTTCTAGAAGATCTGCTACTGCCCTTGGATCTTTGAGTCCCAACTCGATTAACTCTCTTGGAGTCATGTTGTTGTTCTCACAGAATTTGCCCAGCTTTCGCAGTCTCACTTCTGCTGTTACAACGCTACTTCTTGCTAGGTTGTCGTACCAGCGTTGTATGTCTTGGTTTGAAAGAAGGCTGTCTTTTTTTGTGATTCTTTTTTGTTTTGCAGTTGTTATTTGGCTTTGTTCTTGCGTCATTTTTCCCACATCAGACCGCACATCTGTGCGGACCTCATCAGTAATTTCAAGAGGGTTTACCGTATTTACTCTTTTCATGACTTACAGATCTACTTCCTCATCTCCGTTCTTTGCGCGTACAGGTACAAGTTTTAGATAACCATCTGTCATGATCATTCGCACTGTTGTGATTTTCTCATATCTTGTACTCTGAATGAATTTTTTTGGAATAGTTACAATATGACTGAAATTCATCTTTGAGATTTTTCTCTCACCAAAATCAATCTCTTTTTGCACAAATTCTGAATCTTTCAGTTCATCTTTCATATAATACAATAATAACAGAAATTAATATCGAAATTTGTCTACACATTAAATGACAGAATGGCATACTATTACAGGCAGATTCACAGAAGATGAAAAACGAATTCTTGATAAATTGCGTGATAAGTATGACTTGAATTATAATCAATCTTTGAAAAACGGAATAGAAATACTCGCTAGATTAATTGCAATGTCAGAGTTGTATGCTACAACTGATAATAAAATCATCAAAAGAATAAGAAAGATCGGTAACAAATACACTAAAAATCTGGAGGCTGAAATTAATGAGGTTTTGAAGACAATACCTGTAAAAGATCAAGAAGAGCAACTTGAGAAACTATCTGCTGGAATTGCCAAAGTATTCTCTCAGGCTGACAATATCTTTGATAAAAACAGAAAACGTGGACGAAAACCACTGAAAAGAAAACGCGGAAGACCAAAAGATACTGGAAAAGCATAATTGTTTTACATTTTATTTTAAAAAATATAACTACTAAATGCATACTAACAAAAGCAAATTATTTCAATAGAAAAAGGAAATTATGAAAAACGTCATAATCTGCCTTTATTATCTATAAAATCCGATAGCTCAGTGATAGCTCAAATGGAGTACGTAATTTCAATAGCAAAAAGATACAATCATGCAAGAACTCACTATAAAGATCCTCGAAATCGAGGGATAAAAGGCGCAAAACGTGTACTTGGAATCTATTATCTTAATGAGGATATGAAACTGCGATTCAGAAAAATATCTTGGCTGATGATTCCGTATTATCACGCTAGACTTTGGAAGAGAAGGGGATTTGTCTGCCTTGAATGTGGCTGTAAATTTGCAGGTCTTGTAAAAAAAGATACAGATACTACTGCTTGTCCTAATTGTGAGACATTGTTATGATTTCAAATGGTGAAGTGCTTTGTCTTAGAATGTAATAAAATTAGATTTTTTTTATTTTCATTCTCAAGCCTGATGTATAAAACTTAAGGATTTAGGAATAAAGTTTAGATTTTCTTTTTGTATAACTAGTTCCCTTATACGCTACAATAAAAGCAAGAATTATTATCAAAAACATACATAGCTACACTCAAGCAAATACTTGTGTTTCTCAAATCATTTATTGCACTACGGCCTATATTTTTCAAAAATTTCAAAACTATATCCGTTCATTTTGTTTAGATCACTGTCATTAATCAAAAGTTTGAGAGTATATGGATCTAAACAGCCTTTTGTATCACAATTGACAGGATTGTTTTGTTCAAATTTTACATCGTAGATTTTAATTCCCTGTTTTTTATAACTTTCAATTATCAATTTGGATGTAGTTTCAATATCATAACCCGATGTTCCTTCAAATAATGTTGGTTGTAATTCACCTGAAAGATATGATTCTTCCCAAATTGATCTAATTGCACATAAATCTTTATGACAGAGTACAGGGTATAGTTCAACCCATGTTTGACCGTTTTTTAGATCAATTGGATAATTTCCCCAATTTCTTTTCACAAGTACTTCAGCAGTTTTTTGTGTTACACAAACAATTTCGTCCTCAGATAATCTCTTAAACGGTATCATTTCTTTGTCATAACATCCTATTTCACTAGGCAATTTTCCTGATAAAATTTGACTACTTGGGGTGGTATCACCCGTTATACAGTTAGCTGGAAAATTCAAAGGGTTAACGTATGGCAATCTACTTCCTGATTGAATGTTATGTGTGAGTAAAATCTCATTTGAATTCTTAGGAAGTTCAAAAGTAAATTCTCGATAACAGGGCGTTTTTAAACTATGAAAATCTGAAGTGTGTCCATCGATGGAAAGGGAAAAATCATTTAGCTGTTCAGGTTTTTCTGATTCAAGGATATTGTTAGGGATCGCAATTTGCATTGTGCCAGTATCTTTATTGTCTATACCTATTGTGATTGTACCAGAATTATATCCGATAAATTCTAAATTTGCATTATAAAGTTTGTATGGAATTCTAAAAGTTTGTTCAGCATAATCATTATTTTCATAAAACAAATTTTCGTGTAACACATAAAACTTCAAAGGAAGTTTGCTAATTTCTGAAATATTGGGACTGACTCCATTAGAGATTTTATTTATAGATGGTTTTTTTTCTGAAAACTTAGCGTATGTTGCTGAATTATTACATTTCTCAGGAATGTTTGTTTGGTATTTAGGACCTAATGCATCAGGAGCTGTAATTATTTCTACAGTTTTAGCGTTTTGAAATAGTTGAATAGTAAATGTTCGAAAACATTCAGAATCTGTTTCTTTGGAATGTTGGTAATATCCATCAACTAAAGGTGTAAATTCATCATAGATTGACTTTAGATCAGGTTCTATCAGATTTCTTGGGATTGCAATTTCAAGAAGTCCTTCTGAATAACTATCCAAATATAAAAAAAATGAGCCGTTTTTTGATTCCATGTCATGTACATTTCCACTGGTAATTCTATATGGAACCTGAAATTCATTCTTGTCACGAAATACTTTCGTGATTTTCCAAGCATAGTCATCAAGGGTTGGCGAATTGGTGATCCAAAAATAGTATTGCATGCTAGTTGATGCATACCCTGATATCGTAGCATTAAGAGATACTGTATAAGTTCCTAAAGCACTGTCCTGAGGAATAAAAATTGAAAAATTATAATTGCCGTCCTTGTCGGTTTGTGTCTCTGAGTGTTTATTTAAAAATGAACCATCAGGATTTTCTATCGACATAGTTACAAAGACATCCTTTGCCAAATTACCTGCAAAAAAAACTTGTCCATGTAATTCATGTGCCTCATTTCTTTGCATCTCTGGAAATATGATGTCTGGATCTATTGTAAGAGAGTTAGGTACTGAAGATTGATTCACTATAGATGGTTGTATTTTTGGTGATGGTGATTCATCTATGGATATAGGTACTGAAGATTGATTCACTATAGATGGTTGTATTTTTGGTGATGGTGATTCATCTATGGATATAGGTACTGAAGATTGATTCCCTGCAAATGATAGTTGTACTGTATATTGCCCAGATGGGATTACCTGTTGTTTATCGTAATATCTGGGATAAAGATGCTGACTCAATGACAAGCCTCCATTCAGAGTTTGACCTACCTGTAAAGTGTTTATTGTTACATAGTCAAAAATAATCTTTTGTTCACCGTCTCCGATTAGACTAATAACGTCATAATCTGCAAGTTTTGGAATTTCTTGAAGAGGTACTTGCGCAGTTACAAATGAAAGTCTCTCCCCCGCAAATACATTTGTGGCATGGTGTTTGGTTTTCAAAATGTCTTCAACAGTAATTTTATTTTGATCAGAGACAATCATAATGATACCATAAGATCTAGTTTCCCCAAGTTTTATCAAAGATAATATTTTTCCATAAAATACATCGCTGTCAAATTTCTTTACACGAGTATCATCTGGTGATATAAGCAGTATCTCAGATGGTTTTAATCTAGAAGAGTCATATTCAGTAGCATTTCCAATTATTTTTACTATGAAATTGTCATAAGTAATATTTTCTGACCCAATGTTTTGAGCAGTCCATTTTATATTAATAGCATCTTCCTTGGTATAGAATTTTTTGTCAGTGTATACTGTAAGTTTTAACCCATCTTTTATGACAGTATTTGAATTTGGTTGAACAGTTTGTCCATATACACTAGACAACAGAAATGTTGATGAAATTAAAATGGAAAGTATCACCAAAGCAAAAAATTTCTGCATATAATTATGATTGCATCTTTTGTTATAATGATTTTCCAACAAATCAACTTACGTCATTACTTTAGTCAGACGCACGTTTTTACTCACAAGGCGGGCAGTCTGAGAATAATTTTTGAATCTTTCACTGAAATGGAGTGACCATATCCTTTGAGAAATTTTACGTTGTAGTGGTTTCTTTGTCCTTTGAGAGTCATTTTGATTTTCTACTTTGAATTATTGTAAAAATTCCACAAGCACTCGTTATGATTCCAATTATTAGATAAGGAACGAAAGTGTTCGTATCAGGCAATGGCATACTGGAACCTGCTTTATGGATAGGTTTTGTAAAATAATCTACAAATACTTGATGTTGTTTTGTATATTCAAAAATACTAAAACAGAAAAAGAGTATGCTAACTATGATTAAGATTCCAATAATTATTAATAATCTGGTTTTCATTTTTATCTGCAGAGTGAAAAATAATCTTCTTACTTAACCATAACCTTTACGACAACACAGCATGTAATCTTATTGTGACCTCAGAAAAAAAGTGTTAAAATCAAAATATTCAATCACTTGACCATCCTCGTGTTAAGGTCCTCAATGTAATTATCCAAATAAGCGACAAGTCCTGAAATAATTATGGATAAATAGGTCCAATGATTCGAATAGTCTCAGCTCCTGCTGGGAATTGTATTGTTAGTGTTCTATCTGCAGATGTAGCTGTTTCCTCAAAGTTAACTTCATTTTTATCTACTAAGACAAATAAGGTAGGCTCAAACTTGTTCCCAAAAGTTGAGTCTATCAAGGCTTTTTGCAGAGTTATTGTTAGCATCCCTTGACTTGTGGTGTCTAATGATATTGTTATTGTTCTTTCTTGTTTGTCCTCTTTAACTTCAAGAATATTGCCTCCTGTTATGTCATAGTATATCATAAAATCAGAGTTAGATAATTTCATTGATTTTGATGGACTATCTTTGTCTGGTATTTGTGTTACAATTATTCCCCATCCGCGCTCAACAAGTTGTTTAGCTGATTGTGGTTTTACACATGCAGGAGAGTTATTCTTTGAATTGAAGATTAATTGTAATCCTTCTTTACAAACTATCTCTTCAGGCAATACTCCTTTCATTATTTGTTGTTTGGGTGGAAGTGAATTTATTTTCTCTTGACATGTTTTTACGTCTTGCAAATATTCAGGAATGAATGAATAATTCATAATCTCGATTTTATAAGATTCTGTTTTAAATGGAATTTGCAATGTACGAGAATAGATAGACTTTGTTTCTACATAAGGATCTATTCCAAAATTGTTTTTTCTATCTTGAAATATTTCTTCATCATTAACAAGTACAAAAAATGGAACATCTTCACAATTTGAATTTATTTGATTCATAATTTTTCTTGGAATGTCCAAAAATATTGTACCGTTACCAGTAGCATTGATTGAAACAATTAAACTCTCTGTCTCCCTATCACGACAGATTGATTTTACCATACCTTTATCGATTTTGTAGTTTAGCTCGACTGATTCACTATCTCTACATGGATTTTCTTCTGCACTAACTGGAATTGTAATATACCCTCCAACTGAAACTAACAAAATCCCAATTATTGGAAATATGAATAATCTCACAATAAAATATTCGTTTACTTGACAAAAAGCTTTACGCCAACATAGTATGTCTTCCCGAACAAAACGGGGGATACCATTTTTACTGGTTGTCGATAAATTTGTTTTTCTATAATTGTTCATGTTTAATTTTCATAAATTACAGTTTTATCGAAAAATAAAAAATAGGAAAGGAGTTTGTAGCTACTCCGATAAGCTTTCTGCATTTTATGTCAACTTTTATTCACAAAATTTCTTGGGCTCTTACTAACTGATAGTGAGAGAACCTGTGGGCCCATACTATCTGTTAGTTCAAGCCCTGCCGTTCTCTTACTATCAGTTAGTTTATTTTAGTAAATGAAATAGAAAATTTTATCAACTATAACACAAACCAATAACATGGAAATACAATCTGCCGCAGAAAAACTTTTGAAGTTAAGTCCTTCTGTAAGAGTAGTTAGTGTTTGTGACCTTCAAGGAAAATTGATTTTCTCTGCACGTTCAAAGAAAGTAAAAATTCTTGTGTCCAAAAATCAAAGCTTGGCATCACTAAAAGCTGCTGCTCATGATTGGAAACAAAGAAAAAAACTACTTCGAACACTTGGATCATGCAAATATGTTGTAGCTGAGTATGATACAGTTAAGAGAATAGTAATGCCTGCTGGTAAGAATCATATCTTGTATGTTACTACTACAGCTGCATTTGATCACAACAAAGTAATTCGCAAAGTTCGTTCTTTTAAATAAACTTCTAAATTTTTTCTATTTTACTTAAAATATAATTTTATTTTTAATTAAATAGTATAATAAACAAATCTTGATCAAGTTTTATGTATCATGAAAGCATTTCATTTTATCAAACGCTTACCAGTTCCTCGACCAGTACTTACCCACATTCCTTTCCCTGTTGGTCGTTGAGAACCTGTATTGATATCTCCAAACTTGATTTTACTAGTACCTCTTCCTACAGAAATGTAACTGTTTTTTGATTCTTCTTTTCGTTTCTCTTGCAGATTTTTAAATGCTGAACCAGTCCAATTCTGATCTTCTTTTTTAGCAATTCTACTAGATGTTCCTCTTCCACCTACACGTACATAATTTTCAGTCATTTAGTTTCTCTGAATATTATATGTCATTGTAGCTAATAAAATTTCTTATAAAAAGTGATTTTTTAAACTATATTGGGAACTTGAAATTTAATTTCACGCATAATTACGCCCAAAACATTGCCCGATTAAGTAGAGGAATCTATCTATTTACCATATTTCTGCCTTGGATAAATGGATCAATGATATGAATAAATTGTTAGCGAGCGTTATTAGTAAAATCATGTGCCATTACAGCATGAAAGACTACAATAATCATCAAAATGGATCTTCGCAAGGGGATCTGGTCCACAAATGGACTGCAACCGAGACTGTGGAAGCCATCCAAAATGTCTCAAAGAACATCAGAGAGTATTCATTTAAGATGAGAGAAACAATGAAAACTCTTCGCGAAAGTGGTGCCATACCAGAAATGGCTGATGCAATACGTGAAGCTTCGTTTGCTGTTCGTGATACTGTAAACGATATTAACGAAACAACAAAAGAGCTGAAAAGAAAAGGTGCAATAGTTGACACTGCAGGTGCTATAGAGAACACCTTGAAAATTGCAGAAGAATCTGCATCAACTGTAAAAGATATTGCAACTGACGCTGGGAGAGTATCTCCACACACAACAAAGGCAATACACAAAGGAGTAGACCTTGTCAAAAAGGAGACAAATCATGTGACTGGCATGGTCGTAAAAGATCTAAAAACCAAAGTTGGTGTCCGATGAAACATATAGTGAATACAAAATCAGGACAGAAATTGGTACATTTTGTAACCCCAATTTCTGATTCTGCAAAGATCAGTTTGTTTGTCCACTTGCTTGATGTCATAATTAAAACAGGCAAGTATTTTCCTATCATTTCTGTTTGCTTAACAGGACTTAATCTCTTACTTGCTGTAAATGACTTTCTTACAAACAACATTGGCTTTGCCGTGCTAAACTCGATGTTTGTAATTGGCGGCTTGATATTTGTAATACAAATGCGTCTGACAGACAAGGTTCATTATATGGAAGACGTTCCAGATACAATAGCATAGATATCGTTGAATTTGAAAAGTTGAAACACTATGGAAGAAAAAAAATCAAGCAAATTAAGTGAAATCAGGGCAACTGCTTTTGATGCAGCAGCAATAATGCGCCAGATTGGCACACCAGGAGTTCTAGAATCACTGACCAATGTTAAAGAGACTGTATCCAAGATTAATGAAATAATTCAAGGACTCCAAACGCCAGAAATGGTAAAGAACATTGAAAATTTCCGTATAATTTCTGAAAACATCAATGATACGGCAACAAAGATGCAAAACATTACACAGGAGCTCAAGGAAACAGGTATAATCAACAAAACTACATCTCTAATAGACTCTGCCAAGAAAAAAATTGATTCATTTGGCAATGATGAAAACGGTGTAAATGGTAAGGATATTCACAATGTAATTATTTCCACTCAGGAAATGTTTACATCCATTAAAGATCTGATAAATGAATTAACAGTAACTTTTGTATCTTCCAAAAAGTCTGGAGTCGTACACAATGTTCAAGAGACCATTAAAGAAGTAACAGATATTTACAAACCAGTCGTATCAGCTGTACCTAGACATTAAAACTACCTTGGTTATTCAGATTTAACCTTAGTTCTAAATCATAACTATCTATAGGTGAGTATAATATGAAAATATTAATAAACTTCAATTTTAATTGTATTTCTATGTTATTGATTATCTCACATGAAGGAAATCTTAGACAAAAATATTCTGATCCATATTTTAATAAAATAAAAAATTCCTTGGAAAAGCTGAGAGATACAATAAAAAATGAAGGCATCAATACAAGTTTAGTTTTTGTGGATAACCCTCAAAGTACTAATCCTATTAATTTGACGAAAGTACAAAATGATAGTTCTGATGCAATTCTTGACTTAATACAACAATTTTATAAAAATAATACTAACCTGAAATACTTGCTAATTGTTGGTGGACACCAAATAATTCCATTTCATACAATTCAACAATCACATGTGGATAATTCTGATCATCTAGTTTATTCTGATGCACCTTATGCATCATCAGACAACGATTTTTTACTTCCGGAGTGGATTGTTGGTAGAATTCCTGATGGTAAATCTAATGATTCTAACTTCTTAATTAGTGAACTAGAAACAGCAATCAATGCACATAGTTCTCATACCAACCACAAAGTTAAATCAATGGGCTGTGTAGCATCATCTTGGCAACTTCCATCACAACGAATCTACGAAAATATTAGTCAATCTCATAGTTTACTGATAAATCCATCCACCACAGTATCTTCTAATAATATTAAAGATTGTCTTTACCATTATTTTAATCTACATGGTAATCAAACATCTAAATTTTGGTATGGTGCGGATGGAAGAAATTTATCCGCAGCTGTAAGCACTGATGTTATTAATACTACTAAAGTACCAAATGCAATCGTAATTTCGCAGGCATGTTATGGTGCATACATTATCCAAAAAAACCCTGACAATGCAATTTCTTTAATGTATCTAAAAATGGGCGCAAAGTGTGTGATTGGTTCCACAGCAACTGCATATGGAAATAATGGAACATCACCAATATTGTATTATTCAGATTTGATCGCTGATAAGTTTTTAAGAAAAATAGCTTGTGGTAAGAAATGTGGAGATGCCTTCATAGAGACTAAAATCGAATACTATCAAGAATCTTTGCAAAATAATGATAAATATGCTGAAAAAACATTAATAGAATTTGTTTTATATGGAGATCCCACTCTATAAGTGAATATTCATGTCTGATGAAATTATAAAAAAAATTTTTAAAGAAATACAAGCTAAAAATAAAGACAGTGAAGTTACTCTTACAACTAATGAAATAAAAAGCCAGTTAACGGAACCGAAAACAATGGCAAAGATTGCAAGTTGTAACAGAAAATTTCACTTACCTGAAAAAAAATTCATTAAACCAGTTCACTTATTACCTGAAAAACCAAAAATAGAATATCAGATATCAGTGGCAAAATCAATACAAGCCGATGATGGGGAGAAAATCAAAAATTATCATATTTATATTTTTGATTCAGAAGGACATGAAATCAAGAGAATACAAAGTAAATAATATTTGTTAATTTCAGTAATCACTGTATTATCATTTTTTTGAGTATTAAAATAAAACATTTCACTAATTGTAACAAAAGAACCTGAAAATGACATATGTTTACATAATAAAATTAGAATTACAAATTACATAGGTATCCAAACATAAATTAGAATATGAAAACGTCATAATTTTCCCCCACATTGTGATGAAACTATTTTACTGTGAATTTATTAAAATATAATTTCACCCTATTCCAATAAATCTTATATAGAATAAACTCAGCTAATGATCGTGATTAATGAAAAGCCTATCATTAAACTAACAAGCGAATTTGAATCTCCTTCAATAATCTCTACACCTGAGAATGATCCACATGTTGAATCAAAATCGATGATCGGTAATAATGATTTATTAGATGTTAATTTCTTAGAAACAGGTGCAAATATACAGAAAGCTGTAGGTAAGGTGATAACACATCCTAGCGGTAAATTTGCTTCAGGATTCTTAGTATCACCCTCACTTTTTATGACAAATAATCATGTTTTACCTACGATACAAGATGCAGAAGCCGCCGAATTTCAATTTAATTATCAATTAGATATTCATGGCTCACAATTACCTGTTGATACATTTCACGCATCCATTGATCTAGCAACCCGTTTTTTCTATACAAATGATGTTCTGGATTATACAATTATAAGATTAGCTCCAAATAATGGAAATCCTGGGAATAAACATGCATTTATTAAATTAAAAATACCAAACATCGCATTAAATGATCGATGCAATATTATACAACATCCTTTAGGTGTGCCAAAAAAAGTTGCATTACGTGATAGTATTATAACGAATATCTTTGAAAAAGTAATACGTTACACATCCGATACCGAAACCTCATCTTCAGGTTCACCTGTATTTGATGATTCTTGGAATTTGATCGCTATTCATCGTGGCAAAGGGGCAGTAGGAACTAATGCAAGCGGGCAATCAGTTTACATAAATAATGAAGGAATTCGAATTCAAAACATCATTCTTCATTTAAAAAACTACTTGACTACAAATAATCGTACTAATATAATCGCTGAATTGGGTTTATAGTTAACAGAGTCTTTAAAATTAAAAAATTTTTCTAACATTTATTATTTAAATATAATTTCACTGTATTCTAACATTTTTTTACGAAGTGCATAATTTACTATTTAATCATCTTTGACCTGAGTCTCAACATGTGATTACTCAAATTATTTGAAAAATTTTTGGACAATAAATTATGTTATTATTAAGGTTGTATGGATTAAATAACGCAAAATCAATTAATTAGAATCCTAATTGCATTTGTACTATTTATAAAACGATCTGTTAATAAATAACACATATTCATTATATTTAGTTGACAGATAAAGAACCATTAAAAAATAAAGAGGAAAAGTCAAACAAAAAATTGAGATATAACATTAAGGTTGATGAGCTCTTTCAATTCATTATAGCGATGATTATCATTATATCATTTACAGTGTTTGTGTATATTGTACTATCTGTGCAAACTTATGACAAGAATAAATTTGATTCTTCGTATCAATTAATCGCCATGCTTGCACCTTTTTTAGGAACAATAATCGGTTTCTATTTTGGCCAAAAGCCTGTTCAACATTTGACAGGGCAAGTAGGTGATCTGACTTCTAAAAACAATGACATAAATAAAGCCTATAATGCTTCTGGAAAACTAAACTTAAAAAATGAAGAGCTAATTAGAAAACAAAATGAGTTGGTTGGTAATTTTATTGAATTACCTTCAGGAGTTGAAAAAAAATCTGTTGCAGATGATGAACAAATTAAAAAAATTATGGATGATATCGCCAAACTTAACTCTGAAAGAGAATTACTTAAAAATAGAACTGAATCATTTGAATAAATCTTTTTTTTTGCATTATAAATAAATATGACTCATTTGTTTTTACATTAATCTTAATTTTACAAAATCACATACAAGTATTAAGTAGATAAAAAATTAAGTTAAAATTTCTACTTCTCTTCCAATCTGGCCATGTTTTCTTGTTGAATCTTGAGATCACTGCTGGCTTTTTTTAGTCCCTTTTCTGCATTTTCTAAATTCTTTTGTGCCTGTGCCTTGATTGTAGGCCATTTTGAATATTGTTCTACACGTACTCGATAGATTTCTACTTCGGCTCGCTTATCTTCTACTATTCTTTGTAAAAATTCCATTCGTGCTTGATCTCCTTTTAGTTTTTGATCTTTTTCTATCTTTTTTCTAGGTGGCATAACTAACCCACTTGATTGTTATTATTATAATTATTTATCATATCTGATAGTTTGAAATTCTATACATGATCTCAAAACATTTGAAGTAAAATCTTGCAAAAATGATTCCTTTCCATATGTGAATTCTTTAAAAAATGAATAATCTTGAGTATAAATCAAGTCATTTTCTTCATAAAGACAGAACTTTAACAATAAATTGACTGTATCTGATATACTCCATTCTTTATTGTCTTTATATGATAATTCCTTTTGGAAAAATTTAATCTTATGATAAACATAATCAGGTAAAATAACTGTAGCAAGTTTCTTTTGTGACATTATCAAGTGTTTGAAAAAATTGTATATTACAACTAATTAGCTGTGATGATAATTTTTTAGCAATGATGTAAAACTAATGTTTTGTATAAAATCTGAGCATAATTCACCATGTCAGAAAATGGAAGAGAAATTCATGAACATTTAGAAAGATTCCAAAATGATTTGTCCTTAGGATTTGAAGAATGCATTCATGAATATTCCCATAATGGAACTATTTCATGTATAAAATGTGGAAAAATAAAATCAGATAATTTTTCACGAAATTTCTAAACATGTGATGGATTTTAATAAATGAAAATTTATTATAAAAAATAAAATTTATCACTCTGATTCATTGTACTCTCTTTTCAGCCTAAAATATTCTAGTTAAATATCTGAAAAAGCCACTCAAGATATGTCAAATTCTATTCTTGCCAAAAAATCTGGCGTCATTATAGCATTTGTCTTGTTTTCATTTATTTTTCTTGGGGTTATTTTTTCATTAACTAGTAATCTAGCTATAAAGTCTGGAAGTGAATTTTCGTATACATCCTGGTTGGTCATATCTTATGTTGCTGGTCTTTCAATGATTATTTTACCGTGTACGCTTCCACTAGTATTCATTATAATTCCATTAAGCATGGGAAAAGGTTACAAAAAGGGTTTGACTATGGCATTACTTTTTGGTGCTGGACTAACTACAACCATAACTTTGTACGGTTTGGCTGTTGCAACTATTGGAAAAACAGCATCACTAGACCAGTTCTCCACAATAATGTTTCTTATAGCTGGAATTGCAGGATTTGTTTTTGGTTTATCACAACTAAAATTGATTACATTTACAATGCCGACTTATTCCAGGACACCTAAATTTATTCAAAATAGAGGCGAATATGTAAAATCATATCTGATGGGAATTCTACTTGGTAATGCCGGAGTTGGATGTCCAAATCCAATGTTTTACTGGTTGTTAATTTACATTGCAAGTACTGGAAGTTTAGAGATTGGCGCATCACTAGGTTTCGTGCATGGTGTCGGTAGAGCAATACCTTTGATTCTTTTCTCGCTTCTTGCAGTACTTGGAGTAAATGCAACTAAAGGATTAACTACAAACAGAATCAAGGTTGAAAAAATAACAGGATGGATGCTAGTTATAATTGGCGCATTTTTAATAATTAATGGTATTCCAGGCGGTCATGTTTGGTATGAAGGTACAATAGTTCATCTTGGTTGGAATAATTTAATATCTCTGATAGGATTGCCTGTTGAATTTCACATAGGACAACATGTTCATCAAAATCCGTATAATTTTACAATTCCAAACGAGATTATTCCTATAATATTTTTAGGACTAGTTATATTTCCAATTATATGGTATTTTATTAATCAAAAGAAGGTAAAGATGGTACTATGAAAGATCCAGTCTGTGGCATGGAAGTTGATGAAAAACATGATTCTATAGATCATAAAGGTAAGAAATACTATTTCTGTTGTGCTAGTTGCAGATGGGCTTTTGAGCATAACCCTGCACAGTTTACTGAGCCATGAATGTTCAAGTTCTTACCACTCCTGGATGCTCAAATTGTTTAGTTCTTGAGAAGATCTTAGATCAACTTGGCATAAAATATGACTTGATTGATGTAACTGAAAAACCAGAATATTTAGAAAAATACCCCATATTTACAGCCCCTGGATTGGTAATTGATGGAAAATTAGAATTTACTGGTATTCCTAAAAAAGAAGATCTTCAAAAGAGATTCTCATAACTCACGAATGTTTTTTTACTCTAGATATGATGATATTTTCAAATGACTGATTATTCTGCAAATGAAAAAATGATCCTTGTGCAATATGCAATTAAAAAATATGAAAATGAGGAAACTGTAATTGAAAAATTAAAGTCAGTTTTGTCAGAAAAAGACATCCAACGAAATATTGATACATTAATTGGAACACAAAGAGTACGAAGAATAGGACCTGAAATACTTCAAAACAATGAAAGCCATACTGAAATTCCTGATTTACCGGATAATCTAAAGCCTATAGTTGAGCAGCTCTGAACTTTGGAAATTCTTTTTAAGATAATATCGAGAAACTCTATGTGATAAATTGAAAGAAGAAATCTTTGGTGACATTGGAGATTTTCTCCCTGTAATTATTGATGGAATTAGATTAACTCTTGGAATACAACATACTTTTGAAGCTGATCATATAGCTGCAGTACTTAGATCACATACTCTAATACAATTCAAAAAATAATTTATCAAATCAAGTTTCACAAAACCATCATTACTTGAGTATTTTAGGGGGCTGAACATCCAACCACAATTCATCTCATTTAGGTTGTCAAATAATGCAAAACAATAATGAGATATTGACAGACTCATTTAGCTTTGTCTGTGGCATCATAATTATATGCAAAATTGGAATTTTAGAAAATATATCTAGATTTTAAAATCCTCGCAGCCCCTCAGGACGCATAATTTCTGGATGCTGTTTCATCCATTCTATTTTATCTAGCATTTCTTGTTTGTCTTGTGGAAATGTACCTTTTATTGTATATGCATTTGAACCATGATTTGCCCTGAAAATTATCTCTTCTTTGGTTTCTATCTGGCTTATCAAATCATACAACTCTTCTAGCGATTCATCATCGTTGATCTTGATAAATGGCTCTCCAAACTTTTCTAAAAATTCTTGCTTGATTCCATTTTCTAAATAGAGAGTTAATGCACCTACATAATGAGGAGAACTAGCATTAATCACTTCAGCAGTTCCCTTGATGTGTTCTTTAGAATAAGTTCTTCCACCCAAACCTAAAATTATCATACAAGACATGATATATCCTGCATCTTTTGCTTTGTTGATTGATCTGATGATTGTTTTTGCAATTGCTCCTTTTGTTATTTTTTTTAAAACAATGTCTGAGCCACTCTCAATTCCCAAATAAAGCATATCTAATCCTGCATCATGCATTTTCTTTAATTCGTCATCACTTTTCTTTAAAATATTCATAGGCATTGCATAACAAGAAATTCTTTCAAGGCTTGGAAACTTTTCATAAAGATATTTTACAATCTTTACAATATACTCTGAATCAAGATTTAGAGCATCACCATCTGCCAAAAATATTTTTTTTGTATCAGGTAATTGTTTTGACATTAAATCAATTTCTAATTTTACTACATCCCAAGGTTTTTCTGAATATTGTTTTGATCTATACATATCACAAAAAGAACATTCGTTAAAGGAACAACCCAACGTAACTTGAAAAATTAATGATCTTGCCTCTGAAGGCGGTCTATACAATGGACCATCATAATTTAACATCATTTTTGATTCACAGTAATTGTTTGATTGTGTTTTTTATACTTTCTAATCTTGCAAATCCCGTAATGTCTTTTAATTAAGGCATACAAGAATTTTATAACTTGGCAAATGATCCTGATTCAAAAAGATTACTCTGGTTTGTTTTTGCAGGCTCGCGAGGAGGATTAAACCGTCTGAAAATTATATCAATATTGAAAAATACACCACTTAACACAAATCAATTATCCAAGGAATTAGGTCTTGACTACAAGGCTATTCAGCATCACATTAAAGTTCTTGAAAAAAACAATATGATCACAAAAATTGGAGAAAAATACAATGTTGTTTACTTTACATCAAATTTCATTGAGACCAATATGGAGTCATTTAACGAGATTGTTGGTAAATTGGAAAAAAGTAAATAATTTAGATACAAGGTTTTTTCTAAACATAGTCCTAAATTGTTAAAATTTGACTATTGTTATCTCGACTTAATAATGGGAAGGCATATAACCAAAATAAGATTTTTGTATGACTGTAATAGTTAGATTGTTATGGTTAAACTAAATGAACTAAGGGCCTGTAAATTATGTCACATGGTATATTTTAAAACTTCATCAGAAAGATGTGCACATTGTAATTCATCAACACAACAAGAAGAAATAAAATTTGATTAGAGTTTCATATTCGTTGTTCTGATCTCCATTACTATAATCTATATTTCTATAATTCAATATGAGGTACTCTAACAAATTCATCAAAATACTTCCTGACATTAGATATATTATCTGGTAGAATTTGATTATTTGATATGGATTATCATAATTTTCATGGAAAAAATATTCCTCACATAGAAGTAAATCCAGACATGAAAATTGATGATCTTGTCGAAATTTATGCAAGCTCAGGTTACAACGCAAGACAACTTGGGGAAGCTGCAAAACTATTCCGCAAGATGATTGAAGATGACGCAACAATTTGTCTTACCATTGCTGGCGCTATGACGCCAGTTGGATTTGGAGGTCTATTCAAATCTCTTATTGAAAAAGGCTTTGTTGATTGGATAATCTCTACAGGATCTAATTTGTATCATGAAGATCATTTTGCATGGAATCTACCTGTAAAACAAGGACATTTTGAGGTTGATGACATGATTCTTTATCAAAAAGACATTGTCAGGATAAGAGACGTCTATATCAAAGGTAAGGAAACGCTGAAAAAACAAGATATGATCATACAAAAAATGTTTGAAAATAATTTATTTGAAAAGCCGTTTACAACTGCAGAATTTTCAAACTGGATGGGTAAATATTCAAAAGAGTTTTCAAAACATCCGGAAAGAAGTTTTGTTGTCTCTGCATATGATTATGATGTTCCGCTCTATATTTCTACACTGAAAGATTCTTCACTTGCCCTTGATCTAGCTCCGCTTAGACTGGCCAACAAGCCATTTTCGTTGGATTTTGTAAGAGAAATAATTGAACAGGCAGCGATTTTATACAATTCAAAAAAGGCGGGAATTGTAGAGATAGGTGGTGGTGTGCCAAAAAACACTGCGCAACAAACAGGTCCATTATTAGATCAGATTTTGGGTCTTGGTCACGGAGGACAAAATTATATTATTCAGATCACTGATGCTAGACCAGATACTGGAGGTTTGTCAGGAGCTACACTTCAAGAAGGTAAAAGCTGGGGGAAAGTAAAAGATTCTCACGAAGATGTTATTGTAGTTTATGCTGATGCTACAATAGCGTTTCCAGTTTTATGCTTATACGCACTTAGTATGGAAAGTCCACGAAAACCAAAACGATTGTACAAAAAACTAGGAAAATATTATGAGGATCTATCTAAAACCTATTTTAACAAAAATAAATTAAAGTAACCATAAGCATACCTGCTCAGTTTTTCTTAGAAAATTCATTCAAAGTATCAATACTGCAGCAGCAAAAACTGTGGTCCAATTTTCTTTTAGATCCCCCACTGCACTCTGAGTTATGTTCCTAGTTCGGTATATCTGCTTAGATACTTTCCACTGATTTCTTTTTTCATCCCAATTCTTGTCCACATCAAACGGAATTCCTAGAGATGAGGCTAACATTTGAGCTGCAATATCTTCAGCGTAATCTCCGGCCTCTTTTTCAGTTTCTCCAAAAGAGGTATACTCGGATAGGTATCCCCACCTTTTCTTATTCATGGGCTCTGCTAATCCTACCGAAGCTGTAATCAATCTATGTGGTTCATTGGATTGTTGACGTGCATAGATTACGAATTGGACACTACCAGGACGTATTAGCTTTAATCCTTCCTTACGTGAAATTATTTTTGCACCGGGTGGAAGTATACTTGAAACAAATACCAAATTCAAATTTGGAATACCAGCATCTCGTAATGCATATTCAAAACTAGTAAGCTGATCTGCATGTACTCCTTTACCTTTAGTAAAAAACATTTTTTTTGGTACTAGTTCTAGCATGGACACAACCATCTTAAAAAGTATATAAACTCTTTCGAGGATAAAAATAAAATTTCAAGAAATTTATACTCCCATGAAAAATAGATCAGGATGAGAGATAACAAAATAGTAAAAGATATTTCAATAAAAAATGGAGATGATATTCAAAGTATTTTTGATCAGTTATCTAATTCAGGAGGTTTCGAATCAAGAAATCTTGCAGAGGGTCTTGAAATTCTCTCAACAATGATAAACGATAAAGACTGTCTAAAATTCCTCTCATTTGTTGCAGCTATTACATCCACTGGTCTTCGAGGAATAATTGTAGATATGCTTAAGAAAAAAATGTTTGATGTTGTCATTACTACTTGTGGTGCTTTAGATCATGATATTGCAAGATATTTTTCAAATTATCTGGAGGGATCATTTACTCTAGATGATGCAAAACTCTTAGAAGAAAATATTCACAGACTCGGTAATGTTCTAGTACCTATGGAAAGTTATGGGCCAATAATTGAGGAAAAGATGCAAATGTTTTTAGAAGCTGCGTACAAATCTGGCAAAAAAGAAATGTCTACTGCAGATATTACAAGAATGATAGGCGAAAATCTGGGAGAAGGCTCATTTTTGTATTGGGCATACAAGAACAATATTCCAGTAGTAGTGCCTGGAATAGTAGATGGTGCTGTAGGTAGTCAGATCTGGCTATTTACTCAAAAACATAAGGATTTCAAACTCAATGTAATTGCCGATAGTGAAATTTTATCTTCACTTATTTTTAAAGCAAAAAAATCTGGCTCACTTATGCTAGGTGGTGGAATATCAAAACATCATACTCTCTGGTGGAATCAATACAGAGATGGCCTTGATTATGCTGTATACATTACAACGGCCCAAGAATTTGACGGAAGTCTAAGTGGAGCTCTAGTTAAAGAAGCAATCTCATGGGGTAAGGTTACTCAAAATGCAAAACAAACTACAATACACGCAGAAATAACAACCATCTTGCCATTTATTTATTCTGCACTTCTTGCTAGAATAAAATAGCTAAATGTGTTAGTTGATTCTAATAACACATTTTATTTCCTCTCTTAAGTAAATAGTTAATCTCTTTACTGCCTTTCTATTGAAAATACGATACCATAATAATCAGAAAATGATACTTCAGTGATTCTAAAATTGTATTTTTTCTTTAGTAGTTCTAGAAATTCAAATTTCACTGCATGTTCGTTAGTTTTAATTTTGACTTTATCGCCATCAGTTAATCTCTCCCAATCTGGTTTGTGTTCATTTATAAAATTAAACATATCGGTATAGTATTCCAAATTATTATTTTTAACATCCACAATTTATTTTTAGATTATTTTGAATTTTAAACGTTTGTTATCACAGTTTTTTTAATTTTCTAGTAATAATGATGCATCTGTCGTTGTTCCAGTCCTTCTTGTTCAAAATGATCATGTGCTTTTCCACCATCATGATGTGCATGAACAACTCCGTCAATATGACAATGAGTATTGTCAATTTCATCTTTCATAAATATATCATCCACTTTCAATATCATATTTGTTACTTCAATTCCTGTTTTAATGATCTGTTGTTTTACCACTAGTGTCTCAATAACTTCATTTGGAAATATTTCTGAAACTTTTCTTTTTTCAGAATCTATACCATACCATTTGAGTATGCCTTTAGGGCAATTTGCATATTTTGATCTCAATTGAGTCAGTGTATCTATTGGATCCATACCTACATTTCTTGCCAGAGTTATTGGGATCTCTTCTATTGCGTCTGCAAATTTCTCAATTACAATTTGTTCCCTACCTACAACTGTTGTACTTTGCTCCCTGATTTTATTTGCAATAATTGCCTCAGTAGAACCTCCACCACGAACAATAAATGAATTCTCGATAAAGTTTCGTAGAACATAAATCACATTCAATACATCCCTGTGAAATTCATCTAGATAACGTTTGGAATTACATCTCAGTAAAATAGTTACAGACTTGGGATTTTTGCATCCTTCTACAAACACCATTTTGTCACCTCCGATATTTTTTTCATACACTTTCTTTGCAAATCCTAACTCTTCTTTGAAAATATCTTCTAAATTTTTACATATTTTAGCACCTGTAGATTTTTCAAGCCAGAAAAGATCATTCATTTTGACTCTTCGCATTGAAATTATTCCTGCTTTTGCTAGATATTCTTGTGCGACGGAATTAATTCCTTTTCTAGATATTACTACATTAGCTCCCGAATTAATAATTTTTTTAATCTTTGCATGTATGTCTATCGTTTCTTGATTCAAAAAAAGTGTCATTTGTTCAGGCGAATTTATTTCAATCTGATCCTCTGTTTTTGTACGCATTATTTCTAGAGGCTCATTTAATAGGAGAATTTTTGCATTTTCAATACTTCTTGGCATGGCAGAATTATCAATTGTTTTATCAATTAATGCTCCCCACACTAATTGAATGCTATTTGCATTTCCTGCTTTTTCTTCAATCTTTATATCGTCTACATCAATCTCTTTTTTTTGGAAATTAGTCACGCTACAAACTGCATTAATAATTAAATTTGTAATTGATATGTCATCAGATACTAAACTAGTAACTGCTTTTCCTGCTAAACATGAAGTAGCAAGACTATGCATGATTTTTTTGTCAGTAAATCTTTCTTCCTTTTTAATTTCATCAAGTATATTTAATGTAAATTCTAAACTTTTTTCATAACCTTTGATAATTGTTGTGGGCTGTATTTTCATTTTCAATAATTCCTGTGATTTCTTTAGTAACATTCCAATTAAAATTGCTGTAGAAATAGTTCCATCACCTACATGAGTATCAACAGTATTGACTCCCTCGATGATAGCTTTTGCAACTGGATGGTTAACATCAATCTTTCTCAAAAATGCACCGCCGTGTTTTGTGATAGTATCTTCTCCAAGAATATCAATGAAAACTTTTTCCATTCCACGAGGACCAAAAGATGTCTTGATTGCATCCGTAACCATTCCACCTACAATTAAATTTAATTTTCTAGATTCTTCTATTCCAACTCGTGCCATATCATGATTAAGCAAACCAGGGTACTTCATCCAATTAGGACATTTCTTAAAATATTAAAGCATATCTGCAAAAATCTAATTGTTAAAAATTAAAAATGCATTAATGTCTATGTTATATTCATAATCAAAAATATTTTTTCAAAAAATCAAATTTCAAAAAATCTTAATTCAAGTATTGTGCTTGAGATGTGCTATCTATTATAACAAATGTAAAAGATACACTTGATTTATCTTTCATAGATTTACTATTTTTAGAAATTGTTTTGATTTTTTCTTAGTAAATTTTATTATTCCTATTATTTTTGTTTATAAAACGTAAAATACGTAATTTTTTAGTAATTATTACATTTTTTCCTTGTATAGATGTAATTTTTTGTGTTATTTTCAATTTAAAAACGTATAATCCCTATTTTTTTTAATCCTTATATAATTTTAGTTTAAAGTAAAAAGTCATGGTAGAAATAACAGGTTATGGAGTAGCCGTAATTCTTTTTCTTGTTATGTCATTAGTAATTGGAACAGTAACATACAAGCTTGTAAAAAAAAGTGGTAAAAGATTAATCGTTGCAGGAAAAAGTCTGCCTTTATTTATGGTTGGAACTATGCTAGTTGCACAATCAGTTGATGGCAATTCATCACTTGGAGCTGTTGCACTGATTTACCAATTTGGTTTCTGGGCAGGTGCTGTTATTCCAATTGGATTAGGTATTTGTCTTCTTCTTACTGGTTTGGTTTACGGAAAAAAACTCAACAAAATGTCCATGTTTACTTTACCTGATTACTATTTCAGAAGATATGGAAATTCTGCAGAAGGAATTTCTGGCATTTTGATGATAATAAGTTTCGTTATACTGGTTGCCGGAAATTTTGCTGCGAGTGGTTTTATCTTACAAACTGTTTTAGGGATACCTTTCATACTGGCAATTATTATTGCAGCATTAGTAGTCTTAACGTATACCATTGCGGGAGGATTATTTGCTTCTGCATATACTGATATTTTCCAGATATATCTTGCAATTGGTTCATTTTGGGCAGCTTTTCTTTTCTTTGCAGGAGGATTTTCTGGAGTTTCATTTGACACAATACTAGCTAGTGCTCCACCTGGATATCTTGATCTTTCTGGACTATTTGATACTGCAAATGGTGCTTTGACTAATTGGGCTGGAATACTGGCATTAGGATTAGGTGATATAGTTGCGTTGGACTTTATGGAAAGAGTATTTGCAGCAAAAAATCCAAATACAGCACGTCGAGGAGCTTTCATGGGAGCAGGACTCACATTCTTTACTGTGATTCCAGTTGGCATGTTGGGAATTATAGCATTTCACTTTTTACCAGGACTTGCAGATCCATATACTGCACTACCAGAATTAGCTCTTAATCATATGCCATTTGCAATAGGAGCAGCACTGTTAATGGGAGTTCTTGGAGCTTCAATGTCTACTGCAAATGGTGGTATGTTAGCTGTATCTGCAGTAATTTCCAGAACTTTTCTTTCAAGAATTATTCGACAAAGAATGTTAGGCAAAGGCACTTGGAGTGATTCCAAATTACTTATGATCACTAGAATATCTGTTGTTCCAGTTATGATTGCTGCACTTGTACTTGGTTACGCTATGCCTCAACCTGGAATATACTTGATTCTTGCATTTGATGTTGTATTTGCTGGAGCTCTTGCTCCATTGACATTAGGATTATTCTGGAAAAAAGCCAACTTGCCAGCTGCTTTAGTATCCCTTATTGTTGGTACATCAATTAGATTATTGTTGTACTTTATTCTGCCACCTGAGTTGGCAGGTTTAGATACAATGATACCTCCAGTCATCTCTTTTACACTCTTTATCATAGTGGCTCTTGCAACTCAGAAGAAATGGCCAGGCAAAGAAAGACATGATATTAATGATTATGTTCCTCCAGAAGAAGATGTAATATCAGGTGAAGACTTGAAACATTTCCATGCTGGTCAACAGGGAGCTAGTAGCCAAGCTATCTAATTCAAATTAAATTATTAAAAATTTCCACAAATTTCTATTTAGCTAATTCATTATTGAAAATATTGATGTTTTAACTTGTTAAGAAATGATCTTTTTTTACTCTTTTCTATTCTATCCAGTATTTTATTTTTATAATGCAAAGATCTACTATTATTTGGATCAATTTCTATTGCTTTATTATAGTATTTTAAGGCCTCATCAAATCTATCGCATTCAAAAAGTAAATAACCTTTGTAACTTAACGCATACACATATTCTGGCTCAATTTCAACAGCCTTATCGCAATAAATCAATGCAGCTTCATACTTTTTTTGATGAGCTAAAATCCAAACCATTGTAGATAATGCCTTTACATGTCTGGGATTAATTTCCAAGGCTTTATTGCAATATGAAATAGCCTCTTCATATTTTTTTAAAAAATGTAGGGTTACCCCTTTACTATACAATGTACGAACATTGTCAGGTTCAATTTCCAATGCTTTGTCAAAACATGCTATTGCTTCATGATATTTTCCTATTCTATTGTATACGAAACCTTTGTGAAGGTGAGATTCAGCATTATTTGGATCAATTTGTAAAGCTTTGTCAAAAAAAAATATAACACTTTTTGGTGGCATTCCAAGTAAATCAAGTACAAAACCCTTTGCAGTTAATACATCAGCATTATTTGGATCGTTTTCTAAAGATTTGGTATAGCAAGAAAGTGCTTCATCATATCTACCAGATTTTTTAAGTTCGTTACCCGCAGCATACAAATTTATTGAATCATTATATTTTATGTTAATAGATTTATCAATACATAATTTTGATTCTTCATTTCTTCCAAGCTTACCTAATGCAAGTCCTTTGTTGTATAATGCAATAGAGTTATTTGATTCTGTCTCTAAAACTTTATCAAAACTTGCGATAGCTTCTTCATTTCTTCCAAGTTCTTTAAGAGCCAATCCTTTATGTAACAACCCATCAACATTATTTGCATCTATTTCTAGAACCTTATCAAAGTATAATATTGCCTTATTAAAATTATTTTTTTTAGAAAAAGAAATTCCTTTACAAATTAATTCATTTGAATTTTTTAAAAATCTAACATGCATGAATACTAGTTATGGTAAAGATTATTGAAGATTTAATTCTTATCTATTGATAACAAAACTAAAAATATTATTACATTTCTGAGTTTTTTACCTTATCAATATACACAGTAATTATCTTGGAAGTTTTATTAATTTGGTAATATTATGCTTTTCAATGGCAAGTAAACAAAACATGATTGCAGTAATATTGATTTTATTAGGTATTGGTCTGACTCAAATTAGACCTGGAGAAACCTTTACTGTGGGGCTTGGAGTGGGAACAATTGTAATTGCATCATTATGGATAGTTGTGCTTATAATACAAGACTTGAAGAAGAAATAATTTTTAATTATTGATAATAATTATTATCATATCCTAAAACTTTGTACCTATAATTCACCTTAAAACTCCATATGCATCAAAAATGTTTTAATTTTGATAAATCTTAAATCTTTCTCAAGTTATTTTGTATTTTTATTATTGTTTTTCTATATTTTAGAGTGTGATAGAACAGTCTAGAAAATTGATTTTTTAACACTGGAATTATCATGAGATAATTTGAATTAAATTGTTTTACTTTTTTTAGAATAGTGAAAATCTAAATAAAAATAATTTTATTTACCTCTGTCAAATTATATAAGCTTCCCCTCTAAGTATATCTATTGCCTAGTAAAGGTTACTCTACAATTGGATTAAAGCCTGATCTACTAGCAAGACTGCATAACATCACTAATACATTTTATCCAGGGATGTTTCTTCCTAGTACACTAATAATTATGATGAATGAAGTTAAACTTGGATATTATAGTGTAAACTTACATAATATTAAATTAGATTTATCTGGACGTTACAATTCTATTACTATTAGATTAGATGTAGATGATTGGCTAAAAGAAAATTATAAAGAGTTGAAGGAAAAATATGAACAAAAATATCATGTCAAATGTTTTACTACATTTACAAGTTATTTTCTGGCAAATTTATTTGAATCAAAACTTGATGCTCAAAATCATGTAATTCGGTTAAAAGAATCTGATTTTGAATGGCTTCAAGAAGAGTATATAAAATTTAAAACTGATAGTAAACTGAAATATCAAATACCTACATTTGAAAAATTTGCCGATATGTGTCTTAATGAATTATTTAATAAAATTCAAACAGCACACGAAATTCTAACATTAACAAATTTTTCGAAAAATTTAGATTTTAAAAATGCTAAAAAAATTTAAAGTGGAGTCTTTGTATCTAATAATCGTGCATTGGTGACTTCACCGTCTTTTTCCTGTATTTCAAGATCTACAGTATATTTTAGATGATCTTTCATGAAATTAACTTGAACATCCCATGCCTCTCTTGGTCCTTTTTCAGGAATTTGAAACGTTTCATTGACTCGAAAATCACCCACATTTCCATACAGAGCAGAAATTACTCTTTTAGATTCTCTTTCGATATCTTCTTTTGAACTGACCTTTGTCATACATTCGTAATATGTCTACATGTATAAAAATTTTGTAAAATTATTTTAAACCTAAATCTATTTTTGTTTTAATATCAAATTTTTGTGTTTAACTTATTATGGATGATTTTTTATTTAATAATTTTTTAGATAAATAAAATGTAATTAAAAACACGTAATTTACGCATATTTTTTCTAATTCTTCTATGTTTCAATATCACATTTATCAAATTGATAAATTAAATACGTAGTTTACCTAGAATGCTTAATTATTAAATTGTAATAGATTTGTGGATATAAAATGGGAATGGAATTTTACGGTGATGATTTCAATGGAGCTGATGTTGCACCATTTGTTGGTATCAACACATTCTTACATTTACCATGGATAAGATCACATCAAGAATTAATTAATGCAAAACCTGATGTTGCTATTATAGGCGAACCTTTTGATTTTGGAACCACGATTCGTCCTGGTGCACGTTATGGCCCACGTGCAATTCGTGCAGCATCTACTATTCCATCACCTCCCTATGAACGATTTAATATTGAGACAGGAGCAGATCCATTTGGAACTTTTAGAACTGTTGATTATGGAGACGTACAAGTTTCACCTGGTGATGTAATAGAATCACACAAAAGAATGACAAAAAAAGTCAAGGAAGTTCTTGATGAACAAGGTATCCCTGTCATGTTGGGTGGAGATCACTCAATTACATTCGCAAATGTTCGTGCATTTGCTAAAAAATATAAAAATATTGGTATGATTCACTTTGACACTCACGCCGATTGTGCACCGCAAGGTCTTACAGGTTACAAGTATGATCATGGAGCACATATTAGAAGAATAATGGAAATGGGTTGTTTGAAAGGAAAAAATTACACTTTGGTAGGACCAAGAGGATATTGGCCAGGACGTGATTTGTATAAATGGATGGCAGACCAAGATTTCCAATGGTTTACAATGCTAGATGTTGAAGAGTTGGGAATTGACATGATTGCTAAAGAGATTGCAGATAGAGCTAATGATGGAACAGATGCGGTTTATCTTAGTTGGGATATAGATTCTTTTGATCCCTCTTATGCACCAGGTACAGGTGAACCAGAACCAAATGGTCTTACCTCAAGAGAAGGAATGAGAATGGTAAGATTATTGTCAAAATCATTTGATCCTAATAGATTTGCAATGGATCTTGTAGAGGTAGCTCCTGCTTATGATGTAAGTGATAACAGTTCATACAATGGTGGTATTACATCTGGACTTGGACAAAGACTCATTATAGAACTATTAGCTGGTTTGTCACTTACAAAGAGAGGTTTACAAGATGGTGATCCTGTACGACCACATAATTATCGTGGAACTGGAAATACATATCACTTTAGTGATGGCCCACGTGCAAAAATTCCAAAACGAGATTGATCTACATCAAAATAACAATAAAAGGAGAACCTGATACCGCTCCTTTTACAAAAGTTTACCAATATTCTAGCAAATCAGATGAAGAAATTTTCGTAAACTCTGCAATTATGATAAAAGATAGACTAGATAAGAATCTTAAAATCAATATCAACGAAGCTATTCTAATATATTCTGAGTTTATTGTTTCTCAACTTCGTGATGGTAAACAAATTGAACAAATTCAAAAAAATACATCACATATCTTAAATCCAGAACAAGTAATGATCGGAGTTCCTGAAACTTTGAGAAAAATGTCTTTTGAGGTTATGCTTGATAATGAATCCACGAAGTTTATTATTTTGAATACTCCAATCCCAATTTCGGATTATATTCTAAAATCTAGTTGAATTAAAGGTAAAACTATGATAGAAGAGATAATCAAACAACTTCCAACGGCGACTCCTTTCTTTGTACTTGTTGCTGGATTTGTAATAGGTCTATTACATGCTTTTGAGCCTGATCATGTTATTGCTATAGCAACACAAAATTCAAAATCAACACAAAAAAGTTCTTTATCCTTTTTTCGGAAGGTTGGCTCAGGCGCTATTAAAAGCTCAATTTTAGGTGCATTATGGGGAGCTGGACATACTTCCTCGCTGGTTCTTGTAAGTTTGTTAATTTTTGTATTCTCTATGAATATTCCAATTGAAATGTTGGGCAACTTTGAGATTGGAGTAGGCATAATGCTTGTAGCTCTTGGATTTTTTACATTTCGAAACAAAAAATTAATTGGAGAAAAACACATTCATCACCACACTCACGATGATGGTATGATTCATGCACATCCTCACACACATGATAAAACACACAGTCATGGACACAAATCATACATTATTGGTTGTATACACGGATTAGCTGGAAGTGGAAGTCTTGTAGTTTTAGCTCTTTCAACACTACATGACTTGCAAACTATTTTATCATTTGTCCTAGTTTTTGGAATAGGTTCAATTGTTGGAATGGTGTTAGTGAGTAGTGTTATAGGATTACCATTTTCACTTTCATTTTATTCTGAGCGAATCACCAAGATTTTACGTTATTTTGTTGGTTCATTAAGTATAATCATCGGTGTTGACATTTTATACAATATTGTGATGAATGGAAATTTTTTTGGATTGAGTCTTAGCTAAAAAAATTCATTTTTATAGCATTACATTTGAATAAACATACAAGTTATTACTTACGTTTTTCGTATTTCATGAAAATCTGAATTGAGTATTGTTTTTCTAACTATTTTTGTTATGTCATAAACTAGTCTAATAACATCTCTTGTTGTATCTCCAAGAATTCGTAGCAATATTCCATTTTCTTTTGTCATAGTAGACCAACCAAACTCAATTTCTGAAGAATTTTTAACATCATTTTCCAAAGTTTTAATTATTTTTTCAACACCATTTCTTTTTGCCAGAATATACATAGTTGCCATAATCTGTTTCTTTCCTAATACTCCAAAATCTCGTAAATTCATTTTTTTAGGCTCGATTTTAGTATAATCTGTGAATCTTAATTCATCTTTATGATTTTTTCCTACTGACCTTAGATAACATATTTCATAATCAAAAATCTCTCCCATGCTGATTCTTCCAGGGCTTATGATCTCAGAGTAAATCATTGTCGCATTATTGTGCACTTTAAAGTTGATCTCTTGATAGAACCTTGAATTTTTGTAGGGAATTATCTGGTCTGGAATAAATTCAAGATAAGCACCATCGTCAAGTGACACATTTATCACTTGAATTGCATTACTTACATTCATACCATAAACTCTTGTAGCTCCTTGTGTTGTAATATGGCCCAATGCATTTTTTTCCAAAATTATATCAATCGTGTATTTATCCCCCTGTACAATTCCGCCAGAGCTAGATACAATATAGACATGAGTCATATTTGGCTGAAACTGATCATAGTACATCTCCTTTTGAACACTAAGTGGAAACATCGATTCTTTTTCCTTTATTATTGTTCTTCCGGAGATAGACTCTACATCTAAAACTATTTTCAACTTGCCAGTTTTTCCAGATTTACCTACACCAAGCTGTTTTATTTCTTCATTATGCTGAAGTATTTCCGATGATACTTCTTCGTTATTTGAAAAATCCAATTCATCTATTACCTTTGTCTATCTGAAAGTGCTATTTTTGGTGGAATGTCAAAAAGAAGATCTCTGATTATATGTTCTGTTACCTTGTTTATTCCAGTATTATTTTTACAATTTACAAAAACATGCGGTCTATCTTTGCGAATATGCACTGCATCTTGTTCCATTACATTAAGGTCTGCTCCAACATGAGGTGCAAGATCAATTTTGTTTATCACAAGAAGGTCACAGCTTTCTATTCCAAGACCACCCTTTCTTGGATATTTATCTCCCCCAGCAACATCAATTATGTAAATTACATAATCTGCAAGGCTTGGACTAAATGTGGTGGTAATGTTATCTCCACCACTTTCTATAATAATGAGATCTAACTCAGGATGTTTTTCCTCAATTTCTTCTATCACTGATATGTTAATTGACGGATCTTCTCTAATTGCAGTGTGTGGACATCCTCCAGTGGCAATACCAATGACAAGATTTTCTGGCAATAATCCTCTATCTGTCGCTAAATTCTTTCTCATACGGTCTGCATCCTCTTTTGAAATGACATCGTTTGAAATTATACTGATGCTGTATCCCTTGGCTGCCAATACTGGAACAATTTTCTCAATTAACATGCTTTTACCAGAACCTACAGGTCCTCCAATTCCAAGTCTTGGTATTCTCTCAGTCATTTGTCCAACTCCTTTGTTTACGTAATAAACATCTTGGAATCCATTCTTTCATGATGCATTTGTAAAATCTCTAAATGAGGTGCAAATTGCCAAATCTCTTTTGTAGATTTATCTAGATATTCACTTACAATTTGGATAATTAGCGGTTTTAGATCATGAATTATTTTTTGAGATTGATAATGTTGAATTATTCCCATTCTTGATGCTGCACCAACTATACTTACAATGAAACCATACATGAACATCAACCCTGCTTTTTGTGGACTAATTCCTAGGGCATTTGCACAAAGACCAAAGCTAACTGAATACGCTCCATTTACCATTCCTTTTTTATAAAATTCCAAATATTTCTCAAGAATTTCATCATTGATAAATTCATTGACACATCTTGCTAACTGAATTCCAGATCTCTTGGATGCCTCTCTTACTTCTTTGATATTTTTCATCGAGTTAATTTTCATATCTATCTCTGATATTTTCTCAAATTGTCTTTGACTTGCAAATTTCAATGCATTTATCATCACTATCAAGTCTGTAGGACCAATCTGTTGTTTTAATTGCGTTTCAATAATTCCTGTAATTTCAAGATATGTGATTTTTTTATTATTTTGAAAAATACTTTCAAGACCACTTGAGTTGGCATAAAGTCCTGTGGGAAAAAAAGAATCTGATATCTGCATCATTGCCAAATCTTGATGCATGTCCTTAATGCTCATGAACATTCATCCTCTCGTCTGGCAAGTAGATTTTCTCTTCAATACCAATCTCTATTTTTCCTATCATGGGACTGAATAATCTTTGAAAAATTTCTAATTCTGATTCTGCTTGTATAGGAAATGTCACAGTTCTACCTTCTAGTGAAATAGGTCTGTGTCTATTTCCAATTATATGACCCAGTAATACCGTCAATTCAAAAGAATCATCTTTTATTTTTACTGTGATAACTTTCTCTGGAGTCTGATAAACAACTATGAAACTTTCATCATGACTGAGAATATCACCATGATGTAATTTGGAACCATGTTCCAATATTATAGAAACATCTGTACCTTTGTCTGTTGTTTTGCGAAGTCTATTTTTCTCTAAATCATTACGTGATATTTGTAATTTTTCAAATATTTTTTCCTTTAGAATCTGTGATCCATTTTCAGTAAAAATATTTCCTACAATTGATACTGATCTTTGCACGGTAAATCTACTATGTGCCTCAAGTTATCTTTTCGCATTTATGAGTTTCAAGTAATATATAGAACAATTTCATATCCAATTGTATGATGTTTACCCCTAAAGATCTTGATAAACTCAGTATTTTTGTTGCGGCACAATTGGCGCAGAGACGTAAGGAAAGAGGTTTGAAATTAAATCATCCAGAAGCAGTTGCATTGATTACAGATCATATACTTGAAGGTGCACGTGATGGAAAAACAGTTTCAGATCTTATGATCTCTGGAAATAAAGTACTAAAAAGAAACGATGTATTGCCTGGTGTATCTGAACTTATTCATACAATTCAAGTTGAAGCTACATTTGAGGATGGAACAAAACTCGTAACAGTACATAATCCGATAGTGTAATGATATGATACCTGGTGAATATTTTATTTCAGATCAACCAATCATTGCTAATGAAAATAGGAAGACTGTAAAAATTCTTGTAACAAGTACTGGTGATAGACCAATACAGGTAGGATCGCACACTCATTTTTTTGAGGTAAACAAAGCACTGTCTTTTCCCAGAAAAAATTCCTACGGATTCCATCTAAATATTCCTGCAGGTACATCTGTTAGATTTGAGCCAGGTGATTCTAGAGAAGTAGAACTAGTAGAATATGCCGGAAAAAGAATTGTCTTTGGATTTTCTGGATTGGTCAACGGAAATTTGGATGAAAAAATGGATGAGGCAATAAACAAATCAAAAGAAAGAGGTTTCAAATCATGACTCTGAAAATACCTCGAAAGACATACGTCGACCTTTTCGGTCCTACAATTGGTGACAAAGTAAGACTTGCTGATACTGATTTGATAATTGAGATTGAAAAAAATCTTCTCGTATATGGAGACGAAGTGGTTTTTGGTGGAGGAAAGAGTGCTAGAGATGGAATGGGTCAGGCAAGTGGCATCAAAAGAGAAAACTCACTTGATCTTGTAATTACAAATGCAATCATTATGGATCCAATTTTGGGTATACTCAAGGGTGACATTGGAATCAAAGATGGAATTATTGTAGGAATTGGTAATGCTGGGAATCCAAACATAATGGATGGAATTGATATGATTATTTCATCAAACACAGAGGTAATTTCAGGAGAACATACAATTTGTACTCCAGGTGCAATCGATACTCACATTCATTTTATTTCACCACAGCAAGCAATACATGCAATCTGTAGTGGCACCACTACAATGATTGGTGGCGGGACAGGTCCTGCTGATGGAACCAATGCCACTACATGCACTCCCGGCTCTTGGAATATTCAAAGAATGATTGAGGCAGTTGATGAACTTCCACTGAATTTTGGTTTCTTAGGAAAAGGAAATGATTCTCAAGAGGTAGCACTAATGGAGCAAATAGAAGGTGGTGCATGCGGTTTAAAACTACATGAGGATTGGGGTACAACACCTGCTACTATTGATACTGCTCTAAGGGTTGCAGACAAAACTGATACTCAAGTAGCAATTCACACTGATACATTAAACGAATGCGGATATGTCGATGATACAATAAACGCAATAGCTGGTAGAACAATTCACACATATCATACTGAGGGCGCTGGTGGAGGACATGCTCCAGATATAATGAAGATTGCTGGTGAAAAAAATGTTCTACCGTCATCTACAAATCCAACAAGACCATTTACAGTAAATACGTTATCAGAACATTTGGATATGATGATGGTATGTCATCATCTCAATCCATCTGTTCCAGAGGATATCTCTTTTGCAGAATCACGAATTCGTGGTGAAACCATAGCTGCTGAGGATGTCTTGCATGATATTGGAGCTCTAAGTATGATGTCATCTGATAGTCAAGCAATGGGCCGAGTAGGTGAAGTTACAACAAGAAATTGGCAAACTGCAGATAAAATGAAAAAAATGACAGGCAGACTTGCACAAGAATCTGGAGAAAATGATAATCTAAGAGTTAAACGATATCTTGCAAAAATCACAATAAATCCTGCAATCACACATGGAATATCACAATATGTGGGATCGTTAGAATCTGGAAAAATCGCTGATATTGTAATTTGGACGCCGCAATTTTTTGGCATCAAACCAAAATTAATAATCAAGGGAGGAATGATTGCATATTCTCTAATGGGGGATCCTAATGGTTCTATACCAACAGTAGAACCTATCTCCTATAGACCAATGTTTGGTTCCATGGGTGGGGCAAAACATTCTACTTCTGTTACATTTACATCACAAATTGCAATTGATTTGGGACTAGCATCAAAAGTCAAAATCCATAAAAAATTGGTTCCTGTAAAAAATTGTAGAAATATTGGCAAGAAAGACATGATTTACAATAATCTCACTCCAAAAATCGAGATCAATCCAGAAACCTATGAGGTGAGAGTAGATGGAAAAATTGCTACAGTCGATCCATCTGACAAAGTTTCTCTTGCAAGGTTATACAATCTCTTCTAATCGTAAATCTATTGCCATCAACTAAATACAATCATTAAGAAAACCTGCTAGTATAGTATTATGCATTTTATATCGCATTTTTGGAAGCAAATATAGAGATACTATAAGAAATTGAAGGAAAATTGGATAAAAGTAAATAAAAGATCAGGAGATGCTTCTCTTTAAATGGAATCTAACTCCCTAGTGCTATCTGTTGTTTCAATTATTAATATGACCGTTCTTGGAATCTTGATTTACATTTTTGGAAAAATGTATGTAAAGACACGAGCGCAGCTTCCATTAGGGATGATTGTTGTTGCAGGCATGTTGTTTCTTCATAATGTTATTGGGGCATTTGCATATTTTTCAATGGATCAAATTTTTTCATATGAGATATTTCCGTACATGTTAGGTGTAGGTATTGCAGAACTTGCAGGATTATTGATCTTCTTAAAAATTACTTTAGACTAGTCTCAGTTTAATTGTAGTGAATAATTAATAATTTTATGTTGGAAAAATATCAGAAATATTTTATGTTAAACAAAAATCTTCTGATTGCTATTACAACATCAATTATCATCTCTGCAATCGTCGCTAATTTATTATCTGATCAAGCAGATTATCTTAATAGTACTTATACATTACTCGTTGATTATGTAATTTATTTTTCTGTATTTGGTGGTTTGTATTATTTAGATAATAAAAAAAAATATCTTCTTGAATCTGATAAATCAAAACTAAAACATGATCTAATTAAAATTATAACTTCATTAGGAATAGCTGAAGTTGTTTACACTATAGTGAGATGGTCCTTGCACTATTATTTTCTAACCATAAACTACGATGCTTATCTTGCTTCTATAGTGTCACAAACCATATCTATGATAATTTGTTTGATAGTAATTAATTTGAGTGTAAAAATGACGAGGTTATACAAAGATGAGAATTAATGTTTACGTAGATGGTTCTGGAGGTCCTACTGGCGGATTTGGTTATTTTGTAAAAGAGACCAGAGAATCTTTTTATGAAAAAAAGTCTGAAATAACAAACAATCAGGCTGAATACATGGCAATTATTGCAGCACTGAAAAACTTGAATAATGAAGAGATTACAATTTTTAGTGATTCAAAAAACACAATCTATCAATTAAATCATGAATTTGCAATAAACAATGAAAAATTACGAGAACTTGCACGTGAAGCATGGACTCTAATGGGAAAATTTCCAAAAATTACTCTGTTATGGGTTCCACGAAAAGAAAATTTGGCAGGAAAGATGCTAGGAAGCTAAAAAACAGAGATCAGAAATTTCCATGAATAACTTTATTATACAAAATCTTTAGTCCAAATTAACGTGGCCGAGTCTGTTTTTCTTTCACCAAAATCTATAGCGATTATTGGTGCATCTGACAAACGAGGTAGTGTTGGAGCAACAATTACATCAAATATTATGAATGGATTCAAAGGCACTGTTTTTCCTGTTAGTCCTACAAGACCAACTGTATTTTACAAAACAGCATACAAGAGTGTCTTGGATATTCCAAAACCTGTTGATCTTGCAGTGATTGTAATCAATAATCTCTTAGTTGCAGATGTTTTAGAAGAATGCGGTAAGAAAAAAGTCAAAGGTGTAATTATCATCACTGCTGGTTTTAAAGAAGTAGATGAGGAAGGTGCAAAAAGAGAACAGAAAATAAAAGATATTGCTAAAAAATACAATATACAAATCATTGGTCCAAATTGTCTTGGTGTCATGAATCTTGATCCAAAGACAATGATGAATTCTACTTTCCTTAAAGTCACACCAAAATCTGGTAAAATTGCACTCGTATCTCAAAGTGGTGCAATATGTGCAGCATTAGTTGAAGATGCCAGTGCACAAGGAATTGGATTTTCTGCTGTAATTAGTATGGGAAACAAGGCTGCAATGAGCGAAGTCGACATTCTCAAAATGTTAGCCAATCACAATCAAACCAAGGTAATTGTAATGTATCTTGAAGATATGGGCGATGGTCAAGAATTTCTTAAAGTTTGTAAAAATATTACCAAGAAACTAAAAAAACCAGTTCTTGTACTCAAATCTGGTCGTAGTCCTGAAGGTGCAAAGGCTGCAATGTCACATACTGGAGCTTTGATGGGTTCTGATGAAATCTATGATGCTTTACTAAAACAATCAGGTGCAATACGTGTTGATACCATGGAAGAACTCTTTGATTATGCTGTAGCATTTTCAAAACAACCACTTCCTTCTAGTGGAGAACTTGTAATTGTATCTAATGCTGGAGGACCTGCAATTATCTCAACTGATGTATGCTCCAAACTAGGAATTAAAATGGCAAACATTGACAGTATTCGTCCAAAGATTGATGCAGTAATACCTCCTTGGGGAAGCTCACGTAATCCTGTAGACATTGTAGGTGATGCCGACTTTAATAGATTCAGCAATGTCTTGGAACGTGTCTTGACACATCCTAACGTAGGTTCTGTAATCTCAATGTGTACCCCATCTGGAACTTTGAACTATGATAAATTAGCAAATGTGATAGTTGCAATGTCTAAAAAATATAAAAAGACAATGCTTGCAAGCTTGATGGGATTAGATGAAGGAATTACAAATAGAGAAATTCTAGCTGCAGGTGAGGTTCCTTATTATACATATGCCGAAGGAGCAATTAGAGCACTTGCTGCAATGCTCAAATTTTCTAATTGGATTAAAACACCAGAAGGACAAATTCCTAAATTCAAAGTTGATAAACTAAAAGCAAAGAAAATTTTTGATAAAGTTAAAAAAGAAAAACGACCGAATCTTTTGGAGGAAGAAGGACAAGAAGTTCTCAAAGCATATGGATTACCGTTACCAAAAAGCGCACTTGCAAAAACTGAAGCAGATGCCATAAGAATTGCAAAGCAAATAGGTTATCCTGTGGTGATGAAGATTGCATCACCACAAATTATTCACAAGTCAGATGCTGGGGGGGTTAAAGTAAATCTGACAAATGATTCAGAAATCAAAGAAGCATTCAAGACAATTATTGCAAATGCCAAAAAATATAACAAAAATGCAGAGATAAAGGGAGTTTTAATTGTTGAAATGGTAAAGGGTGGTAAAGAATTAATCATAGGTTCTAAGCTAGAGCCTGGGTTTGGTCCTGTTATCATGCTTGGAATGGGTGGAATCTACGTAGAAGTTCTCAAAGATGTAAACTTCAAACTTGCCCCAATTACTGACAAAGAAGCTGATGACATGATAGCATCTATCAAGACACAAAAATTACTTCAAGGAGTCAGAGGTGAAAAGCCATCTGATATTACCAAACTATCTGAATGCATTCAGAGATTATCCCAATTGGTTACTGACTTTAAGGAAATTAAGGAACTTGACATGAACCCTGTCTTAGTAATGGAGAAAGGCAAGGGATGCAAGATTCTTGATGTTAGAATAGGTCTCTGATCGCAATTCATTCGTAAATTTTTATTTATACCGTTTTAGAATATTTATACAACCTAGAGTGAATCACTTTGTGGCAAATGTTGAGAAACTAAAGACCATAAGAACAGGCGAAGATTATATTCAAAGCCTCAGAGGAAGAGATCTCAAAATTTACCTTTTTGGAGAACTAGTAAAAGAACCAGTAGACCATCCAATGATTCGACCTTCAATTAATGCAGTAGCAGAGACATATGATTTGGCTGTGCGAGAAGAGGAACTAGCTTCTGCACATTCATCGCTTACTGGATTAACAGTTAACAGATTTTTACATATTGCAGAAAGTGCTCAAGATTTAGTTATGCAAAATAAAATGCAAAGAAAACTAGGACAAAATACTGGAACATGTTTCCAGAGATGTGTTGGAATGGATGCACTCAATTCTTTACATTCTACTACATTTGAAATTGATGAGAAACATAAAACAAACTATCATAAACGATTTTTAGAATTTGTGAAAATGGTTCAAAAAGAAAATCTGGTCATTGGCGGTGCAATGACTGATCCAAAAGGAGATCGAAGTAAAGGACCTGCAGAACAAGATGATCCTGATTTGTTTACTCGAATAGTTGCAAAAGACGATAAAGGAATCTATGTTTCAGGAGCCAAAGCACATCAAACTGGTTGTATCAATTCCCACTGGATTATTTTAATGCCAACAGTAAGATTAACCGAAAATGACAAAGACTGGGCTATTGTTGGTGCAATTCCGGCAGATGCTAAAGGTGTGACCTACATCTATGGAAGACAATCATGTGACACTCGAAGTATGGAGGAAGGAACAATCGATGATGGTAATGCCAAGTATGGAGGACAAGAGGCTCTAATTGTTTTAGATAAAGTATTCATTCCATGGGATAAAGTTTTCATGAATGGTGAATATGAATTTGCATCCATGCTAATTGAGCGCTTTACTTGTTATCACAGACGTAGTTATGTTTGCAAAACTGGATTAGGTGATGTCTTAATTGGTGCAGCAGCTACTATATCTGACTATAACGGCATCCCAAATGTATCTCATATTAAAGACAAAATTATTGAGATGACTCATCTTAATGAAACAATTTTTGCTGCAGGAATTGCATCATCACACCTTGGACACAAAATGAAGTCAGGTGTATATCTTAATGAAGACATGCTTGCCCAAGTTTGCAAACATAATGTAACTAGATTTCCATATGAAATCAGTAGACTTGCACAAGACATTGCAGGTGGGCTAGTAGTAACATTACCATCTGAGAAAGATTTCAGACACCCAATAACAGGACCATTGCTTAAAAAATACCTTAAAGGTCGTAAAGGAGTTGATGTTGAAAACAGAATGAGAATTCTTCGACTTATTGAAAATATGACACTAGGAAGAAATGCTGTGGGATATCTTACTGAATCAATGCACGGAGCTGGGTCTCCACAAGCACAGAGAATCCAAATACAGAGACAAATGCAAATCGGATACAAAAAGAATCTTGCCAAAAAACTCGCAGGAATTACAAACGATATTGAAAAACCAAATGAGCCCTCTGATTATTTTAATCGAGTCTTCAAAACTAAAGATTCAGTAATTTAGAATACTGATCACATTTTTTAATATCTAAATATTTTAATTCAGAAAGTTATTTTTGTTCTTTTTCAGAATTTTTTTTTTGATTCTTCTGCATCTAGTTTACTTTCTTTATGTTCTGAATATTCATAATCTTTTTCTAGTTTGTCTAATTCTGGAATATTTACAGATGATTCTACATTGGAATCCTTTTGATTAAATGGATCCTGCAAACTTAACTCCTTTTCATTTTTCTTTTTAGATATCTGTTTTACAATCATAATTCCTATGACAATTACAATTATGATATAATTCATAGGAGGTTTCAATATTTGAGTGACATACCCTACTTGTGGAATCACATAGGCAACTTTACCAATATACTCCTCTTTGGTAATTGGGAAATCTGTTCCTGGAATTGATCCTGGATTTGCATCTCCTTTTGTTCTGATGGTTTTAGGTTCATCATTAAGAATTGCTGCAACTCTATGTACGATTACTCTGTCATGTCCTGATGGACGATTAAATACAATGATATCTCCGACTTTAATGTCTTCAAATGGCTCATGTCCTTGGACAATTAGAACATCATATACTTGTAAAACTGGAATCATGCTTCCACTGGCTACAACATAAAATGGATTTTGTGTTCCAAATGCAACTTGCAAACCAATCCAAATCACAATCACTCCTATTGCGACAATTATGATATCTTTGAGTATTCCTTTTGACATAGATTTTTTGTTCAACTTCATTACACCCTCTACAGTTTGATTGATTGAATTTATCTGGGCTTATTGTAGCTTGCTACCACATTCTTCACAGAATTTGGAGCCTTCCTTATTTGTAAATCCACAATTTGTGCATTTTCCTAGTTGACTGAGTTGAGGTGCAGATACTGGACTTCCTAAAAGAATGACTTCTCCTACTTTTCTTATGCTATTCCATGGAATACTACCCTCAGTTCCATCATTTTTTATAATTAACAATACTACTGATTGATTAGAATCTATTCCAACTTGTTTTGCTTTTCCAATCTTTTTTGCGTTTTCATCAATTACTACTAATCCCTCAATTGAGCTAATTGCAGTAACTGGTCCTGGTTGTGTAGCTGACTGTGTAATTTCTGATTTCACTGGAATTTGTGCAGGAGGTTCAGGTTGTGATATTTGAGGTGTAATAATTTGACTTGCAGTTTCTAATGGTTTTGCAATTCCAATTTCAACTGTTTCATTTTGTTTTTTAAATTCTCTATATTCAGCTATTGTTGCATTACATGAATTACAAATATACTGACCTTTTTCTGCAAGAACTAAATTTTCTGCAACTTCCTCATTTGGATTTTCATATTCAATTTTTGGGGGACCTTCAAATTCTTTTTCACAAGTATTACAAAAATATTTAGTGATTTTTTTACTATCTAATCTACCAATTGGTGCTAAAAATAGATCTGGCCCACCTAAATTTCCTTTCATTTGTTGTTGATCAGTTACTGTTGCCATTACAAAGCCACCAGAACCTCTTAATTTTTTAAGTCTAAGTTCAGTACTCATATCTCCGCTTTATTGAAACGACATTTAAGTATATATCACTAAATCTGTTTTTTTGATTTTTCTTTTCCAACAAAAAATACGGTGTTAATTCTGGTGAACATTTTTAGGTATGTTCAATAAATTATAGTCATTATGGGAATAACAGAAGTTTCAGATGCAAAGTCTTGGGAAATCAATGTAATCCACTCTGATATACCAGTGTTTGTTGACTTTTGGGCTCAATGGTGTGGTCCATGTAGAATGGTAAGCCCAGTAGTCGAAGAACTAGCAAATGACTATCAAGGCAAAGTAAAATTTGTCAAAGTCAATGTAGATGAGGCCAACGAATTAGCGTCAAAATACAATGTCTTTAGCATTCCAACCTTAATTCTCCTTAACAAAGGTGAAATAATTGGTCAGCAGGTTGGTGCAGCATCAAAAGAATCATACAAAAATATGATTGAAAGAGCATTACAAGCATAAACTATAACACATTTTTCTATTTTTTGATCCTAAAGTAATTAATATTCCAAAAGTAAAGCATGGATATGTCATTTGGCGAAGTAGACACTCTAAACATGCTATTTGATAAACTACAAAGTTTGTTCGATGATTCTCAAGGATACTATGAATCATTTCTTGATACTAATAACATGTACAAAAAAGGCATGCTAACTGATAAAGAATTCTTTCAAAAATTAGGAGATTATGTTGTAGCTTATTCTGCATTAGAATTTCTTGCAATTAAAGTTATTTTTGAGCTGAAAAAATCTCGCGGTTCTGGCTCTGGTAATACTCAATCTCCAGGATTGATGCCGGGAATGGGACAACCTGGAATGATGGGTGGAATGGGAATGCCAAGAACTGGTTCTGCACAAAATCCAGTTGGTGGTCCTCCAGGTATAGTATCTGCACAACAAGCTTTTGGTGATGTTGGAACTCTACCTTCTCCAGATCCAGCACTTATGCCAAGAAGAACTGTTGTATCAAGTGGAAGTGGATGCATATCATGTGGTACATCATTAAGAGCAAACGCAAAATTCTGCACAAAGTGTGGCACTAAAGCATAAAATTAAAAATAATTTTAAAACTAGTCCTGTGTTGTTCCACACTCAGGACAGAATTTTGCAGTTTTTGATAAAGTTGCACCACATTCAGAACAAAATTTTCCGTCAGAATCAGCATGTGCAAATACATTTCCGTAAACATTTGAACTTTTGACAGCACCTGATGGCTCATATTTGTCATCATCAATTAAGATCGGTGCAAAATCTTGTTCTACCATAAATGTCAGCATTCTTGGAATTGAGTTATCTTTGTTTTGAGGATCTGGAACTGTGTCTCCTAACCAAAATGCAAACCTCATCAGAGTTAGTTCTGGAGTTGAAAACGCAAGAGTGTGTTTAGACATATAATCTTGTGCAGCTTTCTTTCCATCAAAAACCTTCATGAAAATTATAATCTTTGTTTATGTATAATAGTTTCTGGAAAAATTATTAATGGACCGGGGGGGAATTGAACCCCCGACATCCTCGTTGCGAACGAGGCATTATACCACTAAACCACCGGCCCTTCCATTACATCTCAGAGATGTGTTTTTATTCATTTTCTCGTGAAAGTAGGCAAATCACAGATTTACAATTATCCTGGCTCTGAAAAAGAGTTCAGAATTTCTTTTTTATTCCTATAATAACAATTACAGGAGCTACAAAGTACATTCCTAAATTGAGAATTATCAAACTAACACCATACCCTAATACCGATTCTTCTGAATCCATATCTGCATAATTTAGAATTGAAAGTGAACTAATCATGGGTGTGATAATTATTTTTACAGCTTCTTTGAATACAGGATTCTCTCTTTCATAATCAGCTATTGTGGGACTAAATAAGTAATAAAATGAATTAAATGAATTCATAAAACCAGATCCTATTTCAGTCTGTAACAATTTACTGTCTCTTATCTCTCGTAATTGTTGTACTTGTGGGGCAAGCTCAGAACCATATGTTGCAGTAGCAATTAAACAACCCCCACCCTTTGATGGAGGCATACTTTGAGCAACCTCTTTTGGAAGTATTCGATATATTTTTCCATTAGACATTGATACAATATACAAGAAACCATCTGGCCCTTCTTCAACATCTGTAATTGCACCAAAACCAGTTCCAAACAAAATTTCTTTATTTGATTCGCCAATGTTTAATGTGTTGTCTTGAAGATCAGTTGAATTAAAAATAAACCCTGTTCTTTGTTCATTTAGATTAAAACTATAGAGATTTCCATTATTACAATCTCCTACAAAAACTCTATCTGTTTGAGCAAATTTTTCTGATGTACTAAATGCAATTCCTGTAGGACAAACTGTTTTCTCCCATACAAATTCTGGATTGCTGTAAACAAAATCTCCATACTTTGGCAATGAATCAATTAGAGTTTGATTCTTTGTTATGCCTGTTATCTCGATCCAACCACTGTTAAAATTCTTTGGTACCATGTTAATTTCATCATTCCTATCATCACCATTTTCAGTATCCCACAAATTTCCAGTTATTGGATCTACAGTTATTCCAAAACTATTTCGAATACCCATAGCATAATATGGTCCTGGAGGATCTATTCTTAGAATGACACTTGTATCATTTTTCCAATCGGCTTCCCTGTTTTGCAGTCTACCATAATTTCCATTATCACCAATCACGGCATATGTCTGACCACTAAAGACAGTCATTGCACCCCCGTTGTGATAAAAATTATCACTCGGTAATGTTTTAAGCAATACGGGATTTACTAATTTTTCACCATTCCAATCATATCTGTAAATTCTGTTTTCAATTGCCTTTCCAGCATCAACATCAGCTGCTGTAAAATAGACATACACCTTAGAACCGTTAGATGTAATGCCTAGCATTCCTCTTTCACCATCTTTTGCAACAGACACATCCAAAACAGGCCATGGTTGCAAAACCCCATCTCTTATCAGTCTAACTATTCCATCATATCTCTGCAGTACCAGAATGTCGTCTCCAACGAAAGTCATGGTAGTTGGACTATTTGGAATACCCTCTGCCGCAAATTGTTCAACAACATAGTTCTCATCAAGAATCTTAGGCAATGATGGCTTGTCAGAATTTTTATTGTCTTCCGCAAATGTATATGGAATCATTACAATTACAATAAAAATAACCATACAGACCAAAAATAAAATTTTCACAAAAAAATTACAATTTTGACCTAGATAAGTTTGTTCTATAGTACTTGAGAGTTTTTCAAGCATGATTTTTATAAATTCTATATCTCAACGCATAATAGACTGCAAGACTAGAAAAATTTCTGATGACGTATGACACCGTGATCACAGATTCACACATAATTTTACCTCAAGGAATGCTTGATAAAAACATCATAATTGATGAAGGAAAAATTGTTGGCTTTACAAATGATATTCCTGCATGTGATCACAAAATAAGTGGAAATGGTCTAATTTCTATACCTGGACCAATTGATACTCATGTTCACTATGGAGTATACTCCCCGATTGATCAGGCTGCAAAAACTGAATCACATGCTGCAGCTATAGGTGGAATAACAACCATGATGAGAATGTTACGATTAGGAAGCTCTTTTAAAACTTCACTGCAAGCTCAACTAGATGCAGCATCAAAAAATCATTATGTTGATTATGCCATTCATGCGTCTATTTTCACTCAACAACAAATCAACGAAATGCCTTACTGTGTTGAAAAAGGAATTACTTCGTTTAAAATTTACATGAATCTTGGTGGTGATGTAGGTCATGTGTATATGGACATGTCTCCATATTCTTCTAAATTATCTGAAGCAACAGTAGATGTAAATGATAAACTAGTGGAAGAAACTGTAAAGACTGCTGCGTTACTTAGATGTCCTGTCTTGGTTCATGCAGAAGATTATGAATCATGTGCATGCGGAATAAAGACTGCTAAAGAGAAAAAACGTGATGGACTTCCTGCATGGTCTGAAAGTAGATCTCCTGAATTTGAAGCAAAGGCAATCAAAACAGTTTCGAAATTTGGAAGAGATTATGGCTGTACAATTTATTTTGTTCATATTGGTTCTCAAAAAGCATTACAACAAATTAAAGAAGAACGAAAACTTGGAACTAAAATTTTCATTGAAACATGTCCTCACTATCTTACACTCTCTTATGAAAATCAGAAGGGATATCTTGCCAAAGTTATGCCTCCTATTAGAACTGCGCAAGATAATACAGCAATATGGAACGCACTATCTCAGAATTTAATTGATACTATAGGAACAGATCATGTTGCAAATCAACTAAAACTAAAACTTGGTGGTAATGATGTTTGGGGGGCTCTTGCAGGATTTCCTGGGATAGGTACCATCATACCAATTCTGTTAAGTGAGGGTGTAAATAAAAATAGAATCTCGATTGAACAATTTGTACAATTTACAAGCAGTAACGCTGCTCAAATATTTGGAATGTATCCTAAAAAGGGAACATTGGCTAAAGATGCGGATGCTGATATTACCATGATAAATCTGAAAAAGGAAAATAAAGTATCTTCAGAAATGTTTGGTGGATTTTCTGACTATATTGTATATGAAGGAATGTTATTGAAAGGATGGCCTGTTAAAACAATTGTTAGAGGCCATTTAGTTTCTGAAGATTTTGAAGTTGTTGGAAAACTGGGACATGGAAAATTCGTTGAACGTTCAATTGCTTAAAAACTCTAATTTTAACTTGAAATTACTATTTTCTCTCTGATATTTAATTAAACCTTTATCATAGATTAATAATAGGAAATAAAAGCAGATCTATTAGTTCTTGTATGCCAAAGAAAACAAAATCTAAATCACAAGCCAAGAAAAAGTTTTCAATACTGAAATTAATTGGTATTGGATTGATTGTAGCTGTTGCAGCAGGAGCATATTATGTGTACCAATCATTTATTCCAGTTAATGCAGATCATCCTGTATTTTTGATTCCTGAAAACATTTTGATAAAGACTGGAAAAACAGCAGATGGACATTATGAATTTGGATTACAATCAAGTAGAGGTGGAAAACAACTCTCAAAAGTAGGGATGACTAGTCCTACTTTGACTGTCTCTAAAGGAAATCTAGTTTCATTCCATATAATTAATGAAATACTAAATACCTCTGAGGAAAAATCACTTCATAATTTTAACATTGATGAATTTAATGTCCATTCAAAAGATCTTGGATATTTTGACACTCAATCTATTACATTTTTAGCAGATAAGACAGGAGAATTTACTTATCATTGCAACATTCATCCTGAAATGAAAGGACTTTTAATTATAAAATAAAGTATTAATTGGATCTTAAGACCAATCATAGGTAATAATTTGGTGAGAGAACCAATCATGTCCGATTTTTTAAAATAGTAATTCAGTCATACTGATAATTTCTACGCGACTCTTTTAAGTAGAATCTCTGAAGTTATTATGGTTTTCATGCTAGTGGAGTCATTCGCTTGTATGTTGGTTAACCATCGTCCGAGATTTGGGCCAATTTGACCCAAGTCTTTTTTATTAATTTGGTTATCTCATAGATCATTGATCTGAATAAATTGTTCATGGAATTTTTATACCAATTTTCATTATATCGTAATATGTTGGAAAATAATGATAAATCAAAACTTTCATGGGAAGAAGTGCGAGGATTGTCGTGGCTAATTTCAGATGATGAATAAATTTCAAATAACTTTAAAATCTTTTCTTTAAATTCTATAGCATGTCAAATAAAAGATGTTATTCTAGAAAACATATTTATGAATTCAATTTGCCATTAAAATTAATCTCAAGATAATCAAAAAATGCTTTTCTAAATTATATCGAATTTACCGCCACTTTTAGCTCTATAAATTACGTCTGGTTTTCTGATAAATATCCCTGATTCCATCACTCCTGTGATTTGTTTTATCTTTTGAGAAAGTGTTTTTGGGTCTTTGATTACTCCAAAATCACAATCAAGAATTATGTTTCCATTTTCTGTAAAGAATGGATATCCTCTATCAAGCGAACGTAGTTCTGGAGTTCCTCCCAGTTTCTTGATTGCATCTGTAACTGAATTTCTTGCAAGTGGATGAACTTCAACTGGAACTGTTCTTGTAAAATTTTTCACAAATTTTGATTTATCTGCCATGACTATTACTTTTTCAGATAAACTGAACAAAATATTTTCTCGTAACAAAGCTCCTCCTCCTCCTTTAATAACAAATCCATGAGAATCAATTTGATCAGCACCGTCAAAGACAACATCAATATGATCAACATGATCAGCTTCTACCAACGGAATACCTTCTTTTTCAGCAATTAATTTTATCTGTAATGATGTTGGTACTCCTTTAATTTTATAATTTTTTGTTTTGATTAATGATGAAAGAGATTTTACAAGAACAGTTGCGGCTCTTCCACTGCCAAGCCCAACTACAAAACCATCTTTTACAAATTTTAATGCATCAGTTGACAATGCCTTTATGGCATCATCGTAGGACAATTATTCTACCTCTGCTTGCTCAATCTTGGAAAGGACTTTCATTATCTCTCCCTTGATTTTGTCTAGGTCATCTGAACTATCTTCATCAAAATCATCTTCTGCTGTAACTTGGGTTGGCTTTTTTGGTTCAGGAAGAGCTTTATGCTCAGTTATCTTTGCAACTTCATTGTCTATGTCTGGTTTTGTGATAACTGCTTGTATGATCTCAATCTTGTCTTCGATCTTTGGTTTGACTATCTCTTGTATGATCTCGTCTTTTGGCTTGATTATTTCTTGAATTATTTGTTGTTTTGGTTCAATTGGTTTTTCAAATAACGGGAATTTTGGTTCTCGGTTTGAAAATTTAGTTAATGTAGTTAATTCAAATAATTGTCTTGAACTTGTATGGGGAATTATTATCGGTTCTAATTTTATCTCTTCTGGTTTTTCAAAGTCAAATGTTTTTCTATTTGGTTTTACTTCTTGTTTCTTTTCAACTACTTCCTCTTTTTTAATTTCTGATATTGGTGCATTTAGAGTTGTAATCTTTGATGATAATTCATACAATCTATCGTCTAGTCTTGATAGTTTTTGATCCATTAATGTGATCAATCCATCTCCCACTGGACCTAAGTCTGGATGATGACTAGCAACTTCAAGTTTTTCTAATCTTGCTAATATAATTCCAAGTTGATGTTGATACTTTAACAATAATTTGTCTCGTTGAATTTTTGGAAAATCAGAGTCTGTTTGATATAATCTGGAAATTGTTTTTGTAAGAATGTCTTTTTCAATTTTTAGAGAATTTATCTGATTTTTAATATGTGAGCTTGCACCCAGACTTAGTAATTGTGTTTTATTTCTTGGCATCCTTCTTGCAGCAGCTGCTGTAGCAACACCTGCTAGTGAACTAATAATAATTGCAATCTCTTGCATCTACGTATACCATTTAATCCAGGAATACTTTCTACGTTTAGCCTCTGGAAAACCACAACTCGCACATTGGTGGTGTCGTTTATGAAGTGCATTATTTCCACATCTTCTACATCTGATGTGAACCTTTTTCTTAGTAAAACCACCCATCGAAGTTGTGCCTCTAGTCATCTCATATCACCTAATTTGCTGCTGGTGGAGGAGATATCATAACAACATTGTCTCCTCTAACAACAATGGTGCCTAGGCTTTTTGAATTGCCATCAGTAGGAATTTCTTCTGATGAGTCAAGTAGCAGGTTCATGTGCTGGTCAAAACCGAGTAAACTTCCTCTAATTGTTTTACCGCCTTTGAGCTTTATCAATACAATTTGATTGATACTCTCATCAAGTACTTTTACTGCCATATCAACGGACATCTATTTCACTTATTGGCTTTGATGTTGAGGGATTATATTAAAATTTCATTGGTGTAACTTTGAACTATGCTCAGTGAGGCAAGTTTGACACTTTTTTTCGAGATTCCTCATAATTTCATCTAAAATAATCTGTCCGTCTCTCTTTGTAGCTTTTCTTGGATCACCCCAAATTCCATTTTTAGTGACTTTTGGAAATGATTTGGCAGCTAATCGTCCTAAAATATTGATTTGTTGCTGATTCATTCCATCTGTAACAAGTCCTTTTTCTACTGATTTCATTTTAACATTTTTTGAGATTGCAAGCATTAGAGAAGTTTCTACAAATCCTGCATGGTCAAACTCTCTTTGCATAAAATGCCAATATGAAAGTGGAAAAACTCTGAGTTTGTTTTTTGATATTTTTTGTAATTTTACATCAATATTTTTTAAGGGCTTTAAATTTCCATGATGTCCATTAATCACAAAAACTGTTTTGATATTATTTGCAAGAAGTGATGTACATAAATCAGTTATAATTGTACGAAGAGTTGATTCTTTGATACTCAAGTTGAAAAATGGTCCATGTTCAAATGACACACCATATGTTATTGTAGGCAAAAGTAGAAAATTTTTCTTTTCTGATAATTTTCTTGATATCTCAGTAACTATTTCTGAATCAGTTGAGATTGGTAAATGTGGTCCATGTTGTTCTATTGAGCCTACAGGAATCACTGCAACTTGTTTTTTATTTTTAATTATTTTTCTTAAATTAGGATCAAATTGGAATTTAATTTCTGTCATCTAATTCACTTGACATGGACCTTTCTCCAGCGAACTTCAAGCTTGTTTTCTAGATGCATCTTTATTGCTTTTAGTAAAGTATCTGCTTCGAGCTTTTGGCCTTTGGATTTAATTTCTTCTAACGTATCATTTGGATCAACTTTAAAAGAATCTTGAAAAATTATTGGTCCTTGATCCAAGTTTTCTGTTACATAATGAGAAGTTACTCCTACTATCTTTGTTCCTCGTTCGTAAGCTTGGGCATATGCAAGAGCACCTGGAAAAGCAGGTAATAATGATGGATGAATGTTGATTATTCTATTTGGATATCTCCAAACAAAGTTTGGACTAAGTATTTTCATATATCTTGCAAGTGCAATTAAATCAATTTCATGTTTTTTACAAATTTCAAGTATTTTTTCTTCAGCTTTTTCTTGATTTGATTCTTCAATAACAATAAATGGAATTTTTTCTTTCTTTGCTATGGGCTCTAACGTTTTCTCAGTTCCTATAATTACAGAAATACTTCCCTTCAATAATTTCTTTTTGGCAGCATCAAGTATTGTTTCAAGACACTGTGATTCTTTTGTAACCAATATGGCTATATTTTTTTCTGAATTTGTTTCATGATGTGTGCTTACATCCATATGTTCTTTCTTAGATAATATTTGAATTCCGGAATCAAACTTCTTCACATCTACTACTTTTGTAAAAGATGCTTCAAGATACATTCCAAAAAGTCCTTTGATTACATTTTGATTTACTTTTTCGATGTTTCCACCGTTTTCAAATACAAAATTAGTAAATGCTGCGACAATTCCCTCTCTATCTTTTCCAACGACTGTAATTCCAACTACTGTCTTTTTCATAACTTTTTTTGATCACTATTTTCTCATTATTAATCATTCACAGAAATTTACAACTGATGCGGGAGGTGGGATTTGAACCCACGAACTCCTAAGAGATAGGGTCCTAAGCCCTACGCCTTTGACCAGGCTGGGCGACTCCCGCATCGGACTTGCCATTAAACACAAATTTATCTATTATTGAAGTAGATTGTGGCAAAATTTTTTGGAACTAATGGAATTCGTGGAGTCTTTTCTGAAGATTTTACCTTAGAATTTGTACATGATATGACATTAGCAATTGCAACATACTTCAAAGAAGGACCAATATTAGTTGGATTTGATGGACGAGAATCAAGTCCAATTATTGCAAAAGTTGTATGTTCTGCACTAAACTTTGCTGGACTTAATTGCAATAATGTAGGACTTGTGCCAACACCATGTCTTGAGTATGCTGTAAAGAAACTTGGTTATTCTGGCGGAATCATGATCACAGCCTCTCACAATCCCCCACAATACAATGGAATCAAACCTGTTGCAAAGGATGGAGTAGAAATTTCACGTGATGATGAATTGATAATTGAAGATATATTTCTGAAAAAAGATTGGATAAAAAATCCTTCAAAGTGGGGTATTACGGACAAAGAAGATAGAGCAATCAATGTTTATATCAATGGAATAATTTCCCAGATAGATTTGCAGAAAATTAAATCAAAAAATATTAAAGTTGTTTTAGATTTAGGAAATGGAGTGCAAGCAGTAACTGCACCTCTGTTTTGCAAACTTCTTGGATGTAAAACATTTTTAATCAATGAAAAAGTTGACGGTTTATTTCCAGGACGAGGTTCAGAACCAACTCCGCAAAATCTTTCTGATCTTTCTAAAACAGTTAAACAGAATAATGCAGATCTTGGAATTGCATTTGATGGAGATGGTGATCGAAGTATTTTCTGTGATAATAACGGAGAGATACTTACTGGAGACAAGTCTGCATTGATTCTAACAAAATTTATCATACAAAAAAATCCAAATTCTTTGATTATCACTTGTTTGAATTCTAGTTCAAGTATAGAACTTGTTGCAAATGAATTTAATTCACAAGTAATACGAACCAAAGTTGGAAGTGTAGAAGTATCACGAAAGATGGTTCCAACAAATGCATTGATTGGTTTTGAAGAAAATGGTGGATTCATGTTTGGAAAACATAATCAGGTAAGAGACGGTTGCATGACATTAGCTCTAATGCTAGATCTTTTGGCTACATCAGAAAAAACATTATCTGAAGAAACTTCTAACCTTCCTCCATCTTTTACCACAAAAGATAAAGTTGCTTGCTCTCAAGAAAATTCTAAAAAACTAATACAATCACTAAAGGAAGAATTTCCAAATTCTGATACAACTGATGGGATAAAAATCTCAACTAATTCTAGAAACTGGGTAATGATAAGACCAAGTGGGACTGAACCTATCATTCGAATATACGGGGAAGCTGAAAGTCAGCAAAAACTAGACACTTTGATGTCAAAATACCTCCAAAAAGTCAAGTCAGTCATTTCCGATAACACTTTTAAAACCAATTGCTAGCATGATTGGAATGGAGAATGATCCCTAAAGGGTGACATAGTATGGGTAAAGCTTATTATGTAAAATTTGAGACACCTGAAGAACTCGTAAATCCAATCTTGGAGGCTGTTAGAGTTGCATCTACCAGCGGTAAAGTCAAGAAAGGAACGAACGAAGCCACAAAGGCAATTGAACGAGGTACAAGCAAATTAATAGTTATAGCCGAAGATGTTGAACCACCAGAGGTAGTAGCTCATCTTCCAATTCTATGTGAAGAACAAGGTGCAGCATATGCATTTGTTCCAAGCAAACAAGAATTAGGAAAGTCTTTGGGCATTGACATTACTTCTGCTGCTGCAGCAATTTTAGATGCTGGTGATGCACAACACATAGTAGATCAAGTTGTATCAGCAATTGCTAAAATTAAAGGTGGAAAGACTAGTAAATGAGTACTACAACTGACGACGTAACTCAATCTGAAATTATTCAAATTGTTGGCAGAACTGGTATTGCAGGTGAAGTTATTCAAGTTAGAGTTAAAGTTCTTTCTGGTAAGGATAAAGGTAGAATTCTTACTAGAAATGTAAAAGGCTCTGTTAGGATTGGAGAAATTCTAATGCTGAGAGAAACAGAAAGAGAAGCAAAGAAAATTCATTAGGTGAAATAGATGAGTCTTTTAGTAAAACCTTGCAGTTTTTGTGCTAGACCTGTTGCAAAAGGCTCAGGTACGATGCTTGCAAAAAATGATGGAACTGTTTTATGGTTTTGTTCAGCAAAATGTAAGAAAAATGCACTAGAACTAAAACGCGATCCAAGAAAATTAAAGTGGACCAAAAAATACGTTAAGGGCGGAATTCAACACAAGAAGTAAAATTGACTGAACGTACTCTTTTTATTGTAAAACCTGATGCAGTAGCTAGAAACCTTACTGGTGAAGTAATTGCAAGATTTGAAAGAAAGGGTTTCAAACTTTTAAAATTAAAAATGTTTACATTTACACAAAAGCAAGCTGAGAATTTCTATGGAGTTCATAAAGGAAAACCATTTTTTGGTGAACTAACATCATTTATCACATCAGGTTCAGTGGTTGCAGCAATAATTGAGGGAAATAATGCAATTGCAACTACAAGAATTATGATTGGTGCAACAAAATCCTTTGAGGCAGCACCTGGTTCAATACGTGGAGATTTTGGACTGGGATTTAGTGACAATATCATTCATGCATCTGATTCACAAGAAAGTTTTGATCACGAATCGAGGGTAGCATTTGAGTGATCTGATTGCAAATTCGTCAACCCATCGTGGTAGTTCTTGGTCACGTAGACTCTGGTAAAACATCTCTCTTAGATAGAATTAGAGGTACCGGCGTTCAAGGAAGAGAGGCCGGAGGCATTACTCAACATATAGGTGCAAGTTTTCTGCCAACCGAAACAATTAAAGAAATGTGTGGTCAACTATACAAAAAATTACAAGAGTCAGAAAACCAAGTTCCTGGTATTTTAGTAATTGATACTCCTGGACACGAAGTATTCACAAATCTTAGAGCAAGAGGTGGTTCTGCAGCTGATATTGCAATACTAGTAGTTGATGTTAATCGAGGATTTCAACCCCAAACAAATGAGAGTCTGAAAATTCTACAAAGCAGAAAAGTTCCATTTGTTGTTGCTCTAAACAAGTGTGATCAAATATCTGGATGGAGAAAATCTGAAACTAAATTTATCACACAGGCAATCAAAGAACAAGATGCCTTTATTCAAACTGATCTTGATCAAAAAATCTATGACGTAGTAGGAACACTATCTATTTTGGGATATCAATCTGAGGCATTTTATAGAGTAAAAGACTTTAAATCTGAAATTGCAATTGTCCCAATCTCTGCAAGATCTGGAGTTGGAATACCTGAATTACTTGCGGTATTAGTTGGATTGACACAGCAATACTTACAAAAAAGATTGGATCAGAAAGAAAAAGAATCAAGAGGAATAGTACTTGAAGTAAACGATGAGATTGGACTAGGTCATACTGCTAATATTATTTTAATTGATGGTAGTATCAAAAAAGGTGATTCTATAGTTGTTGCAAAAAGAGATTCAATTATTGTAACAAAACCAAAAGCAATTCTTTTACCAAAACCGCTTGATGAAATGAGAGATCCTAGAGACAAATTCAAATCAGTACAGAATGTTAATGCTGCTGCAGGACTCAAAATTGCATCACCTGATCTTGAGGGAATTTTGCCTGGCAGTACACTTTATGTAGCATCAAATGAAGCTGATATTGCAAAATATTCCAAATTAATTGAATCTGAAATGAAATCTGTATTTATTAATACAGAAACAAATGGTGTTGTTTTAAAATGTGATACTATAGGCTCACTTGAGGCAATAGTTGAGATGCTACGACGTTCTCAAGTACCTATAGCTAAAGCAGACATTGGACCAGTAAATCGCCGAGATATTGTGGAAGCTAAAGCAATAAAAGAAAATGACAGACATCTAGGTGTGATCTTATCCTTTAATGTCAAGATACTTCCTGATGCTAAAGAAGAATCAGAAAATAGTCATATCAAAATTTTTGAAGATAGAATAATTTACAGTTTGATTGATAATTACAATGCGTGGGTAAGTGAAGATACTGCCAACGAAGAAGATGCAGTTTTTGCAGAACTGACACCTATTTCCAAATTCACATTTCTCAAAGGTTATGTTTTTAGAAATACTGATCCTGCAGTATTTGGAATTAGAATTGATGTTGGAACTCTGAAACAAAAAGTTCCTTTTATGAACCAGGATGGAAGGCGAGTTGGTTTAGTCCATCAACTTCAGCTTGATAAAAAAACTGTACCTTCTGCAAAAACCGGTCAAGAGGTTGCATGTTCTGTTCAAGGTGTTACAATTGGTAGACAGATTTCTGAAGAAGAAGTATTCTATACATTTCCTCCATCACATGAAGCAAAAACTCTACTTGCCAAATTTATGCACAAACTTAGTTCAGAGGAACAAGAAATTCTAAATAAAATCATAGAAATTCAACGAAGCAAAGACGCAGCTTACGCTTACTAATCTGAATATTTTTTACATATCATATGAATTCCTGGTGCACCAACAGCACCAATCATTTTGTCAACTATATGTCCTGATTTGAACATAATAAACATTGGAATAGATTGTACTGCAAATTTCATTGCGATGTTTTGGTTTTGATCTACATTAACTCTAACAAATTTTATCTTTGGATATTTCTTTGAGATACTCTCAAATATGGGGTGCATCATCTTGCATGGTCCACACCAATCAGCCCAAAAATCAACCAAAGTGTAATTTTCAGCAGAAATTACTTGAGTAAAATTTGTACCATCTAGGTCTATGATTCCTGGTTGAATATAATGCTGATTTTGTTGCCGGATCATCTCTTCGAGTTTTCTCTGTTTTATTCTCTCTATTTCAGGATCATCGGACAATGTTCACAAACAACTTGATTCTATTAAAAATCTATGTTGAATCTTTTTTAAATAATTTTTCATGGTATTTTAAATGATTAATTTCTTCTAATCACTATCTGTTTTATTAGACATTGCCTCATATCTTTTAGAATTACATACTGGACATTGATCAATATATTTTGTCAAGCTCACTGAGGTGTAAACTATTCCACAATCTCCGCAGATTCTAAGATTTTTATTTAATTTGCCCATGTTCTCGTAAATGTTTATTGTGATTAAAAACTTAATCGTGTTTTTACCTTTTTAATACTATAAAACAACATAGCTGGTGCAACAAAATACATTCCAACATTCATCAAAATAACTCCAATTCCATATCCGACAATTTCTTGTTCTGAATCAGCTGCTGACATGATAGAAAGTGATGACAACATTGGAGTGATTCCAATTTTTACCATCTCTTTGAATGCTGGATTCTCTCTTTCAAGATCTGCTATTGTAGGTGAGAATGAATAGTATAATTGATTAAATCCAGTCATAAATGAAATTCCAGATGCAGTACTCATCACTTTGTTATCTCTGATTTCTCTGAGAAATTGTACCTGCGGTGCCATCTCAGAACCATATATTGCTGTAGCAATCAGACATCCACCCCCTTGTTTTTGACTGTCATCAACTGTACACACTCCATTGATTAATATCGTTCCAGAACCACATTCTCCACTTTCTTGTTCTTTGATTTCTGGCTTGTCTAATCCAATTGCATCATAAATTGTCATATTTGGATAATTTTTATCAAACCAATCCTTGAATTTTGGTTCGTTATTGTATCTATCAATGTAAAAATGGGGATCTAGAGTTGGATCTACAAAAGGCGCTATCTCTTTTGGTTTTTCCAATCCCACTGCTTGATAAATTGAAGAATATTCTGGATATGTTTTATCAAACCATTCTTTGTATTTTGGTTCGTTATTGTATCTATCAACATAAGACTGTGGATCTTTTGTTGGATCGACAAATGGTGCTGGAACTAGTAGGGGTTTTTCCAATCCCACTGCTTGATAAATTGAAGAATATTCTGGATATGTTTTATCAAACCATTCTTTGTATTTTGGTTCGTTATTGTATCTATCAACATAAGACTGTGGATCTTTTGTTGGATCGACAAATGGCGCAATTCCCAATACTTTATCTACCGGTTTTTGGATTGGTTCAGGTTCTGGTGCTGGTTTAGGCGTTGGTTCTGGTTGTGTTATTGGAGCAGGTTCTGTTACAGTGATTTTTATGCTTTCTCTATCTGCCAGTGGTCCTTTTTTTACTACAATATCAAAAACATACGAAGCTGGACCTTGAGCATCTGTTGGAGTCCATACAAATTTTCCTGTCTCATTATCAATAGATGCACCTACTGGTGGATTTTTTTCAAGACTGAATACAACACCTGATAATGACTCAGTTAATGTTGGCGTAAACACAAGAGTCTTTTTTTCCTCAATTGTTTTGTCTGGAATTGAATTAAGTTTCAATACAAAATCTGGTGTCGTTGAAACTTGCTTTCCATCATATTGCAGCGTGATTGTAATTCCCTTCTTTTCTCCTTGTTCGTCTGTAAATGCAGTTGCATTGTATGCTCCTTTAGAATGAAAGAACTGTGTTACACCTCTTTCAATTGTTTTAAACGTACCATCACTATCTGACGAAGGATCAGATACCATTCCCACGTAGCCTCCTGTCTGATCACGAATCACTATAAAAACTGATTTTTGACCATCCTGTTCTTTTCCAATAAATGTCATTTTTTCCTCATTTGTGTAAAAACTCTTCTCCAATGTTACAGAAGTGACATTTGCGTATACCGGAGAAATCATAAGAATGATTAACGAAAATACTAAAAATACTCCTAATATTATACGCATGTTATGAACTAGAATGTATTGCTTTTAAAAAACGCGGATAAATTCTTCTATATATTTGATAATAAAATTTCACCAAATTCATAGATCAAGTAAAAATCTCATAAACACTCCATTATTTTGCTCAATTTTCATCTCATAAAATGTGGGAGCTTTGATCTCCACTTTGAAATTATGTTTTAAAAAATCAAGCGGTTCGCCATACGCTTTGGCAATTATTTTGTAGCCTTTGTTTTCTTGAATTTCTAGTTCTATTCTTTTTATTGCAAAACCTTCTGTGATTAAGACAAAAGTTACCTCTTCTATCCAACTAAATAATAAATATCTAAGATCTTTTCCTTGTGCAACAATCTCTTTTTGATCCCTTTCTTCTACTTTGTCTTGTTCTAGTGTAAGATTAATCACTGCATTAGCGGTGACCAAAAATGCCTCTTTGAGATCTTTTGCAGTCACTTCAATGAATGCATCTGTTGCATGTTCTAAAAACTTGTAACTCAACTATACTTTTGAAATCTTGCTAATTATTAATTTAGATGGTCTTTGATCTATTCTAGTCTTTACTAATTAGAACAAGTCATACAACTTCATGTATTCCATTTCATTATAAAGTTCCACATAAGGAAGATGACTCGTCAAGGAATTTGCGATTAATTGAAATGATATCTTCCTTATGTAACAGCTATGAAATTAATATTATAATATAAAGCATTAGATATTTTCTACTTTTAAAATATTACAAAATAAGTTTTGGTGAATTTATAATCTTATTATGAATATATTGATCCGTTCTATTAAATCATAAGTAACTTGTCACATCCTATGTTTATTTGAGATCATCTACTAACCATACAAATTTTGTATATTGGAAAATGACGTGGGAATAGAATTACCTCATAAAAAAGATATAATCTAAATCAATTTTCAAAAAATGACATAGTTTGGCATAGTTATTACAGAAATATCTAAATTCATACCATTAACAACGAAATCATATTGGAATTGCCACGTGGAATGAAAGATTTTGAAGATAAAGAAAACGCAAACATCGAACACATTAGAAGTCATTTTAAAAAATTATCAAATCTATATGGATTTTCATTTATGGATCCATCTCCTATTGAGCTCTTATCGGTATTAGAAACAAAGTCAGGATCTGCAATTAGAGATGAAATCTATTATTTCAAAGACAAAGGAGATAGAGAAGTAGCACTACGATTTGATTTTACTATGGGGTTGACAAGATATGCAACTGGACAAAAATCAATTAGACTACCTGCAAAAATCTCAGCATTTGGCGGAGTGTTTAGATACGACGAACCACAAAAGGGGCGATATCGCTACTTTCACCAGTGGGATATAGAGATTTATGGAAAACCAGGACTAGAATCAGAAGCTGAAATTATTGAATTCACATCCAGACTATTTGATTCCTTACTACTCAAAGATATCACAATAGACATCAACCACCGAAATCTAGTTGAATCTTTTATCAACAAAACATTTGACTCAAAAGATCCAAAACTTGTTGGCGATATGTTAAGAGCAATTGACAAGATACAAAAAAAATCAAAGCAAGAAATTCTAAATGAATTTAAAGACAGATATGATATGGTAAAACTAGAAAAAATTCTAGAGTTTTCACAAGTCAAAGGAACTATACCTGAAGTCGAATCAAAACTTGATACATCAGAATTACAATCATGGAATGAGATAAAACAACTAGTAGACTCACTAGAAAACAGAGGTGTTGTAAATACACGCATAAATTTTGGTATAGTTAGGGGACTGGATTACTACTCCGGAATTGTATTTGAAATATTTGACAAAAATTCAACTCTTGGCGCTTTAGCTGGTGGAGGGAGATATGATTCTCTAACAAAAGCATTTGGACGGGAAGATATTGGAGCTTCAGGTGTTGCAGGTGGAGTAGAGAGAATTATTCTTACAATGCAAGAACAAGGAATAATAGCAGAACCAAAACAATCTAGAGTTTCAGTTTTGTACATTAATGAAGAGATGCAAAAAGTTGCAATGAGCATTGCATCCTTACTTAGACTAAACAACATTCCAACCGATGTTGATCTATCTGGAAAAAATCTAAAAAAACAAATTGTACAAGCATCTGAATCAAAATATTGTATTATAGTAGCTCCAAAAGAACTAGAACAAAGTAAAGTCGTATTAAGAAATATGCAGGATGGAACTGAATCAGAAATTGAGATTGAAAAGCTTACGGATGATCCAAATTCCGTTCTTAATTTAGAAAAGCTCTAGTTAGCATCATAATTTCAGGACCACTTGTCATGGATCCAACTACTACTGTATGATTATTTACTAAAATTCCAGACATGACATACGGGATTCCATTATTAATGGTTGTAGGCTCTATTTTTACACCCATTATATTTGCAAATATCTTCATGTCTTCTTCATCAGCTTCTGGATGTATTGCAGCCCCTGAATTGTTTGCGACCATTACTGCTCCTGTTTGATTAAATCCTGCAATTCTTTTCTGTAAAACTTCTACTCCTAATACTTGCTCTATTGTCTTACAGTCTTCTTTTGATAGCCATGGTGATACAATAGCTCCTTTATCATTTGCACAAATTACATTTCCCAATGCTGTATACTTTGAATCCAATACCCCAATCTCCATTTTAGTTTCTTTTTTTAGAAAATCATATTCATCCATATACGCAGTTTTTGGAAGCAAAATTCCTTTGTTATTCATTACCATTAATGCTCCTAAAAGACGAGTATTTGCAACTGAAGAATATACAACTTGAGTCTTTAGATATTCTGCAAGTTTTTCTGCTTTAGTTTGGGCAAAACCCATAGGAAGCAAAACAAAGTCATCATTTGTATTTATGTAAATTCCAATGTTTGGTCCTCTGTAAACATCAAATTTGATAATGTCCATTCGTTGTAATTGAACTTTAAACGATATGAACGTAAGGAAATTTCAAATTTAATCCAAGCATAGATCTTTTATTGTAGTTACATTTAGTCTCGACTAATTTTGTCTAGCTTTAAATAATATCTGAATGAAAATTGGTCTATGCCAATAGCAGAAAATTTCCCAGCAGGTTTAAAACCAATTGGAAAAATTAGTCTCTCAAACGGTGAAAATTTTCATTGGGTTTGGGGTCCTGGTAAAACAAAAAACACTGATGGTTCACCAGCAGAAGTATTTGCAGATTCTGATGTTGTAGCAGCATATGCAGCTCGTGGAGAAAAACAAGTTCCACTAGGTGTGAGCGGTACATATGTCGCAGTTGATTGGGATTCTTGTGTTTCAGATGGTGCTTGTATTGAAGCATGTCCAGTTCAGGTTTTTCAATGGTATAGAACTGAAAAAGATATTCCAAACATTGAAGCAATAAATACAACTTTTGCAGGAACTGGAAGTTCGGTTAAAGAAGAACGAAAAGATTTCACAGATAAAGCAGATCCCATTCGAGAACATGATTGTATATGGTGTATGGCATGTGTTTCAGTATGTCCCCCACAAGCTATCAAAGTTGATCAAGCAAACTTGGAAGTACATAATAATACAGAAGGAACTTTTGGAAAGAATTAGTAATTATTCCTAATTTAATAATTCAAATTATTTTCTTTTATAAATTATAACCATACTTCTACCTAAAACATGACTGTGAATTGAGATCAATTCTAAATTAGTTACAACTAATTTTGTCTAGCTTTAAATAATATTCCGATAGTATTCGTTTATGGTCGATTTAGTAATACCAGAAGATTTTTGTCACAACGAAAAACCAGTAGGAAAAACCAGCCATGGTGATGGTACAAATTTTCACTGGATTTGGGGCAAAGGAAATTCAGAAGGTGCAGCATTCTCAAATGAGGATGTAAAGGCAGCATATGAAGCCAGAGGAGAAGAACAGGTTCCTCTCGGTATTCATGGTACAACTGTCGCAGTTGATTGGGATTCTTGTATTGCAGCTGGCTCATGCATGAGTGTATGTCCAGTTCAAACATTCCAGTGGTACAGAACCGAACAAGACATTCCAGCTAAAGATGTAATTGGTAAAGTTTTTGCAGGAACTGGAAAAACTGAACAAAATGAACGATTAGATCTCACTGATAAATCACAACCAATTCGAGAACATGATTGTACCATTTGCATGGCTTGCCAAGAAATATGTCCTACAGGAGCTATTCGAATTGAACAAGCAAACTTGGAATGGCATGAGAAAGCAGCCGGTACATTTGTCAAAATGACTGGTAGTGGTAATCCCCACGCACACGATTAAAGAATTACTTTCCTTTTTCTTATTTTTCTAAAATTCAGTATGTTCATCCTCAACAAATTTTAATCACTGTTATCCATCAATTTTTGCAGAGGTCGCCTAGCTCGGTAGGGCGCGGGCCTTGAGAGCCTGTGTGCGCAAGCACCCGGGGGTTCAAATCCCTCTCTCTGCGTTTTTACTTTTCTAATTTACCTAATTCTGCTAATAGGGCTGATAACTGAATTTCAGGATTTGCACCAACTAAAATTCTATAATCATATTTTGCAATCACTTCTAAAATCTCTGATAATCTTTCATGTTTTGTTTTGAACACTGCATAATTTAGATACTTTAGAAAATCTGATTCTGACATTCCATAAACTTTGATTAACTCAATCATTTTTTCTCTGGCATCTATTATTTTTCCAGACAATGCCATTTTTAGAACATTATCAACATCACTAGTTTTTGTCAGTCCTGCAGATGCCTTTACATTATCTTCTGAAATATCTCCTATACTTGCAGTTGCCTGCATCAGATTAATGGCATGTCTAAGATCCCCTTCAGAATAATCATAAATTGCCTTCAGCCCTTTTCTATCAACTTTTACTTTCTCTTTTTTAGATATATTTTCTAGATGATTAATCATATCTTCTTCAGGAATGGATGTGAACTTGAAGGTAGCACATCTGCTTTGAATAGGCTCAATAATTTTTGAGATGTTATTTGCAATTAGTATGAATCTACAATATTTTGCAGTATCTTCTATAATTCGTCTAAGGGCAGTTTGTGCATCAGAAGTCATCTCATCTGCCTCATCTAAAATAATTATCTTAAATGGAACATCCACCATTCCTGCATATCTTGAAAATTTCTTTACTTTTTCTCTAACCATGCCTATGCCTCTTTCATCTGATGCATTTAGCTCAAGAGTGTAATCTTTGGAATTTTCTCCTAGAATCTGTCTAGCTATACACAAAGCAGTAGTTGTCTTACCGACACCCGCAGAGCCAGAAAACATTAGATGTGGCATATCAGTTGGGTCTTTTATCAAAGCCTCTAGGCTACCAATAATTTCTGTTTGATTTACAATCTCTGAAAGCTTGGATGGGCGATATTTTTCCACCCACATGCCTGTTGATAACATGTGATCTTCTGGTCTATTTCCCACTAATAAATCGAAATTAATAGGATCAATTGATCTAACAAAATAGTGAACAGAATTGATCGATCCATTACATCAGGATCTTATGGAGGAGTAGTGATCTCATGATGGAAATTGAAAAGATAGAAAAACTACATTCCATTGGATATGGCCTAAAAGACGCTAAAGTTACAATAAATCATGATATTAAATTCAATGTAGCAGGCGTTAAAATCATTGGCACCCAAGGCGAGGTTTTGAATCTGCCTCAATGGATAGGAAAAATTCTATCCCAGCATAAACTTGCAACACTTGAAACTCCAGATATGATTACAGAGCTTAAACAAGCATTATCAAAGGAAAAAATGGTTGGTGAATACCAAATGTCTACACTAGATCCTCATTTTTACATCAAACTAAAAGAATCAATAAAAAATTTGAATCGTGATGACTTTAATCATGTAGAAAGCATCATGTTGGAGTTATTTAGGATGAGAAGAGGAAAACTTGTAAAGCTTGCAGATTCTACAAAACTTAATTCTGAATTATATGGCAAATTAACAGTTGAAGAAAAAATTTTCTTTAAAACAATCCACGATAATAGTATAGAATTTGAAAAACAAATCAGAGGAGATCTAAGTGAGCAAAGTTCAAACTAGTACTTTTACTGAATCTGCATTGTCTGATAAAGTAAAAGATTTTCTAACTCGATTCAAAGATAAATCTGGCAGTTACAAGTATGTAGAACAAATAGATGAAATGATGCCAAAGAATGCAAAATTCATCATTGTTGATTATAATGATCTTGTAATAGAACCCGAAATTGAAATTATTTTCTCAACAGATCCGGATAGAATTTTAACTGCATTTTCAAGGGCAATCAAAGAAGCACTTCAAACAAGATTCCCTGATTATGCTGAAAAAATTAAAGATGAAGTTCGGGTAAGGCTTGTAAATTATCCTCTTCAAAGAAGTCTAAGACAAATCAATGCTGAAACCATTGGAAATATTACAAGCGTTTCGGGTATGGTAGTTAGAGCATCAGAAGTAAAACCACTAGCAAAAGAACTTGTATTTGTATGTCCTGATGAGCATCAAACAAAAGTAATTCAGCTAAAGGGAATGGATGTAAAAATTCCAGTAGTATGTGATAATCCAAGTTGCAAGCACAGAGATTTTGAATTAAAACCTGAAGCTAGCAAATTCATAGACTTTCAAATTCTTAGATTGCAAGAGCTTCCTGAAGATCTTCCACCAGGGCAATTACCTCACTACATTGATGTAACAATTAGACAGGATCTAGTAGATAATGCAAGGCCAGGAGATAGAATAATTCTCACAGGAATAGTAAGAGTAGAGCAAGAATCTATTGCTGGAATCACTAGAGGACACAGTGGATTATATCGATTACGAATTGAAGGAAATAATATTGAGTTTTTAGGAGGAAGAGGTTCTAAAACTTCCCGAAAAATAGAACGAGAAGAAGTCTCTCCAGAAGATGAAAAAATGATCAAAACTCTCTCTCAAAGTCCTAACGTTTATCAGAGACTCATTGATTCTTTTGCACCTCACATTCAAGGACAATCTCTAATCAAAGAAGCTATTTTGTTATTGATTGTTGGTTCAACACAAAGATTACTTGGGGATGGTAGTAAGATTAGAGGTGACATCAATGTATTTCTTGTTGGTGATCCTGGTACAGCAAAAAGTGAGATGTTAAAATTTTGTGCAAGAATAGCGCCAAGAGGATTATATACATCAGGTAGAGGTTCAACTGCAGCAGGTCTTACAGCAGCCGTAGTTCGTGATAAAACAGGAATTATGATGTTAGAGGCAGGTGCTGTTGTTCTTGGTGATCAGGGTCTTGTATGTATTGATGAGTTTGACAAAATGAAACCCGAAGACAGAAGTGCATTGCACGAAGTAATGGAGCAGCAATCTGCAAGCATTGCAAAAGGTGGTATTGTTGCTACACTAAATGCACGAACATCAATCTTAGCAGCTGCAAACCCTATGTATGGAAAATATGATCCATTCAAAAACATCACAGAAAATGTAAACTTACCAATTCCATTATTGACCAGATTTGACTTGATTTTTGTAGTACGCGATATTCCAGGAAGAGAAAAAGATGAAAAAATTGCAAGACACATAATTGAATTACACACACCTCAGGGAACAGACAAACGTTCTGTAATTGACGTGGATACTTTAACAAAATATCTTTCATATGCTAAAAGATCTAGTCCTGATTTGACAAAAGAAGCAGAAGAAAAGATTCTGGAATACTATCTCCAAATGAGAAATGTAGAGTCTGAAGAAATGATAACTGTCACCCCTAGGCAGTTGGAAGGTATTATTCGACTTTCAACTGCTCGAGCAAGATTACTCATGAAAGACAAAGTAGAAGAAGAAGATGCAGAACGAGCAATATTTCTAATTCAAAGCATGCTTCAAGATGCAGGTGTAGATGTTAATACCGGCAAAGTAGACCTCGGAGTTTTACAAGGAAGACCTAGAAGTGAAGTATCAAAGATGCAATTATTCATGGATATTCTAAAATCAATGGAAGGTGACAATAAAGTTGCAGTGGAAGAAAGAGCATTTGTAAAAGAACTAGAAAAAACAGAAAAGTTCACTGAGGAAGAAGCACGAAACTATGTAAGAAGAATGCTTCGCGAAGCATCTATTTATGAATCAAAACCCGGTCATTATAACCGAGTATGAAAATAGAAAAACTAAAACTTCCTAAAACTGCAATTGATTTTCTATTGTCTGAAGGATTTTCTAAATTATATCCTCCTCAAGTTGATTGCATTGATGCTGGTTTGCTTGATGGAAAAAGTATACTAGTTTCTGCACCTACTGCAAGTGGAAAAACCCTTACAGCAATACTTGCAATAATTAATTATCTTTCAAAAAACAATGGTAAGGTAATCTACCTTAGTCCTCTGAGGGCATTAGCTGCTGAAAAATTTACCGAATTTAAAAAACTGGAAAAAGTTGAATTGGGGAAAAAAATCAAGGTATCTATTTCTACTGGTGATTTTGAAAATATTGAAAAAAATCTTGAAAAAAACAACGTGCTTGTTTTAACAAATGAAAAAATGGATTCTATAATTAGACATGGAGCAGAATGGATTGATGATATCGGGTTAGTAATCGCCGATGAAATTCATCTTATTGGTGATGAAAGCAGGGGGCCTACATTGGAGATGATCTTAACAAAACTAAAACTATTAGCACCTACACCGCAAATTGTAGGTCTTAGTGCCACAATAACAAATGCTAATGATATCGCAAATTGGCTTGATTGTACACTTGTAAAAAATAACTGGCGACCGGTTCCACTTTCTGAAGGTGTGTATGACGGTGGTGAAGTAATTATGAATAATGGCAACAAATTTCAAATTGAGCCTAGCATTTGTGGAATTCCTGTTGACTTGGGCGTTCAATCAGTGAAAAATGGTGGCCAATCCTTAGTTTTTGCAGAAACTAGAACTCGTTCAAAAGCACTTGCAACAAAGGCAGCTGACATCATCTCACAATTTCTAGAAAAAAAGGAATCAGAAGACCTAGAAAAAATTTCAAAAAAAATTCTATCCGACAATGAACATACTGAATTAGTAAAGACTCTTGCAATATTGATAAAAAAAGGTGTTGCATTTCATCATGCTGGACTAAATCAGAATTGTAGGCAAACAATAGAGACTGAATTTCGCAAAGGAACGATCAAATTATTGTCTTCTACCCCAACTTTAGCTGCTGGTGTAAATCTTCCTGCAAGAAGAGTTGTAATATCCAACATCAACAGATACAATGCAAAAGTTGGTGGAAATAGACCAATCAGCGTTTTGGAGTATAAACAACTATGCGGTAGAGCAGGAAGACCACAATATGATAATTACGGAGAATCCATTATTGTTGGAAATGGAAACAGTGAGGATCTTATGGAGTACTATGTTCATGGAGAACCTGAACCAATCATATCAAAAATTACAGATGATAAATCATTGAGAACTCATGTGTTAAGTGTAATTGTAACAAATCCTGGAATTAAAAAAGATGAGATTCTGGATTTCTTTTTGCACACATTAGGCGGATTACAATCACGAAAAGCAACAATAAAATTTGCAATTGATATTTCATTGCGATTCCTTACAAACGCATTTTTAATTATTAAAAAAGGTGAAAGATATGCTGCAACAGAATTTGGAAAAAAGACCTCTATGCTTTACATCGATCCACTAACAGCAACTTACTTTAGAGATTCCATTGAAAATGTATCAAAAGAGAGGATACATACTTTCGGATTTTTACACTTGATTTCAAATTGTGAGGAGTTTTTTCCTAAATTTTCCCTAAGACAAAAAGACTATGAAACTGCAAGTTTGATGATAGAGAACCATTCTTCTGAGCTTTTAGCACCAATATCTGAATATGACTGCTCTAGAAGTTTACTAGCTTTGCAGTCTTGGATTACCGAATCTTCTGAATTGGTCCTTTCTGATAGCCTTGGAATCGAGTCTGGAGACATACATAGAATGGTTGAGACTGCAGATTGGTTATCTTACTGTCTTAGAGAAATTTCAAAACATGTTGAACGTGTGGATTTACTTGATGAATTAGAGAGTCTACGAAGAAGAATTGTGTATGGTATTAGGGAAGAATTATTGGATTTAGTTAAAGTAAAGGGAATTGGACGAATAAGGGCAAGATCACTCTACAAACATGAAATAAAAACTCTTGATGATTTAGCAAAGATTCCTGTAAATAAATTAGCAGAAATAGATAAAATTGGTTCAACCATCGCAGATAACATAAAGTCAGAGTTACGTAAGGTTAGATAATTGACCGAATTGATAATACCTGCAATAGTATCATGCATTATTGCATTTTTTACAGTATATGTTTCCACTCCACCTCTAATCAAATTTTTGCAAAAAAGAAATCTTGCAGTCAAAGACATGAACAAAATAGATCATATAATGGTAGTAAGACCTGGCGGACCTTCAATTATTTCTGGAATTATTGTATCTGAACTTGTTTTGTATGAATTTTTCCATACAAATGAAATTCTCGTAATAATAATTACTAGTTTTATTGCATTTGTAATTGGATATGTAGATGATAGAAAAGTTATGGGTGGATGGTTTAAACCAATTGCTTTAGTAATTGCCTCGATACCAATAATTCTCCTTGGAACATATGATTCTAATTTATCATTTCCATTATTTGGCACAGTCCAAATACCTATTCTTTATCTGGGACTAATAGTTTTCATGATTCCAATTACAGGTAACACCATTAACTCTATTGATGTACTAAATGGAGTGGCAAGTGGTTTTATGATTATTGCAAGTTTCTCATTAAGTATTGTATTGTTTATTTTACAAAACTATGAAATGGTAATAATTAGTTTACCACTTGGATTTGTTTCATTGGCATTTTACAAGTATCATAAAATTCCAAGCAAGATATTTCCTGGAGATTCTGGTGCTTTGACTTTGGGTGCGATGTATGGTGTAATTGCTATTGTGGGTCATGTGGAAATTATTGCAGCTGTTGCACTTTTGCCTGCTATAATCAACTCATTTTTGTTTCTCTCAAGCATGAAGCAAATAGTAGAACATAGACAAATTAAAGGAAAACCTGTGGAACACACTGAAGATTTCAAACTAAAAGCAACTAACGATAAAACTGCACCAATTACTCTGGTGAGATTAATTCTTGCTGCAGGACCATTATCTGAAAAACAAGTCGGATACGCAATATTCAAACTAGCAATTTTTTCTGGAATACTGGCAATAATTACTGCATTTATGATGAGGATGTCAATTTGAAGATAGGACTTTATGGATTTCTGTTTACCATGTGGGTTTTGATAATTGTTGGGGGGGGAATTCTCGTTAAAATCGTGGGTCCTTTTTCTATTTCTGGTTCAGGTGATTTTAATTTATTATTTACTTCAATACTCAAAGCAATTATTGCAATAATTTTTGTAATAATCTGGATTTTGGTTTTATCTAAATTAAAAAATTGGGTATTTAAAAAAGAGATAAAATCCTAACTTTCAATCCACTGTCTCTGTTTTTTATCATACTCTTTACGCGTATATCTAATTGTAGCAGGAGATCCAATTACTACCGAGTCTTCTGGAACGTCTCTAGTTACTACTGCACCCATTGCAACAACACTATTTTTTCCAATGGTTACTCCTGCTTTAATAACAGCACGTGCTCCAATTATCGCATTATCTTTTATTGTAACACCAATCATTTTATTGCACATTGGATACGGATCATTTGTTAGTACTGCAGCAGGTCCTATGAACACATTTTTTCCAATTCTTGAAAGTGGTGGGATGTATGCTTTTCCCTCTATCTTTGTATTCTCTCCGATTTTTACATCGTAATCAATATGGACTAGTGAACCAATCTTTACATTATCACCAATTTCTACATTATCTCCAATGTAAGTGAAATGCCAAACCTTGACATTCTTGCCAATTTTTGCTTTTTCTGAAATGAAGTTAGTCACCATCTTTATCATAAATGCCATGGATTTGCCATTGTGGTAATTTTTTCTGGCAAGTCTTTCTTGTTGTTTTTTAGAAATTCCATCTCTTGAACCTTATTTCTTAATTCATCTGGTAACATAATTGGTATTTCTTCAATTATGGGATAAAATCTAGAGCACTTGGAACAAAACAATACTCCTTCTGAGACAACATTATTTTTTTCTTTAATTTCATATAATTCCAAAGGATAATTTTTATCTATAGGACATGCCAAAATATCAATCATTGTTTTGTTCATTTTAAATCCAGATAAACTGGAATTCCTTTTTGACTAGATAAAAGTGCCGCTTCTGCTATCTTAGTTACATTAACTGCTTGTTGTGATTTTACAACTACTTCATTTTTTCCTTCCAAAGCTCCCAAAAAACTTTGAATCTCTAACAACAAAGGCTCTTGTTTTTCATTACGTGGAATTTCAGTTTCTTCCTTTTTTTCTACTTTAACTTCCTGTGAAATAAAATCAGACGTAATTATTGCATCAATACATACTGCAGTAAATGTTCTGACCTTCTTTGGTGTAATCCAATTTGATGAAATAATTGCCACTTTATCATTTTTGTATCCTAGCATTATACTTGCAAAATCCTCATGTTCGTGATTTATTCTACCTGATCTTGCAAAAACTACCTGTGGCGTATCATCAAACAACCAATTTGCAGTATCTATATCGTGTACAGAAGTATCATAAATAATTCCAACATCTTTTATGTGCAGAGGCATTCTATTTTCTCTATGAAATTCAAGCATTACCAATTCTCCAAACTTTTTTTCTTTAACAAATTTTTTCACAATATCTACTGCAGGATTAAAACGTTCGATGTATCCACATGTTAAGATCACTTTATTTTTTTCTGCTAATTCTACAATTTTCTGACCATCTTCTGATTTGTATGTCATTGGTTTTTCTACAAAAACATGTTTTTTTGCTTCGAGCAATTTTGTAGCTATTTCTGTATGAGTAAAGGTCGGTGTTACAATAAAAGCTCCATCAAATTTCTCAAACTTAATCAAATCATCCAATGAACTATAATGATTCACTGCGTATTTTTCTCCATATTCCTTACTTCTTTCAGCGTTAGCATCACAAACTGCAGAAAGTACACCTAATTGTGATAGTATTCTTGTATGATTTTTGCCCCACCCACCAATACCAATTTGAACAATTTTCATCTAATACACCGCAGTTAACCAATGTGAATAGTCACTATTTTTGTTCATTACTATGTCTGTATAAGCATCCATCATTTTTTTTGTAATATCTCCCGGTTTGCCATCTCTAATTTTCTTCCCATCTATAGAAATTATCGGTGTAATTTCAGCTGCAGTGCCAGTAAGAAAAATCTCATCCGAAATAGTCAATTCACTTCTTGCAATTTGTGTTTCTGTCACGTATATGTTAAGATCTTTTGCAATTTTTATAACTGCATCACGTGTAATTCCATTCAACGCTGAAGATGATAACGCCGGCGTAATTAATTTACCCTCTCTTACAATGAAAATGTTCTCGCCTGGAGCTTCACTTACATTTCCATTATGATCTAATAAAATTGCTTCATCAAATCCATTTCTTTTTGCTTCTTGTGTTGCTATGATTGAATTAAGATAATTTCCACCCATCTTTGCTTGAGGAGGTGTTGACAAATCTGAAAACTTTCTCCATGATGTAACACCTGCAGTAATTCCATTTTTGTCAAATAAATCACCTAATGGGAATGTAAAAATTACAACATTTGTAGGAGCTTTTTCTGTCACATGTAGATTTATTCCGTAATCACCCACAAAATAAAAAGGTCTAATATAACAAGATTTTTTTATTTTATTTTTTTTACAAATTCCAATTATCGCATCATTGATAATTTTATCTGAAAAATTAAGCGAAATGTTATAGAATTGTCCTGATCTCCTAAATCTTTTAATATGTTCCTCCAATCTAAAAGCAAAAAGATTTTTCCCATTCCAATATGCACGTATTCCTTCAAAAACCGATGTTCCATAATGAATTGCATGAGTTGTGATTGGAACCTTGGCTTTATCTGATTTTACAAATTTTCCATCAAACCAAACATATTTTGAAAGAGGTAGTCCCACAAAAAAATCTTCATCATATCAGTAATTAATCTATTCGGGGACTTTTTTTAATGCCTTATCATAAATCTTCAATTTACTGATTATTCTTATTATTGTGCTTAACAAAATCACTAAAGTCTAAAGACGTTTTTGAATTATTCTCTTTTTCATATGAATTTAGATTTTGATGATTTCATTAATTTAAAAATAATGATCTTTAAGAAAAAACTGCTGAAAACATGTATCTAATTTAGATCCAAGATCGTTTTTTCTTTTTCAAAATGTTTTAAAATTGTATTCCGAACATCACCCATTTTGTGTAATTTTTTTAATTTCACCTGTAGAAATTCAAGTAAATTATCATTTTAGTTATGGCAGCAAAGAAAAAAGCAGCAGCTAAAAAAACAACAACCAAAAAGGCTTCAAAAAAGAAATAATCATTTGAAGCTTGTTTTATTTTTTATATTTTAATCCTTATTTTTGAACTCTTGATCTATATTATTCTAAAATGGATGTTTAATGACAATTTTACTCTGACCAACCCTCTTTTGGAAACTTCATCCCCAAAATACGGGTTGTTTCATCTTCAGAATCTGAAAATTTCTTAACTATATCCCAGTTTTCTTCGATAATTCTTCCAATATTTTCTGGAACATTATTTTTCCAATTCGATTCTTTTCCCAATGCAGAATCATAGAGACTTTCTTTTACAGATGTTGCCGATAGTGACTTTCTTAGTCCTACTTTGGGTTTTAATCTGTATATTTTGAGCATGTATCCTTCTGCCTTATCACCTGTATATGAAAAGAAATCTCCTTGTACTCCTCTCAGTATTTGTTTTCGTAAATTCCAAGATTTAGGTGATAATAATGGCGGCATGTATTTTTTAAAAGGAGCATAAAACGTATAGTCATCTGTAACTAAAATGGAATTTCCATAAATCGATGTAATCATTTTTTTCCTAATCTCAAAACTAAATGGAAAGCTTTTACTGTTAATTTCCTTTTGACCTGATTTAAAAACAACAGGCATAACTTTTACAGAGTCTGCATTTTTTTTTAATTCATTAATTATTTCTATATGTGCATTGGTTACCGGATTTAGATGTGCTAGATATAGAGCAGTTATCAACTATACTTACTAAAAAAATGTCATATTTCAATGATTGACTTTCTTAAAATGGGGACGATGGGATTTGAACCCATGATCTCCAACACCCGAGGCTGGCAGTATACCAAGCTAACCTACATCCCCACATGTAAGAATTATTTGGAGATTTTATTTCTTTAAAATTTGATTATCCGTATGATTCGTACTTTACTTCAAAGCTTCCATCTGAACGTTTATCATGTTCTGTGGCGAAACCTTTTGGTTTTAAGAAATCCATTACTCCATCAATTGTTCCTTGCCAGCCACAAACATAAAACATCGTGTTTTCCATAGTGATTTTATCCCCAATCAATTCTTCTAATGGTGAGATTTCATTATCTCTTGGTCTAAGAAATGTTTCAACTCTTCCAAGCTGACCTGCCCAAGATCTGTTAAACCATTCTTGTGGTCTACTAATAGAAGCCCTGTATTTGAAATTCCATTGTTCCTTTCCTCTTGCTACACTTTCATTTTCCAACTCTGTAAGTAGTTCTTTGTAACTAAGTTCATCAACATAACTTGCACCGTGAAGAACAATAATTTCTCGTTTATCTCCTGTATCATGTAGATGTTGTGCATAACTTACAAATGGTGCAAGACCAGTTCCTCCTCCAATACAAACAATTCGTCTGTTATCTTTTTCTCCATTTGGAAGTGTCTCATTTATTAAAAGTGCTCTACCTGTGGGTTTTAACCATAAAATCTCATCACCTTCTTTTGCATTAAATATCTGCGTAGTAAGTCTACCTGGGAGAGGTTTTCTTACCCATCTAATTACAAGCTCAATATATTTTCTATTTTCTGGGTGGGATGCAATTGAATACGCTCTTCTAACAATTTTTCCACCTTCAGTAGGATTTGGTAATCCCAATGTAATAAATTGGCCAGCTTGATATTCTGGAACTGGACCATCTTTTGGTACTAATCTAATAATCACAAGATCTTCTTTAAGCAACTGAACATATGTGATGGTTGCTTTGTTATCTACTACCATAACGTTACATCCATCCTAATTATGGTTAAATATCTTGTGTTAATCTCATACATACGTTTTTTCTTTAACCGCTAAACGTTAATAACCAATTTGAAAAACGTTATTAGATCAGTTTACTGATTATTGGGCCGATCGTCTAGTCTGGTAGGATGGGTGCATGGCATGCATCAGATCGAGGGTTCAAATCCCTTTCGGTCCACCTCTCTCTTTAAATTATCCAGAAGTCTATCTAGCTCAGAATCTTTTTCCTTAGACATTTCTTTAATTTCATCTTCTGATAATGAATCTCCAAGATCAATTGTTGCTTGTATGGCACTTTTTCTAACTTCCAAATTAGAATCAAACAAGCAATTATGAATTACTTTTTTTGCTTCTTTTGCTTTGAGATGACCCAATGCTCCTAATGCACAAGCTCTTACCATTGAACTTTGATCACATGTCAACTTGATAATATCTGGTATTGAATCCGAGTCATTTCTATTTGATAACACTAAAGATATGTATCCTCTGATATTTTTGTTTTGAGAGTCTAAACTGCTTATCAATAAATCCAAAATCTTATTTTTATTTAATACTAATGAGGTAAACGCTTCTCCTCTTACTTGAATGTCATCATCATCTAATTTTGAAATTATTTTTTGTATGATTTCCATGTCATTTGTAGAAGAAAGAGACTCTAAAATTTTGATTTTTTCTTCAGGAGTCCCTAAATCTAAAATTTCTTTAATATTCTTCAAGTTATTCATTAAAAACACCAAATCTAGTTAATAATGGTTCATTATTTTCATAAAGTTTTCTCTAGAATCAAAAAATCTCTTTTAGCTTTAAATTATCGTTAAATACCGAATTTCTCATGTCAAACGAATCTAGAAACACCATATTCATTGGTAAGAAACCATTGATGGCATATGTAACATCAACGCTAATTCAATTGGCAAACTTACCCTCCGTCTACATCAAAGCTAGAGGTCTAAGCATAGGTCGTGCTGTAGATGTAGCTCAAATCATTGCAAGAAAAACAGAAAATGCTGGATACTCTATTGGAGAAATCAAAATAGGCTCCGAATCATTAGAGTCACAAGACGGTAGAACCAGAAACGTTTCAACAATAGATATTGAAGTAAAGAGAAACAGTTCATAGCTGTACTTTACTTGAAATTTTTTATTTTGTTATCTTTTTAAAAATCTATACTTCTTTTCTAATTTTTGGAATTTAGGCAGTTCAACCAAATCATTGAATTGATCAAAATTCACAACTTTTTGTTTAAACTTTACAGTCGTTCCTGTCTTCTTTAATTCTTTTAAAATATTCATAGTTGCAAAAGTATTGGCAAATAACACTGAAAGTGGATATAGGATTATTTTAAATCCTAATTTATGCAGTGTTTCTGCTGAGCTAATTGGAGTTGTACCTCCTTCAATCATATTTGCAACAAGCGGAGCTTTAATTTCTTTTCCAATTATTTTCATCTCTTCTAATGATCTTGGTGCTTCAATAAATATGGCATCTGCACCTGTTTTTTTATTTTGTAACCCTCTTTCTATTGCAGCTTCTAATCCTTCTGTTGCCCTTGCATCTGTTCTTGCAACAATTATGAAATCTTTACTTTGTCTCGCATCTACTGCAGCACCTAATTTCTCAGTGTATTCTTCTTGTGTAATGATTTCTTTTCCTTGCATATGACCACATCTTTTTGGCCATTTTTGATCTTCTAGAAAAATTCCAGAAGCTCCAGCCGATTCTAACTCTTTTACTAATTTCCAAACGCTTAACGCATTACCATAACCTGTATCTGAATCAACTATGACAGGTACTGAAACTGTACGACAAATTCTTCTTGCATTATCAAGAGTTTCTGTTGCTCCAATAAACCCATAATCTGGCATTCCAAATAATGTCGCCGAAGTTCCATATCCTGTTTGAAACATAGCCTCAAATCCTACTTTTTCTGCAATTTTTGCTCCTATTGCATCATAAACTCCTGGAATAACAAGAGGTTTGTTTGCCTTTAACATGCTTCTTAAATTTTTCATGATTTTACTTTTACATTGAATTATTTATTATTTTAAAACATCTAAAATACATCAATAATCCTAATAATGACTACATTCTTTATTTAGGCTATTTTACACTTATTTATCTATTGAATTAATAGGGAATTATTAAACAATGAAAATTGAACGTTTTCAAAATATATCGTCTTGTTAATAAAGAAATCATTTAAAGAAACAAATGATTCCTCCATCAAAAATAATTTCTTTATTAATGATTCATTATAATTTCAAAATCAGATTTATGCACCTAAGATCATATAATCAAAAATACTCAACTCCTATTATGTCTAGTTTAATCATTTATCCTTTTAGTTCAAACTTGATGATTAGTTTTTATTTTTAACAAAAGATTTATTCTATTTTGATTTCTTTTCCTTTTTTACTTATTTTGTTTTCTTCTATTTTCTTTAATTCTGACTCTAAGAATTTTCTATATCTCTGAGTTTCTTCGTTTGTCATATTAGCAAAATTAGAGTTAAGAATTGAACCTATTGTAGACATCTTTTCTAACAAATCCATAGCAACGAATCTTCCTACATTTCCTAATCTGAAAAGAACATCTAATTGTTTTCTTACAATATCATTAATTTTATCAACATCTTCTGCAGTTTCTATCCCTTTTTTTGTAAGTTGATATTTTCCATCTTTAGTTTCTTCAATTAACTCTTCATCAAGCAGTCTTCCTAATAATGGGTAAATCAAACCAGGTGAGGGTTTCCATACACCATTACTTTGATCAAATGCATAATCTATGATTTCTTTTCCAGTATGTGCTTTCTTTTTTAATAATTCTAAAATAAAATATCTTGAAAATCCTCTTGGAACTGAACTTCCAACTCTTTGAAACCATTCAGAAATCATAATTAGAAATATCACTAGTGATATATAATATTTTTTTAATTTAGCCTCCATTACTACATATTTAACCCGCTTTCTAGGTAGTCAATCTGATAAATGGTCGAATCTATCGAATTTGATTTGATAATATGTGGTTCAGGATTAGCAGGTCTAAGAGCCGCAATTGAGGCTGCTAGGAAAAGTCCAAAAATCAAGATTGGAATAGTTTCAAAACTCCAAGTCATGCGTTCGCATTCTGTGTCTGCAGAAGGTGGAACCGCAGCTGTTCTTTTTGAAGATGAAGGTGATACTATTGAATCTCATATCTATGATACTGTAAAAGGAAGTGATTTTCTTGCTGATCAAAATGTTGCTGAAAGACTTTGTCTAGAGATGCCGAAAGAAATTTACCAATTGGATCATTGGGGAATGCCTTGGTCTAGAAGAAAAGATGGAAGAATAGGGCAAAGAAATTTTGGCGGTTATAGTTTTCCAAGAGCAACTTATGCATCTGATAAAGTAGGTTTCTTTGAAATGCAAACTTTGTATGATACTTGCCAAAAATATGATAACATAGAATATCTCAATGAATGGTTTGCAACATCAATTATTCACGATGGAAGACGATTTATGGGAATTACTGCAATCGAACTTTCTTCAGGTAATTTTTACTCCATAAAAGCAAAAGCTTTGATTATTGCAACTGGCGGTGCAGGAAGATTGTATAGTTTTTCAACTTATGCATTATCTTCAACTCCAGATGGTTTGGATATGGCATTACGTGCAGGTATGGCACTAAAAGATATGGAGTTTGTACAATTTCATCCAACTGGAATTTTACCTTCTGGAATATTGATTACTGAAGGTGCAAGAGGAGAAGGAGGCTATCTTCTAAATAACAAAGGTGAAAGGTTTATGAAAAAATATGCTGCTGAAAAAATGGAATTAGCTCCACGTGATATTGTTTCAAGATCTATGATGACAGAAATGAATGAAGGTCGTGGATTCAAACATGAAACAGGTGTTGATTGTATGAAACTTGATTTGAGACATATTGGTGATGAAAAAATTAAAGAGAAATTAGGAGGCATTAGAGAAATATCTATTAAATTTTCTGGATTGGATCCAGCAACAGATGTTCTTGACGTTAGACCTGTATGCCATTACATGATGGGTGGGATTCATACTAATATTGACGGAGCTACTGAACTACAGGGTGTTTGGGCTGCTGGTGAAGTAGCTTGTAACAGTGTACATGGTTCGAATCGACTTGGTGCAAATTCTACTTCTGAATGTCTAGTTTGGGGAAAAATCACTGGCAGTTTAGCAGTTGACTATATTGAAAAAGGTATCCCATCAACTCCATGGCCTCATCATTTAGTTGCTTCTGAGGAAAAAAGAATCTATGACGGAATTTTTAGAGGCAATGGAGATGCTAATCCATATGAAATTAAACAAGAACTAACTGATACCATGAATGATAAGGCATATGTTTTTAGAAATGAAAAAAATATGGTTGAAGGATTGAAAAAAATTCGTCAATTGAAAGAACTAACCTGGAAACATGTTGATGATAAAGCAAAAGAGTACAATACTAACTTTTCAAATGTAATGGAGCTTGATTCCATGTTTAGAGTTGCAGAAATAGTTTTGATTGGAGCTATTAATAGAAAAGAATCTAGAGGTGCACATGCAAGAACTGATTATCCAAAACGTGATGATGCAAACTTTTTACATCATACTTTAGCATACTATGATCCAAAAGAACCAATAATGAAAAAACATCCAGTAACAATCACAAAATATCAACCTGTGGAGAGGAAATACTAATGACAAACCAAGATGAACACAAAGAGGGCATTGGAGGAATGATTAATCCTCGAAGATACGGTGTTGAAAGAGTTGCATATTTGTTAATGCGGTTGAGCGGATTGGGATTATTGGCGTATTTCATAGGTCATATTTACGAAACTAGTACAATTTTAAAAGGTCAAGTTGGATGGAATGAATTTCTTGAATTAACACAAACTAATGCAGGTCATGCTATTCTGGCAATAGTGATTGCAATGTGTGTTTTTCATACTGTAAATGGAATTAGAGTTATGCTTGGACATGGTGGAATTGGAGTAGGAAAACCCGCAAGACCTGATTATCCATATACTCCCGCATCCCAAAATATTCGGCACAAAATCGGTATCTATTCTGCAATAATACTTGCTGCAATTGCAATGATGTATGGACTGACAGTAATGTTTGGTGAATAAAATGAGAGAAAGCATTATTATGAAAATTCATTATGGAACTGCATTAGCAGCCGTAGCTCTTGTAGCAGTTCATATCTTGATGCGTCTTACGCAAGGATTTGCAGAATCTCTTCAATATGATAGTGTAATTACAAACTACAAATTCCTTCCTTATGCTGGCATGCTTGAAATAATCCTAATTTTATTATCTATTCACGGCTTTAATGGATTAAGAGTTATTTTGCTTGAATTAAAACAAGGTAGAGCATATGAAAAAGCAGTATCCTATGGTTGTATTGTAGCTATAATTGCATTAATTGTATATGGTTCGAGAACAATAATAATGGTAAATACAGGGATGATGTAAATGGCACTAACATCTGGTCTAGCAGAAAATTCACCATTATCTTCATTCCAATTAATTACTCTTCGTATTGCAAGATATAATCCTGAACATGATAGTGCCAAAACATTCATGGAATTTCAAATCCAATATGAAAAATGGACTACTGTATTAGAAGCAATTCTTGAAGTAAAGAAATATTTTGATCATTCTGTTGCAGTTCGTTATTCTTGTAGACAAGCTACATGTGGCTCATGTGGAATGATTATCAATGGTAAACCAAGACTTGCGTGTTTTACAAAAATTAGTGAATTGAATTCAAATATTATAACAGTAGAACCTATGAACAACTTTCCAATTATTCGTGATCTGGCAGTTAAATTTGAACGACTGTTTGACACGCATCATAAAATAAAACCATATCTTATTCATGATGATAATGAGATTACTAAAGACACAAAAGAATTCCTTCAATCTCCAGAAGAATTAGAACAATACATTCAATTCTCTAATTGCATAAAATGCGGACTGTGTAATTCGGCATGTCCTACAATGGCCACTGATTCCTCATTTGTGGGACCTCAAGCATTAGCTCAAGCATATCGATATGTTGCTGATAGTAGAGACAAAGGAAAAGACAATAGACTCAAAATTATTGATGACTCTCACGGTATTTGGAGATGTCATTTTGCAGGTTCTTGTAGTCAAGTATGCCCAAAAGGAGTAGATCCCGCCATGGGAATTCAGTTACTTCGAGGGTATATGCTAGGATTTAGAAGCTAATTTTTTTTTAGAATTAGGGCTATTATTTACCTGGTTGTTAATTTGTTCTGCCATAAAATGATTTGAGACATTTACTTTAACATCATCGATTCCATTTACTTTCAAAAGATTATCATGAATATCTTGACAAATCTTAAATCCAAAAACTGCAGGACAAAATGGGCTAGTTAAATGCAAATCTACTTTGACATTATTGTTATTGATATCAACTTCATCAATTAATTCTAAATCCGTAATCGACGTATTGATTTCAGGATCTACAATTTTTGATAACTCATCAAAAATTTTTACTCTAAGTTGTTTGATATCTAGACTCATGTCGAAAAAAGCGTCGATGCTATATATAACTATTCTAGAACCATAAGTAATGTATCGTTCACGTCTTGGTACTGATTTGAGTGATATTACTTTAGATTATGTTTCATCAATAAATGATGATTCTCAAATAGCACTTTATGATATTCTTGGAAGTCAAGCTCATGCTCTTATGTTATATGAAAACCAGATCATTACAAAAAATGATGCAAAAAAAATTCTTTCTGCATTAGAATCTTTGAAAAATGAAAAATTCGAAGTCTTTTCTGGAGCAGAAGATATTCATGAATTAATTGAAACTCTTGTAATCAAAAAAGCAGGTATGATAAGTGGCGGAAAAATGCACACTGCAAGATCACGAAATGATCAGGTTGCTTTAGATATTCGAATGAAGATTCGTGATGATATTAATATTATATGTAATTGTTTACTAGATACAATTGAAGCACTTGTATCTCTGGCAAAAAATCATCAAAAAACAATAATGCCACTTTATACTCATTTACAACAAGCTCAGGTAGGCTTGTTTTCACATTATCTATTAGCTCAGGCAGATGTATTGTTTAGAGACTTTGATCGTCTTTATACCACCTTTAATCATGTTAATCAAAGTCCTTTAGGAGCAGGACCTGTCGGTGGAACTAGTATTCCAATTGATCGACATAGTACTGCAAAAATGTTGGGATTTGATGGTGTAATTGAGAATTCTCTCGATGCAACAAGTACACGTGATTTTGTTGCGGAATATGTTGCAATGATAGCAATTCTGATGACTAATCTCAGCAGAATTTCAGAAGATTTTGTGATTTGGTCTACAACTGAATTTTCCTTTATAGAATTAGCTGACGAATTTACATCTCCATCAAGCGTAATGCCACAAAAGAAAAACCCTGACATCTTAGAATTAACTAGAGGAAAAACTTCAGAAGTGATTGGAAATCTTACTGCAATTTTAAGTACAATCAAAGGCCTAGCTTCAGGATATGGACGTGATCTACAACAAATCAAATCATCTATCTGGTCAACATCTAAAATTTCAATTAGTGCATTAGTTATTTTAAAATCAATTCTTCTAACATTAAATATCAATGAAAAGAAAATGAAAAAGGCAGCTGAATCTAGTTATCTTATTGCACTTGATATTGCAGAAAAGTTAGTTCAGAATGGGATACCGTTTAGGACAACTCATAAAATTTCGGGAGCTTTAGTACAGATAGCACATCATTCAAACAAATCATTGAATAAACTCAGCATGAAAGAAATTTCAAAAATCGCTCAAGAGACAAAAATTAATCCAGATCTAATAATGAAAATTATTCAATCTACTACAATTACTTCCTCTCTAAAAGAAAGAAAATCTTTTGGTTCTTCTGGATATGATGAACAGAAGAGAATGATTGAAGATCGCATGAAAAAAATTAACAACTATAGAATCAGTGTAACAAAAAGAGATAACGATATCTCAAATACATTAGATAATCTATCCAACAAAATTATTGAAGTGATAAAATAGGAGCGGGTCTAGTGGGATTCGGACCCACGACAACCGGATTAAAAGTCCGGTGCGCTACCTGGCTGCGCCATAGACCCCTGACAAAAATGCTTGACGTGTATAATTTAGTCTTTTACAAAATTTTTTTACTCTTACAGAAACTTTTAATCTAGCAATTTGTTTGAAACAATTCATGCCCTTGTAGTATAGTCCGGTCTAGAATTCGACCCTGTCACGGTTGAGACGCGTGTTCAAATCCCGCCAAGGGCGCCTTTTATCTTATCTGATTATTACTACAATTTTATCTTCTGATCGATTTAAATCGCTTTTATTTTGAATAATATTAAGAATTGACAATTATACCTGCCTCTATATACAAATATTCTGAATTATGGTAAGTTTGGCTCTTGAAAGTTAATCTTTTTAAGTTTCTCTTACAAGAATATTAAAATTCAGGGAATTTTAGTAAATTCTGATGTCTGAAGAAAGTAAGGAATCTAAAGCAGAAACAACACCTGAAGTTTCAACATCAGAATCTACACCAAATGATGTAACAAAAGTCGCATCAGAAAAAATAGAAGCAGCGGTAAAAGCTGCAGCAGCAGTAGCTCAAGCAGAAGCTGAAGTAGAAGCAGCATTAGCAAAAGCCGCAGCTGCTAAAGCAGCAGCAGAAGCGGCAGCAGAGGCAGAATACAAAGCAATAGCTGCAGAAGTCAAAGTGGCTGCAAGTAAACCCTCACCATTTACTAATCAGCGAAAAGGTGAGGAAATATTTAGAAGAGAAATGGACGAACCCGAATTTTTCCTAGCCAAAAAAGATAGGTTTCCAAGACCTATTCTTACATCAGAAGAACAAGACGAGCTCACGAGAAAAGCGGAGATCCCAACTGATAACACTCCAAAATATATTCCTCAACATGTAATGAGTCCAGAATTTGGTGGTATGTCTAACTATGAATCTGGAGTAGGAAAATTTTTAGAAGAAACTAAACAAAAACTAAAGAATCTAAAAAATGATCCTCATGCATCTAAAAATGACATAGTTTCAACACAACAAGAACTTGAATATTTAGAATCTCTTTACGAAAATTATTTCATTGGAATGAATGTTTTTCGTACTGCAAAAGGTGGAAGGAATAAACTTAAAGAGTAAATGATGATATGAGCGAAATAAAATTTGATGTCATTAATGCAAGAGTCACATTCAAAAATATACCGCTTCACACCTTGTCGAGATTTAGGTTCAAAGATCTTAAAGTTGCATGTGAGACTTTTAAGAAAATTCCAGGTGTTGCCGAGTGTATAATAATTCAGACTGCTAGTAGAATTGAAATATTTACGGTGAGTAATCTGGAAACAGGAGATATTCCAGATGGAAGAAGAACTGAAGGAAAATCTCTTATTTTAAATCAAATGAAAGAAACTTGGCAATCTTTATCAGAACTAGAACAAATTGATATTGATCATTTTGATCAAACTCTAGAGGTTTACAAAAGTACAGACGTTTATCTTAATCTTTTAAAATTAGCATGTGGTTTGGATTCACTCGTTGTAGGAAAAGAAGAGATATTGAATGAGATTAAAGCATCTCTTTCACAAGCAAAACAGATTAATGTTTCGGGTTTAGTTTTGAATAAACTATTTGAAAGCGTAATTAGAATTGCAACTCGTGTTAGAGACACAACTGGAATAAGTAAAGATGTAATTTCTCTTGGAGATGTTGCTGTTAAAATTGTAGATGAAAAAGCAGGTTTAGATGCTAAGAAACGTATTTTATTAATTGGCACAGGTGAACCTGCAGCAATGGTTGCTAAAACTCTTAATAAAAAAGGATTTGTGTTTGACGTCACAAGTAAAACTATTGAACGCTCAACTGGATTTTCTAAAATATTGGGTGGAAAACCACTTGCATTTGATGAAGTTTTATCTGGATTAGATAAATACGATATTATCTTTGTTGCAACTACGTCTGATTATTTCTTGATTACTTTTGACAGAATAAGATTGGTTATGGAAGAAAAAAAGAAAGGTACATTGATTTTAGATTTATCAGAACCTAGAACAGTTGATGAGGGAATAACTACACTACCCGGAATCAAATTATTGTTTAGAGATCAAATTTCTGAGATATATGAAGAAAATGTAAAAGCTAGGACCGGTATAGTACCAGCTGTAGAAAAAATAATTGATAAAGAGGTTCCAATTCTTGTAGAAACAATGAAACGAATTTACATTTAATTTTTTTATTTAATAATGAAATACGAAATCAAAAAATTTTATTTCTTTCTAAGGATGAATTGCATTAAAGCTTCTTTTGAGTAATCTATACCATGTACTTCATCAGTGTGTTTTGCAAATTCTTCTATTACTTTCTCTATTTCGCCCTCAGCTATAAACTCACACTCAAAACCATAGTCACTGCATTTTAGTTTGGCCATGATTATCATGAAATCTTTGAGTATAAATATTAAAAGATAATTATTAGCGCAAGAAATGTGAAAAAACTCATTTTTCCAACTATTAATAGGAACATGCTATTCTTCTAAGAGCATCTTTTCTCCAAATTATTGACCTAGTTTTTTATTTTTATATGTAAATCTGATCCTAATTTGTCTAAAGGATATTAAAATTGAAATTTGACAGAAATATATTTATCCAAAGTAACAAAAATTACTCTATATGGTAATAGAGCAAAAGGCAAAAATTACTTATATGCATTTACTGAAAGAGGATCTTGTTGTTATTCGTTTAGTCCCAAATAATGGCATGCCAAAATATACAACAGGTCAATTTCTAACTATAGGGCTACCAATACCTTCTGAACAAAAGATAGTTCGAAGAGCATATTCAATTGCATCTCATCCTGAAAACCGAGATTATTTTGAATTTGTAATTAGATGGGTAAGGAAGCCTTTACCTGGTCGTGTTACATCTGAATTATTTTATACAAATGTTGGTGATGAAGTATATTTGGGAGATCCTACAGGTAACGCTTTAACAATTGATGATAAATTACCAAACGGCAAACCTGATAATCGAAGAATAGTTTGCGTTGGAGGTGGAACAGGTCTTGCACCATTCATAGCTTTTGCTAAACATCTACATGATACAGGGGATAAAAGAGAGATCATTGTTTTTCATGGTGCAAGTTATGTTGATGAACTTAGTTACAAAGAATTATTGACAAATTTGGAACTTGAGAGTATTGAAAGAGGAAAAGATCAATGGCATTTTAGATACAGGGCAGCTATTAGTAGACCAAAAGAATTCTTTAACCGATCTTGGGCAGGACATGTAGGCAGAGTAGAATCATTCTTTAAACCAAACAAAAATGGTGTTTCCCCCTTAGAAGAAATGGTTGGCGAAGAAATTACTCCTGCAAATACTAAAGTCTACATTTGTGGATATCAAGGTACAATTGATGGAGTTATTGAATACTTGGGACCAAAAGGATTTGTTACAAAAGAAGAAAAACGTAAAGATGGAAGTTATGAAATCAAGTATGAATCATACGGATAGATAAAAATCCTATTATTACACTCTACATTTAGTTTGAAATCTGATTTTTTCAATAAAATTTTATGATATGTCCTGATTCATGATTATCTTATGAATAAACTTTATTTTTTTATTTGTGAAATAACTTCATCTATGATTTTTTGATTTGCTGCCGCAATGAACGATATCCTTGTTTTGTAACTCAGATCTGCATCAAGAGGATTCAAATTTGCATCTAATAGTAACCCACCTGCTTCCTTTACTATGATATATCCTGCAGCTATATCTTGAATCCTGATTTTATCTCTTAAATCTATGAAAATATCTAATAACCCTCTTGCAAACAAGGCCATTTCTAATGCGTTTGCACCAAAATGCCTTATGTGGTTATGTTGTTCAAACAATGGTTGTAATCGTGCCATTAATTTAGTTGAGGCACCTGATGTGTTTATTCCAATAATTTTGTAAATTGGTTCTTTATCATGAACTTTTATCTTTACTCCATTCAAAAATGCTCCCTTGCCTTTTGTTGCCCAATACATATCCCCATTTGATAGATTTGTTATTACTCCGTCTGTAATAGAACTTAATCTTTCTTCAATTGCAAATGCTAATGAACTACAAAAAAATGGAACTCCTCTCACAGCATTTGCAGAACCATCAATTGCATCCATAATGACAAAGCCTTTTGGATTTTTAGACAATTCTACTCTTCCACATTCTTCTCCCAAAACAATACAATCAAAATTAATTTCTTTAAGATAATCTAATACTGTTTTTTCAGCAACAATGTCAATATTACGTGAAATATCACCACCCGCACCTCTTCCAAAATCTCCTGCGGCATCTTCCGTTCCTGCCAAATCTTTTACATTTTCATAAATCCGTTTTGAAATCTCACGAAGAATTTCAATAACTTCCATTACTTTCTTTTTCATTCTTCGTAATTTAAGTGAAAGAAATTTCTAATTTTGAAAGCATAAATAACAATAAAGCAGATCATCATATGTGAGTGGAAAAGATCAATCTGTTGTAAGCAAAGAATCTTTGATGAGTACAAAACCTGGAAAACAAATTATGAAACAAGGATTATTCAAATCAAAAGGTTACAAGTTATTTACTCAATACAAAGAAGAAACAGAAAACGAATTTCCAAACTTTGCAGATAGATTTGCAAGAGATCTCCTGCATGAAATTAAATCTGATCTTTCTCCAAACTCTACACAACAAGCATTTGGAAATGAAGTAGGCTCCACTGAAATCATTCTTCAAGCCTCTGAAATCAATAATATAAAATCAAAATTAGAAAGCCTAGATGTAATTAAAGATAGGGTGTTTCGTATTTTAAATTCAAATTTTGTCAAAATGACTTTTCCTGTATTTAATGCGTTATTTGACGGAGCCTCAAATTATACTGGAAAAAAAAATCCTCAATTAAGACAAGATATTGTTGAAGGTCATATTTTAGCAATTGATCTCAGTGAACCAATGGATAGAATTGTAGACAAGGACGAAGATTTAGAATATCTAGACGATTACAAACTAATGAATCCATATATTTTGAAATTAGCTCGAGATAAAATTTCTAAAGGTGGTGATGAAGTTCTAAAAGAATTTGAAGAAGGATTCAAAGATGCTAGAATAGGTCAATATCTTGATGAAAAATTAAAATCAAAACCTACTAAGATTACCGAAGAAGAAATGAACTTGTCTTACAAAAAATATCGATCTGTAATGGGAACAGCTGGAAGAAATATGGCTCTAGCAGAAAGACCTCTTGGAGAAATTTTCTATCTGGGAATGGCAAGAGCTGCAGAAGGTGTTGGATGTGGAAACGAAATTGAAGATTCTATTAAAAATGGATTTGTAAAAATTCCATCTTGGCCGTTGTATTACAGCTTATTATCAAATGATGTTAAAAAAGGATTTGAAATAACATTAGAAAAAAGTAATTTGTATCTTCAAGATGCTCGTTTAGCACTTAAATTATTACCTGAAGGATTTTCACATACAGAATTTTTGGAATTTTTGTTTCTAACTGTTGAACATTATAATCAATATTGGTACAATCAATTACAAAAAGCAAACAAATGGTCAGAGTTTGAATCCAAACTCCCTAAGTGATTAAATTGATGTGGTCTGAAAAATATAGACCTCAGAATATTTCTGACATGATTGGTAATGAAGAATCCAGATCTTCAATCATTGAATGGTTTACAAAATGGAAAAAAGGTACAAAACCGCTTTTATTAGTTGGTCCTCCTGGAATAGGAAAAACTACCATTGCATATATTTCTGCAAAACAATTCAGATATGATATGATTGGATTGAATGCAAGTGATGTGAGAAGTAAATCTCGAATTAACGAAATTCTCTCACCTGTATTAGGTAATATCAGCATATTTGGAATTCCTATGATTTTCATTGATGAAGTTGATGGGATTCATGGTAGGGGGGATTACGGTGGTGCAGAAGCACTAATTGAAATCTTAAAGGAACCCACTGTGCCCATCATACTTGCTGCAAATTCCGATACATCAGATAAAATGAAAAGTATCAAAAAAGTTGTTAAAACTATATTTTTTAAGCCAATTCCTCCTCGCCTTTTGAAAATATATCTTGAAAATATTTTGAAAAAAGAAAATGTGGAACTAAGTTCAGGTTCTATGATAAAAGTAATTGATAGGTCACGAGGCGATATTCGTTCAATGATTAATCTGACACAATCTCTTGTTACTGGATTTAATCCTCAAACTGAAAAATCATTTGAAAACATAAATGTGGAAGATGGTATTAATGCGTTTTTTAAAGCAAATTCGATTGATGAAGCTAGAAGCGTTTTGTATTCTATGCAAATTGATCCAAAATTAAAAATAGATGCATTTTACTCTAGTATTATTTCCAGTAATTTAGATAACGATTCACTTGCAAAACTTTTAGAAGTTGTTTCTGAAGCTGATATGCTTTATGGAAAAATTATGAAAACTCAAAATTGGAGATTACTTCGTTATCTTAATGAAATTCTGATTAGATTATATAAAAACGATGAACGAATAAGATACGCTCAATACAATCTTTCATGGCCACTTTTAAATCGTATTAGATGGGATGGAAAAAAAATTAAATCATTATCTTCTATCATGGCAAAGAATTTACATCTATCATCCAGTGTATTCGTTACCATCTGTTTTCCATATATGTTATTTTGTATAAAAAATAAAAAATTAAAATTGGAATTAGATACTTTTGATGATATTCTTGAAAAGGAGATAGAATCAATTCTATGAGCTGGAGAAAAATTCCTATGAAATTTCCTGGTACTTGTGTCATTTGTAATGAAAAAATTGAAGTAAATGAAATTGGATTATGGGCAAAAGGATTAGGGGTAAAACATGAAAAATGTGCCCAAATAAATGAGCTTCAGTGCATTATATGTAGAAGCTCAGCTGGATGCTCACAATGTGAATTTCAAGATACCTGTGACATTCAAAGGGTATCTCAGTTATGTATATGCAAAAAATGCAGTGAAGAGAAAAATTCTTTTAATTCTTATCAAAAGTCTGTAAAAAAGAATTTTCCACTCTTGAATTTGAATTCATAAATTAATGACTGATTCAAAATCATCCGATCTGAAGGAATGTCTTAAAAATTATCAATATGTATTCTAATAAATTCTAAAAAAATCAAACTAAATTAATATAGGAAGATTTCTTTTCTACAATATCTGATGCACTTCGAAAAAATTGAGGGATATTCTAAGAGAAATAAAATTTCATTACAAGGAGGAGGGCAAGATAAAATCAAAGATCAACATGATAAAGGTAAATTAACAGCTCGAGAGAGAATCGATCTTTTATTAGATGCAGGTACTTTTACTGAAATTGATCCACTTACAACTCATCATTATCATGAATATGATATGCAGAAGAAGAAATTCTTTACTGATGGTGTTGTTGGTGGTTATGGAACAGTAAATGGCAGACAAATTTTTGTCTTTGCTTATGATTTTACTGTACTTGGTGGTACACTAAGTCAAATGGGAGCTAAAAAAATTACAAAATTAATGGATCATGCAGTTAAGACAGGTTGTCCAATCATTGGAATAATGGATTCAGGAGGAGCAAGAATTCAAGAAGGAATTATGAGTCTTGATGGATTCGCCGATATTTTTTATCACAATCAATTAGCTTCTGGTGTTATTCCACAAATAACTGCAAGTATTGGCCCGTCGGCTGGTGGTTCTGTATATTCACCCGCAATGACTGATTTTGTTATAATGGTTGACAAAGTAGGAACCATGTTTGTAACTGGACCTGATGTAGTGAAGACTGTTTTGGGAGAAGAAATTTCATTTGATGACTTGGGTGGAGCAATGACACATGGAATAAAAAGTGGGGTTGCACATTTTGTTGCAAAGAATGAATACGAATGTATGGATTATATTAAAAAATTAATCTCATTTCTTCCCCAAAATAATACCGAAGAACCACCAAAAATAAAAACTGATGACGATCCAAACAGACTTGATCATAATATCATCAATATTATTCCTGATAATCCGTTACAGCCATATGACATGAAAGAAATTATTCTTTCTGTTGTTGATGATCATGAATTTTTTGAGGTTCATGAATTATTCGCACCAAATATTGTCGTTGGTTTTAGTAGATTGAATGGTAAAGTAGTTGGTATCGTTGCTAACCAACCATTGCATCTTGCTGGTGCACTTGATATTGACTCATCCAATAAAGCAGCTAGATTCATTAGGTTTTGTGATGCGTTCAATATTCCAATTATTACATTTGTAGACACTCCTGGTTACATGCCAGGTTCTAATCAAGAGCATAATGGTATCATTAGACATGGTAGCAAACTTCTCTATGCTTATTGTGAAGCAACTGTTCCTAGAATTACAATTGTCATAGGAAAAGCATACGGTGGTGCATACATAGCCATGGGAAGTAAAAATCTGAGAACTGACATAAATTATGCATGGCCAACTGCACGATGCGCTGTATTAGGTGCTGAAGCAGCTGTAAAAATTATGTATAGAAAGGAATTATCTGGCGCAGATGATCCAGAAGCTCTCAAAAAACAACTAATAAATGAATTCTCAGAAAAATTTGAAAATCCTTACGTTGCAGCATCTCATGGTACTATCGATAATGTAATTGATCCAGCTGAAACAAGGCCTATGTTGATCAAAGCTTTAGAAATGCTTGCAAACAAAAGAGAAAAACAACTTCCAAGAAAACATGGAAACATCAATTTGTGATTAATATGATTGAGAAAGTTCTTATCGCAAATAGAGGCGAAATTGCTTTACGTGTAATTAAGACATGCAAAGCACTTGGAATCAAAACTGTAGCAGTATATTCTGATGAGGATTACAATTCTTTACATGTTAAACAAGCTACAGAAGCATATCATATTGGTGAAGCTGCCCCTGCAAAATCTTATTTGAATCAAGAAAAAATTATTGAAACCATATTATCCTCTGGTGCAGATGCTATACATCCTGGTTACGGTTTTCTTTCAGAAAATTCTGATTTTGCAAGTAAATGTGAAAAAAATAAAATAAATTTCATTGGCCCGTCTGCAGCATCTATGGATCTTTGTGGTGATAAGATGCAATGTAAATCTGCAATGTTAAAAGCCAAAGTTCCAACTGTGCCAGGAAGCCCTGGTCTTGTAAAAGATGTTGAGGAGGCATTAAAAATTGCAAACGATATTTCATATCCCGTACTACTAAAATCTGTTTTTGGTGGTGGTGGTCGTGGAATTAGATTAGTAAATAATGATAAAGAATTACGAGAAGGTTTTGAAACAGTTACAAGTGAATCAATTTCTGCAGTTGGCAAATCTGCAATAATTGTTGAAAAATTTCTTCAAAAAACTAGACACATTGAATATCAAATGGCAAGAGACAAACATGGTAACGCTGTGCATATATTTGAAAGAGAATGTTCGATTCAAAGACGTAATCAAAAACTTATTGAACAAACACCTTCGCCTATAGTTGATCAAGAAACAAGAGATAGAATTGGTGAATTGGTTGTTAAAGCATCTAAGGCAGTCGATTATACTAATCTCGGCACTGCAGAATTTCTTAGGGCAGATAATGGCGAATTCTATTTTATAGAAATCAATGCTAGATTGCAAGTAGAACATCCAATTACTGAACTTGTATCCGGATTAGATCTTGTTAAACTTCAAATAGATATCGCAAATGGAGAACCACTTCCATTCAAACAAAAAGATCTCAAAATGAATGGTTATGCAATTGAATGCAGAATAAATGCAGAAGATACATTCTTGGATTTTGCTCCTTCTACCGGTCCTGTACCTGATGTAGTCATTCCATCTGGACCTAGTGTTAGATGTGATACCTATCTCTATTCTGGTTGTACAGTATCCCCATTTTATGATTCTTTAATGGCCAAACTTTGTACCTGGGGTCAAACATTTGAGGAGTCAAGAACCAGAATGCTTAATGCATTAAACGATTTTTATATTCAAGGTGTTGAGACCTCAATACCACTTTACAAAACTATCTTGAATACTGATGAATACAAAAATGGCAATCTTTCTACAGATTTTCTAAATCGACATAACATCATCGATAGATTAAAAGAAGATCTGAAAACCGAAAAAATTGAAAAAAGTGAGGCTGCTCTAGCAGCTGCTATTATTTATTCTGAATATTTTAAGAGTAGAATTCAAAATTCTACATCTACTAACTCTGCTTGGAAAAATAAATTAGGTTGACGATACATGGATTATAGAATAAAAGATATCGAAAAAACATTTGATGGAGAGATCACTGAAAATCTTGGTAACAATGAATATGTTATTAAAATCAATTCAGTTAAACATCAAATAAGAATCTTAAAAATGGATTCAAAAGGAATTGAATTTGTTCTGGACCAAAAATATCACAGAGCAAAATATCTTGAAAATTCAACAAACCAAATGAATCTCATCATTGATAATTTACCAATTACACTAAACATGTATACTGATTTCGATAAAATTGTTTTCAAAAATTCTGGTGGTGCAAGTTCTTCTGATGCTCAGATAACATTAAAAAGTCAAATTCCTGGTAAAGTTGTTTCTATTGCTGTTCAAGAAGGTGACTCTGTAAAACAAGGAGATGTAATTTGTACTCTAGAATCTATGAAAATGCAAGTATCTGTTAAATCTCATAAGAATGGTTTGATTAAATCTATCAAAATTAAAGTTGGCGGAACCGTAGCTAAAAACGATATAGTTGCAGAAATTGAATAAAAAATTATTTTCGCTATTTTAAGAATTTTTTAATTTCTTCATAATCAGGTTCTATTAATGGATTCTCTGATACCCACCTATATCCGATTTTTCCATCTTCCATTATTATGAACACAGAACGTTTTGCAGCATTGTAATCTTTGATATGTAGTAGATGTGGCATCAAAACATCGTAATCTCGAATTGTTTTACTGTTGTAATCTGCTAGAACTGGAAAATTGAAGTTATGTTTTTGTACAAATGCTTTGTTCGCAAATGGTCCATCATTACTTATTGCAACTACCTGAGCACCAAGATTTGATAATTCACTCCAAGAATCTCTAAACTTACACAATTCATTTTCACAAACTGGAGAACTTGCAGCCACAAAGAACGATAATATGATTTTTTTACCCTTAAATTCATCCAAAGTCCTCATTTTAAGATCTATGTCTGGCAGTTCAAAATTAGGAGCAATATCTCCAACATTTAATGACATGATCGCATTTAGTAGTTATCCTATTTAGTACTTTACGAAACTGTTTTTCTAAAATTTAAATTAAAAAAGTGCATACCTTTTTATACAAAAACTTGGGTTCAAAGCTAAATTGGTCGGGGAATTAGCGGGCAATTATAGTACCGTAGTGTTAATGTTTGGATTTGCGGTAGTAGCTATGGCACCTGCACTTTTAATTTCTAGAATGATATCTCCTAGAAAAAGAAGTAATCCCGTTAAATTTTTGCCAATGGAATGTGGACAAGTTCCATCTGGTGAAGGACGAACTCACTTTATGATGCAGTATTATGCTTACATTTTGATGTTTGTTGTTTTTGATGTTATGGCAATTTTCTTGTATGCATGGGGAAGTGCACTTTTAGAACTTCCAAAATCTGCAACTTTGCCAATTATTGGTTTCTTAGCAATTATGTTTGCTGCAATGGCTTTTGCATTACATCAATCAGGGAGAAGAGACATATGGTAGTTTTTTATACAAATTCAAATTATGAAAATGAGGGATTAGATTGCTAAAAGACCTGATAACACCACAGAATGCAAATGTATTTGTTGGAAAGTTAGGTGATATTTTAGAAAAAGCAATTGATAAGCCATTAGGATATGCAATCAACTGGGGTAGAATTTGGTCTCTTTGGCCTGTTCATATTGAAACTGCATGTTGTAGTGTAGAATTTGGCGCTGCATCTAGTCCAAGATATGATGTTGAAAGATTTGGTATCATTGAGGCATTTGGTTCACTTAGACAATGTGATCTGATTGTAGTTCAGGGAACTATCACAAGAAAAATGGCACCACGTCTTCGTTTAGTTTATGATCAAATGCCAGAGCCAAAATATGTTATTGCAATGGGTGCTTGTGCAATTACTGGTGGATTGTATTTTGATTCATACAATGTACTTCCAGGTATTGACGGGGTTTTACCTGTAGATGTTTATGTTCCAGGCTGTCCTCCTAGACCTGAAACTCTTATTCAAGGATGTATGTTATTACAAGAAAAAATCAAGAGAATGAAGGCTAGGAAGTATGTATAATGAGTTCTGATTCTAATAATGAACAAATTGAAACAGTATCTGATGCAGAACCTACATCTGCTAATATAAGTCCAGGAAAAGAAATTGAATTACCAAAATTTGAAAAAGAACTTGCAGATAAAATTGTTGAAAAATTTGGCACTAGAATTAAAGTAGCATTTGTAAAACCTGACAGAGTTAGAATTAATGTTGGCAGAGATGACGTTAAAGAAGTAGCTGAATTTCTGAGAGATGTTCTAAATTTTGATCATGCTGAATCTGTATCAGGCGTAGATTATCCTCAGGACAAGGAAATTGAAGTTGTTTATCATTTGGGTTCCTATACTGATCCTTCACTATCAAGACAAATTCTTGCATTGGCAACAACAGCTCAAAGAGAAGAAAATCCTATTCCAGGAAACGATGCTACACGACTTCCTAGTCTTAGAGAAATATTTTACAGTGTAGAATTTCATGAAAGAGAGATTTTTGAAATGTTTGGAGTTTATTTTCAAGGTCATCCTGATAATCGAAGATTACTTTTGCCAGAAGATTGGGCAGATTTACCACCACTAAGAAAGGACTTTGCAATTAAAGGAAGATAGCGATGAATAAAGAATTACCGCCAGGACTAGCACTTCAGAAAGTAGACGAGAGGATCATGACTCTCAATGTTGGACCACAACATCCTGGTTCTGGTCATATGAGAATTATTGTCCAAATTGATGGTGACTTTATTGTCGCATGTGATCCTGATCCTGGTTATGTTCATCGCGGTGAAGAAAAAATGGCTGAATATAGAAACTATATCACAAATATCCCACATTTAGAAAGACCTGTAATTCATGATTCTTGTAATATTTTGTATCCGTATGTTTTAGGGGTTGAAGAAATACTTGGTCTTGAAGTACCAGAACGAGCCAAATACATTCGAGTTATTGCATCTGAATTGAACAGATGTGTTTATACAATGTATTGGCTTGCAATCTATGGAATATTCTTAGGTCACTCTACAATGTTTATGTGGCCAGCAGGTGATCGTGAATTATTAATTGATTTACTAGAAAAAATGACAGGAGCCAGAGTTACTCATGCTCATTTTGTACCAGGTGGTGTAAGAAATGATCTGCCTCCAAACTTTGAAGATGTTTGTTTAAGGCAAGTTAACTATTTTGAAAAACGAATTAAAGAATATGCAGCAGTTTTCTATGATAATCCAATTTTAATTGCTAGAACTGAAAACACTGGTGTTTTATCACGTGAAGATGCAATTAGATTAGGTACAACCGGTTCTGTTCTTCGAGCCAGTGGAGTTGATTATGATCTCAGAAAAAAGGAACCTTATGATGTCTATGAAGAGTTAGATGTTCACAGTAATGTGATGAAGGAGGGAGATTCTTATGCAAGATCTAAAATTCCATGGCTCGATATGATGGAAAGCTGTAACATAATTAGACAAGCATTGCAAAAAATGCCAAAGTCTGGTTCTGTTAGAGTAAAACTAAAACCAAATCCAAAAGGAAAAGGATTTGATTCAGTATACAAACGTGTAGAATCAGGTAGAGGTTCATTAGGTTGCTATATTGTCTCTGATGCAAAACCTGAACCTTATAGAGTAAAACTAAGTGTTGGTTCATTTAGAAATTTGATAGCATTACCATATCTTCTCAAAGGAGAAAAACTTGGAAATATGCCCGCAGTATATTGGAGCCTTAATTATTGGCCAGTGGAGGCAGATAGATAAATGTCTGTTATTGCACCAAACTTCAAGTTTAGCGAATTTGTCAAGTCTATTCTAGATAATGCATTTTGGATACTGCTGATTTTTACATTAATTGGTATCCCGGCAGTTATGCTCGTTTTATTCTATATTGAAATGCCAGTAATTAATGGTGAATTACTTACACCATTTCTTGCATTAACTTGGTTGGCAGATCCTTCTAGAACACTTCCAATTTTGAAAGCCTTCATGACTACTGATTTGTTTAAAATTGCTGCTTTTCCTGGATTTGGATTTGCAGCATTACTTGCAGCTGGAACAATATTTATAGAAAGAAAAATGCTGGCAAAACTACAACTTAGAGTGGGTCCTTTTTACTGTGGAAAAATTGAAGGAATCCTACAACTAATGGGAGATGGGCTAAAGCTAATCTCAAAAGAAATTATTATTCCTGCAAAAGCTGACAAACCCATCTTTTGGGCTGCTCCTGTAATATTTGTTGCAACAGCAGCAGCATTTGTTGCATTAATTCCTGTTGCCCCTGGTTGGGTAGTTGCAGATGTGGATGTTGGCTTACTTGCCGTATTTGCAATTATTGGTTTCTTTCCAATCATAACTATTCTTTCTGCATGGTCTTCAAATAGTAAATTCCCATTCATTGGTGGAATTAGGGCGTTACATCAAATGGTGTCATTTGAAATTCCGTTAATTCTTTCATTGTTAGGAGTAGTAATTCTTACAGGAACTCTAAATCTTTCTGAAATAGTTGCTAGTCAAACCCATTTTCCATGGATTATATTTTTGCCGATAGGCGCAATTATTTTCTTTATTACAATATTGGCCGAATTAGAAAGAATCCCATTTGATTTACCAGAAGCAGAAAGTGAAATTGTTGCTGGTTGGTTAACTGAATTTTCTGGAATGATTTACGGTCTTGTTCAGTTAGGAACATACTTGAAACTTTATGCATTTGCAGCATTGTTTGTTGTTTTATTCCTAGGTGGTTGGACTGGACCAATGATTTGGCCTCCTTTTCCTGAAGAGATTATCAAAGATGGAATAGTTATGGGTCCAATACATGCAAAAATTCCTGGGCTACCTATATTTTCACAAGAGATGTTAAACGGTGTTCTATGGTTTGTATTAAAGACAGTTGGGGTGATCTTTTTCATTCTATTGCCAAGAGGAGTTTTCCCAAGAATTCGAATTGACATGTTGTTGAGTCTTGGTTGGTACAAATTAATTGGACTTGCATTCGTTAACATCTTTATAGCACTCGGTTTGTTGTACGCTGGAGTCTTGGGGCCTGGAGGAATATTGTAATGAATACAGCTACTGGAATTATCAAGGCATTAAACTCTGGAATTAAACATTTAGCTATTAAACGATTTACATTACGATATCCTGAAGAGAAACTAAAGTTTGTTGGTGATGGCTACCAATTTGATCCGTCCACAGGTGTTGGAATTGCAGGTTCTAAAGGACGTCATATGTTATTCCATGACAAATGTACTGGATGTCAGTTATGTTCCATCGCATGTGAAGGAATAGCCGAAGCAATTGCAATGGTAAAAGTTCCAGAAGAATACAAACATAATAAAAAAGCCATCATGCCACAAATTGATTACGGTAAATGTGTATTTTGTGGATTATGTGTTGACGCATGTCCATTTTATGCATTGTATATGACAAATGACTATGAGCTTTCTTCATTTAGCAAGGAGGGTTTGATTTACACACCAGCCCAACTTCAAGTAAAACCATTTGTTTCACAAGACGTTGAAATAAAAATTACTGATCGAGGGGCAACTCATGGCTGAAGCTGTATTTCTTGCGTTATCTGTAATTACAATTGGTTCTGCAATAGCTGCTTTAGAATTAAGATCTTTAATTTATGGATCGATTGCCTTGATGGGAACTCTTGGTGGAATTGCTGGATTCTTTTTACTTTTGGATTCACCCTTTGTTGCAATGTTCCAGTTAGCAGTTTATGTAGGTTCTATCGCAGTTCTAATTTTGTTTACCGTCATGTTAGTAAAAAGAGAACTCATATTCAAGAAAGTTGAGGATAAACGAAGAAAATTTGTCGGCATTGCACTGATGCTAGTTTTTATGGTTGCGCTAGGTTCAGTAATAATGGATTCTGGCATCAAAACAATAACTACCGATAAACCTGCAGTTGACTTTAGAAATATTGGTGCAGACTTTCTGACATATTATTGGCCAGCTTTGATTTTAATGGCACTTATCTTGACGGGTTCAATTACTGGCGCACTAGTTTTGGCAAGAAGAGAGGATGTAGAGAATGAACAACGAACTGATTGATTTTGTTTTAGTGTCCGTCGCCCTTTTGGGCATTGGTATCTATGGTTTATCTGTAAAGAGAAATGCTATTAGAATGTTATTTGCAATTGAAATAATTATCAACGCTGCAAATCTTAACTTGGTTGCATTTGGACGTTTCTTACCACATAGTGGCGGTCAAACATTGGCATTATTTTCAATTGCAATTGCTGCAGCAGAGGTTGGAGTTGGTCTTTCATTAATTATTGTAGCATATCGCATGTATCAGAATATAGACATCGCAGACTTTAGGAGTTTGAAAGGATAATGGAATATGCACTTTTGCAGGCAGTTATCTTACCTTTGTTATTATCTCCTATTGCTTACATAATTGGAAGAAAAATAGGCCCTACACCTGCAATGTGGTTCACTTTTGGATTACTGCTATATGTTACTGTATTAGTGATCCTATCTGCCCTTAGTGGTACTACTGCAGAACATTATCCATGGACAGCACAATTTGGTGAGTTTGGTTTCCTGTTAGATGGATTAGCATCACCATTCGCTATTATCATTTACGTCCTAAGTACAATTTTGGTACTTTATTCAAAACCTTACATGATCCACAGATTTCATGAACAGTATGAGGAAGAACGACACGAAGTCGTATCCTCTAATGGTCATTCAACAATAATTGAATCATCTTCTCTTTCAAACTATGTTAATGCTAAATCTGGACTTTACTTTGCACTTTATCTTGTATTCGCAATGGGAATGCTTGGTACTGTTCTATCTACAAACCTAATTGAATTTTATGTATTCTTTGAGATAATGTTGATTCCAGGTTTCTTTTTGGTTGCACTTTGGGGTGCAGGTCCAAGAAGAAAAATTGGTTTAATGTTTTTGTTGTGGACTCACGCAGGAGCAGTTGTTTTACTACTAGGATTTTTAATGATTGGTCTCACAATTGGAAGTTTTAACTTTGCAGATATCAAAGAATCCGAAATTCCACATGATATTCTAATGCTTTCAGCTATTGCAATTTCAATTGGACTTGGAGTAAAACTCGCTGTATTCATGTTCCACATATGGCTTCCATGGGTTCACGGTGCTGCACCAACTCCAATTAGCGCATTACTATCACCAGCAATGATCGGTATTGGTGCTTATGGTATTTTCCGATTAATTGTAGAATTTTTACCACATACATTTGCTGATCTTTCAATTTGGTTCCACATTTGGGGTCTTGTTACAATGATTTATGGTGGAGCAATGGCATTAATGCAAGACGATATCAAACGATTACTAGCATATTCCAGTATAAGTCAAATGGGTTACATTCTATTTGGAATAGGTTCAATGTCTGTCCTTGGATTATCTGGTGCTGAGATGATGTATATCACTCATGCACTTGGTAAAGGCATCCTCTTCATGATGGCTGGAATTTTAATTGTTAAAGTTGGTACTAGAAATATTTCTCAACTTGGTGGATTAGCTGGTAAGATGCCAATAACTGCTGTATGTGCAGTGATTGGCGCATTGACAATAATGGGAGTACCACCAACTAGCGGCTTTATGGGTGAATGGACTCTATTTTACGGAGCATTAGAAACTGCTATCAAAGATGGTTCAACAGTAAGAGCAGTAACATTTGGTTTAGGTCTTGTTGCAACCGTATTAACAATGTCTTACATTCTTTGGATGCTAAAACGTGTGTTCTTTGGAAAACTTCCACAGCACCTTGAACATGTTAAAGAAGGAAGTTGGTATATGACTGCACCTATGATGGTTCTTGCAGGATTTACAATCGTTCTAGGAATTTATCCTGACATATTCTTTAATCAAATAATTCCATACATGAGTGGAGTACTGGGGGTTTAGTTTATGGCAACTGAAATGTTAGGCTTTACATTTGAAGTAGGTGCAGCTAGTGCCTGGTTAATTTGGATATTACCATTTGTTGCTGCTTTGATAATACCAGGAATTGGAAAATTCTCTAAACATGCAACCGGATATGTGGCAGTCGGTTTTGCTTTAATGAGCGCACTTTCTGCAGCATCTTTACTACCAATGGCATTAGAAGCACATGAAGTTCATGATCAAATATCTTGGATTCATTCTATTAGTCTGAAAGCAGGTGTACTAGCTGATCCACTTTCGGTAATCATGGCAAATGTAGTTGGATGGATTTCATTTCTCATTATGATTTACAGTACAGGATACATGAAAGGTGATAAATCAATTACACGATTTTGGTTCTGGATGATGTTCTTTATCGGTTCAATGCAACTAATTGTATTATCTGATAATTTATTACAAGTATTCTTTGGTTGGGAAGGTGTAGGACTTGCATCATATGCATTAATTAGCTTTTGGTATCGTGATAAAAAGAAAGATCATGTTGGAACTGAAGGACGAACTGTCCTTGGTCTTTTAGATTATTACTCTCCAACTCATGCAGGTATGAAAGCTTTCATCATGACAAAAGTTGGTGATGTGATGATGATTGCAGGTATGCTTTTGATATTCTTATTTGCTGGAACATTTGGATTTAGAGAATTATTGCATGATGCAACTTGGGCAACAACAATGTCTTCGCAAGGTCTTTTGGTACCTGCATTCATTTTATTATTTGGTGGTGCAGTTGGTAAATCGGCACAATTCCCACTGAATGAATGGCTCTTAGAGGCAATGACTGGTCCAACTGCAGTATCTGCTTTGATACATGCTGCAACAATGGTAAAGGCGGGTGTTTTCCTAGTTATGAGACTTGCACCGTTAGTTTTTGCTTTAAGTGCTGCTGGAATTTTGGCAGATCAGTTTTTTGAAATAATTCTTCTAGTTGGTGCAACTACTGCCCTTCTTTTAGGACTTCAAGGTATGGTTAATTCTGAAATTAAAAAAGTACTTGCATACTCTACTGGCTCTCAGATTGGTTATATGATGATGGTACTTGGTATTGCTGGATTATCACAACAATTTGTTAATGGGTATACTGCTGGTTTCTTTCATCTAATTTCACATGCGATGTTTAAGGCATCATTATTCATGGCTGCTGGTTCATTGTTACATGTCGTAGGTTCAAGATTCATGACTGATATGGGTGGATTACGCAAAAACATGAAAAAGACTTACGCGTTTATGTGGGCAGCAGGTCTTGGATTAATGGGTGCTCCATTTATCACAACTGGTTTTTGGAGTAAGGATTCTATCTTTGGTGCGATTTACACTTCAGGACATCCCTGGGCTATACCGATATTTGCAATTGCTGTATTAACTGCCGTGATTACTGCATTTTATACAACTAGAATGCTGGGGTTGGTCTTCTTTGGTTCAAAGAGTAAACATATTCAAAAAATGGAAGAAGAAGGACATCATATTCATGAAGCACCACTATCTATGTGGGTACCATATGGAATTCTTGCGGTGCTTACAATTGCTATTGGTCTAATTGGATTGTCGTTTGAAGGCGGACTCCATGAATTATTTACAAATTATCTTGAAGGAACATTTGGAATCCATTCTGTACATGAAATTGAAAACTCAATACTACCTGGATTCTTAGATGGAATTAATCCGGTTGCACTTATCGCATCATTATCTGCTTTTGCAGTTGGAACCGGATTAGGATATGTGTTCTATATTGGCAGGTGGGCTGATCCTGTTAAATTCGTAAATTCGAATATTTTCTTTTCTGGTATTCATAAAGTTATTCTAAATAGATTTTACCTTAATGCAATTGTATATTGGTGCTTTGTTGTAGCCCCATTATGGCTTTCAAGAGGAGTATTCAGATACTTTGAAAAGACCGCTATTGAATATGGAATGAATGATGGAGTACAAAAAGCAGTTGGTTGGAGTGCTAGAGTTATTCAAGGAACTCAAACCGGTGTAACCCAATCTTACCTATTCGTATTTGGAGCAGGATTACTATTTGTAGTCCTAATATTGTTGATATAGGAGATAAGATGAGATGCTAGAAATCAGTTCAACTCCATTGGTGATAATTGCAATTCTTGGCACAGTTGGAGTTTTGTTGCCTATAATCAGCATTGCCAGAAAAGAAAAAGGTTCAAACTCATTTTATGCAGTTATTGCATTTTCTGCATTGATTGTATCCATTGGATATGTTGCCTATCAATTTATCAGTGATAAAATTCTTCCATCTGCTTTATTTTCTGAAGATGTACTTGTAGATGATGCATTTGGTGGATTCTTTGCAATAGCTATGCTAATTGTTGCAATCTTCACTACCGTTGGTTCCTTTAACTACATGAGAAAAAAGAATTATCCTGCGGTTTACTATTCCTTAATACTACTTTCAACTATTGGTATGGTGTTAATAGCATACTCTACTGACTTGGTAATGCTATTTGTTGCGTGGGAACTCATGAGCATTCCAACATATGTTCTTGTAGGATTTATGAAAAAGAATCCAAGCTCAAACGAAGCTGCACTCAAGTATTTCTTGTTTGGTGCACTATCATCTGCAATTATTGTTTATGGAATTTCATTATCTTATGGATTAACCGGTTCAACAAATATCGGTGAAGTTATTCATGGCTATGCTACTCTTGATTCTTCGTTATTGCCATTAGCATTGCTATCTGTTGGAATGTTTATTGCTGGATTTGGATTTAAGATGGGGTTAGTACCTTTTCATCAATGGTTGCCTGATACTTATGAAGGTTCACCTCCAACAATTACTACTTTACTTTCAGCTGGAACAAAGAAAGCAGGATTTGCAGCAACAATTAGAATAATTGTTCTTGGAATGGTTGTACTTAATCTTGATTGGACTTTAGCTCTTGGTGTAATTGCAGTTATGACAATGACGATTGGTAACATTGCAGCAATCATGCAAAAGAATCTTGCAAGAATGTTAGCATATTCTAGTATTGCTCATGCAGGGTATATTTTGATTGGACTTGCAGTAGCTCCATTCAGTCATCTTGGTTTACAAGGTTCCCTTTATCAAATATTGAATCATGCAGTAATGAAAGGTGCTGCATTCATAGCTGTTACAGGTATAGTGACTACACTTGCAGTAACTAACATCGATAAACTCAAAGGACTTGGTAGACGAATGCCTATTACATCGCTTGGATTAGTGATTTCATTATTTGCTTTGGCTGGTGTACCACCACTTGCTGGATTTTGGAGTAAAATAATGTTATTTGGCGGTGCTTTGGATGCTGGTTCAACTATATGGTGGGCACCTTGGCTTGCAATTGCTGGAGTTCTAAACAGTGCTCTATCATTAGCTTACTATGGTTGGCTCACAAGAAAAATGTACTTTGAAGGAGAAACTGAAAAAAGAGTATCTGAACCAAAGTCTATCATTGCAATCATGATATTTTCAATAATCTTCTTGGTAGGATTTGGTGTCTACCCAGATCCAATTATTAAATTTGTTCAATTTGCTGCTCCGACACTTAGCTTAGGTATTATGCCTTAAATGTTGTAAATTTTATTAGATTATCCAAATTTATTTTTGCATCATTATCTGAAATTTTTCTTAAGCTTGTTCTAGCTTTGTCAGAATATTTTTTTAAAAGTTCCTCCATTTTATTAAAAACATCTCTTGGATCAGAACTTTTCTTGATCAATAAATTAAATAACTTATCTTCATTTTTCCAGTCTAGTAAATCATCTCTTATTTGATATGCAATTCCTATGTTTTTTCCATATTCTGTTAGTGCTTCTATTTCTTCTTCACTACCGTTTGCAATAATTGAACCTATTCTTGCTGCCACTTCAAATGCAGTGGCAGTTTTATATTCAATCACTTTCAGATAATCATCAAAAGTAACATCTTCACTGCTTTCTAATCTACTTTCTATCATTTCTCCTTCACTCATCAACATTGCCGTTGTAGCCAAATCTTTTGTAATTCGCGCATTGTCTAATCTTGAAGAAATTGCAAGAATTAATCCTAAAACAAAATCTCCTGTAAGTACACTTGTATTGTATCCATATTTGATATGGAATGGCTCTTTTTGTCTCCTCATTGTTTCATTATCTATGATATCATCATGTATGATCGACTCCATATGTAAGAACTCAACAGCACATGATGCCGCTAATGTATTGTCATCAATTTTTCCTACACTTTCAGCAGCCAAAACTAAGATTATCGGTCTAATTCGTTTTCCACCCTCTAACGAATATTTCAACGGTTCAATGAATTCTGATTCTGAATACAGTGATAATTCTCTATCTAACGCATGGTTGATTTTATCAATGTACTTACCATATGTTTCAAGTAAAGGATTAATCTCGATATTTTTCCTGTCCAAGATATAGACCTATTCAAAAAACTTTATCATTAGTAATTAAATCTTGGTGCTCCAGCCGGGATTTTCATCGTTAGATTTTGAACCCGGGATCACTGCCTTGAAAGGGCAGTATGCTTGACCGGTCTACACCACTGGAACCCAACAAAATTGGGTAATTTGTCCATAAAATCTTTTGTAAACCACAAAGATTTTTTATTGGTAAATTGGGAGAAGTGATATGAATCTAATAAAACGAATTGATGAAATGATTGAAGAAAGAAGTTTACTAAAACACCCATTCTATCAGAAATGGTCTGACGGAAAATTAACTCTTGATTCTCTAATTGGATATTCTAAAGAATATTTTCAACTTGTTAAGGCTGTTCCATCATTTATGACTCCTATTATAGAAAAAGCTCCTAATTCTGTAATTAGTGAATTGATTGATAACCAACAAGAGGAATTTAATCACATAAAATCATGGATTAGATTTGCAGGAGAACTAGGCGTTTCTGAGTATGAATTAATTCATTATGATGGATTAGAAAAGACCAGTAAATCTGTCTCAGAATTATCTGAATTAATGAATACTTATGACGGTGGAGCATGTGCAATGTATGCTTTTGAAAAAGAAATTCCTAAAATCAGTCAAACAAAACTTGATGGTTTGAAAGAATTCTATAGAATGTATAATGAAGAAGCTACTGAATACTTTAAACTTCATACAGAAGCTGATATTCGTCATTCTGCATCTTGGAGAAATATTCTTGAGAAAACATCTACTGATTCAGATAACTTGATCAGAATTGCAGACAAATCCATCTCGGCACAAAATCTATTACTTGATGGTTGTTTTGAAGCATATTGTTGAACTCATAACATTTTATACCGAAGATAAAATCCATCTGCTTAGGGCCCATAACTCAGCTTGGTAGAGTACCCGGCTCATAACCGGGGAGTCAAGGGATCGAAGCCCTTTGGGCCCATATTATTTCCATTAGTTTTAAAATAAGCTCAGACAAAATTTACTGGCTGCAATGAAGAATCAGAGTTATATCTGAAAGATGATTGAAAGGCATTTGTCTGAGCTGCCTAAAATTACTTAGCAATTTGTTCTCTTACTTTCTCTAAAATACTGTCATCAACAAGTTTTTGTTCATATAATGCTTGTGTGATTTGCATTATATTGACAATCGAATGTAATTTAACTCCTAATTCTTTGAGCGCTTCATCTGCACCCTCCATTCTATTTACGATTACATATGCATCTTCTATTGTAATGTTTTCATCTTTTAATGATTTTATAGCATTTACAACTGAACCTCCAGTAGTTGCAACATCGTCTATCATTACTACTCTCATTTCCTCATGAATTTTTCCTTCAACTGATTTTGAAGTTCCATATTCTTTTGGTTTACTTCTTACATAGATCAATGGCTTCACTGTTTCAATTGCTAATGCTGAGGCAATAATCAAACCACCTGTAGGAACAGATACTAAAGAATCAAAACTATCCAATCCTATGTCTTCTCCAATTTCGTTTTGTAGATATTTTATCATGGTTCTGAATTGATGAGGATAACTAGGAACTAATCTCAAATCAATATAGTATGAACTTTTTTTACCACTGGCAAGTGTAAAATCTCCAAATTTTATTATCTGCTTTTGGTGCAAAAAGGTTGCAAACTCTTTTACAAATTCCATATCTAAATTAACTACACTGGATTTATTTTGGTTTGTATTGTGTATTAATCATGCCTGAAATCTGGTTAAATTACGGTATTACTGATGTCGTTCTAGATATTAGAGCAGAGAATTTAGAACAAAAAATTGATTCTGATGGTAAAATCATGGAAGATACAACGATCATTGAAAAACTGAGTACTATTGACTTGACAAAACCCATGGAACTTGTAGTTTTACATAACTCTAAATCTATTCAAAAAATCATCTCGTCATTATTTACTGTATGTGAGCAAAAATCATTACCATTCCCCAAAATTTTGGCTGAAAAAAAAATAATGAATCGTGTAAAATCTGGCCTTCCCGAAGGAAGCTCAATTAACGAATTTGATAATGTTGATCTTTCTAATTCTAATCTTGTTTTTATTGGAGAGATGGAATTTGATGGTTTGTTTGGATATGAGACCATTTCTACCCGACTGATCAAAAAGTTTGGTCAGGAATCAATGCTTTCTGCATATGCAAAAAGAAAAAGTAATCTTCCTGTACCTGGACAATTGACAGAAAGTTTTGATGAAGCAAAAAAATTTGCTGATAATTTTGAAATTAAATCTATTGAAATTGTAGCAAATTCCCAAGGAATTGTTGATTTTACAATAGGTCATCCTTCTGAAACAGTTTCATCCACAAAGACTCTAGAATCATTTGCAATCAGAGATATTGGTCATCACAAGTCAATGATAATCAGTACTGGAAAAGATTCAAGTAATGATAATCTGGGAAAATCTCTTTCTTCTCTTTGGAATTGTACAAATGCAATACAAAATGGAGGCTTATCTATTTTGATAGCAGAATGCAAATCGGGTTTAGGCTCTGATGCACTTCAACAATACGTTGAGGGTCGATTAAGTCTTGATCAACTTCGAAATCCAACTAAATACATTTCTGGAATGGAGGATCTACTATTTTTATCAGAAATACAAAAGAATTTTCAAATTGGATTAGTTTCAATTCTTCCAGAATACTATTTAAAAAAATTAAACATGATTTCCCTATCTGGAATAAAACCGTCTTTAGATTATATCCTGAAAACACAAGGCATTAGACAAAAAATTACAGTTGTAATGGATGGGGCAAGAATTTTACTAAGGTAAAAAATTAGATAAAAAATTTGTTGGTATTGGAGCACACAAAACGGCTAATCCTATTACCCCCATATATGCAATCTTCCTATTTTTTGATAATGGAGAAACATCATCAAGTGGCATTGCACTAGGATTTCTTGAACTCATAACTAGAATTAACATTGCCATTAACCAATAATTTAGCAAAACAAGAATCGCCATACTTCCAATTGTTGCATACTTGTGTCGTTTAGCACCAAGTAGAGTTCTTGCCATGTGACCTCCATCTAATTGCCAAGCTGGTAATAAATTCAAAAATGTAATCAAAAATCCAATCCAAGCTGCAAATAAAACTGGCGTCATTATCACTTCATGACCTACTCCTCCCTTTCCAAACAACGATAAACTTGCTGTCATTAATAATGGCTCTCCTTGATTCCATTCCATTAATTTTGAATCTGCAAAAAGTCCCTTAGCAACATCTTCTTGTAATATTGGTGCAGAGTACGCACCATACATTGAAACAATAACTGCAATTATTAATCCTGCAATTGGTCCTGCTATTGCTACATCAAATAATATCTCTCGATTAATTGTTAATCCACGTGATTGGATAAATGCGCCAAAAGTTGGAATCCCAATAACTGGTAATCCTGGTATGAAAAATGGCCATGTTGTCTTTAATTTGTGAATCTTAGCTGCAATTAGATGACCTAATTCATGAATTCCTAAAATTCCTAAAAGTGAAAGTGTATAGATTCCTGCCATTTTTAATGGCTCACCAATATCTATGATAGAATTTGTCCCTGTAGTGCGATAATATCCGTCAATCATTACAAAAATGACAACAACTGCAAACAAAATTCGTGGAGTCCAAGATCCGTTTAACCACTTCCTTTGTTTTTTTGGAGCAAATTTTTGAATAATGATATATTTTCCGTCTTCCATTTGTTCAATCTTACAAACATAGTTCATATTTTCTAATTTTCTTGCCAAATCCTCAAATTTTGATTTAAAATTCTGATCATTAATCCTAAACTCCAAAGAGTACATTCCTCTGTTAAATTGACTTACTTCAAACAATGAATTTACTAAGGAAATTGCGTCTTCTTGAGTAGGGTCACTCATTCTGTTTACGACTATTCCTTTCAATTAAATGGTTTGTGGTTTAAAATTAAATATTGATAATAAAATATACTAGTAATGCAAGTAATTCTTAGACAATTGGGTGACTGTAACATACGTCGTGCTGAACCAAGCGATCTTATTCCTGTTATGGAAATTAATCTAAAAACACTTCCTGAACACTATTCTGATTATTTCTATGAGAGTCTACTTGCAGAAATTCCAGAAGCATTTATTGTTGCAGAAATTGGGGGAAAACACGTAGGTTACATAATGTGCAAAACTGAATATGGCTTTTCTAATTTCAAAAAATTAGGATTTGTAAAAAAAGGCCACGTAGTATCTATTGCAGTTCTTGATGAATATAGAAAAAAAGGAATTGGTAAAGCACTAGTTGAAGAATCTGTAAATGGTGTTAAACTAAAAAAATGTGACGAGTTCTATCTCGAGGTACGATGTAGTAACAATGACGCTGTTAGATTGTATGAAAAACTAGGTTTTGTTATTAGACAAAAACTCAATGCGTATTATCGTGACGGCGAAGATGCTTATCTCATGGCAATTGAATTAAACTAGTTTAAACCAATAAATAACTCACAACAAAATTGAGCTCAATGGATAAACGAAAAGGAATGGGAATTACAATTTTTGTACTATGTATTACAGCATTCTTTCTTTATGCATATTTGCTTATGCTGTCTGAATGGAGTCCTATTGTATTACAATTATCTATTTTGATGATTGCGGGAGGAATACTTGGTGTAGTAGCTTGGATTGGCTATGTAATGGCAACAACAAAACCTTCACCTGCATCAATTTCATCAGATGATTAATTTATTTTGAAATCTTAACATCTATTACTGTTTGATAGTATCTGGGGCCTACTGCTCTAACTATTTTTGATCCTAAAATTTCTGATCCTATTGGAGTTACTTGTAGGAAATGTTCTTCAGAAAGTTTTCCTGCATTTGATTTTTTATCTGCATGAATGTGAGAATAATAGTGAATTATTCCTCCATTTTTTGTTGCATTAATTGCAGACTTTAAGAATTCGTCTGATCTTTCAGGAAGAAGCATTAAAGTTCTATCTGATTTGTTTTGTAACTTTTCTTGAATTACTTGTGACGCATCCCCATTTATGGAAATAACACTTCCTTTAAGCTTATTTGAAATGATATTTTTTTCACATAGTTTTGTCGCAACTGGATTGATATCTATGCTGTACACCGTACACTTCTTCTTCTTTGCAATCATAATAGAAAACATGCCTACGCCAGCAAACATATTCACTACTATCTCTCCATCTTGAACTAAATTGGCAATTCTTTCTCTTTCAGTAGATAATCTAGGTGAAAAAAATGCATTTTCAACATCCACTGTAAATCTACATCCAAATTCTCTGTATTCTGTTTCTGTCTTATCTTCACCTGCTAAGATCTCTAAATTTCTGGTACGAAAATCACCTTCAACCGGAGAAGCTTGATAAAAAACACTTTTTGCAATTTTGACTTCGTTTAGAAGAGTTTCACCAATGAGTTTCTTCTTTGCTAGTAACGAATCAGGAATTCTAACTATAATTATATCTCCAATCTGATCAAAAGATGAAATTAGTTCTTGGCTTTCTTGTGAAGTAAGTATATTTTCCAATGATCTTTTTAACATTCGAGTCAATTTTTGTAATAGAAATTTCCTGAAATTTTTTGCTCTTTGTCTAATCTACTTTCTAATTTGTTTACTCTTGGTCTCAAACTTTTTTCATCTCTTCTAAATGACATATCTAATGATTTCAGAAATCTATTCATCGCATCTGCTTTTGGCATTGGAGATGTAGCATGTCCTGATAATCCCGATACACCTTCAAAAATTATCATCGAGTCAGAAACAAGATCCATTAGCTGTATGTCATGATCTATCACAATAGCTGTTTTTCCAAATGATCGAACAAATTTTTGTAAGAATTTTGCAATGGTTATTCTGTCTTCTACATCTAAAAATGCAGATGGTTCATCTAGTGCATAAAGATCTACTTTTTGTAAAAGACATGCCGCCACTGAAACTTTTTGTAATTCCCCTCCTGACAGATTTTTTACTGATTTATTATACAGTTTTTTAATTTTCAATGGATCTAGTATCTGTTCTTCTTCCTGACTTCCTTCAATTGCACCACTATTTGCCTTGTCTAATAAAGTGACAACTTCAGCATCAATATCGTTTTGAAGATATTGTGGTTTATATGCAATTTTTATTTTTTGATCAATTTCTCCAAAATCTGGTTTTTCTACTCCTGCAATCATCTTCATCAATGTTGTTTTCCCTAGTGCATTTGCGCCCATTATTCCTAACACTTCGCCTTTTCTTACTCTACCTGGCTCAACAGTAACTGAAAATGAGGCATATTTTTTCTCAAGTTTTGGATATGACAAAATTTCACTTCCTTCTTGAAATTCATCAGTGGATGAAGAAGATACATCAAAAGAAAATTTCTTATCTCTGAATCTGACATTTTCAGTTGGCAGATAACCATCAAGAAATACATTAATTCCAATTTTAGTTGATAATACACTAGAAACAATTCCATATGCTGCAGGTTCACCATAAAGTACTTCAATGTAATCGCTAAGAAAATCAAGCAATGTTAAATCATGTTCAACAACCATTACACTCTTTCCAATTTTAGCTAAACTTTGAATTACTCTTGCTACACTTTTTCTCTGAAAAACATCATTGTATGATGACGGTTCATCAAAAAAGTAAAATTCCGTATCTCTTGATGCAACAGATGCTATGGCTAATCTTTGAAGTTCTCCACCACTAAGTTCTTTTAGATTTTGTTCCATCGAATTTTCTAATCCTAATTCTTTAATTAATTCTCTTGATATTCCTCGTTCATCATATTTTTCAATCAATTCTTTTCCAGTGCCATCAAATGCTTGAGCAATATGATGTACTTGTTGTGGTTTAATTGATGCACGAAGTTGCTTATTTTTTATTTTATCAAAATGAGATTTTAATTCTGTTCCACCATAATACTTTAAAATCTCATCCCATTCTGGAGGATTTTCATATCTTCCCAAATTTGGTTTCAAATTACCAGAAAGAATGTTTACTACAGTACTTTTTCCCATTCCGTTTCTACCTAGTAATCCTACCACTTCTCCTTTTCTTGGTGTAGGTAATTTGTATAACCTAAATGAATTTGGACCATATTGATGAATTTTGTCTGATGCTAATTCAGATGGTAAATTGACAATAGTGATTGCTTCAAAGGGACATACTTTGACACATATGCCACACCCATTACAAACATCTTCATCTATCTGGGCTTTTTTTGTTTCTTCGTTAAGAACGATACAATCAGTCCCTGACTTATTAACTGGGCAATATTTTATGCACTCCAAACCACATTTTTTTGGTTGGCAAAGGTCCTTGTCCAGTACTGCAACTCTGTGAGTCATGTCGTAATTCGGTTATTCCTTGCTTTATACCTCTTTTGAAATATCTAAAATAAGGCGTTACCTTAATAGATAAGAATCTACCAACCTTGTTCAAGCCGGCCATAGCGTTAGGGTGCGACCCAACCCCATTCCGAACTTGGAAGTCAAACCTAATGTCGCTGTTGTGCTACTAAGATGCGAGAGCTCTTGGGAAGCAACAGTGCTGGCATTTTCTATTCTCTCTACAATCATCTTTTAATATGGAATTTATGATTGGTACTATGATTTCAATGCCTCATTGTGTTGTATGTGGACAACAATTTACAGATGATATTCGATTTCTAAATCACATGATGGATAAACATGGTTTTAGAAATCCAAATATCGATAAACCGGATAGAAACAGTAGAGGGTACTAATCCAATTCTTTTAAAATATCTTTGAGAGTTGCTATTTCGTCCTTTAAAAAATCAACAGTTGCAATCACACTTGTTTTAGTACTCTCTGTTACATTATATTTCAATTCCTTTTGAATTAGTTCTGAGAGTTGTTCACGCTCCATTATAAGATCACTTAATCTCATTATTGCATTTTCAACAGTCATTACTTTTCTCCAATTTTATGTATGTGTCCATCTGGATGTATGCATTGATTGTCTATGTGTTTGTAGTGTGTATAATCATGACCTGTATGATGCACATCATTACAATCACAAGAATTCTTTTTTATCATGGTATTTTGATGATATTTTTATATAATAACATAGAAACTAATTTTCAATAATGATATTGATCCAATTCCTAGTTTTGAATTTATATATTTTGTAAGTAATCTAGAATCAATCTTACTCCAAAACCTGTAGCACCTTTAGGATTGTAAGGCTTTTCTTTTGTACCAGTTTGTGTCCATGCAACACCTGCAATATCAATATGAACCCAAGGCGTATTTTTAATTGCGTTTCTTAAAAATGCTGCAGCAGTAATGGTGCCTGCTGCTCTTCCAATTCCAACATTTTTCATATCTGCAACATCTGATTTTATCATATCTATATAGTCATCATTTAGTGGAAGCTCCCAAACCTCCTCTGTTGTTCTTTTTGATGATTTAATGATCGTTTGTACTAACTTATCATTATTTGAAACCATTCCTGCTATGTTAGTACCTAATGCAATTATGCATGCTCCAGTCAATGTTGCAAAATCAATAATTACTTTTGGTGAATATTGTTTTTCTCCATACGATAATGCATCTGCTAAAATCAATCTACCCTCTGCATCTGTATTTAATATTTCTGCAGTTTTTCCACAGTATAATTTTATTATATCTCCAGGTCTATACGATTCTCCACCTGGCATATTTTCAACTGATGGAATAATTCCTACAACGTTGACTGGTAATTTTAATTCTGAAACCACTTTCATTATTCCCATAACTGTACATCCTCCACATTTATCAAATTTCATTTCATCCATTTTTTCACCAGGTTTTAGCGAAATACCACCTGTGTCAAAAGTTACTGCTTTACCAACTAATACAATTGGTTTTTCATTTCTAGAACCATGATTATGTTCTAAAATTATCAGTTTTGGTTCATTTTTACTTCCTTGTCCTACTGCAATAATTCCTCCGAATCCTTTCTTATTGAGATCACTTTTTGAAATTATGATGCATTTCATATTATTCTTTTTTGATACTATTCTTGCAAAATTTGCTAATGTTGTAGGTATGCATTCGTTTGGAGGTAGATTGGCAATACTCTTTGTGTATACAACTCCATCAGAAATAATTTCTGCAATTCTTATTGCTTTTGAAATTTTTTCTGATTTAGCAACTAAAATTGTAAGATTTGGAATATTATTTTCTATTTTAGTTTTATATTTTTCAAATTTATACAGAGACATTTTACATCCTTCTACTATCTGAGATACTGATGAAATAGGTTCAATTAGAGAAGTTGGAGGTACTATTATGGAAAATTCTTTTAGTTTTAACTCTCTAGCCTTCTGAGCTATTTTTCCGGAAACAAATCTTATGGTGTCATTAGTAAGTTTCTCTCTTTTACCTAGTCCTGCTAAGAGTATTCTTTGTGCTGATGTACCTATAGTTGGAATGACAGATATTTTACCAAATTCTCCTCCCATATCATTTATTGATTGTTTTATTGATGGGATTATTCTAGAATTCATGTTTTCCAATCCTAATATTTTATCTGAATTTTCTAAGACAAATCCACAAAGCATTGCTGTTTTCTTTTTTAAATTATTTGGATTTTCTACTCTTATTTTCATCATTATGAAAATCTAAGTTTTAAGTTCTATTTAGATTTACTAGAGATCTGTTTTTTACTATCTGAGAATGGATTTGCAGATCTTATAAAAACATATTTTACAGTTTTAGATTTCTGATCATGTTTCATACTTTATTTTTATTAAAGTTTCATTCATTTATTGTAATCACTACTTTTAGTAGCACTAAAGTGTAGATCTTTCACCTTATGCTGTTTCTTCATATATTGACCAAAACATTTCTAATGCTAATTCTCTTGGCATTGCTTTTCTTAGTTTTACATCAAAATTTGAATAATGTTCGTTCATCGTTCAATTATCTATTGTAAGAAATTCAATTATTTTTGCAAATTTCACACACAAAAAACATTGATTATCATAAACTATCGTCATTTTCTCTTGATGTTCATAATGTATCCTAGTAACTATTAGATTAAAATTTTAGAAGTAGATTTTTATTAAATTTGTAAGGAACGTAATTGGGAAATGGGACTTAATTATTATCAAATCAAGAAAAATGTTCTACGAGCTCGTAAATTAGTGATTAAAGCAACAAACAATGCTGGATCTGGTCACCCTGGAGGTTCTTTTTCAATGGCTGAACTTTTAGGATGTTTATTTTATAAACACTTGAGATATGATTCAAAAAATCCAGAATGGGATGATAGAGATAGACTGATCTTATCCAAGGGACACGCCGCGCCTGGATTGTTTTCAAATATGGCTATTGCTGGTTATTTTCCTGAATCTGAACTTGATACTTTAAGAAAATTTGGTAGTAAATTGCAGGGACATCCTGATTTAAAATGCCCTGGAGTTGAATTCTGTGGTGGTTCTTTGGGAACCGGATTATCTTATTCTATAGGTGTTGCACTTGCTGCAAAAATTGATGGAAAGAATCACCATGTCTATACTATAATGGGTGACGGTGAATCTGATGAAGGACAAGTATGGGAAGCTGCAATGACTGCTGCAAAATACCAAGTAGACAATCTTACGGCTTTCTTGGATAGAAATTTTATCCAACAAGATTCTTACACTGAAAAAATCATGCCTTTAGATAAAAAGTTAGATGGTGATGATATTTCTGAAATGTGGAAAGATGCATCCAGATGGAAAACTGGTGATAAATGGAGGTCATTTGGTTGGAATGTAATTGAAATAGATGGGCACAGAATTGAACAAATTGACGCTGCAATTACTAAGGCAAATTCAATAAAAGGCATACCCTCAATAATTATTGCTAGAACCATTAAAGGGAAAGGTGTTGAACATATGGAAGATAATCCACAATGGCATGGAAAAGCTCCTGATTCTGACGTATTTCCAATAATTAATTTGGAACTAGATTCACAGTTTATGATTGCACCTTCAATAATTGCAGGTGATATGACAAATCTTGAAAATGAAGTAAAACGATGTGTAACTGGAAGAGCCGACTATATTCATCTCGATGTAATGGATGGGCAATTTGTTTCAACAAAAACTTTTGATCATATAAAAATTAAAGAATTACGTTCTTTAACAATAATTCCATTTGATTCTCATTTGATGATTAACGACCCAGTAAAACATGTTAGAGATTATGTTGAGGCAGGGAGTGACATAATTACAGTTCATGTTGAAGTTTGTGATGAATCAAGCTTTGGTGAAATACATGATTTCTTAAAGCAAAATCAAATCGGCGTAGGTCTAGCAATTAATCCTGATACTGAACTTCCTGAATGGTCTTACAAATTTATACCTGCAATTGATCAACTCATTGTAATGTCTGTTGTACCTGGAAAGTCAGGTCAAAAGTATATTGAAGAAACACATGGAAAAATGAATAGATTGAATACTATCCTAAATGAGCACAAGTTTTCAGGCTTCATTGAAGCTGATGGTGGTGTAACTCTTGATAATATTGGATCCTGTTTTATAGATGGCGCAAGATCTTTTGTAGGTGGTAGCGCAATTATTGGAAAACAAGATGTACGTAGTGCTATAAGAGATTTCAGGAATCAAATTCTCAAAACAAAACGAAAAATCTTACTTGATAAAGCAAATGAATTGGGCGGTTCTGAACTTGTTAAGAAATGGATTGGATTACATGTTGTTGGCGAAAAACAAGAACAAATTAAGAAAATAGCTGAAGAGGCAGGTTATCTTTGAATCCACCAATAATGACTGACATGCGTTCAGAATACTCCAAAATTCTAATTGAACTTGGAAGGGAAAATCCAAACATAGTAGTTTTAGGTGCTGATACAACTGATTCTCTTAAAACATCTGGATTTGGTAAGGTGTTTCCTAATAGATTTTTTAATGTAGGAATAGCAGAAGCAAATTTAGTTTCTCTATCTGCAGGTCTTGCATCTTCTGGAAAAATATCATTTGCTAGCACTTATGCAATATTTCTACCTGGACGTGCAGTAGATCAAATACGAAATGGAATTGCATACCCTTCTCCTGCAAACAAAAAAGGACTAAATGTAAAATTAGTTGTATCACATGGTGGATTGTCTGTTGGACCTGATGGTGGTTCTCATCAACAAATTGAAGATATTGCAATTATGCGAGCAATTCCAAATTTTCGTGTCTTCATACCTGCTGATACTTTTGCAGTTTCAAAATTAACTAGATTAATGGCAAATGAATATGGTCCATTCTACATGAGAATGACAAGATCCAATACACCTGTCGTTCATTCTGAATCACAAGACTTCCAAATTGGTAAAGGAATTACAGTTCGCGATGGCTCTGATTGCACTATAGTTGCATGTGGTATCACAGTTAGAATGGCTCTTGAAGCAGCTGAATCATTACAACAAGAAGGAATTTCTTGCAGAGTATTGGATATGTTTTCTATAAAGCCTATTGATGCTGAACTCTTGGAAAAAGCAGCAAGGGAAACTGGATGTATAATCACTTGTGAGGAGCACAATATCTTAGGAGGCATGGGATCTGCAGTTGCAGAATCTGTTTCTGAGAGATACCCAGTCCCAATAAAACGAATAGGTGCTCAGGATATGTTTGGCGAATCTGCTAGAGATAATGAAATTTCACTGCTTTTAGAAAAACATGGAATAACATCTTTTAATATGATAAAACAAGTTAAGGAGATAAGGAGTAGAAAATTATGAAAATTTTTCTTGATACTGCAAATCTCGAAGCAATCCGAAAATTTAACGATATGGGCTTGTTGGATGGTATTACAACAAATCCATCTTTGATGTCTAAAGAAGGTGGAAACCCAAAAGACATCATGAAAGAAATCACAAAAATCATCAAAGGCGATGTTAGTTTGGAAGTTCTAAGTAGCAAATACTCTGGAATGATTGAAGAAGGAAAACGTCTACATCAATATGGTAAAAATGTCGTTGTGAAAGTTCCTATGACATCTGATGGTTTGAAAGCATGCAAACATCTTTCCTCGGAAGGAATACCTGTAAATGTTACATTGGTTTTTTCTCCAAATCAAGCATTACTTGCAGCAAAATCAGGCGCAAAATATGTCAGCCCGTTTATTGGCCGATTAGATGATATTGGTCAAGATGGAATGCATTTGATTAAAGAAATTAAGCAAATATTTTCTAATTATGACTTTGGGACAAAGATCCTTGTTGCAAGTATTCGTCATCCAATACATGTTGTTGATGCAGCAAAAATTGGAGCAGATGTTGTAACTTTACCTCCTGCAGTTTTAGATAAAATGATTCAACATCCTTTGACTGATATCGGACTAGAAAATTTTCTATCTGATTGGGAAAAACTAAAAGCACGAAATCCTAATATGCAAATTTAAAATTGACATATCTTGCTTTTATGATTATTTTATGATAAATTATTTTACTATTGTAATTGGCATCTTTGATTTATGTAATAAATAATTTGCAACACTTCCAAGAAATACTTCAGAACCAGGATCAGGTCCTCTTGAACCTATAATGATGAGATCAAATTTCATAGTTTTTGAAAATTTGGTAATTGTTTTACCGATATTTTCTCCTTTTAGGATTTTTCCTGTAAATGAAACTTTGTTTTTTCTTATAATTTTTTGAGCTTCTGTTATTATTGTCTCAGCTTCTTTGATATGACTCAACTTAATTTCAGATGAAACTGGAAATTGAAATCCTAACGAATATCTAATAACATGTATGGCTGTAATTTTTGCATCTAATTGTTTTGCTATATCTGATGCCAATTTCAATCCCTTTAGAGATGATTTTGAACCATCAAGTGGAACCAATATGTTTTTAATTTTTCTCATATTACTTCAAAACTATGATGATAATTAAATATGATTTTTAACAAGTTTTCTCTTTTTTTTGACCAGTACAAACTAGAATAATACTTGAAAATGAAAATTAAGGTTTTTATGACGATCCTTTGTTTGTACTCTTTCTTGAGCCCGTTCCTCTACCTGTAATTCTTGTCATTCCTTCAGTCGAAGGTCTTGGTTTTACATCTGGCAAATCTCCTAATCTTTTTGCACCAGTTCCTCTACCTGTATGGATCATTCTATTTGCTGCTTGTTTTTTCTTTTCTTCCTGCACTTTTTGATATGCATCTCCAGCCCAATCTTTTCCACCGTCATCAATTTCTCTCGTGCCAGTTCCTCTACCTGTTCTAATTCTAATTTTTACCATAATTGAGGTTATCACATCTTATATTTATTTAAGCTCATTATGCCATGAAAAATTGTATTTGAGATATTTTAAATGTCATGTAAGATCATTATTATATTTATGCAATCAAAAATTAGTCATATTTTTATAATAATTTTAGAAATTGTGCTTGGCTATACTTTATGAACACTAAATTATATTTTATCATTCCTTTTATTGCAATCCTTCTAATTTTGTCTAATGCTCTTTTTGGTCATTTAATATTTGGTTCCCCATATGATCAGGACATTAATAAATATTCTATCTACATTCATCTTCAACCCGAATGGAGCAGTTACCCTGGAAATATTATTTATGATATAACAAATGTATGGTCAAATCCAAATACTAAATCTAATGTTAAAGCATTTGATTTATCTGATTCTACATTATTTACTGATTACAACTCAAATCAACTACAGTATCAAAAACAAAAATCATTCGTTGAATTAAAACATGAATTTAGTAATTGTGAATCTAGTTGGAAACCCCATCTTTATCGATACATAATTGATAGTATTCGTAATAATATTGAATTGATCCAAGGAACTCAATTAAATAATGATCCTTATGTATCGATTTATCCGAATATTTTAAATGAAAAATATACTTTAGACAAACAAAATGAAATCATAAAGCAAGGATATGCTCAATTCATACCTATTTGTACATCAAACGATTTAACTTCATATGAATTTGCAGTTTCAATAAATGATAAAAATACCGCTTTTGATGTATATTTTATACCGTCTGAAATTGAATTAGACAATTATCTTGAAGATCGTTCTTTTACATTTTATACTCAAGAGGGGTGTTTTGCAATAAATCATAATAGTTTTAGTGGTATTTGTAATAATGTGGGAAAAAATTCAGGATTACTGGTTGTAATACCTGATAATCTGAAACTCTCTTTAACTAAAGTAAAAATTAGTCTACATGAAAAATTACTGAATTAAATAATTTTTTAATTGTTAATCCAACCAAGTTTTTTAAAATAAACAAACATAATGATAACTGGTATTAATGCTGCCAAAATTATTGTTATGAAAGATGTGTATGGCCCTAAAAACGTTGGAATATTATCACTATCTACAATCCCACCAGGTAAATTTACATTCATTCCATAAAATGCTGCAATAACTGTTCCTGGAATGGAAAATGTAAAGATTATTGTCAATACTGCAAGTACTTTGTTTGTTTTTTCCGTACTGAGCATGAAATCCGTATCCTTAAAAATTTCCATTGTTTCTCTAGATTCTTCTAGAGTTTCAATTACTTTGTCTATATGATCAATCACATCGTCAAAATATAATGAAAGATCATCTTCATCTGAAAATTTTTTAATATTTTTAGCAATTTCTAATACGAATTTTTTTAACGGGTTTGCTATTCTTCTCATAATGTTGATTTCTCTTCTGAGTAGTGCAATATTTCTTGCAACTGATTTTGTTTCATCAAATACTTCATCCTCCAGATCATCTAAATTAGCAATCACTTTTCTTGATATGTGTAATAGATCATCTACTAGAATATCTATTATTTCATGAAGCAAATGTCCTGGTGATTTTCCAAGTAATCTTTCTTTTCTATTTTGATCTAAATCATTTTTACAAATATTTACCAAATCTACTAATGGTTTTAAATCCCCTTGATGAACAGTTACTAAAAAATCTCTACCTATGAATATGGAAATCTGACTATTTCTTGAAATTCCATGTTGTTGTAATAGTGGAGGGAAATGTAATATGACAAAGAAATGATCATCATAACTGTCTAATTTTGGAAGCTCATATTTAGTCATACAATCTTCAATGTTTAATGAGTTAAAATGATATTTTTCAGCTATTTTTTCAACATCACTTCTATCTGGACTTTGTAAGTCAATCCATGAAAATTTTTTACCTTGAACTGTTTCTATCTTTCTTTCTACCGACACTCCCGTAGGTTTTTTTCCTGCATGCAGTCGATTAGTAATAAATTCTCTCTTCAAGTTGAATGACAACCTGATTCAACAAATTTAAAGCGATCGATAAACTGAATTAATTCTCTGATGAATTATCTAATCCAAAATCTGATGTCTTAAATTCTAGATTATTTCCATGGAATCAAGTAATTAGCCCCAATCCATGTGATTGCGATTGTTATTCCCATAGCTACCCACCAAAATCTCATGACTATAATTTGCACTGGTTAATAATAAATCTACAGGCTAATTTTCATCGTGTTAAAATCAAAGATTATTACAGGATAAACAATTTTTTATTCTTGTGGCCCTCGTAGTACAGTGGCTAGTATAGGGGACTGTGGATCCCCGGACAGGGTTTCGATTACCCTCGAGGGCCTACATAATTTTTTAAAAAATACCGTACTTACTTGATTCCATCTCTTCTTTAATAGCCAATTTGAATCGAGGAATTTTACTCTCTAAATTATTTGTAAGCCACGTGAGAAATTTTTTTTCAATACCTTTTCCTTTCAATCTGTCAAAATCTGGCCCCATTTGATCAACTAGCTTTTCTACCAATGTTTTGTTAACGCTTACAACAAAAAAATGCCATCCAAAAGTAAATTCTGAATCTGTAATTACAAAATCCTCTTGACTATGAACCATCTCTTCTAAAAGAGAGAGTTGATGTATTATTGCCTTGCTTGTTTTATCATAATCTACAGCAGATACATTGATGTTTATTCTACCTACCATGCTTGTATATAATTAACATAAAATAAAAGGATTACATAAAAATTATTTTAAAAGGTATTCAAAATCAATATCGAAATGTGTTTTCATTATGTCTATGTATGTTTGAATTGATTCTGGGATTTTATCTCCACAAGAGACTCCTAAATTCTTTGCATTAATCCAAATTACTAGAGTCTGAATAATTGTTAAGAATCTGTCATTTCTGATTTCAGGATTGCTAATTGCCTTTGTATATCTTTCTGCAAATTCCCATGCAGTTACAAAATTCACACATTTTACTCCAAAAATTGATAATACCTGTTCTTGCAAACTATTTGTTTTTCTGAAAGGAATTTGATTAATTATATATGGAAATTCTACTTTTTCAGGAAGGCAATCTGGTAATGGCCCCCAAATCGTAATTATTTTAGTTCCTTGTTTTAATTTTTCAAATTTATTCGTCATGAACTTGATGATCTCTTCATCAGTAAACCAAAACAAAATTACAGTAGCATCAGAAATATCTACACTCTGTATATCTTCACAAATTAGATCTCCTGAAAGATGATCTCGATTTAGAATATTTCTTGCTTGTTTGATTTTGTCTGGATTATTGTCAATTCCAATGGCTTTTTTAACATTGTATTCTTTCAAAGCTAATGCTATTCCTTTTCCATCCCCACACCCAAGATGATAAAAAATATCATTCTTTCCTAAATTTGAAAAATTGAATATATCTCTAAATGACTTTTCTGGTAATTGAACATCTTCTCCACTGACTATATTTTTCGGCAGTGATTTAAGATACTCTTCTATTTTCAATATTATAATTAAAACAATATAGAATTTATTCTCTTATGCTTTCAAGCTTTGAAACTGCTTGCCATAATTGTGTTCTCACATATGAAGGCATATTGGGATCTTGGGTTACATCATCGAGTAGACTGATTGTATTATTAGCTCTTACTGACAGTGAGTATTCCTCATTATTCAAATCTGTCACAAGATCAGTAATAGCTTTTTTAATTGTCTTTGGTGTTGAATGGTTTGTAGCAATTTGGTTTAGAGTTTCTATTGCTTCTTTCATTGCTTCTTTGTTTTGTTTATCATCAGCCATTTTTTACACCATTTATTGAAAATTTGAAGTATATAGTCACATCTCTACAAATATGCTGTCTGATTCTATAGAAATATTGTATGATGCTAAATCTCTAATTTTGGCAGGAAATTTAACTAATTTACCAGTTTTACAATCAAATTGTGCTCCATGCCATCCACATATTACATTACATCCATCTAATTTTCCTTCTGAAAGACTTGCCCCTGAATGAGTACAAGAATCGTTTATGGCACAATAATTACCATCAATGTTTGCAATCATTATTTCTCTACCATCCACAGAAACTTTGATCATTTTACCAGGAGGAACATCTGTGGTTTTTCCAGCAATTATTTTGCCCATTATGGTTTTTAGTCTATCATTCTTAATATTTTTTCGTATATGGAAGCAATAAAAATTAGGGATGCAATCAATTCGGATAAGTTTTTTATATTAAATTTTTGTAAAGATACTTTTTCATGGGGTGATTATATTCAAGATGTTTGGGAATATTGGCTATCTGAAGGCAATTTACTCCTTATTGAAAAACAATCTCCTGTTGGTATGTGCCATGCATTTTTCTCTAAAAATCAAGTATGGATTGAAGGAATCAGAATCAACCCAAATTTTCATAGACGAGGTTTGGCATCAAAACTAGTTAAGCATATAGAATTACTTGCTAAAGAAAAACAAATACCATTTTCATTTATGTTGATCGATACCGAAAATTCACCATCTTTTTTAATGGCAAAATGTCTCAATTATCAGATATTTCAAACTTGGAATTTTTATTCCCTTTTACCTAAGGTTAACAATAATCATAAAATCCAGTTTTTTAATGCCATAAATAATGTAAAAATTCATCACTATGTAAAATCTTGGAGATGGTTAGTTCTAGATGAAGAAACTTTGGTTTCTCTATCCAAACAAAACAAAATAATTTTTTCTGATACATCTGGTGATGTTTCAATTGCCATTCTAACTGATTCTGAACATTTTGATAAAACCTTGATTGTAACTTTATTTTCAGGTTCTCAAGATAATACATTGGATGTTCTTTCACACATACAAAACTATGGAGCAGAAAAAAATTATCAAAAAATACAAATCTTGACTAAAGAAAAATTACCTTTGTTAAACACTCTAGAACATAAAATCACATTTAACCTAATGAAAAAATTTCTGTACTAATTTTCACTTACAAATCTAATTGTATTTTTTAAAATTCCTAATTTTTCAATCTCCATTTCTATTTTATCACCGTTTTTCAGAAACACTGCATTTGGTTTATTTAATATGACTCCCGCAGGAGTTCCAGTTGAAATAATGTCTCCTTTTTCAAGAGTCATCACTTTGCTTAATTTAGATACTATTTCTGGTATTTTTATGAACATGTTATTCGTAGATGAATTTTGTCGTACCTCCCCATTAATTTTAGTTGTAAGTTTCAAATTTTGTGGGTCTTTAATTTCATCTGATGTTGTTATCCATGGTCCAGATGGTGCAAATGTATCAAAACTTTTTCCTCTAGTGAATTGTTTATCTTTGAATTGGATGTCTCTTGCTGAAACATCATTTAGAATCATGTACCCAAATATTGCTTCTTTTGCTTCATCTTCGTTGATGTTTTTGCAATTTTTACCTATTATCAAGGCTAATTCTACCTCATAATCTAACTGAGTTACAAAATCGGGACAAATTATGTCTGAATCTGTACCATTTAGTGCTGTTCTAGGCTTTAGAACTATGGCTGGTTCTTCTGGTGGCAACAGATTTTGCTCTTTAGCATGATCAATATAATTAAAAACCAAACAAATGATCTTATTCGGATTTGGAATTGGACTTAATAATTTAAATTTTGAAATATTTTCTTCATATGGTAAAGTATCTAACCTATCTTTAATTTCATCATACCACCCATCAAAAAGAAAATCTTTGATGCTTTGTGGAATTGGAACTCCTGTTTGATAAGTAATCTCATCTTTAGTCGAAACTTTATCTCCTTTTACAAAACCATATGTTTCACTATTTTCATGTAATAGGCGTGCTATCTTCATAATTTTTCACTCACTTGTGTGTAAAGATTGCTTGATTCTGTGAATCTTTTCTGCAATATCCAAATCTAACAAATTGAATTTCCTCACCATCTTTTAATTGTAAGTAGTGTGGTTCTACATATGCCTCTAATTCTTCTAAACTATTTTCATTAAATTCGTCATCAATAAACAATTGTTTTGGAATGAGAATCTTGATTATATGGGCATTTTTTTGTGTAACCCATTGGATTTTTTGTACGTCTGTAATATTCCCATCTTCTATGAACTCACCTTCTAATTCCTCATTGATTTTTAATATTATGACATTGCCCAATCCTAAAAGTCTGATCTGACTGCCTTCTTTGATGTTTTCTGCATCTTCTCCTGAAATATAGATATTTTCATCTAATTCAATTTTTCTTTTACCCATATCTCTTACTGGATGATTTGAAATTTCTACAAATGAAAAAGGTAATTTTTTAATTGTGAGTTTTTTTGGTTTTTTAACCATAAATAATCTAATACTATCTGCATCAACAAATTTTCTATTAAATGATTCAAGTGCATCAAATGGCGCTAAAGTATTTGCTTTAGTCAATCCTAAAGACAAAATAAATTTTTTTATTGCTTCTGGCTTAATCCCTCTTCTTCTAAGTGCTTCTAACGTTGGCAATCTTGGATCATCATACCATGATACCTTTCCATCTTCTATCAATGGTTTGAGGATTCTTTTAGAAATGGGCATTCCCTTGAATTCGAGCCTAGAAAAGAAATCCTGATATGGTTTTCTCATATTAAGCCCATCTAAAATTGCATCAATTAGCTCTTTTCTTAATTCAAACTCCTTTGAACGAAAAGCATGAGTTACTCCATCATTACTATCTTCAATTGCCACGGCAAAATCGTAACTTGGCCAAACTCGATATTTGTTTCCCAATGTATAGTGTTTTTCATCAATTATTCTAAATAATACTGGATCTCGCATTACCGCATTATCTGCTTTCATATCTCCTCGAAATCTTACGATTGCATCTCCAGGTTTAAATTTGTCAAACATTTTTCCCCACCCTTGAATATTTTGTTTAATATCTCCTCTACTACATTTGCATGCCTTTCGTTCTTTTCTATTATTGCTTATGTCTTCTCTCTTACAAGTACAAATGTAAGCTTTTCCTGAATTGATCAATTCTATTCCTTTTTTATAAAATAATTCCATATCGTCTGAAGTATTTTTTATAATGTCAAATTTGATTCCTAACCAATCTAAACCGACTTTAATTGCAGCATGATATTCCATTCTTTCAGCTTCTGGATTTGTATCGTCCATTCTCAAAATGAATTTACCGTCATACATTTTTGCATATTCTGCATTAATGATTGCTGCTTTAGCATGTCCAATATGTGGATATCCATTAGGTTCTGGTGGAAATCTTGTTATTACTTTTCCTTGTTCTGCTTCTTTTAATGGAGGTAATCCTTCTTTTTCCTCGATTCTTTCTTTTGGAATTAAAATTTCTGGAAAGTTTTCTTCTATTTCCTTTCTTTGTTCTTCAAATGAAATCTGATTTACTCTAGAAACAATCTCTGCAATATCTCCAACAATTTCTTTTACCTTAGATCTTAATTCTTGTTTTGTTCCAAGAATTTTTGCTAATATAATTTTGTCCTGAGTTTTTCCCTCATGTTCAAATGCATTTTGTAGTGCTATTTTTCTAATTTCTTTTCTGATCTCTTCATCCAAATTATAGACTCCTTCTTACTACGAAATCTAAAAGATCTATTAATTCTGTTTTAGAAGAACCTGAATACTCAGAAAGTGATTTTTTTGCTATTTCCGCATATTTTAGAGCCTGCGTTCTTACTTCTTCTTCTATCCCAAGTGAACGAATGACGTCTACTGCATTTTTTAGATCATTTTTAGTTGCTTTTGGATTTCCAAATGCTTTAAGGATCACTTTTCTGTTATTTCCCTTGGATGATTTTATTGCCATGAGAATTGGAAGTGATTTCTTACCCTCTCTTAGATCATTTCCGACAGGTTTTTTTGTAATTTTTGGATCTCCCATAACTCCAATAAGATCATCTGTAATCTGAAACGCAATTCCCAAACTTCTTCCGAAATTTGATAAATTTGAAATATCTTTTTGATTATTTGTAGCACAAATTGCACCCATTGAACATGATACATCAAATAACGCTGCAGTTTTTTTTCCAATCATTGCAATGTACTCTTTTTGTGTAGGAATTCTTTTCTCTTCTGCCATTTTTACATCTAATAATTGACCTTCACATACATCTACACATGCTTTTGCTAATCTGGAAACTAATTGTACTATTGCATCCTTAGATAATTTTGAATCTGAAATTATTTGATATGCCTTTGAAAATAACACGTCACCTGCTAGTATTGCAATAGGCATTCCAAATTTTTTATGAACTGTGGGTACACCATGACGCATTTCATCATTATCCATAATGTCATCATGAACCAAAGTAAAGTTATGAATCATTTCTACTGCACTAGCAGCTGGTGTTGCAATTGTTATTGTCCCACCTAAAATCTGACAACTCTTAATCACCATGTGTGGTCTAAGTCTTTTCCCACCATGAACAATTAGATGAGCTGCTGCATCATAAAGCATTTTGGGATTTCCTTTTAGTTTGGCATTTAGATATTTGTTGACAATTCTTGCATTTTTTTGATTTGTTTTTTCTTTTTTCATTTAACTAATCTCCACTTATCATCTGAAAGATGAACTTTGATTGCTTTTTGCAATTCATTTTGTAATTCTGGATTAATCCATAAGGATAAAATATTTTTATATTTTTCAAACATCGTTTTTTCTGACTTGTCTAGGAATTTCAATGCAATTAACATCCATGGACAATATATTTTTGGATTATTTTTAATTTCAGAAAGAAGTTCATTTACCGAAACCCATTTGATTTGATCAATTTCATCTTCAACAATTTTAAATTTAGTGGATTTATCTACAATCCCAATTAGAGTTCCACAAATCTCATTTTCAGAGCCTATGTCTTTGTATGGTACGTGATACTCAAATTTCAACAAATAATCCATCTTACATGAGACTCCTAATTCTTCAGGCATTCTTCTCTCTGCTGATGATGTGTACGTTTCACCTTCTCTTGGATGACTAGCAACTGTTCCATCCCAGTCTTCAGGCCATAACATCTTCTCTTTAGCTCTTCTAGTAAGGACAAGCCTACCATTATCATCAAATAATAACGCTGTAAATGCTCTGTGAAGCTTTCCATTTGGTAAATGACATTTTACTTTCTCCCCAGAACCTATGGGATTATCATTTTCATCAACTAAAATTACATATTCTTCAGACATTTCTTTTACCTCTAAACAATGTTCCTTCATATTTCTTATTTTTAATCGCTTTCACAATCCTTTCTGGTTTGTTACCATTTACAAAAAATACATTCATGCCTAACTTTGCAATGTTTGTTGCTTCTTCTATTTTTCTAGTCATTCCTCCAGTTACATCCATTTTGTTTTCAGAAATTTTTGGATCTACTCCTTTTAACTCATAGATTAATTTTTTAGTTTTCATATCTGAATAAACTCCATCCTCATTTAAAGCAAAAATTATCAATTTCGGTTTTAGGATTTTAGATAAATATGTCATTATTTTATCTCCTGATAAAATGTATGTTTTTTTGTTTCCATACCAAAGAGCATCTCCATAAGTAATTGGAATTAACCCTGATTTTGCAATATTTTCAATTTCTTTTATTTTCTTGGTAATTGGTTTGTTTCCTGACATAAAATCAGTTGGAGGAATAGAGTATGGATTTAATTTATTTTTTGTAAATACATCTAAAATTATTTTGTTAAGTTCAATCATTGAATTTTTGACAATTGCTACTCCATGCATGTCATATTTTTTTGGTTTAGTGTGCATATCATATTTTACAGACCAATAATGTCCATAAGAACCACCACCATGTACAACAACCATTGGCTCATTGATTTTTTTTAAATTTTTAACAATATTTTCAATAACTTTTTTTCTAGGGCTAAGTGGTTTTTCTTTATCTGTAATAATTGAGCCTCCCAATTTTATGATAATCATGCTGTCACCAAATATCTAGTACATTAAAAAGTATCCAATCCCTTAAAATCAATTTTTACAGAAAAGCAATCATAGTTTCTCTCTCTTAGTTTTAGGATTGTTTTTTCTAAATTTGACTCATCAGTTAAAGCAATAATACATCCCCCACCACCTGCACCTGTAATTTTTGCCCCAAATGATGTGTCTTCTGTTATCTTTATCATTTCACGTAATTTCTCATTAGATATGCCTATAGTTTCTAAAAATTCTTGATTGTCGTGCATACATTTACCCAATCCACCTAAATCATTATTTTTCAACATTATACTAACACGTTTAACCAATTCTAATTCTTTTTGACACAAATTCGAAAATTCTTCTTCGTTTTTTTCTTTGAATTGTCTAACATTTGACACTATTACATCTGTTGAATGCTCGATGTTAGAGTTTGCAATTACTAAATTAAAGTTTGAATCTGACTCAATTTGCAAAAAACCTCTTTTTTTGTCATACTCCATCAATCCTCCAAATGTACAAACAGTACAATCTGCTCCTGATGTATTTTCAAAAATAGTTCTTTCTGCTTCTATAGCTAATTCTAAAATTTGCTCTTTACTGGTTTCTTCAAATAATCTGGATATTGCGGCTGCTCCTGCAACACAACACGCAGATGATGATCCTAATCCAACCCCTGATGGAATTTCTGATTCTACAATAATCTTAATTCCTGTTTTTTGATTATGCTTCTCAATCATTTTATTTGCAAGATAATAAAATGGTTTTAGAGGGGAGCTAATCTCTGAAATTGGTTTTTTTAGAGGTACATCTAATTCTCCGATCTTTGATTTAATCAAAATTTTGTTTTGAGGAATCTTTTCAACAGTTACTGTAACTCTCTTGTTAATAGCACATAGAATTGCTTTTACTCCATACACAACAAAATGTTCTCCGAAAAGAATTGTCTTTCCGGGAGCAGACGCTTTAGATATCAAGTGAAAACAATCGACCCATATCCGACAACAGAACTCTTATCTCCCATAATGTCTCCACTTGTAGCATATTTTAACAACTCCCCTTTCGTTGCCCCAAGATCTTTACATGCAATCATTGTTGATGCAATAGCACCATATCCACATGCACTGACATTTCTTTTTTCTAAAACATCATAGAATCTATCAACATCTAGTTTTAAAATAGGCTCAATTAACGCAGTATCTTGTTCATGAGCAAATTCATTTTGTTCGTAATGTGTAAAATCTGAAGAACCAATAATCATGACTTTCTTATTTTTAGCAATTTTTGACATTGCTAAACCTACTTGGTGAGCAACTTTTTTACTTTGATTGATTAATGCAATGGGAACTATTTTGAAATCTATATACGTCTCTTGCAATATTGGAATTTGTACTTCTAAACTATGTTCTCTTGAATGAGAAAAATTATCTATTTCAATAATATTTGCTATTTTTGAAATTTCTTCTGCAGTTTCAGAATCAACTTCAACTTCTCCAAGAGGAGTTTGCCATTTACAGTCTTTCATAGTAGCTACACTGCTTCCTATTCCCCAATGGTTAGGGCCTACAATTATGAATAATTCTGGTGAGTTTGAAGAAATTTCATAAAATGAATGACATGCAATGGGACCTGAATACATGTAACCTGCATGTGGACAAATAATTCCAAAAATTTTCTTTTTAATATCTGACGGTGGAATTTTACCAGGGCCGAATTTATGTAAAAAACAATCTTTAATTGATTTTTTTAATTCTTTTTTTTCACCGGAATAGAACATTCCGGCTACAGCCGGTGTTCTAATTTGCATTACTCTATTTCCTCTTCCGTTATCTTTGTTTCAAAATCGTCTATTTCGTATTTCATCGATTCATCTTCTTTTAATTCTCCTCTTTCTATGAGAATCTGACGAACCAATAACCAATAAACTGTAGCAAGAGCTTTTCTTCCTCTATTGTTTGCTGGAATAATTACATCTAATTTCGATGTAATGTTGTCTGTATTTGAAATTCCAATTACTGGAATACCTGCATTGGTTGCTTCAGTAATTGCTTGTACATCTACTTGAGGATCAGAAATTAAAACCAATTTTGGTTCAATGTAATATGGTAATGATGGATTAGTAAGAGTACCTGGCATGAATCTACCTAATAGTTTTTTAGAGCCTAACATTTCACAAAATTTCTCAATTGGGGTATTTGCATATTGTCTAGCAGAACATACAATGAGTTTATCTGTCCCAAGGCGATTTATGAATTTAGCTGCAGTTTTAATCTTTTCTAAAGTTATATCGATATCTAACATGTATAGCCCTTCAGGACTAGCTTTTGTGATAAACGCTGTCATGAATTTTGTTTTTACAGGTGTTCCAACCCTGATTCCTGTCGATAGAATTTTCTTTTTAATATCTGTGGATTCTGCTTGTTCACTCATAGCGATTTTAAATCTCTGCCATACCGCGTATTAAATCATGCTCTGATAAGCGTATAAGCTCATTTAATTTTGCTACTCTTTCTCCACCGACAATGCCAACTTTGAGCATTTTTGACTTTGTTGCTAGTCCTATGTGAGAAATATGTGAATCCGTTGATTCTCCAGATCTATGTGATGTGATTAATTTTATGTTGTTTTGATTTGCTACTTTGGCAAATTCAAAGGCATCATAAAGGCTACCTGCCTGATTAACTTTAAGAATTGCAGCATTACATGATTTTAAATTAATTGCTTTGACTAGGATGTTCTTATTGGTAACAGTTAGATCGTCTCCTGTAACTAATGTGTCTGGAAATTTAGCAGTTAATTCTGCCATATCCTCAAAAGCTTCTTCATGAACAGCATCTTCAGCATAGATTAATTTGTATTTTTTAATGATATTTGCAGCAAATTCAATTTGTTGTTCTGATGAATTGACAAATCCATCTCTTTCGTAAACATACTTTTGTTTTTCTTCATTCCATTGAGTTGATGATGCAAAGTCAACTCCTAATGCTACTTCTTTTCCCAACGTAAATCCTAAATTCTCACAAGCTTTGACTGAAAGTTCTAAAGCCTTCTCATTTTTTAATTTTGGTGCCCATCCTCCTTCATCTCCTCTACCATTGGTGAAATTGGGATCTTCTTTTTCTAAAACACGACGTAATTCTTTATGTATTAATAAATTCGTTTCAATGGCATCTCTGATCGTTTTTGCTCCTATGGCACAAATCAAAATTTCTTGAATGTCTGGTGTTCCTGGTCCTGCATGTGCTCCACCACCCAAAATGTTTCCTAATGGAAATGGAAATCTGAAAGACGATTCAGCTGATAATATTTGAAATAATGGCATGTCTAATGATTTTGAAGCAGATTCCATTGATGCAATAGTCACTGCAAATGCTAGTGATCCACCGATCTTTGAATAATTAGAGGATTGATCAATACTCCTTAACGTCTCATGCACTGTTTTAAGATCTGATGATTCTATTCCAATAAATTTTTGTGAATTTTCATTTAATATTCTTAAACTCTCTTCTGGTTTTTCATTTGGGAAACTAACCGCTTCATATTTTCCAACACTAGCTCCAGATGGTGCGCAAACTCTTCCTAGAAATTTATTTTCTGATACAATATCTACTTCTATAGTTTTACTTCCTCTGCTATTGTAAATAATACGTCCTTCAATGGAGGTTATTTTCGGCAAACTACTCTAACTCAGATTGGACTTCTTGGTGTCTTCTCTGTATTGCTTCATAAAATGGAATAACTTGTTGAATTGTTTCAACAGTAGTTAATAGCATTCTTCTACAACAATATCTGCTTACTCCCAAAGAGTCTAGTCCTTTAGCTGGATCTTCTCCAGATCTTACTTTATTTTGATAATCTTCAAACTTATCAGCAATTAAATTTCCACAAGTAAAACATCTTACAGGAATTAACATACGAACAAAAAAGTAATCAAGGATTATAAAAACCATACAAGAAATTTCAATTGCGGGTGTCGCCCAGCTCGGTCAAAGGCGCTAGCTTGAGGGGTTAGTCTCTTAGGAGTTCGTGGGTTCAAATCCCATCACCCGCATCTAATTTCATTTTATTCAGATTCTGTTTTGTAGTTTGTTTAAAGCTTTGATTAGTTCAGAACGTCTTTTTTCTTCTGTGATTGCACCTCTTACATCATCTACTAAAATACGATCTACGTCAATTTTTCTTCTAGCCTCTTTTAGTACTTTATCATACATTGAAAACGGATACAAATGTAGATACAAATTTTCCATTATTTCAAAAATTCTTAAAGCATTATCTATATCCCCAATCCTAATCTTATCAAAAATCATTCGTTTTAATTCTCCCACACAATCCATTAACCCTAAAACGTATGACTCTGACATTACATCTAATTCCTTTTCTGAAGGAATTTCCTTTTTTTCAACAATAGCAATTAGAGATGCTGCCTCAACAAATTCCTGTTCTGGAATAATCATATATCTTCGAAGATCAGCTGTAACTTTTTTCTTATATTTTTTTAGCAACATATCTGCTTGTTTCAAATTATTTTTTGCAGATTTCATATCTTCTGCATGTACTGATATGATAGATTTACTACAAAGAATTATTATTTCTCTCGTATTTTTTAGTAAAAATTCTCTTGCATCTTGAACTTCTGATAATGATTTTGCAATTTTATTCAAAGATGGCTTTACATTTTTTAATGTCATATTCGTGTATGCATAAAACCCAGGATAAATCGTTTGCCAAAGCTCTTATTTTACTTCTTATTTCTTTTAACTATGGAAATATCTGTGGAACAAATGATGCAAATAGAAAATAATGGACATCGGATGGGTTTTTTAAAAAAATTTATGATGGAAAACGCAGGCGCCATAGCGGTTAAAAGATTGGCAGAAAAATTTGGTAATCTTGAATCAAAGAATGTTTTAGTGTTTGCTGGACTGGGAAATAATGGCGGAGATGGATTAGTTATGGCTAGACATCTTGTAGGTTATGGCTCTAAAGTTATAGTAATTTTACTTGGGACTCCTGATAAAATTAAAACTGAAGAAAGTCAATGGAATTGGTCAATACTGGAAAAAATGCCATCTGTTAAATTGCTATCTGGCGTTGATGTGAATCTTGATTTTACTCCAAACATAATTGTGGATGGTATACTAGGAACTGGAATTTCTGGCGAAATAAGAGAACCGTATGCTAGTGCAATAAAATACATCAATGATTCAAATTGCTTTAAAATCGCCGTTGATATTCCGTCCGGAATCAATCCCGATAATGGAGAAACTGCAAATATCTTTGTACAAAGTGATATGACAGTCACATTTCATAAAATGAAGAGAGGAATGCCAAAAAGAAGAGATCTGTGTGGTGAAATATTTGTTGAAAAAATAGGAATTCCACCAGAAGCAGAAAAGGGAGTATTATGAAAGTTCACCAAATCCAAGTTGGCAACATGCAGAATTTCACATATGTTGTTGAAGATGAAGACACCGATGAAGGAATAATAATTGATCCGTCTTGGGATCTTGATCAAATTGAACAAATCATCAAACGAAATAATTTAAAAATAAAATACATAATCAACACGCATCATCATTTTGATCACACTTTAGGAAATGATGGAATGATAAAATCAACTAGTGCAAAAATCATTCAACACGAAAAATCTGAATTAAAACATGATATTTCAGTCAAAGATGGGGATGTAATTGAATTTGGGAATTCCAAATTGACTATTTTCCATACTCCTGGTCATTCTAAAGATAGTATATGTTTAATTGGAGATGGAAATTTTTTTTCTGGAGATACTCTTTTTGTAGGAAATTGCGGACGAATTGATCTACCAGGAGGCAGTGCAAAAGAATTGTATCATAGTATTTTTGATGTTATTTATTCGTTGAACGATGATCTCGTTCTTTATTCTGGTCATAACTACGGACATTCTCCTATATCTACTATTGGGCAGGAAAAACTAACTAATCATATCATGAAAAAAAGAACTGAACAAGAGTTTATTGATATGATGGGACAATGACCTATTTGGATGATTTTGAATTCTTTGGTAACACAAACAAAGTTCATGGTTTCATTGATTCCCTTAAATCTGGAAATTCTTTATTTTCACTTGTAATTTCTTATACAGAAACATGCGAAATTCCGGGTATTACATTTGCTGGGGCAGATAAAAACTCAATAAAATTCACTCCTCCGGCAGATGCTGAATACCTTTACTATGGTTATTGCAAGACAATTGATCAAATTCCAATGACTCCTGATGGTAAACCCACTCCTGCATTACTTACAAAAACTGCATTGGAATCTTGTAGTATACCTCATATTGTAATTAATGCTGGAAGCAAAATTTCCCCACAATTACCTTTCATCCAAACTGGTTTGTCCCATGGGCGAAATATCTCTATTGAATCTGCAATGAGCTATTCTCAAGTATCACAGGCAGTAGATTATGGAAGAATGGTAGGAAGAAATCTTGCATTTATGACTGATTGTTTGATAATTGGAGAAAGTATTCCAGGCGGTACAACCACTGCTCTTGCGGTCTTACTAGGATTAGGTTTCAAAGCTAAAGTGAGTTCCAGCATTCCAAATAATCCAATTGAATTAAAAAATGAAATTGTTAATTTAGCATTAGAGAGATTAACTTCTAAAGACCCATTTCATGTACTATCTGAAGTTGGAGATCCTATGATTGCTTTTGTATCTGGTATGCTAAGCTCTGCATCTGAAATCACTAAAGTGATGTTAGCAGGTGGAACACAAATGGCAGCTGTTTTAGCATTTGCATCAAAAATTGGATTTAATGAACAAAATACTGCTATTGGAACTACTTCTTATATCTCTGATGATAACAATGCAAATTTTAAATCCCTAGTTACCGAAATTGCAGATATTCCTGGAATAACTGTTAACCCAGGACTTAAAAATTCTAAATTTTCAGGGCTAAAAGCATTCTCACAGGGATTTGTAAAAGAAGGTGCTGGTGCAGGTGGTAGTATTATTGCATCTATGATAAAAACAGGAAATGACTCCAACCATTTTTTAACACTAGCTGAAAAAGAATATCATCGACTTTTTACTTCACTGTAACTGATTTAGCCAAGTTTCTTGGATAATCTGGGTCAGCATCTTTTTCAATTGCAGCATAATATGAGAGCAATTGTATTGGAATTGTTTCTGAAATAGGATATGACAATTCACTAGTTTTTGGAATTTCAATCCAAAAATCATAGACATCACTTTTCACATCTGATATACCGATGATCTTTGCACCACGCGCTTTAATTTCTCTCGAACTTGTTAATGTGTCCAAATATGTTGAGTCATTTGGATTAATTATTATCACAAATACATTTGAATCCATAAGTGCTAATGGACCATGTTTCAATTCCCCTCCCGGTATTCCCTCTGCATGAATGTATGTCAGTTCTTTTAATTTTAAGGCCGATTCTAAAGCTATTGGATAATGAATTCCTCTACCTAGAACATAGATGTCTGAAATTTCTTTAATTTCTTTAGCTATACGCATAATTTGTGCATGATTTTCAAGAATTTTTGAAATAGATTCTGATATTTCATTATAATCAATCTTTAGTTTTCCGTTACACAACTCTTCTATGATTTTATATATTATGATCACTTGAGATGTAAAACTTTTTGTTGCTGCAACACCTATTTCTGGACCACAATTCATACCAATTACAATATTTGATATTCTTGCTAAAGATGATGTAAGTGAATTTACTATGGAAATAACTTTGCAATTTACTTTTTTTGCAATATTTACTGCCTCTAACACGTCTGCACTTTCACCACTCTGTGAAATTGCAATTAATGTTGAATCCGGCTCAATCAAATCTGAAGAAAATTGCAATTCACTTGACATTATTGCATCTACTTTTACTTTAGCATATTTGGCAAAAACTTGTTTTGCAATTAATGCTGAATTGAAGCTAGTTCCACTTCCTGTAATGTAGACGTTATTTGAATTTTTAATGTAATCTACTGCCTTTTTAATTTCCTCTTTTGTTTTCTCACCTGCTTTAAATATTGTATCAGGTTGCTCTGAAATTTCTTTTAATGTAAAATGTGCATAGTCACCCTTGTATGCATCTGCAAATTCTTTTGATACTCTTGTAATCTGCTGCTTTATACTTTCTCCATTAAAATCTAAAATTTGTAATTTTTCTTTGTCAACTATGACAAAATTTCCATTTTCAATGTAAATAGCATTATCTGTTTGTTCAATAAATCCTAAAACATCACTTGAGAGAAAATAACTATCTTTCCCAATTCCAACAATTAATGGTTCATGAAATCTAGCAGCTGCTAATTGTCCATTTTCAAACATTACCACAAATGCATAATGGCCCTTTAATTCTGAAACTGTCTTGATTATTGTATCTTTGACATTCTTTGTAGCCTCATAATTTTTTTGAATAAGATTTGCTATTACTTCCGTGTCTGTTTCACTTTGAAAAATATATCCTTCTTTTTCTAATTCTTTCTTTAACTGTTCAAAATTCTCTATAATGCCATTATGTACTATTGCTAGTTTTCCAGAATTACTAGAATGAGGATGTGCATTTACATCCGTCACTCTTCCATGAGTTGCCCATCGTGTATGGCCTATTCCAATTTTTCCAGGTAATGCATCGAGTTGAATCTTGGAGTTTACTTCTTCTACTTTCCCAACTCCTTTTTTTAGTTCAATTTGACTATTTGATTCTGTTGCAACTCCAACACTATCATATCCGCGATACTCCATCCTCTTCAGTCCTTTTACTATTATTGGGGCTGCTATTTCATTTCCATAATAACCAATAATTGAACACATGATTAATTCACCTGATATTATGATGGATTATTTACTGTTAAATCTATCTTATAATTATTCAATTATCAAACATGTCCGCTGTTTTTTTAAGATTCGACTTCAGTTGTTTCTGTAACTGTAGTTGTTTCAAGTTTTGGCTCTGCTTTTTTACTACTTTCTAATATGTTTGGAATATTGGATTCTGGTGAAAAGTGAATATTCTTTTCCTCTTCTAATGTTACAATGTATGATGGAATGTTTACTTTTCTATCTCCTATCATTACATGTCCATGAATTACTGCCTGTCTTGCTTGATATGGAGTTTTAAATCCAAACTTTCTTGACACTAAAGTTTGTAATCTACGTGAAAGTAAATCGTTCACTTGAAGATTTAACACATCATCTAATGTGGATTCATTACTGACTAAACCTATTCTTGATAATGATTTCATCAAAATTGGTTCTTTTTCCAATCTAATTTCTTGTCTCAAAGCAAGCAATGATCTTGCTTGATGTCTGACACGAGATAATTCTGTATGTGCTTTCCATAATTCTCTTTTTGATTTTAAACCAAATGTGCCAAGAGTTTTTAATTCATCCATTTTTAATTCGTAATTAAGTGGTCTCTTTGGTTTTCTCCACATTCTTCTTGGATTTTTAGGATCTCCCATTCAATTCACCTATTTCTTTTTCTCCGTAGGAGCTGATTTCTTTACTTCAGCAGGTTTTGCTGTCGGTGCTGCAGCTGTTGGTGTCGCTGTTGCTGCCGCTGGTGCTGCAGCTGCTTGTGATGGGGCTGCTTTTCCAGCTTTTGCAACACCAACTGCTCCTCCTTTTCTACCTGTAGTTCTTGTACATTGACCTCTAACTTTTAGACCATACATGTGACGATAACCTCTCCAACTATTGGTAATTCTTTCTCTTTCAATATCATTTCTTAAAGTAAAAGGAATATCCGATGTTAATAGATGCTTATTTACTCCAGTCTCTATATCTTTTCTTCTGTTAAGAAACCATACTGGAAAATTTCCTGCAACCGGATTGGTAATTAATTTTTCAATTGATTGAACATCAGATTCAGATAGAAAACCAATATTTGTATTGGTGTTAATTTTTAGCGTATCAAGAATTGCAGTGGCAAAACTATATCCTATTCCTTTTATCTGGGTTAATCCCACAATTGCCTTTTTGGCTCCTGGAATATCATTTCCCACAATCCTAACAATGTGTCTAAATTCTTGAGTGCTCAAGTATTCAAAAATTCTTAGTTACCCCGATAAAAACCATGCTAGGCGTCAATTAGTAGTGTTTCAAAGGGAATTAATGTGAATATGTTCTAATATTCATACTTGATTTCTTATTTTAGCCTCCGAACTGAGATGTTGAGTTAAAATCTGAAATTTATCTAAAGTCTGAATCTTCTGTCCAGTCTTTGCCCTGTATATTCCATAGATTACATTTACAACACTTCTTCACTCCTCTTTGAACATCTATTTCTATACAGAAGCAATGCTCTCCTTTCCCTGAGGAATCTTTAATACATAATTTCTGCACTATTTGTAAAAATGTTATTTAATTAATTATCTTTTGGTAAAAATCACGAGTAATTTCAATTAGTAAAGTTATAAATTCACATAAAGATCGATGATTTGAAATGGAAGATACTTTTGATAAAGAAAAAGTGATTGAATGTATGTTTGATCCTGTTACCTCTTCTATTTTAGCTGAACTAGAAAATGGCGAAAAAGAATGTTCCTTCTTGTCAGAAAAATCTTCAATTTCTGAAAATGAAGTTCTTGAAAGACTTTCTTATTTATTAGATCATGGATTTATTTTTAAAAACTCGAATAATGGAAAATCTGTTTTTTCTGCAAATGCTGAAAAATTAACTCAAATTTTAGAAAATAGTGATACATTTGATGCAACAATTGAAGGATTAGAAAAAATGGATAGTTATCTTAACTAAAAGACTTCTTGCGATTTTTGATTGCATAAATGGCTACCCCACCTACTCCAATCAAACCAATTATGAGAATCCAAAAAGAAATGATCCATAATGATTTCTTATTTGCATCTGGCTCTGGTCCTATCACCCCAAAAATTTTGATTTCTTTTTCATCTGTATTTTCAATAACTAATTTGTATATTCCTGATGTCGTAATGTTGAATCGTCCTTCAAAAACTTCTTTATTGATCGATTGAAATTCTATTTCTTTATCAAATGGATCTAAAATCTTTGCTGTGATCTCTTCTTTAAAATCAATTATTTGAATTGCATAATTTCCAGTTTGTGTTTTCGAATTATCTAATTTAACTGGAATTATCAAATTTTCTCCAAATCTTACCTGGCCTTCTCCTTTGATTAATTCATCAGTAATTATTTGACTTCCATAAAATGATAATATTATTCCTGCACCAACTATGCTACCTACAATTACAAAAAGAATGCCGGTTCTTTGCACAATCTACTTGTCATATTCTTTAGTTTAAACCTAATTTTTTAATAATAACCGATTTCTTATTGCTTCATAAATTAAGATTAGACAAAAAATGTTACACTAGTCCAAGCAAACAATTGTCTCAATTGATTTTAGAACTTTAAATTATTGAAAGATCTATAAACCAAAAAAGGTGAAATATTGGAGATTTCACAATAATTCAGAAAATAACAGTATAAGTAAATTTTTAGTCTGTTTTTCTTAATGAATATTTCTATTCATTTTGTAATTACTCTCATATTACAAGTATTCTGAAGATAACTCATGCGACAAGATTATTTGTGATAAGGAATATTTTATACTATGATACATCGAAAATCTGTCATTTTACTTACAATTGTTTCTTCTATATTCTTAATCTCAATTATGCCTGCAGAAGCTAGTAGTAATCCAAATCTGTTTGTTTCAGCTGAAAATTCTCAATTTGACAATCGTTTTTCTGGTTCTATGGTCGTTGAAGTTATAATTCGTGATTCAAATATTCATGATACAGATCAAGGAAAAGGTGAACCTGATGTTACACTAAACGGTAAATCTTTGAGAATGGTTCAATCAGCAGATGGTAATTGGTATGCATATTTTGCAAATGTTGATAAGGCAAAAGTGGCAGATTCTACTCAATCTCCAACCTCTGGTAAAGGTTTGGATTTTGGTGTTTTTTGTAGCAAGGATACTGCTTCCACCGTTTTTGGAATCTCTCTTTCTGAAACTCAAGGCTTTGCAGTTCCGAGAAGTAGTGGATTAGATGGTTATACAAACGGTGATGCTTCATTTCATCAATGCACTGGAACTCCAACAAGTTCTACTAATCTAAATAATGTTGTAAGAAATGCAAAATCAATTAACACTAATCCGAACATACTTTCTGGTCAAATCGGACTTGATTCAGATGCCTGGCCACTAATTCAGCTCTTTTCTTTTAATGATGTAAAAATTCAATATAATGCTGGAGGAAATCCTCAAAGTGTTGATCTTAAATATGATGACAGTGACAATATCTCTTTTAATCTAGATCGTATTATGTACCCGCAGAATTCAGAAGTTTTTCTAACTGTAAATGATTTTCAATTAAATCAGGATCCAACAGATGAAGATTCATGGACGTTCAACATTAATTCTCCAGTTGCTACTTTTTATCAGGCATATGATGAGTCTGGTTCTGATTCTGCTAATACTAACGCAGGTCTAGTAAATTTGATTCCATATCTCTCTAATTTAGGTTTTAAAGATAACGGAAAACTTTCAATCACTCTAGGAAATATTGTCGAACTAAAATCAAATAATGAGCAACCTGATACTTTTGTTGACGATGCTATACCTGGAAATTCTTTTTCAAAAATTGTCACTCTAGTTGAAAGCGGACCAAATTCTGGAGTATTTGATAGTGTTGATGATAATGATAAATCTACAATTGCAATTCTTGATGATGCTCCTAGAGGTCATACTGGACAAATAGAATACAATCGACAATCACTCTCTATTCTTACAGGACCCTCGACATCGTCTATTTCAATTAATGAGCCTGTCTTGATTGTTGGTGATGGATCTAAATCATTAACACCAGGAACAAAATTTCCTGTAATTCTTGTAGATTCTGATCAAAATCTAAATTCTGGGTCACGAGATCGTTTGGATGTTTTTAGAAACACTGCGCTAATTCCCACCCTTAAGATAGGAAATCCTATAACTCTTGAAAAGTCATCAGATGTCAAATTCTATACTAGATCCTCTGATGATCTTACTGGAACTTCACGACAACCTGTATCTTCATTGCCTGACAAAAATTCAGCAAGATTGTTTATTGATACCACTTCAATTCCTAATGGAGGATTTGAAAAAATTTCTTTTAATCTAGGTATTACTGCATCCTCATTAAGTTCTAGTCTTATTGATACAAATATTTTAAATAACCATGGGACAAATTGGCTAAATTTTGATCTTAGATCTTTTGAAAAAGATCTTAATGTTAATGATTTTAGTAATACTACAATCACTCTGTATTTTGGTGGACTATCTGATCCTTCACCAATTGAGATTATTCATTCAGGGGATTTGACAACATCACAGGGATTAATTCAATTGGATGATTCTGATGTACATGCAATTTCCACCAAAAGCGGTTCTGTTTTTGTTGTAATAGATTTTAATTCTTCTACTGGTGTTGTATCTAATGAAATTGCTTTACAGCCAATAGTTTTTGACTTGTTTTCTTTTGGATTTGATAATGACAATGATATCAACAATGCTATTTACAGATTTGAACTAGAAGAGACAACTGATAATTCGTCAAAATTTGATGGTACTCTTGAATATGCTGTAACTAATCAACTCAATATTTTAGATCCTAATTTCATTAAAACAATAAGAACAATTGACGATGAAATTAAATTCATTGTAACTAATAGGTTGATTGACGAAAATGGTGTTTCCATTTCTTATTCCGATTTGGATAAAGTTGGTGTAATTACAACAACTTCTGCTAAATCTGACATTAACACTAATTCAGGTACTGTGTCTACAGGTTCATCAACATATCGATTTGGTCAATCTGTAACAATAATGCTCAATGATCCAGATCTCAATTTGAAAAGTGATAATATTGATATCTATCTAGTAAATAACGATCCTAATTCTCCAAATGTGGATACCGTTGGTAAAGATGGCGATATATTGTTGGATATTTTAATTAAAGATATTCGTTATCAACGATGCACTGTAAATGGAATTGAGTATGGCGGTTTGGCTTCTACAGGTTTTACATTAGTTGAAACTGGACCTAGTACAGGCATGTTTGAGGGATCATTCAAAATGCCTTCACAAATATGTGATAAATCTGGAACAAAATTAATTTCTACTGCTGGAGGTAGCCTCGATGCAAAATATTATGATTCTAGAGATGCCTCTGGAAATCCAAACATATTCCGGATGTCACAATACAAACCATCCACACAATTTTCAAATTTACCACAATTAAGCATTAATAAAATTACAATTCCATCATCTGGCAAGTCTGAAGAAATAATTCTATCTGGCAGTATTGCTAATCATAAAAGAGGCATTCCTCTGGCTATCACCCTAATTAATCCTGATGACACTGTTCAAACTTTTGCTGCCGTTCTAACTGATAGCGGTAATTATCGAGCCGCCTTCTCAATAAATGCAAATTCTCCTCCCGGAGTTTATAAAATTCAATTATTTCATAATGGGGCCAATGTTGGATTAGTTTCATTTATTGCTTCTAAAAATATTCCTGATTGGGTTAAAGATAATGCAAGAAAATGGTCTTCTACTTCTATTACTGATTCTGAATTCATTAATGGGTTAAAGCAAATGATTGAAGACAAGATTATCGTATCATCAAAAGATAATCTAACGTCTGAAAAGGCAATTCCTGATTGGTTTAAAAATAATGCAAGATGGTGGTCTAATAATCAAATTTCAAATGATGACTTTATAAAATCACTTCAATACTTGGTTCAAAAAGGTATAATTCTAGTATAATCTGGTCAATTTTTCTTTCATTGAATACATAAATACCCTCAAACATGATTCAAAATGAAAATGAAACTTGGTGGTTTCCTAATACTATTAACAATTTCTCTATTGTCCTGTGGTATTGTTGGAATTGTTAATGCTGCAGGCCCCGCAGACTGTACATCTAATCAAGTATGGCAAAATAATCAATGTGTTGACGCTACAAAACCTTCAAAAAATGATCTAAATTTACAAACTGACCAAATTCTTTATGGTCAAGGCGGGGTAGTTGTTATTACTGGTATAATTCATAATATTGAAAATCTCAGTACTGGCGATGTCGCAATAATTGTTAGAGCCCCAGATAATAACATCGTCACAATTGCTCAAGTACATCCTAATGCTGATGGTTCTTTTCAAACTAGTCTTAAGGCCGATGGCCCACAATTCAAATCACCTGGTGACTATGTCATTCTTGCTAATTTTGGTGGATTAAAATCTCAAATTACATTTAAATTTACTGGTGGTACTGGTGGTATAATATCTGGGGGTGATTCTAATCCTACATGTTCCACTGGTCAAATTTTGGTTAATGGAAAATGTGTTACTAAACCAACACCAGAACCAACACCAACCCCAGAGCCAGAACCAACACCAACCCCAGAGCCAGAACCAACACCAGAACCACAACCAACTTGTGGTCAAGGAACTGAATTGGTAAATGGTGTTTGTCAAGTTGTCAAAACAGATGGCAAAGGAAAAGGTGGAGCCTGTTTAATTGCTACTGCAGCATATGGTACTGAATTGGCACCTCAAGTGCAATTCCTTAGAGAAATTAGAGATAACACCGTAATGAGTACTACATCTGGTATGGCTTTCATGACAACATTTAACCAATTTTATTATTCATTTTCACCAACAATCGCTGATCTTGAAAGAGAACATCCTATATTCCAAGAAGCAGTAAGAGCTTTTATCACTCCTATGATTTCTTCACTTTCAATTATGAAATTAGCTGATAATGGTTCTGAATCTGAAGTATTAGGTTTAGGATTATCTGTAATTATCTTAAACTTGGGAATGTATATTGCTGCACCCACTGTAATTGGATTTAAGGTTCACAAACACTTGAAATCCAAAAAATAGTTCAAATTTTTATTACGTGTCTCGAAAATTCAAAAACTAGATAAAATGATCTCAACGTTTTATTATAACTGAATGGAGGTTAACACTATCGGGTAAAGAAATATGAAAAATAATACAAAATTACTTCTTATTGGTTCTATTTTACTTTTTATTTTATTGCCAAATAGTGTTTTAGCTCAACAAATAACAATAACAAATAATCAAAACAACCCAATAACATTTCAAGCAGAAACTGATACCGATGGTGATGGAATTCCTGACAGTACTGACAACTGTCTACAAATTTCTAACGCAGATCAAACTGATACCGACGGTGATGGACTTGGTAATGCTTGTGATCCAGACGACGATAATGATACCATTGTGGACTCATCAGATCAATGTCCTAATACCCCATCAAATACGCCAGTAGACACAAATGGTTGTCCAATAGTTCAACCTCCAACTGACACTGATAACGATGGAATTCCTGACAGTACTGACAACTGTCCACAAATTTCTAACGCAGATCAAACGAATACCGACGGTGATGGACTTGGTAATGCTTGTGATCCAGACGACGATAATGATACCATTGTGGACTCGTCAGATAAATGTCCACTTCAACCAGAAACAGTTAACGGATTTGAAGATCTTGATGGATGCCCTGATGCTATAGTTCCAAAAGATTCTGATAATGACGGTATTACAGATTCAATTGATAAATGTCCAGTTCAACCAGAAACAGTTAACGGATTTGAAGATCTTGATGGATGCCCTGATGCAGCACCATTGACTGATATAGATAATGACGGTATTACAGATTCAATTGATAAATGTCCAACTCAACCAGAAACAGTTAACGGATTTGAAGATCTTGATGGATGCCCTGATGCAGCACCATTGACTGATATAGATAATGACGGTATTACAGATTCAATTGATAAATGTCCAACTCAACCAGAAACAGTTAACGGATTTGAAGATCTTGATGGATGCCCTGACATTGTAACTATTCAAGATTCAGATAAAGATGGAATTCCAAATTCTGCTGATACTTGTCCACATTCTCCTGAAACATTTAATGGATTTCAGGACACTGATGGTTGTCCTGATGTAGCCCAATCAACAAATAATGACCCTGATGGAGATTTGATTGTGGGCGCTCTTGATTCTTGTCCAACTCAACCAGAAACAGTTAATGGATTTCAAGACACAGATGGATGTCCAGATACATTGCCTATAAAAGATTCAGATAATGATGGAATTCCAGATGATTACGATAAATGTCCCCTTCAATCTGAAACCATTAACAATTATCAAGACACAGATGGATGTCCTGACACAGTTCCATCAAATGATTCAGTTTCTACACCAAAATCAGAATCTGATAACAGTTCACTCTTACAATGGACTGCTGTCATTGCTGCAGGTATTACTGCCGCAGGCGCTATTGGAGCAGCAAAATTCAAAAAATCATCCTGATTTTTCTATAGTTTTATTTTTTCTATCTTCTTTTCCTGCTCAAATTTGATTATTCTTTAACCAAACATTTAATGTAAGAGATTCTTTTTATGAAAATAATTGGTTTGCACGCCAACAACCTAGAAGGAATCATCATGAGATGGTTCCTTCTGGAATTTTAATCAGGTTTAAAAATATGCGTAATGTCTTGATTTTTGGTCTTTTTCCTCCTGTGTTTTTGGATATTGAGAAATTGGTCAAATAGCATTTGTTATTGCTATTATATTATTTGGTGTGTATAGTTTTTAAAATCATAAAAAACTTATCGTGAATTTCAAAAAATAATGTATGTTTTCTTTAATTTTATAGAATGTTACCCTAAGTTATTATATTGAAACAAACCGCTATATTCAATGAATATAGAATACGAAGAATTTGATTCTATTGAAGACATTTTCATGTATATGGCATCTGCAGCTCCACCCATGAAAAATACGATGCCTATTAATTCGTATAAGGGTTACATTATGGCATTTATTCCACTCAGTCCAGCAACCGGAGATACATATCTTATGATTTATGCCAAAGGTACACTTGAATCAGGAATTTATGAATTTGATATAAATTCAAAATCTTTTAAGAAAGTTTCTGCTATCGAAAGGGCAGATAAAAATTACTTTGTTTCTTTAACTCCAAAAAGAAATACCATTGCTGATGAAGCCATTAAAAATTTATAGTTTCTTTGTTTGAATCTTAGGGGCAGACACTGATCTGCTTCTAGCATATTTATCTATGATTTCATCAGGTGTTCGTCCATTGAATAGATCCTTGCATAATCCTCGTAGATATCTCATGATTGCCCATGTGCCAGCTTTTAGAATTCCATACATGAAAACTTTCATTGGCGGACCATATGTTTTATTTCTGAGAATAATTGGAATGATATCATTGATAACACGAAGATTATTTTCCCAACATTTCCAAAACAATGTAAATTGTGCCTCATTCAAGTTTCCAAAATGCATGGAATTCTTTTCACTGAAATCTTGGTAAAGTAATGGTGCAACTAATCCTCTGAAGTTCATTTCTCTAAAGTCACTCATCATATCTATTGTATATTGAACATCATCTGGAGTCTCATCAGGCCAACCTATGATAATTGTTGCAGCTGGAAACCAATGATTTTCATTTAAAATTTTTGCTCCCTCTCTAACCACACTACCCCATTCTTCAGGAGCAAACGGTCTTGTTTTCACTCCAAGATGTTTTTTTACCATACTTGGTGAAACTGTTTCAATTCCCAAATTTGTTGCAAGCCATCTACCTGTTTCATCTTGTTTATTAATCATTGAAATCTGTCGCATTAATTCTGGGTCTGCTGCAACCGCTGAAAATGTCATGTGGGTGGTTCCAATAAAATTGGCTCCTAGTCCCTTAAGACCTTTCCAAAGATCTGTAATTGCATCTCTGTTTGGAATAAAATCTCTATTATCACATCCGTAAAGTAACATCTCATCAGAATGTAACCAAACTGAGTCAAATCCGTAATCTAGGTTAATCTTTGCTTCATGTTGTAATCTTTCTAATGGTAAATCTTTCTTTGATCTCTTATTTACATCACAAAAGTCACATCCTCTTCCACATCCTCTCATTGCTTCAATGAGAGAGTTTATTGTAGGTCCTTCGATAATTGGAATATTTTGTATGTTTTTTACAAAACAATGCATTAATTCTGGTGCATCCCCCTTTTCTAAATCATGAAATAAATCCAATGCTAGTTCATCTGCTTCCCCGACTACAACCGTATCAATTCCATGAATTTGCATTCTATCTGATTTTGCTAATTCCCATGCGCCGTTTCCACCAACTACTACATGAAAATCATATTTCTTTTTTAATTGAATTATGTTAGCACACATTTTTTTGAATTTCATTGCTACATATGATAATTTTTCAGGTGACATAGTTGTTGTAACTGGTGCCATTCCAAGAGGATCCATTACATTGATCCCAACCACTTTTGTGTCTGGACCAATTGATTTCTCTAACATCTCTGGATTTGCAATAAAAACTTCATCACGTCTATAACCTTGTAATAATGCACTTTCTACTCTTCTTAATCCAACTTGTGCAACTTTTGATTCACCTGTAATTGGATCTGTTTCAACCGGGGGACAAAAAACTTTGTCAAAAACCCACTCTGGAAGTACTTCATATGGTCCACATGCAATAAACCCATACAGAAAATTTCCCCTGTAATTTGTCATTAAACTACGATCAGCAGTTAGAACAATTCGTTTCCCAGCCAATATTAACAAGATTCGTTCTTGTATAGTATATATGATTTACGAGGTTAATCAACTGAATGATTTTCTAAAACTTCTAAATTATTAGTATTATTTTGTTCTATTTTTTTGAACTGCTCTATTTGCAATGTTTGCTGCTATTGAACCAGCCGCAATTCCGTTATCTATATTGACCACTGATAATCCTAATGAGCAACTTTGTAACATTGATGCAAGAGCTGCTATGCCCTTTCCACCGTAACCATACCCTGCTGATGTAGGTATTCCAATTACTGGAATATTCACCATTGATGACACTAAAGTTGCTAGAGCTCCTTCCATTCCAGCAGCGACAATTATGCAATCTACTTCTTCCTTTATCATTTTTTTTAAAATGGGAAATATTCTCTGAATTCCAGCAACGCCAACATCATAACTTGTGATACATTTACAATTCATTGCTTCACACATCAATCTTGATTCTTCGGCAACTCCTATATCCGACGTTCCGGCCGTAAGTATACCTATTTTTCCACCATCAAATTTTATCGGATTTTTAAAAAGCAATAACGTCGATGAATTTTTTCCAATTTTGACTTTCACTTTTAATTTTTTTGCAAGCAATAAAATTTTAGGATAATCTTTCTTACTAATTCTTGAAACAACAACCGAGTTTGTTTTCTCTAATGTTATTTTAATTATTTTTTTAATCTCATCTAATTTTTTAGTTTCAGCAAAAATTACTTCTGGTATTCCTCTTCGCTTTCTTCTGTTTATGTCAATTTTGGCAATGCCCTCTATCTCTTCAATTGAATATAGGGACAATAGCTTTTTTGCATTATTTACTGAAATTTTTCCTTTTTCCAGAGACTCTAAAATTTTATGAATTTCCAATAATGTTTCATCTTTATTTGAATAAAAAAATGCTTAGATTTGTATTCCTGAAATTGCACTTTTCACACTTTGTACGCCAGTATCGAACAACTGTTTTTCTTCAGCATTTAGATCTAATTCTATTATTTTTTCAACACCGTTCTTTCCAATCACTGCAGGAACTCCTATTGTGACATCTGAGTGCCCATATTCTCCATTAAGATATGTTGCAACAGGTATCACTTGTTTTCTATCCCTTACAACTGATTCAATCATTGCAGAAATTGCATTTCCTGGGGCATGTACTGTAGCACCCTTTAATTCTATAACCTTGGCTGCAACTTGTTTTGTGTTTTGAACAAGTTCATCTAATTTTTGTTTTGGAAGAAATGAAGAAAGTGGAATTCCTGAAACTGACGAGAATCTTGGTAGAGGTAACATGTTTTCACCATGTTCTCCAATTACAAGTGCTCTGATAGAATCACGAGAATGTCCAGTGGCTTCGTGAATAAATTGCCTAAATCTTGATAAATCTAACATTCCACCCATCCCGAATACTCTACTTCTATCAAATCCTGAAACCTTGTAAGTGATGTATGCCATCGGATCAAGTGGATTTGTTACTGGAATTATCATGGAATCATTGGCATATTTTTTAATATTTTCTACAACACTTTTCACAATAGTCGTATTAATTTTTAAAAGATCCATCCTTGTCATTCCTGGTTTTCTTCCAGAACCTGCTACTACTACTACTATATTGGAACCTTTCATGTCTGCAAAATTACTAGAACCCTTCACTTCTACATCAATTCCTTGTTCAGATAACATGTGATTGATATCCATTGCTTCACCTTGTGGTAATCCATCTACCACATCAAGTAGTAATATTTGATCATCTAATCGCTTTAATGCTGAGAATAAAGCTGCATCTCCACCAACTTTCCCTGAACCTATTATTGTAATCATAAGTTGAGCTGCTGATTTTCAATAATTAAATCTAATGAAATTGTTTATCCGTTTAGACAGAATTTATATGCATTTTTGGTAATTTTTAATCTATGGTTATTGTTATAGATCCTCAAATTGCAGGTATATCTGGTGATATGTTTCTTTGTGCTTTGGTGGATTTGGGTGCTGATAAAGTCAAAATTCTTAATGGTATTAAAAAATCTGAAAAATTTCTATCTGATTCCATTATCAAACAAATTGATTTTAAAAAAATAGAAAAACATGGCATAGAAGCCACTACACTGTTTTTAGAAATCGATGAAAATATTCATGAAAAAAAAGGCATTGAAATAAAAAAAGCAATTGTGAATTCAACAAAAGAAATCGGCCTTTCCAATAGAGCAAAAGTTTTTGCAGAATCTTGTATTGACACACTAATTTTTTCTGAATCTCAAATTCATGGTATGCCTATAGATTCAATTCATTTCCATGAGGCATCTAGTATTGATACTTTGATAGATATTATTGGAATTGCAATTGCAGTAGATGATTTGGGAATGTTTGATGAAGAAATAATTTGTATGCCTATTGCTGTTGGAGGAGGAAGTGTAACTTTTTCTCATGGTACTATGTCAAATCCGGCAAGTGCTATTCTTGAAATCTTGAAAAATTCTAAATTGTCGCTTCATGGTAGTGAAGTAAAAGATGAATTAACTACTCCTACAGGTGCTAGCATCCTTGTAAATCTCTCAAAAATCTCTATGGATTATTATCCCTCAATGGAGATAGAATCTATTGGGTATGGTGCAGGAAAAAAAGACTTTGATAAATTTGCCAATGTATTAAAGATTGTAAAAGGTAAACAAAAAAATAACTTTCAGTTAGATACTGTTAAAATTTTAGAAACCAATGTTGATGATGTATCTGGAGAAATCATGGGAAATTTGATTGAAAAAATCATGAATAAAGGTGCCAAAGACGTTTCAATTTACCATGGTATTGCAAAGAAAGGAAGACCCACAAATCTCATATCTGTAATTTGTGATGATTCTTCAATGTATGAAATCATGGATATTTTAGTTATTGAAACTGGAACTTTGGGGATTCGTGTAACTACTTCAAATCGTTTTACTGTCCCAAGAACAACTCATGATATCAAATTAATTCTTGATGGAAAGGAATTTGTAGTAAAATACAAAGTTTCATCCTTTAAAGGAAAAAATGACTTTAAAATTGAATTTGATGACATAAAGTCTATTTCAAATACATTAAACAAATCCATAAAGGAAACAGAATCATTGATTAGAAAAGAGATCATAAAGGTAGATACTGATTATGGCTAAACTTGATAATCTCATTGATTGGTTTGGAAACAAAAACAAGGTGATAATTGCTCTCTCAGGTGGAGTGGATAGTGCTCTTGTAGCATATGCCGCATTTCAAAAATTGGGAGATTCTGCAATCGCAGTTACTGCTGACTACAAAACGTTATCAAAAGAGGAACTTGAAACTGCTAAACAAATTTGTTCAGAAATAGGAATCAGACAAATTCTTTTAGATTATGATGAGCTTAAAAATGAAGAATTTACTAAGAATTCTTCTGATCGTTGTTTTCACTGCAGAATGGAATTAGGTGATCACTTGATTAATCTGGCAAAAGAGCATGATGTTAAATTTATTGTTGATGGAACCAATTTGGACGATTTAGGCGATTATAGGCCTGGAATTGAAGCATTAAAAATACATGGTATTATGAGTCCCCTAGTTGAAACTAATTTTACAAAAAATGAAATCAGAAAAACTGCAAAACTTGTAGGACTATCTGTATATGATAAACCATCTAACTCATGTTTAGCATCAAGGATACCTTGGGGACAAAGAGTTACTACTGAAAAATTAACTCGAATAGAATTAGGTGAAACAATTGTTAAACAAATTACAAATTTAAAACAAGTTAGAGTTAGAGATCTTAATGGAATTGCTAAAATTGAAGTGGATAAAGATCGGGTATCTGTTTTTGAAGATTATATTTTAGATGAAATAACCCGTAAATTAACATTGATTGGATTTTCATCAGTTCAAATAGATCCAGATGGATACAAACCAGGGAAAATTAATGTGATCACAGATTGATATATCTTGATAATGCAGCATCAACACAAATTCATGAAGAAGTCTTAGAGGCAATGTTGCCATATCTTAAAGAACAATATGGAAATCCTTCCTCAATTCATCATTCTGGCAGATTGGCCAATAAAGCTATAGAAAAAGCTAGAAAACAAATTGCTATATTGATTAATGCAGATCCTGCTGAAATTTTATTTACTTCCGGTGGAACTGAATCCAATAATACCGCTCTTTACGGAATTGCAGAGAAAAAGCCCCATTCTCAAATAATTACCTCATCTATTGAGCATGATGCCATACTAGAACCATGTAAAAAATTGGCAAAAGATGGCTTCAATGTGATCTATTTGCCTGTTGATAGTCAGGGTGTAGTGAATCTATCCGTTTTGAAAAATACTTTATCTGATAACACTTGTCTTGTTTCAATTATGTTTGGAAATAATGAGATGGGAACAATAGAACCAATTGCTCAAATTACTAAATTATGTAATGATAGAAATATTCCATTTCATACAGATGCTGTTCAAGCTGTAGGAAAAATCCCAATAGATGTAAAAAAATTAGGTGTAGATTTACTTTCTATATCATCTCATAAAATTAATGGACCAAAAGGAGTTGGGGCATTATACCTCAGAACAGGAATTGACATTGATCCAATTATTTTAGGGGGAGGTCAAGAACACGGTTTACGTTCAGGAACTGAAAATGTAGCAAATATTGTGGGATTTGGAAAAGCATGTGAACTTGTTAAACTTAATTTATCTGAAAATATCTCTCACATGAAAAAACTACGTGATGATCTCGTCACAAAAATTCTCAGAGAAATTCCGGGCGTTGTCCTTAACGGTCATGCTGAAAATCGGTTACCAAATAACGCTCATTTCACTTTTCTTGGAGTCGCTGGTGAAGATCTGATTATAAAATTAGATGAATATGGTATAGCTGCATCAACAGGTTCTGCATGTTCGGTGCATACACAAAAAGCATCTCATGTTTTACAGGCTATGGGATTTTCACATGAGCAGATTACCGGTTCATTAAGATTGACTCTTGGACTGTTCAATAATCAACAACAAGTAGATGAAACTGTAACCATTTTAAAAAAAGTAACTACGGAGCTTCGTTCGGTTTCACCATTTAAAGAGAAATATTCTTTTTAATTTAATCCTAAATATGCATATACAGTTTATTTTTTGTAACAAATATTGTTGTAATAATCCCTATTGCTAAAATCATAACTGCAATTGTACCGAATTCTGGAATTATGGTAGTACCTATTATTTCAATGTCTGAATCGCCTTTTTCAAAATTGATTGTTATTGTTCTTGAGTTTGAATCTGATGTAGTTTCTTGATATGGTGCTTCAATCCCATTTATTATTATTATGAACATGTCCTCCGTTTTGTCTTGTTTTTTTGCATCAAGCACTTCTTTCGGAATCTCTAATGAAATAGATCCATCATCTGTAGATTCGATTACAACTTTTAACGCAAAAATATCCTTATCTATCAACATATTTTTTACAGTTCCGCCTTCAATGGAATATTTCACATCAAATGTACCTTGGCTACCTGCATCTACTTCAAATGTACTCATTGCAGATATGTCTGTTTTTGGTGAAAAATTAAATTGAGTTTCTGCAATGTTTCCTTCTCCAAATGATGCTTTAATGATATATTCTCCTGCTTTAGACCATAATGGACCTTCTGCAATTACTGTATGTGAATAACTACCGTCTTCTGCTACAGTGATCTGTGCAATATGTATTAAATTACCTTGGCTAAAAATTTGTGTCGTTACTGGGGTGCCTACTATGACCGTACTCACTTTACCTGAAATTACAATTGTTTCTCCTTCTTTGTAGGAATTCGCATCTGTTTTGACAGAAATCAAAGATTCTGCAAAAGCTGGTAAAGTAAAAACAATTAACAAAATTAAAACTCCAGAAACAATTCTAATTTGCACAAAATTCACTATCGTATGATTCTATATTTCCTTTACTATCTTAAAATGAAAAAATGAAAAAAGTTGTGAATTTAGTATCTTGGCATAATGCTTAGTCTTGATTTTGCAGATACTGCAATTATTGATATAATTGCCACTGCTAGAATCATAACTGCGATTGTACCAAATTCTGGAATTACAAAAGTACCTATTACTTGAATCTTTTCAGTGCCTGCTGGGAACATTACTGTAACTTCATTACCACTAATTTTCACATCATTCCATTCTTGTCCATCCACAAGTACCATGAAGATACCTTTGAGAATTGATTCGTCTGGATTTAATGTGAGTGTTCCATCTTCATTTGCACTAATTCTAACGATAATGGATTTATCGTTATTACTTATGCTTGCATCCTTTACCATTCCTCCTGTAATACTATATGGTACACAATAATCGCCCTCTAGGTGTATCTCTGAAGATGCACAATTGCCTGAGCTCGTTAAAAATTCACCGGTTAGCTCAACAATCACTTTATTACTTTTTTGAGTGGTTCCATAGTTGGCTTTAATGGTGTATGTACCATTATGTTTCCATAATCCACCTTCTGTGTTGAAAGTTGTTCCAAAATTACCGCTATTGTCAACCTCTACTTGAGCAATTGTAATGACGGAATTTAATGGATTCACAACAGTAAGTGTTACTGGAAATCCAGAAACGTTTGCTACTTTACCGTGTACTATAATTTTGTCATTATGGTCATAGGTTGTTTTATCTGTCCAAACAGACACTGGAATATCCATAAGCAACATCTGATCTGCTGCTTTTTTTCCAGCATCTACTTCTTCACAACCCACACATGCCTGAGCATATGCTGATGACATGGTTAAAGTACCGACTGCAGTCAAAACGGCTAATAGCGCGAACGACGTACGGTTATTCATCTTATTTGCAAATTGAACCCGTCTCTATTTATGTATATTTAAAAAAGATTCTGTGTAATCTATGAGGCTTGATGTGAGATCTTCTCTTTGTTTACTTGCGAGACCCAGAGTTTTTTGAACTTGTTAAATCTCTGTTGAATCTTAAACAATCTGTAAAAAAGTATCTAGAGTTAATTCAATGGCAGGAAATACCAATAAAACAACCTGTAATAAGATCCCTAATACAACTATTGCCAATCCAATCCGTGCTAAGTGACTCTGTTTTAGAAAGAATTGAACCGCTGGAAGTTTTAGATTTTCCTCATCTGTATCTCCGGCTATACGTGATACTCCTAATTCAATAGCATCTTTTTTTGATACAATAGTGGCTTTTCCTAGAAAACCAGTTCCTAATGCAATGGCAATTAATGATATTATAGATAATAGCATAGAATCACTTTGTCTTACACTCTGAATTAAGGTTATTCACTTATTATTTCCATTAACCAGAAACGACCACATATTTCATCATTTTTTATATAATCCATCAAGTCGTTCTTGTATTCTTTTTAATCGATCATCAATAATCTCTAATTTTGTATTTGTATCATCGTTGAATTTTCTGCTAATCCAAAGACCACCTGTAAAAAATAAAACAGCATAAAAGATAGATGTCATGTTACGCCATTTATCATCATTTATCATACTTGTAATTCCGATTAAGATTATTGTTATCATCATAACAATTACTGCGTGCTTTTCCCATTTGTCTAAAACATATCGTTTTCTATCTTGTTTTCCCATCAAATTATTTCTAATTAGAACTAATACTAAAATCAATATTTCAATGAGCCACCAGATCAACCATACACTTAGTTCATCTACAATGTTCAATTATTTGCTTTTGTTGCGTTTTGAATTAAGGTTATCCATTTGTTATTACCATTGATCTTGATTCCTGCCCTATCTGCTGGAGTATCATTGTTTAATGCCATATGGGTTCTAATGTAATTATGATGAATCTGCATACATGTTATTATTGGAGAATCATCTTTTTTCAGAGAACGCATTGTCTTTTCTCTGTCTCTCATCTCACCGTTCAGGCGTTCCATTTTATTGTTATTTTTATCACCCTTGAAATGGATATGTCTGATATGTGTAACCTTCTCATTTTTGTAATTTGAGTACCATTCTTTTTTGTGGGCTTGCATGAAATTTCTAGCCCCCTCAGAAATGAGTATTTTTGGCTTCTTTCCTGTTACCTCTATACTCTTTCTAAATAGCGGTCTTACATCTTCTGTGTACTTGCTGTCTGATACCTGTTTTGCTATCCAAAATCTAGTCTCATCATCCATCATTGCATAAAGATATTTTCTATTTCCTTTTATTTTCAAATAGAGTTCATCAGTTCTCCATTTGTCCGAAACTTGAGGAGTGATCTGTTCTAGGTATTTTTCCATTAGATTTGTATATTTTTTAATCCAATTCCAGACAGTTTTGTGAGTAATTTTAATACTTTGTAATTCCAAGAATTTTTGTGTATTTCTTAGTGATTCACCTGTAAAATACAACTGCATTGCAGAAGTAATAATTTGAGGACTTGCTTTCATCTTTTCAAATCCTAGATTGATAGAGAATTTCTTGTCACAGTCTTTGCATAAGAAAACCTGAATGGAATAGTTTGTGTTTTTTCTAATTCCTTTTTTGATGATATTGTTTGAATTGCAGAATTTACAATTATTATTTTCTATTGGATTAATTGTAATTTGTTGTTCTACTTTCTTTCTAATCTCTAAACTGATCTCTACTGCGTGAATGTGTTTACAACAGACTTTTCTAAATTGATGATCAAGACAAGAACAAAAAAATCCTGATTCGGTGGAGATAACATCGTATTCATTATTGCTTGATTGTGATTTTACCTTGTAATGATTTGAATCAATTCTTTTGATCTGATTGTTTTTTTCAGTTATTTGTTTTCCTTTGATTTCACGAGAGTTAATTTCCATACTACTAGTAGTATTGTAGTAGTATATTAGTTTATACTAAAAATATTAAATACTACTAATAATAAAGATAATCTGAATGGGGAAAAAATTAGTTACATCAATTAAGATAGATGAAGATATTTGGAAAAAAGCAAAGATTACCGCAATAAAACGTGGTATAACTGTAACTGATCTACTAAATACAGCGCTTGAAGAAGAACTAAAGAAAACCTGAACGAGTACCTGTATAGTACGGTACCCCTCATATTACTACTACTCCCCTATAAAATAACAATAATCTTTATAAGTAATACTCACGTTTATTAAAGTAATATGTGTTTATCTTTAATTAAACCACTGTTAGTTAATGTTCCGTTTAACGATCTGGTGATCAAAAAATGAAAGCAGAGCAATTTACGAAACCAAATGGTAGAATTTTGATCAGTGATGAAGGCGTATCTGCTTTTGTGCCCAAATTCCTTCCGCCTCAATTTTACTATGATCATGAACTAATTAACTTACTAGCAAAAACAGAGGTGAAAGTAGGAGAATTGAAGGGGATAGGAGAACTTTTAACAAATCCAAACACACTCATCAGACCATATCTAAGACGTGAGGCAGTAATTAGTTCAAAAATAGAAGGTACGTTGGCATCAATGCAAGATGTTCTTCAATATGAAGCGATAGGAAATATTGGAGAACAGGAATCAGATCGACTAAGACTTCATGAAGTTATTAATTACATGCACACACTTCAAGATAATCTAGATCTTATAAAATCAAATAAAGAAAAGATCACTCTAGAAATGATAAAACGAGCACATAAAACATTGATGTTAGGTGTACGAGGATACGATAAAAAGACTGGTGAATTTAGAAAAATTCAAAATTGGATTGTCCCGTATGGAGAATCTGCAAAAAATGCAGTATATACACCGCCACCACCAGAATATTTAGATGAATTATTAGAAAACTTGGGAAGTTTTTTCACTAATCCTCCCGAAGATATGCCTGTACTAATTCAATGTGCAATATTGCATTATCAGTTTGAAGCCATACATCCTTTTGCTGATGGTAATGGAAGAATTGGTAGAGTTTTAATTTCATTACTATTAGCAGAAAAAGACATACTTCCACAACCCCTGCTTTATCTTAGTGCATATTTTGAAAAAAACATTAAAGAATATTACAATGGATTATTAGCAATCAGTCAAAAAAGTAAATGGAGAGAATGGATAAAGTTTTTCTTACAAGCTATGATGGAACAAGCAGATCTAACAATAAAAAATATTCATATGTTGATAGATTTACAAAAGAAATACAAAGAAAAACTCATGACAAAACGTGCAAGTGGTAGTGCTATACTCTTACTCGATTATTTATTTGAAAACCCATACATGACAGTTCCACGTGCTCAACAATGTCTCCATCTTACCTATCCTTCTGCAAAAAATGCAGTTCAGACATTAGTAGAAGTTGGAATATTAGAAGAAGTCAAAATGTATTTCAGAAGTAAAGTATTCCATGCAAAAGAGATTGAAGATAGTTTAAGAGGTTAAAAATGATGATTCTACATTCAAACAAATCAAATAACAACTGTATTTCAGTGATTGCCTATTTTGCAGTCATAGGAGGTGGAATGAAATATGGAGTCAGATAACTGTTCATGTAAAAACAAAGAAGTAACCTATGTCTGTCAAGACACGCCTACTGGAACCGATTGTACCGTAGTTGACAAAGCACCACAATGCTTTGATCAGAAGGTTACCTTCTTCAAGATCAAGTAATTCTTTATGAATTAAAGAATCAACTAACCAATCCTTCTTTTTTTTATTTTTATTGGTGAACTAAAAGTCTTTCTTTCCTTGGTACTGTTAAATTCATGAGACATATTCTCTCTATCAAGGATCGGGACATGAGAATCTTAGGCTCTAAAGTTTAGAACCTAGTCATATGCCTGATTGATTAATGTTACAAGGTATGTGTGTGCATTTGAACAAACATTATTTTATACTACTTTGTGTGGTTCATACCTTATGAAGATTCTTCACATTGAAGACTGTCCTCAAATCAGTTCAATCTTTTCAGATATCTTATCCATGTCAGACCATGAATTTGAGAGCACAACTGACGGTAAAAATGGGCTGGAATTGGTATTAAAAAATAATTACGATGTGATTTTGCTGGATCTGGGAATGCCTTACTATACTGGCTTTGAATTTATTGCAGACCTAAAAATTAACAGACCATCTGAGATTAGAAAAGTGGTAATTGTGTCCGCACTTGAATTGGAAGAATTTCAAATACAATTCCTTAAGAGTCAGGGAGTCTATTCAATACACAAAAAACCTATTTCTGTCCAATATATCATTTCAAAAATGATGCCACAAAATGTGCTGTCTAGTATGATTCAGAAGTGATATGCTCAGGTCTCGACAATAAACACGGAAAAGATCTCACATCAAGCCTCATAGATTACACAGAATCTTAAAAAATGAAAAAAGATGAATTTAGTATCTTGGCATAATGCTTAGTCTTGATTTTGCAGATACTGCAATTATTGATATAATTGCCACTGCTAGAATCATAACTGCGATTGTACCAAATTCTGGAATTACAACACCATCTTTTATTCCGACTTCAATAGAATACTTGTATTTAGGATCATTACCTTGTTGAGCTACAATTGTATATTGCCCATCTTGATTCCATAATGGACCTCCAGTTGTAATGTCTTTAAGAAAATGACCATTTTGATCCAGAACCGGTGCAAATTGATCTGCAGTAACAACATTACCATTTGGTGCTAATACCTTTATTGTAATAGTACTAATGCTGTCTGTAGTTCCAATTATTGCAATTGTTTTAGATCCTGCCATGGAATTTGCTTCTTTAATTACTAAACCTGTTTTTACTGTAGTTTTTGGCTCAAGAAATCCGGTTTCTAAAGTAGATTCAGTTACATCTGTTTCTGAAGTTCTACCATTGATTACTTCTACACGAAGTGATGCTTTATACAATGAACTTCCATGTGGACTTTGTTCTGCCTTAATTGTATAAAATCCACTTTCTTTCCACATTGAATTTACTTTGAATACTGTGGCAAAATCACCATTTGCATCAGGTGTTACTTGATCAATACTGACTACATTTAGACTTGGAGACATCACTGTAAATGTCATGTCTGTAATTTGTGATCTTGTATGTCCACTAACTGATATAGTATCTGAACCTTCTGAGGCTGTAGCTGAAATTGACATTCCAGTACTTTGAGCAAAAGCATTCTGCTGTATTGAAGTAATTGAAATTATTGATATTGCCATTAGGGCAAGCATCATTGATGTTGTTGAACGTTTAAAACCCATTCTAATTTGCAAACGGTTCTTGGTATTTATATATATTTTTAAAAAGAGAAAAAAGATGAATTTAGTATCTTGGCATAATGCTTAGTCTTGATTTTGCAGATACTGCAATTATTGATATAATTGCCACTGCTAGAATCATAACTGCGATTGTACCGAATTCTGGGACTACGAAGGTACCAATTATCTCGATTTGCTCAGCACCTGCGGGGAATTGTATTGTCAGTGTTCTATCTGTAGATGTTGTTGTTTCCTCAAAGTTAACTTCTTCCCCGTCTACTAAGACAAAGAATGTATCATCCTGATCACCCATCTTTGCATCAATCAAAGATCTTGGTAACGTAATGACAAGTGAACCATCCTGATCTGCAGTTATTGCTATAATCAGAGAGTGTGCTTCTACATCAGGAGTAATGCTAACAAGCTTACCACCAGTTATCTTGTAGTTGACCATAAAGTCAGTACCTGTAACTGCGATTGTTGATCCTTTACTTGGTGTTCCTGTTGAACCCGCAAATGTAAATGTGGTTTGAGACGTACGAGATTCAGTTCCATAGAGTACTTCAACCGTATATGTTCCTCCTGATCTCATAAGTGGTCCACCTGCTACTAGTTCAGAACTGAATTTTTTGTCTAAACCAACAGTAATTTGTGCAATTTTTACTATGTTGCCATTAGGTGCTATTACTTTGAGACTGACAGGAAAATCTGAAAGAAGTTCTCTAACTTCTCCCGTTACTAAGATTGTATTGCCCTCTTCATAAGATGGTTTGTCTGTAGTAACAACGATTGACTCCGCTGTTTGTCCAAATGCTGGTGCTATTACAATACTTGCAATAAAAATTGCAGATAAGGTAAACACCGATAGATGAGTATTCATCATTTTTACGCTCAAATTTATCCTATTTAAGGTTATGAAAAATATAGTTGACTAAAAAGAAAAAAGACTGATTTTTGCCGAATTTCAGATTAGATATATATTAACCTGAGCGTGAGTTTTTGACAGTTTGTGTGTATTATTTTCTGTTACATCTAATGTACGTCATGGAGGTTTTGTAAATGGCAACTAAGAAAAATCAAGTTCTTGTACCTGATCACATCTATGTACCAAAACATGAAATTATTTCTAAACAAGAAGCTGAGGAAGTTTTAAAAAAATACAATTGCAAACCTACTGAATTACCATTAATTTTTGTAAACGATCCTGCAATATTGGGACTAGGAGTTAAACCGGGCGATATGATAAAAATCACAAGAAAAAGTCCAACTGCGGGTGAGAGTCTTTACTATCGATACGTGGTGGAAGTTTAGATGGCAGATCCTTCAGTTAAACGCTGGCCAGTAATTCAGGATATCTTAAAACGTGAAGGAATTGCACGTCAACATCTTAACTCCTTTGATGAATTTCTAGAAAGGGGTCTTCAAAGTATTATCAATGAGGTAGGACAAATTGAAATTGAAAATGCAGAATATCCATACAAAATTCAATTAGGTAAAGTCAAACTTCAACAACCTAGAATGATGGAACTTGATGGTTCTATTACTCATATTACTCCAGCTGAAGCCAGACTCAGAAATGTTTCTTACTCTGCTCCAGTTATGATGGAGGCAAGCGTTGTAGAAGATGGCAAAATTTTAGAATCTAGATTTGTCCATATTGGTGATGTACCAGTAATGGCAAAATCCAATGCTTGTATTTTACATAATTTTTCAACTCAAAAACTTGTTGAGCATGGCGAGGATCCAAATGATCCTGGTGGTTATTTTATCATAAATGGATCTGAAAGAGTTATTGTAGGATTAGAGGATCTTTCATACAACAAAATAATTGTTGATAAAGAGAGTATTGGTGGAAACACTGTTTTTAAAGCTAAAGTTTATTCTTCTATTGTAGGTTATCGTGCAAAACTAGAACTGGTTATGAAAAATGATGGTTTGATTGTAGCACGTATTCCCGGCTCTCCTGTTGATATTCCAGTTGTTACTTTGACAAGAGCACTTGGATTAGAGTCTGATAGAGAAATTGCTGCAGCAGTATCACTTGTAGATGAAATTCAGAATGAATTAGAAGGTTCATTTGAAAAAGCAGGTGATGTGCCTACTGCAAAAGATGCGATTGTTTACATAAGTAAAAGAATCGCACCTGGAATGTTAGAAGAATTCCAAATTAAGCGTGCAGAGACACTTTTGGATTGGGGATTATTGCCACACTTGGGTAAACATCCTGAGAATAGAAAAGAAAAGGCTCAGTTTCTAGGTGAAGCTGCATGTAAATTACTGGAGCTTAAACTGGGTTGGATCTCTCCTGATGATAAAGATCATTATGGAAATAAAGTAATTAAATTTGCAGGGCAGATGTTAGCTGATCTTTTCAGAACTGCTTTTAGAAATTTGGTACGAGATATGAAATATCAATTAGAAAGATCTGGTCAAAAAAGAGGTATCAATGCAGTTGCTGCAGCAATACGCCCTGGAATCATCACTGACAAATTAAACAATGCTATTGCAACAGGAAATTGGGGTAGAGGAAGAGTCGGTGTAACACAATTACTTGACAGAACAAACTATCTTTCAACTATCAGCCATCTTAGAAGAATCCAATCTCCTCTAAGTAGAACTCAACCAAACTTTGAGGCAAGAGATTTACATGCTACTCATTTTGGAAGAATATGTCCAAGTGAAACACCTGAGGGCTCCAACTGTGGTCTTGTGAAAAATCTTGCACTTTCTGGAATTATTTCTGTAAATGTGCCGTCAGAAGAAATTGTTGAAAAACTCTATGATCTTGGAACAATTCATTTCTTCGATGCAAAAGAAGATGTAAAAAAAGATGGTGCTAGAATATTTGTTGATGGTAGATTGATTGGATATTACAAAGACGGTGCACAACTAGCGGAATCTCTTAGAGAACTGAGAAGAAATTCGAAGATTCATCCTCACGTTGGAATTTCATTTCATAAATCAGAAATCGAAGGTTCGACAAAAAGACTTTATGTTAATTGTAACGCAGGACGTGTTTTGCGTCCGTTAATTATAATTAAAGATAACAAGCCATTACTGACACAAGATCTTTTAGATAAAATTTCCAAGAAATTACTTTCATGGACTGATTTATTGCGTATGGGAGTATTGGAAATGATTGATGCAAATGAAGAAGAAAATTGTTACATTACATTAGATGAAAAAGATGCAAAGAAACATACTCATCTCGAAGTATTCCCTCCTGCAATTTTAGGTGCAGGTGCATCCATAATTCCGTATCCAGAACATAATCAATCTCCAAGAAATACCTATGAATCTGCAATGGCAAAACAAAGTTTAGGATTTTCAACCCCTATGATGAATACCAGTACTTATGTGAGACAACATCTAATGTTGTATCCACAGACACCTATTGTTAATACAAAAGCCATGAAATTATTGGGATTAGAAGACAGACCAGCTGGCCAAAATTGTGTTGTCGCAGTATTGCCATTTGATGGTTATAATATTGAAGATGCTATTGTACTAAGTAAAGCATCTGTTGACAGAGGTTTAGGACGAACTTTCTTCTTTAGAATTTATGATGCTGAAGCAAAGCAATACCCAGGTGGAATGCGTGATACTTTTGAAATTCCAAACGCTGAAGATAATATACGAGGATACAAAGGAGAAAAAGCTTACAGATTATTAGAAGAAGACGGCGTTGTTGCGTCTGAATCTCCAGTCCACGGTGGAGACATCTTAATTGGAAAAACTAGTCCTCCAAGATTTATGGAAGAATATAGAGAATTTGAATCATCAGGTCCTTACAGAAGAGATACTTCAATTGGAGTGAGACCATCTGAAACTGGTGTTGTTGACACCGTTGTTATGACACAATCAAATGAAGGTGGAAAGATGTACAAGATAAGGGTAAGAGACATGAGAATTCCTGAAATTGGCGATAAATTTGCTTCTAGACATGGACAAAAGGGAGTACTGGGGATTTTAGCAAAGGCTGAAGATTTACCCTATACTGCAGATGGAATTTCTCCCGACGTATTGATTAATCCACACGCGTTCCCTTCAAGAATGACTGTTGGAATGTTTATGGAATCGATTTGTGGTAAAGCTGCGGCATTAAGAGGAAGTCAATTTGATGGTTCTGCTTTTGTTGGAGAAAAAATGGAAGAAGTCAAACCTGTAATGGATGCTGCTGGATTCAAATATTCAGGTAAAGAAATAATGTATGATGGAAGAACTGGTAAATCGTTTCCAGTAGAAGTTTTCATTGGAGTTGTTTACTATCAAAAATTACATCACATGGTTGCGGACAAGATTCATGCAAGAGCTCGTGGACAAGTTCAGATGTTAACCAAGCAACCAACTGAAGGAAGAGCAAGAGGTGGAGGTTTGAGATTTGGTGAAATGGAGAGAGATTGTTTGATAGCATATGGTGCATCAATGATTCTTAAAGATAGATTGCTTGATGAATCTGATAAAGCAGATATTTTTGTTTGTGAAAGATGTGGATTAGTTGCATATCATGATGTTAAACAAAGAAAATACGTGTGCCGAGTTTGTGGTGACAAAGCTAAAGTTTCATCAGTATCTGTTGCATATGCCTTCAAACTTTTATTACAAGAAATGCAAAGTTTGAATGTGGCTCCTAGATTACTCATAAAGGAGAAAGTATAATGTCAATTCAAGCAATCAAATCAATTGACGCAATAAGATTTTCAGTTTGGTCTCCGACTGAAATTCGAAAATACTCTGTTGCAGAAATTACTGCCCCTGAAACATATGATGAAGATGGAATGCCTGTTCAAGGAGGTCTCATGGATGGAAGACTAGGCACACTTGAGCCTGGACAAAAATGTCTTACATGCGGAAACACCGCAGCAAGATGTCCTGGACACTTTGGTCATATTGAACTTGCAGAGCCTGTTTTACATATTGCATTTATTGATAATATTTACAAACTATTACAATCTACTTGTAGATCCTGTGCAAGACTCAAAGTTCCACAAGAAGATTTGGATGAATTTCGAAAGATTAAAGAAAAACACGCAGCATACACTGTAATTTCTGAGAAACGTATCCCAGAACAAATTATTGAAAAAGCAAAAAAAGCAAAAGAATGTCCTCATTGCGGTAAAACTCAGTACGAACTAATCTTTACAAAACCAACTATCTTTGTTGAAAAAACAGAGATAGGTGAACACAGATTACTCCCAATAACAATTAGAGAAAGATTTTCTCAAATTGTTGATGATGATCTAAATCTTTTAGCCTATGATCCTGTTACTGCAAGACCTGAATGGTTCATTCTACAAGCTTTACCTGTTCCACCAGTAACCGTTAGACCATCTATTATTCTTGAAACTGGAATTAGATCTGAAGATGATCTAACACACAAAATGGTAGATATTATTCGAGTTAACCAAAGACTAAAAGAAAGTAAAGAAGCTGGAACTCCACCGTTAATTGTTCAAGATTTGGTAGATCTATTACAATATCATACAACTACGTATTTTGATAATGAAGTTTCTGGAATTCCACAAGCTCATCATCGTTCAGGACGTCCACTAAAAACATTAACTCAAAGACTCAAAGGAAAAGAAGGAAGATTTAGAGGATCACTGTCTGGAAAAAGAGTCGATTTTTCAAGCAGAACTGTAATTTCTCCTGATCCAAACTTAGATTTGTCTGAAGTCGGTGTTCCTGAACAGGTTGCAATGAAACTTACAATCCCTGAAATTGTCACTGAATGGAACATTGAAAGAATGAGAAAACTTGTAATTAATGGTCCAAACAAATTTCCCGGTGTAAATTATATCGTTAGACCCGATGGTGTTAAAATCAGGCTGGATTTTGTTGAAGATCGTTCGACAATAGCTGAAACATTAGAAATCGGATATCTTGTAGAGAGGCATCTTGCAAATGGTGATATTGTTATGTTTAACAGACAACCCTCTCTTCACCAAATGTCAATCATGGCTCATTATGTTAGAGTACTTCCAGGAAAGACTTTCAGATTACACCCATCTGTATGCCCTCCTTATAATGCAGACTTTGATGGGGATGAAATGAATCTTCATGTCCCTCAAAGTGAAGAAGCAAGGGCAGAAGCAATTCTATTGATGAGAGTCCAAGATCAATTGATCTCTCCAAGATATGGTGGTCCAATAATTGGTGCATTAAGAGATTTTGTTACTGGAGCATATCTTTTAACAAAAGATGACACAACTTTAACACCACAAGAATTTTACAATTATGCAATGCTTGGTGGATTTACTGATAAACTTCCAAAGCCTGCAACAAAAACTAAAGATGGGCCTGCATATACTGGTAAACAACTATTCTCATTATTCTTGCCAAAAGACTTCAATTATGTAATTACATCAAAGTGGTCTAAAGGAACTAAGGGCGCTCAAAAAGATGTTGTAATTAAAAACGGTGAACTAATCAGTGGCGTAATTGATAAATCATCTATAGGTGCTGAAGAACCAGAAAGTGTATTGCATAGAATTGCAAAAGACTACGGTAATACAAAAGCAAAGAATTTCTTAAACTCTATTTTGATTATGGTAAAACAATACATCACTCATTATGGTTTTAGCTATGGTTATGCTGACCTTGAAGTCCCAGAAAAAGAAAAACAACAGATTCTAGATGATATTCAAGAAACATATGGCATCATAGCTGATCTAACTTCTCAATATGAAAAAGGAACTCTAAAACTAACTAGAGGAATGAGACCTGAAGAAGCATTAGAGGCATATATTGTTAATGAGTTAGGAAAAGCAAGAGATAAAGCTGGAATGACTGCAGATCAGTCACTTGATCAAAGTAATGCTGGAAGAATCATGGCTACAACTGGAGCAAGAGGATCTTCACTTAACATTGGTCAAATGGCTGGTGCGTTGGGACAACAATCAAGGCGTGGAAATAGACTACATGATGGTTACAATAATCGTGCATTACCTCATTATCAAGAACATGACAATAACCCAGATGCTCACGGATTTGTAAAATCAAATTATCGAGAAGGTTTGTCAGCACTTGAATTCTTTTTCCATGCAATGGGAGGAAGAGAAGGACTAGTAGATACTGCAGTTAGAACACAACAAAGTGGATACATGCAGCGTAGATTGATCAATGCCTTGGAACATATCAGATTAGAGTACGATGGAACAGTAAGAGATCCACATGGTCACATCATTCAATTCCTTTATGGTGAAGATGGAATAGATGTAGCGAAAAGTGATCATGGTGAAGCATTCAATGTTAATAGATTAATTGAATCTCAGACAATTATTGATTCTGGTAAAAAAGCAACTAAAGAAGAGATTTTAGACTTATCGAAAAAATATACAAAGACCTTCAATCCAAGATTAAAACAACTTGTATCTGATGGATTGTTAGATTCCAAATTAAGTAAAGAAGGGGCAGAAATTGTTTGTAAGAAAGGATTATCATTATATAATAAAGCTAAAGTTGAACCTGGTCAAGCAGTAGGAATTATCACTGCACAGTCAATTGGGGAACCTGGTACTCAGATGACATTAAGAACATTTCACTTTGCAGGAATTGCAGAAAGAAACGTTACCTTAGGTCTTCCAAGATTAATTGAACTTGTTGATGCAAGAAAAAAACCCGTTACTCCTACTATGGATATTTATCTTGATAACGAATCAAAAAAATCTAGAGAAAAAGCTATAGATGTTGCAAGAAATATTTTACAAACCAAAGTAAGTGCATTAATTTCTGACAGTGAAACTGATTATACTTCCCAGATTAAATTAATTCTGAGCGCAAATAGACTCAAAGAAAGAGGATGCACTGTTGGTGAGGTAGAAACAGCATTACAATCAAATAAAAAATTCAAAATTGAAACTACTGGTGATTTAATCACATTGAAATTAGTTGAAGAATCTGATGCTCCAACTGTAATTGCAATTAGAAACAAAGTACTCAATACTACCGTTAAGGGGGTTCCAGATATTGAACGTGTAACCTTAGTTCAAAAAGATGACGAGTGGGTAATTCAAACAACTGGTTCTAACATAGCTAAAGTGCTTGAAGTTTCAGGAATTGATAAGAAAAATGTTAGAACAAATAATGTATTTGAAATTGCAGGTACATTGGGAATTGAAGCATCTAGAAATGCTTTGATTAATGAGCTAAACAGTACTCTGGAAGATCAAGGTCTAGAAGTTGATAATAGGTATATTATGTTGGTATCTGATTTAATGTGTTCTAGAGGATACATGCAACAAATTGGTAGACATGGAATTGCTGGAACCAAAGACAGTGTTCTTGCAAGAGCTGCATTTGAAATTACTGTTCCAACTATTGCACATGCTGCACTAGCTGGCGAAGTTGAACAACTCAAAGGTATTACTGAAAATGTTATTGTTGGAAGTATGATTCCGATTGGAAGTGGAACTGTAGACCTCTACATGCAAGTAAGTAAAAAGAAATGAATGTGATCAATAAAACACTATAATGTGATGCAGATGGGCGACGAAATTTCTACTTTAATGAGCAATAACAAAAATAAAATTATTTTATTACGGTTAAGAAACAACAAAACTGTTAGAGGAAATCTTCAAGATTTTGATATTCATATGAATCTGACATTAGATGATGCTGAAGATATTTCAGATAATAAAACAACAAAACTGGGAAAAATTCTTTTACGCGGTGATAACATTCTAGCAGTTTCACTACCTGATGAAGAATCCTAACAAAAATCACTGTTATTTCTCAAACATTAAATTCCAACTCTAATAATTTATAATCGTGCTACTAATTCCTTTGATTTTTCTAATATTTTTGTCTCCAGTATTTGCTGAACAAATCCCAGATTATAATAATCCATACTCTCCAATTTTCACTGACAAATCAGTATATTCATGGACAGACAAAGTTCGAATGATTATCAATGCACCTAGCTGGAATACAGATGCACATTTGATTGATTCAATAGGCAAAGATGAAGATCATCAAATTAAAATTTCTACAAGTGAACACTCTCTTGCTCCGTATAGATTTACAGAAACTGATGTTAATTCTGGAATATTTACCGCTGAAATAATTCTTACAGGATTTTCTCATGATGTTGATGGTGATGGTAATATCGATACAACTCCTAGAACTACTGGAAATGGTCCAACAAATGGATTTTTGGAAGTAGATCGAGATTCTGCAATCACCATTTCATTTGAATTTGCAGATGGAGTTGTACTGACTAAATCAGTCCCAATTCAATGGAATATCGGAAAAATTCAATTTTCTGAAGAAAATTATCTATCAGATAAAACTGCATTAATTCGTGTAACCGATTCAGATCTTAATCTTAATCCTGAATCTTTGGATCATCTACCAATTCAAATTTCTTCTAATTCTGATGTATCTGGCATTGAAGTTGATGCAATTGAAACATCTCAAAACTCTGGTGAATTTGTTGCTAGTATTACTTTTACCCAAAATCTATCTTCAAGTGGAAATCGTCTATTCGTCCTACCCGGAGATACAATTTATGCAAAATATAATGATTATACTCTCCCAAAACCATATACCACATCTGATAATCTTGAAATCAAAACATTTGCAAATGTGGATTCTTCCATTCCTATATTGCAAAGACTGCAAAGTTTACCAATTACTTTTTCCAACTCTTCTGGTAATTCATTAACATCATTTTCAACTAATGATCAAATACAAATCGTTGGAGTAATATTAAATCAACAGAATTTTAAACAGAAATTTGTTTATCTCTTTCAAGTAAAAGATGAAACAAATTCTGTGATATCTGTTTCTTGGATGCAAGGTGAGATATCTGAAAATAAAAATTTAGATGTCTCTCAATCATGGATCCCCACAAAATCTGGAACATATACTATTGAAACCTATGTTTGGAATTCATTAGTTAACACATCTCCTTTATCTCACTCTTTATCCAGATCAATTTTTGTTAAATGAGCAAAAATACAATTTCTACATAACTCATAAATACAAAATTGTGATTTTAGCCGTGTGTTTAGATACAAAATTGGAATATTGCTGACATTTATGATCTTACTTCCATTTATCATACCTCAAAGCTTCGCAGATTCAATTTTGATAGAATTTAATAAACTTGAATATAATACTGGTGATTCTCTGATTATTTCAGGGACTCTTTTGGATTTTCATATGCCAATAATTTCATTGAGTCTTTTTGATCCAGATGGGAAAATTTTATCCGCAAATAACATTATAATTGATTCCAATGGAACTTTCTCAAAAATATTTTTATTAGATTCTCCATTCTATGATAAATCCGGAAAGTATACTGTAAAACTAAACTATAAGAATAACACTCAGAATGAATTTTTCACTATATCTGGTAATAATACTGAATCCGAAGTCATTATTTCTGAATCTATAAAACCCAAAATTATCTCAGTAAAAACTGACAAGAATCAGTATCATGATAATGATTTTATCGTAATTACAGGTGCTGTTTCTACAGTTGATTCTCCAAATGTTTTAATTGGCATCTATGATCCATTTGGAACTCCAACAGGATTTTACTTTGGACAAATTGATTCTAATCTAGAATTTTCTACAAATTTTCTTGTAAAATCTGGGGTTAATTTTAAAACAGATGGAACTTATTCGGTAAAAGCACATTATGGTGAAACTGAAAAAATAACTACCTTTGATTTTAATACAAAATCAAATACTAAAACAGACGTTAAAGATGAATCAATAATTAAAAACAATGACAAATCAAACTCCGCAGAAAAAAAAAGTGATTCTAATGCCAAATCAAACGAAATCACAAATGAACAAAATTCAAAACCTACAGATAATGACACTCAAATTAAAAAATATGATAATCTTTCTGTTGAAGATATAAAGTTAGGTGAATTACTTAATCAGATCAATTTAGAATGTGATCAGAGTAAATTTGTTGATACCATCACTTACTATGATGGTATGGGTCCTGCATTATATCGACTATGTAATTTTGATCAGGCTTTGATTTTTTTTGATCAATCACTGATCAATGATCCAAATAATGTTGAGATCATAACTAACAAAGGCTCTGCCCTTGGAAAACTAGGGCACTTTTCAGAATCTATTTTCTATTATAATCAAGCTCTTGAAATTGATCCCAATTTCATTCCTGCAATTAATAACAAGGCAAATGCACTTGCAAATATGGGAAAATATGATGAATCCATTTCTCTTTATGCTGAAGCTATTCAAAAAAATCCTAATTATAATACCGCAAGACAAAATCTCAAATTTGTATTATCTGAATTACATGTTGAAAACAAAATAATGCCTGTAGAACAGAATTCATTATCTGAAGATATTTCATCTGAAAAAATATCTCAAATTGAAAATTATTCAAAACCTCAAACAGAAAAGTCTTTTAATTTTTTTGAAGAAATATCTTCAGCTTTTTCATCATTAGGTTCTCTCTTTGGATTTCAGAATTAAGTGAGTTTTTGACTTTTTTTATGGGTAAAATTTCAATAAACCTATAAAGCCCTGTAGAGAGAATTGTCAATAAGGACACACATGAGTAAGATACTAGAAAAAATATTGAAGGACGCAATAAAAGAGGATAAAATTACAATGGGTACTAAACAAGTATTGAACTCGATGAAAGACTCGAAGTTAATTGTATTGTCTCAATCAGTACAAAAAGAAATGTTTGTAAAAATTGAATCAAACGCAAAAAAAGAAAATATACCATTAGTGAACTTTCAAGGAACATCTGTTGCATTAGGAAGATTATGCGGCTTACAATTCAGAATTTCAACAATTTCATTTACTTCTTTAAGTGATGCAAACATCAAATCAATTCTTAAGGACACAGAGTCTGAGGAAAAAAATGAATAATCAAATCATATTAAATGAAAGTTTAAATGACACTCATTTTGTTTCGTTGTAAAAAGGAATAATGATGACACAATCAATTAAACTTACTACTGATCAAATGCGGATGATGTCTCTCTTTCAAAATGTTACAGGTGCAACTGCTAGAGATTGTGTCGAAGATGAAAAACAAGATCGTGTAATTTTTGTAGTAAATACAGGTAAAATGGGCCTGGCTATTGGAAAAGGTGGAATTCATATTAAATCATTACAAAATATTGTAAAGAAAAATGTTGAACTGGTTGAATTTGACGAGGATCCTGCCAAATTTTTGACAAATCTACTGAACTCAAAACTAGTTTCTGAAGTAAAAATAAATACACGTACAGATGGTTCTAAACAAGCAATAGTCATGGTAGACCCAAGAAAGAAAGGTATTGTTGTGGGAAGAGAAGGTAGAAATGCTGAGAAAGCAAGATTGCTTGCAAAACGATATTTTGATATTACGAGTGTTCTCATTAACAGTCCTGAAAAAGCAACACTGGAGATGTAAGTTATGACTAAATCACCACTTGGCTTATTTGCTGGAAGAGTTTTAGTCGCAAAAAGAAAACGACAACGTTGGGCTATCTCTACTTACAAGAGACGAAAACTTGGTATTGATAAAAAAGCAGATCCTCTTGGTGGTGCACCTCAAGGAAGAGGAATTGTTTTAGAAAAAGTTGGTATTGCAGCAAAACAACCAAACTCCGCTGTTAGAAAATGTGTTAGAGTACAATTAATAAAAAATGGTAAAACTGTTACAGCCTTCTTACCACGAGACGGTGCAATGAATTTTATCGATGAGCATGATGAGGTACATATTCAAGGAATGGGAGCAACACAAGGTGGTGCAATGGGAGATATTCCTGGAGTTAGATTCAAAGTTTTTAAAGTAAATGGCACATCTCTTAACGAGTTAGTAACTGGAAAGAAAGAAAAACCAAGGAGATAAAGTTGGCAGAAACAAAGAATCTACTATTGTTTAGGAAATGGGATATGTCAGATATTGAAATTAAAGATCCTGGATTAAAAACAGCAATTTCCTTAAGAAAACAAATTTTACCATATACATTTGGTCGTTCAGCACTAAAAAGATTCAACAAAGCTGATGTAAACATAGTTGAAAGATTATGTAACAAAGTAATGCATTTTGGTAAAAAATATGCAAAAAACACCGGAAGAATGACTGGTAAGAAAACCAAAGTACTTAACACTGTTAAAGTAGCATTTGATATTATCGCATTAAAGACTGGTAAAAACCCAGTAGAGATTTTAGTTAGAGCAATCGAATTTTCTGCACCTAATGAAGATACAACTAGAATTGTATATGGTGGTACTGTGTACCATGTATCTGTTGATGTAGCTCCAATTCGAAGAGTAGACATGGCATTGAAATTCATTGCTGATTCTATAAGAGATGCAACATATTCTAATCCTAAACCGATTGAGGAACATATGGCAGAACAGCTTATTTTGGCAGCTTCCAATGATCCAAACGCTCCATCTGTAAAGAAAAAACACGAATTAGAAAGAATAGCACAAGCATCTAGATAGTAATTTTTCAAGTAGCCCGAGGCAGATTCGAACTGCCGTCTCCGCCTATCCACTCTTGAGATCCAGAGGGCAGAATCCTTGATCTAAAATTTTTTTATTTGACCGCTAGACTATCGGGCTACCAAAACAAATTCTAATGTTTTAGAATATAATCATTTGCTGAAATCACTTGAACTTAACTTCATGAATAGCTGTTGCATAATCACAATTTGCTTTTAATCTCATGTATGGAATCAATCTAAAATGAATCGAGTAAATATCTTCTTCTTTTAACAAGATTCCTTTTTGCATCAAGGATACTAACCCACGTGATGTGACTGTTACCTTCACATTCTCTTTTTCACACACTTGGTCACGTTTTTTTTGATATTGTTTTAATGAAAATGCTACATCATTAATTTCTAAAATTAAAGGCCATACAATTTCAGCCCAAACAAATCGTCTATTTTCAGTGGCTGATGCATACTTGCCTTTTTCACTCAACATTAATAACATCTGCAAAAGATGTTATAACTTAATAGTTGTCACAAAAAGAAATTGAAGAATCACTGAATATATTGCAAAAGGATTGGGATGTTGATCCTATTTTACGAAAATTTATGCTAGGAAAAATAACTAGAGTCTCAGATTATCCATTAAAAGTAAAAGATGTCATTTTTCATATTCCATATCTTATATCAGAAAAGAAATATATTTTATGGAAATGTTTTTGGCCCGATTGTCATAATTGTTGTGACAGGCAAGGTAGATTACCCCTGACTTCAGACGATCTAATTACTATTGGAAGAGGATTGAAGTACAAAAGACCTTCTGATTTTATCAAAAATGAAACAATCACAACAACCTGGCAAGATGTTGCTCCTTCTGGACAAATAACTACAATGACTACAATTAATCTTAAAAGAAAGACAGATGAAACTGAACAAGAAGATGGAACTCATATTTCATGCAGATTCTTAGATGAAAATGGTGGATGTAAAATGCATCCTGATCGTCCTGGAGTGTGCTATTTGTACCCCTTTTCTACATGGCTTGAAAATGAAAAAGGCATGGCACGTGTACATGCAACATATCAGTTCACAGGTGACTGTCCTGGCTTTTACCTCTCCGATGATTTACAATTAATGAAACAAGAATTGAAAGATTATTCCAAAATAATTTATGATTATAATATGTCATCAAGTCGAACAATGAGAGAAAATTTTGGTTCTGTGAGTTTTGGTTAGGCCTTGGCTACTTTCATAAGATCTCTCATATGAATTTCCATTCCAAATCGGGCTTCATTCTTTTTCATATATCTAAAAATTGATAATACTTCTGCAATTTGTTTTATCAAACTAAATTTATTTTTCATCTTGTTTCTAACAAAGTTGAACACTTTACCATAAATCTTGAAATGTTCTAAAACTTCTTTCTCATATGCATTATTATTTCCTAAATTCTTTACAAAAATATCCACACATTCCATACTTGGAATTATTCCCTCTCCTAACAGAGGATATACCGTTCCAATTGATTCACCTACTCCAACTACTTTTCCTTTGAAAAATGGTTTACACATGTTAGGAGTTGCCAATCTGATTGGTCTTCCCACTGTTTTTACTACTGTGCCTCCATACTTTTCTAAGAATTCATCTGTAGCTTTTACATGATTTTTCTTGTAATCTCCTGCACCAATATGTGCAAACTTTCCACCTAATGGGAAATACCAAAAATAACCGGTCATTTTATCAAAAGGTCTTACTAAAAAGTCATCATATGGAACATTGTCTTTGTATTCTACTTTATATTCATAAGTTGGCAAAAAGAAATCTTCTTCTAATTTTGGAAGATAAACTCTGTGAAATCCAGTACAATCAACAATCAAATCAAATTCTTTTTCCAATTCTTCTAGTTTAGGAGCTATGCCATAGTTTATCTTGCATCCTCTTACAAAATCTTTTATCAATTGTATTTTGTTATAAGTACACAACCCATGTAACCTGATATCGAATTTCTCTTTATTGTTCATTTCAATATGCAAATTTTTTCCATCATGAATAACATAATTATTAAAATCAACACCTGATTTTTTGCATAACTCTATCATTTTGAGTTTGCATGTTCCCCATGCACAAATTGAATCATGTTTCTCTTCAGTCATTCGTTCAAATCCTATTACCTCATGAAAATCCTTCAATCTTGATACTAGATAACTTCCAGCAACCCCTATCCCACAAACTGCAATCTTCATTTATCATCAACCCTGTTTGACCTAATAATATACTATCTGCATTTATGACTGGAGCTAATTTTTCTAGGGTTTAGATCCAAAATGGAAATATGCCTACAGCCAATTAAATTCAATACTTAATTTACATTAAATTTGGATGATATTTACAAACAATCATGGATACATTTGATGCTCTTTCAGTAGACGTTCCATCAAAAGTTTTGATAAAAATCATAAAATGACACAAAATGAAATCACAAAACTATTAGAATTTACAATTCTTTCACTCACATCTTATAATATTCAAAACTGGAGATTTGTAATAGTTACAAAACAAGATCTTAAAGATAAATTATCTAAATTATCATATGGTCAAAAACAAGTTTCTGAATCTTCTTTAGTAATTATTTTGTGCGTCGATTTAAAATCCTGAAAGATACTGGATAAATATTTCTGACGAACCTCGAAGAGCACTAGTTTTATCTATGATAAAATCATATGACGGCAAATCTGAACTTCTAAGAGATGAAGCAATGAGGTCTTGTGGTATTGCAGCTCAGACATAATGTTGGCTGCATAATCAATGGGTTACGATTCATGTTCTATGGAGGGATTGATTATGATAAAGTATCTCATTTAATCCATTTACCTAATGATCATGTGATTTCCATGATGGTGGTATAGTTGACAAGGCAACAAAATCTGCTTCATCTAGAGGTGGACAATTACCCTTATCTGAAATTGTATTTGAAAATCATTTCTGAAGTGTATTTCAATTTTAGAACAATTGCACATGATATAATATTAAATTAAATCCTTTATTATTCATTACAATTTAGAGAAATGATGAACTCTGAAGAGGCAATCAAAAAACTTGAAACATCCAATCAAGGTCTCAAAGTTATTCTGGATCATCTTAATGAACAACTTACCGATATACGACTAGATCCACGACTAGAAGGTCTAGTTGATGATTTGGAAAATCTATTTTATGCATATCTTAAAACTTGGATAAAGAGCAATTCTGAAATCATTGATATCTTAAAAAAAGATTCAAAATAAAAAATTATTCAATTAGTATTGCAGGTTTGAAGGGTCTTGCATGCTTTGCTTTGTTTTTTGGATCATAGATATTTGAATCTGATTCAGAAAAAATTTGTATCTCTACGTTAAATTCTCTCTTTCCGATTCCTGCTAATTCATTTACAAGAAAATTTTTCTCATTAAAGTTTTTTGATTCTAGTTTAGTTCTTCTAATTTCTGTTGGTTCTGATAATATGTCTTTGATTGTTTTTTGTACAAAGTCTGGATTTTTTTTAACCTCTTGCGTATCTAGATCTGAAATGAGTTCTTTCATAATAATTCCCATATTTGTTTGACCTGATACAATTTTTTCCAAAATTGTATGATATACTTTAGATTTGAATAAATCCGCAGTGTATATAGTAATTTTTTGTGGTGTAATTTTTGTAACTTTAAGAATTTTTGCAATGTCATCAATTATAGATTTCAAATATTCTTCAGATTGAATAGCAGTTGCATCAATATTACTCGGAGAAAATTCTGGCCATCTAGATGTTGAAACCATTCCCAAATGACCTAATTTTTCCCATATTTCTTCAGCAATATGTGGTGCAAATGGAGAAAGCATTGCAATTCGAGATGAATTAACTTCATGAAGAATTCCTGAAATATTTTTCCTATTTTTTGCGTTGACTCGTTTCATGTACCAGTTTAAATCAGATTCAAATGCAAATAAAATATCATGTAATGCCTCACGCAGTCTCATTTTTTCTATTGCTATAGTTACATGAGATATCATGTTCTGTGTTTTTGATTTAATCCATCTATCTTCTGCTTCAAGTATATCTAGTTTCTCTGATTTTAGCTTGGAGCATTCCTCAAATAACGTCTCTATCTTATTTTGTATGCCTGAAATTGATTCCATATTAAAATCTGCATCCTGCAAAAGCTCTGCTGAAATTATAATTGCCAATCTGATTGGGTCAGCTCCATAATCTGTAATTGCCTTTCTCAATGGAATGATATTCCCCATGCTCTTTGACATTTTGGAGCCATTCATGAGAACAGATCCATTCACCACAATTTCATGTGGCCAATTACTTTGAGGAAATATGGCAACATGATTTAAAACAAAAAATGTCAGGTGATTTGGTACTAAATCTCGTCCAGAATGTCTTGAATCAACAGGATAAAAATAATGAAATTCTTTTTTGATTTTGTTAATTATGTCTGGTGAAATCTTTGTAATACCTGAAACTTTGTCTAAATCACCTTCATCTAGAAAAACATAATCAAAAAACTCTTTTGTTAAACTATTAGATACAATCGTTTTATCGTTAACAAATTTTGAAATCGTGTAATATGCCATGTAAATCACTGAATCTGATAAACTCTCTACGATCCAATCTTTGTCCCACGGAAGTTTTGTACCTAATCCATGTTGTCTTGCACATGCTCTTTCTCGTAACCATCCTATTACATAGTTAAACTCTGATCTGATCTCTTGTGGTAAAATATTCATTGAATCAAAACATTTTGTTGCTAATTCTTTCCAATCTTTATCTCCATAATTTAAGAACCATTGATTGTTTAGAACTTTAACAACACATTCTGATCCACAACGACATTTTACTGGCGTATTTGTTAATTCCAGCAAAATATCTGCATGTTTGTTTTTAATCAACCACTCTTTTATGGTATCTTTGGCATAAGCTACTTTAATTCCTGCAAACTGCTCCGTATTTGATTTGAGCTTTCCTCCATAGAATTCTTTCCCATATACTTCCTTTGTTGCATCATCTAGATTGGAATCATTTTGATTCAAAATTCCAAATTTTTCCACTGTTTCTTTTGCAGGATTTTCACCATATCCCTCTGTTTCAATAATTGATATTGGTGTTATTGCATTGACTTTAATAGATAATTCAGGCTCGATTTTTGATTTTTTTAGGTCAACCAATGCTTGATAATCAAATGGAGCATGAGCTGGAACTGACATTACTATTCCTGTACCAGTTTCACTTTTGACAAAACTTGCTGGAAGCATCACTATTGACTCGCCTCTATGTGGAACTGTGACTGTTTTTCCAATTAATTCTGACCCTCTGATCTCTCCGTCATATGTTATTTTTTTATCTAGAAATTCCATCTTGTACGCACATTCTTTACTTACAATCCACTTTTCATTATTCACTGTAACCTTCTTGTAAATGATCTCTGGGTTTACCCAAAGATTAACCACGCCAAAAATTGTTTCAGGTCTTAGTGTTGCAGTTGGAATCACATAGTCTCCAAAATTAAATTTGATCAAAATATATTCTGTAAAATCTGGCTCTACATCTCCAAGTGTGTCATGTTGTGATACTGGATTTTGATCTTTTGGACACCATCCTACTGGATGAGACCCCTGAATGATTAGATTTTTCTCCCGCAATGTATTGATTTGCCATTCTATGAACTTACTATAAGCAGGATCAATAGTAGTAAACTCTCTTCTCCAATCAATTGAATATCCCATTTCTACCATCCCTGCTTTAATTTCCTGATGAAAGTAATTTGCAATTTTAATTGGCTCAACAAATTCTTTAATTGTTTCTTCTGGAACATCATACAAATTTTTCAAATTATTGATCAATTCTTTGTCATTTGCTTCCACTCTTTTTGCCATTCCTAATATCGGGGTTCCTGTATAATGAAATCCCATAGGAAATAAGACATTGAATCCCTGCATTCGGTAAAACCTAGCATGAACATCTGCCAGAGTGTATGTTCTACCATGTCCTATGTGTTGAGGTGAATTTGGATATGGATATGCTACTGTGATGAATTTTTTTGGTTTGTCGTTTGGATCTGTCTCAAAATCTTTATTTTCATTCCATTTTTCTCTCCATTTCGTTTCAATTTCTTTCCAGTTTATTTTCATTCTATTCTCCTAAAATCATCGATTTTGCTTTGTTTATTGCCTCGTCTTTTTTAGATTTGTCTTTTCCTCCCCCCTGAGCAAATTTTACATCTCCTCCACCAGCCCCCCCCAAAACTTTTGATAATTCCTGGGAAATATCTCCTGCTTTTTTGCCTGATTCTTCTCCACAATATACAACAACATGTATAGTTGAACCTGATTCAAAAATACCACAATATACTGATTTTGGGTCTGAATTGACTATCTTTTTCCCAAAATTAATATGAAAAAATTCATCATACTGTTCGCTAACTGTAAAACACATCTTATCTTTAACTTGTATATCTTCAATTGTTCCGGATTCTCCCTCTAAAATTCTTTTCAACAATACTGGAATCATTTCGCGAGTCTTTTGCTTTCTCTTTTCTCTTTCCTTCTCGAAAATTTCTTTATTTGCCTCTTCCTGTTTTTGTCTTTTTAGTTCTTCTTCTTGTTTCTTTAGATATTCAAACGCAGTTGGTCCTGAAACATACTCTATTCTCACAACTCCATCTTGAATTCTTTTAGTCTTTGTAATTTTTATCAGCTGAATTTCTCCTGTATTTTTTACATGAGTTCCACCACATGCTTCAATGTCTTTTTCTTGGATTGAAACTATTCTGACTGATTTAACAGGAACAACTCCTCCTTGATAAATTCTAAATCCATATTTTTGTTCTGCTGTTCCTCGATCAAAATGTTGGATTGTTACAGGATAATTTTGTTCTACCATGTTATTTGCAGTATTTTCGATTTGATTTACTTGTTCATCAGTAAGAGATGAATGATGAGTGATGTCAAGTCTTGCATGATCTGCTTCTTTGAATGCTGAGTGTTGCCAAACCCAGGAACCCAAAACTTCACGGGATGAGGCATTAATGATATGAGTACTAGTGTGGTTTTTTGTAATGTTTGCTCTTCTAGTTTCATCTATTTTGCAAGAAACAATATCCCCTTCTTTTGGAACACCATCTTGGAGTTTATGTACTATGATGTCTGCATGTTTGTCTACATCAATTACTTGAAATCCTGATATGGTTCCATGGTCAGGTTCTTGTCCTCCACCTCTTGCGTAAAATGAAGTTCTGTCTAAAACTACATACTCTCCAAAGATTTTGAGAACTTTGGCTGAAAATTCTATAGGATCATCTTTGTAAAATAACATCTCAGTTTCTGGTAAATTATCTAGTGGAAGGTTTTCAATTTCCTTTTTCTTTTCAGATTGGTGCAAATCAGATAATTTTGAATAAAATGTAGATGGAATCTCTGATATGGCATTCACTTCTTTTAGGTAGTCTGGAGTCACTCCATCTGACTCGTATAATGTGATCAGCTCTTCAACAGTAGGTGGACGACCCTTTTGAGCGACTTTATCTGCCATTTTTTTCATTCTAGTCTTTGATTCTTCATATCTTTCAGATTCTATCTTGAGAATTGTCTTGACATCCTCTCGCTTTGCATCAAGTTCTGGATAAGTGTCTTTGAGATAATTGATATGAGTGTCAATTAATTCGTCTATGTTTAGTTTCAAATTAAGTCTGTTAATTGTTCCATTAATTCTTCTTAACATCATCCGCAAATTGTATCCTCCCCCGACATTGCTTGGAAGCGCACCATCAGATATTGCAAATATCAATGTTCTAAGATGGTCTGCAATAAGATACATTCCCTCTAACGGTGTAATTAATCGATTTAGCTTATCATCTGATAACCCTGCTTTTTTTATTGCATGACGTCTTACGTCATTAAGATCTTCAAATTTTTCTAATGCTTTTGCAATCTCAGTAAAATATTTTCTTAAAACTTCAGAATCAGAATCAATACCAATCTTTTCAAACAATTTTTCAGTGATTGGCCCAAAACAGCAATCATACGCAGTAGGAGTTCCCATCGTGATCCATGCAAATCTCTCAAGGCCTGCACCCATATCGATGATTCTTTGATCAAGAGTTGTATGTTTTCCTAGATCTCCTTGAAATTCAGTAAATACTGCATTTCCTAATTCTAAACCTCTTACAAAATATTCTAATGAAGGACCAAAAGAACCGCCTCCTGCCCATACATCTTCAACAAAGACCACTTCTTCTTTTTTTATTCCAAATTGTTGCGTTACAAGTCTAAAGTCTAAATCTACACATTCATCTTTCCAATATCCTTGAGAATTTGGAATACTGTGTTGTCCAATCATACAAAAGCTGGAAAAGTGTCTTCCTGTAACTCCAACATTTTCTAGATCCTTAAATCTTAAACAAGTTTGTGGTACGACTAATGGATTTGCTGGAAATTCAAAAACAACTCTTGAACCCATTATTCTTTGAAAATCAACAATTGATGCAATCGTAAAGTAAAGATCATCTCGCCATCTACACACAACCGGATATCTTGAAATTGATGTGTGCCCATTTTTTACAAAAAATGATTCTACCTCTTTCCAAGCCTGTGTGTAATCAAATCTCTTTGTGGTTGGCGGATCTCCAATAAACGAATAGGTATCCTCTGCATTATCTGGACATAACTCTCTTCCAGAATCTAAAGTCCAGAAAAATCTTTTACATTCTAAACATGATTTTCTAATAAATCCTTGTTCTTCGAATAATTTTACCTTGTAATATCTATCTGGATCAGATGAAAATTCCTTTAGAATTTCTTTTTTATCCAACGAAGAGCATCCATTAGTCCGATATTAAGAATTGTCGATTAATAACACATTAAATACACTACCTAATCATTCTAATCATGTTTGAAAGAAAACCTGCATTAAGGGAAGGTGTCCATGTTTTTTCTACTAAAAAAAATGGAGACTATTATGATTTCATTTTTGGTGTAGTTACAGGACTTGATGGAAAAAAAGTTGGTATTAACGGCGTAATTGTAAATCCAGTTGGCCTCAAAAATAAAATCTCTCAAGGGAAAACAGGTATTAGATCCACTGAAATTCTTGAACATCCTACCCCTGATAATGTTGTGCTGGCTTTAGTTTACAGAGTTGAACATGAAAACTATGCTGAAGTTATTGATTTAGATAAGGACAAATGCGATTTAATTCCTCCAAAAGTTTATGCAATGTTGGATGGTTGGATTCGTGAATCTCTTCCGGAATTAATTAACAACGTGTTGTCATTGCCACCAGGTTCTGAAAGAGATGAGGCAAAACGTGTTTTGAAACACAGAATGGATACACTGGTGGATAAGAATCTAAAAAGAACATTATATTCTATTTGCCGAAGTCTGAAAATATTAAACTAAACTTTCTGTTTTTTCCAGGCGTAGTTTCACCATAGTTTTATATTATGGCCTAAGGAAATTTCGATACAATGGAATATGTTTATGCTGCTTTACTTCTTCACAAGCTACAAAAAGAAGTTAATGAAGCCAACATCAGCTCAGTTGTTAAAGCATCTGGCGCTGCAGTGAATGATGCTCAAGTAAAAGCATTAGTTGCAGCTTTAGCTGATGTTAACATCGAAGAAGCAATTAAAGCCGCACCTGTAACTGTAGCAGTAGCAGCTCCAGCAGCCGCAGCAGGTGAAGCAAAGAAAGAAGCACCAGTTGATACCAGTAAAAGCGAGGAAGCCGCAATGGAAGGTTTATCTTCTCTATTTGGCTAGACAACTTTTCTTTTTTCAATTTAGATTTAATTTTTATTTATATCAATCTTAATTAACAATTATTCATTTTTTATTTTAATTGATTGATTTTTCAATTCCTTCTCAAGTTTTCATTTACATTCTAGACTTATTTGGTACTATGGCTTTTGCAGTAACTGGTGCGTTCAAGGCAATTGAACATAAATCTGATATTGTTGGAATTCTCTTACTGGCAACAATTACTGGTGTTGCTGGTGGTACAATTAGAGATGTTTTGCTGGGACAATTTCCAAACTCTCTCTCTGATCCTGCATATGTTGTAATTACAGTACTTTCTAGTATCTCTATTTTTTTCTTGTATTCCCATCTCAAAAAACATTGGAATCTGTTTCTGAAGTTTGATGCGATTGGATTAGGAGTTTTTGCAATAATAGGTGCTACATTTGTTTATAATTTAATTGGATTGAATTTTCTGGCAATCATGTTGGGAGGAATACTTACTGCAGTAGGCGGTGGAATACTTCGAGATGTTTTCGTTGCTCAAATTCCAATAGTCTTTGTAAAGGAATTTTATGTTTCTGCAAGTTTTATCGGAATTTCTATTTTTTACTTGACATTGTATTTTGGAGGAGAACTATATTTTGCAACCATTTTGGGAATAATGCTAACTACTACCTTAAGATTAATTGCAATGAAATTTAATTGGAACCTTCCCAAAGCTAAAGGAAGTTTAGATTAAGACGTAGTGTAATCTTTTGCTTTAGCTGAAAGAGTCTTGGCTTGACTATGAGCTTTTTGTAATATTTGTTCTTTAGTTTCATCTGTCATAAATCCTGATTCGATAGACAATGAACGTGCAGATTGAGATGCTTTACTAAGGATTTGGTTTATGTTTTCTGCAGTAATATATGCTGCTTCAATAGACAGTGAAATAGCTTCTTGATGAAATTGAGTAAATGCATTTCTTATTTTTTCAACATCTACAATCATCTCACTTGCTGTATACTTTAGGCCTTCTTCTAATGCAGTATAGAGTGAAATTCCTGCCTCTACTGGTTTAATGTCTAGTTTACCAAGAAGTGCTGCTAATTTTTCATTTATTACTTCTCCTTTCTTTACTGGAGTAGTATCTTTCTGAATCCAAATTGTACCCTGATCAATCTTTGTTGGGATTCCTGCCTCTTTGAATTCTGTAAGCATTGGTCCTGGGGCAATTCCTGTATTTTTTGCAGGTACGACAATGTCTACACTTGCAATATCTCCACCTCTTGCTGCCATCATGATTTTATTTTTTGCCAATAACACATTTAGCTTAAATGGTGACATGTTAGTAAATATGAAAATACATTGGCCTGTAAGTTCTTCTGAAATTCCTTTAATTCCTGGAATGTTCAGTTTTTCTAATGCTTTTTGTGCAACTCTATCTTTTACACATACAAATTCCACCTCCCCTTTGAGTGCTTTTCTAAGTGGAAGAATTTGTGATGCTCTGACTTTGTTTATTTTTACAAGAGCTATGACTTTGTATTTCTTTGGAATTTCTAGTAGTTGTTGATACATCTGAGCTTTTCTTTTAGGATATGTTATTCTATTCTCATGCATGCTTCTTCTTGACCTCTTCTATTTGTTTAATTGGTTTACCCATTGTGGTTTTTATGATTATTCTTTTTAGATTCTTTTCCCCATTCGGTAATTTTTTTTCAACTGCACTTAATACTGCATGTGCGTTAATTGCCAAATCTGAATTTTCCATTGATTCATCTCCTATCTTGCATGACATAGCCAATGATGACCTTGCTCTGACTTTGATTGATGACCTAAATCTTTGTAAAAATGATTCAATTGAAGCATTAAATGGAACTGGAGTTGGCATTTTTCCTCTTGGACCTAAAAGTTGACCTAAAACTTTACCTACGACTGGCATGATTTGAGTATCTGCTAAAAAGAAATCATACTTGTTGATGAATTTTCTAGATGCTCTTTTATTAGATGCAAATCTATCTAATTCATCTGATCCTACAACTGCATCTGCTTTTGCTTCCTTTGCTTTTTGACCCATATCTCCAGTAGCCATAATGCATACTGTAGCAGGTGAGCTAGTTTTTGGAAGTTGAACCACTTCGTTAAGAGCAAAGCCTTTTTTTACATCTATATCTTTGAAAACAATTATCATTTCTACTGATTGTTTGAATTTCCTTTGTTTACTTGCTGACCTGGCTTCAATAATCATTTCTGCTAGCTTTGCCTCTGTAATCATTATGAAGATTTCCAAGAAAGCCTACTTAAAATCGTTTAGAGGCTCTAATTATGATTAATGTATTATTTTAAAAATTTACACTTTTTTAGACAATATTTGTAATTTAAAAGTAAAATTCACTTTGAACTTACATTTATTAAATCACTATGCCAATTTTTGAGCACATTGCAGAGATTTGATGAACTTGATATGAAACTGCTTTTTGAACTGACTAAAGATGGCTCTATTTCTGTACCTGCCCTCTCAAAAAAACTTGGAATTAATGCATCTGTTCTATATAGTAGGATTAAACGATTAATGAAAAAAAAACTAATTAAAAAATTTACAGTAGTTGTAGATGATGCTCTCTTAGGAATCGGTGTTAAGGCATCTGTTGGAATTAACAGGGATCCAAAACTTAAAGATAATATTCATAAAAAGTTGATGGAGACTTCTGAAATCATATCTATTTCTGAAGTTACTGGTAGGTTTGACATTATTGTTAGAGTTCATGCAAAAAATTTAGAGGCATTACATTCAATCGTTATAGAGAAACTAGGAAAAATTGATGGAATTATAAATACAGAGACATTTGTCGAGTTGCAAAAAACCGATAAAGATCCAGTTTATTCTATTCTATAACTTATTTTAGTTTTGTATCCCACTTGCCTTCATTAATTTCAGCAGTGATTTCTTTTGGTGTTTTTCCTTCAACTTTTATTCCAAGTGATGAACATGTTCCAATTATTGTCTTTGCAACAGACTTTAATGAAGATGCATAGGATTTCTCCAGCTTTGTATTTGCAACTTTGATAACAGAATCTATGGTTATTTCACCAACCCATGCTGTTCCAGCAGTTCCTGTTCCTTTCTGAATTCCTGCCTCCTTTAGCAATAATGCCGCTGCCGAAGGAATTCCTATCTCTATTTCCCATTTTTTTGTATCTGGATAAACCGAAACTGTTACTGGGACTTTCATTCCTTCAAAGTCTTTTGTTTTTTCATTAATCGCCTTGATTATCTCCATAATGTTGACTCCTAATGGACCTAAAGCTGGACCTAGTGGTGGACCTGCAGATGCAGCTCCGCCAGTTACAAGTGATGATACTTTTTGTGCTTCTACCATATTTATCATCTTAATACGAAAAATTTAATCCTTCCTAAGACTCACTTGACAGTTTTAGATAATTGGCGTCTACAGTTACTGGTAATTGATAAGATGCATCCAATAGGACTACCGTTGCTTCTTCTTTATCTACATCTATTCTAGTGATTGTGGCTTTCATTCCTTTGAATGGACCACCAGTAATCTCAACTATGTTATCTACTGCTAATTGTGAAACTGTAGATTTCTTTATCAAATATCCTTCAATGTCTTTAAATTCTAATTCTCCTCTTAGTTGACCACGAATATGTCTGACTCCTTCTACTGCCATGTATGCATCGCTAGGATTTATTGCCTCAATTACAACATATCCTTTTAAATTATCTACTAATAATACTGACTGAATGTTAATTTTATTGGCATTTGCTTTTGCTTCTAATAGTCTCATGACTACTTTCTCTTGACCTCCTGTGGTTCTAATTGCAAAAAGATGAGATTTAATTTCCTCTGACAATTTTATCTACCAAACGTAATTACCGAAAAGACGAAATGAATTGTAAATCCAATAGAACCTACTCCTGCAATTCCTATTAATACCAATCTAAGATGCTGTTGATACTCATCACGATCTGGTTTTTTAGCCATTTTTAAAGTATTAGCCATATTTTTCAAAGTTTGCTGGGGATTCATTGTTGGAAATTAATATGGTGTCCTTATATCTCTTATCTCATGGAACTGCTTGTAGCATACCGTGATGACCCAGCGGGATACAATATGGCAAAATTTCTTTCTAAAGAAATGACGCAAGATGGCGAAATTTTTCGAGGCAAACACTATGATTTGCTAATAATAAAGACTCCTGCAATTTCTGCTGATTGGTTAGCGGAAAAACATGATTATGCTGGATTTATTTTTCTTTCAAAACATGCTGCAGAATCTGGCGTTTTAGCTCTTACTTGCCATTCTACTGGTAATTTTTCAGAAGCCAAATTTGGAGGAAAAGATAGACAGGTAGCAATTCCTCACCCATATATCCAAAAAAAATATCTACAAACATTGTGGAAAAATAAATCACAGTTTTCAGATTTTCAAATTACAATTGAAGCTACACATCACGGACCAACTGCCCTGAGTAAACCCACCATCTTTATTGAAATTGGTACAACAGAAAAACAATGGACCGATGTTTCTTTGTGTAATTCCGTTGCTGCATTAGTTCATGATGTCATGACTGAAAATATTTCTCCATCTCCTGTGGCTATTTGTTTTGGCGGTACACATTATCCTGAAAAATTTACCAAAGAACTTTTAGATGGAAAATTTGCACTTGGAACTGTTGTGCCAAAACATGCACTTGACAATATTGATCAAGATTTATTTTTGCATATATTGGAGCAAAATAAGATGGCAAAAACCGTCTTTTTAGATTGGGGAGGACTTGGTTCCAACAAACAAAGATTAATTGGTTTTCTAAATAATACTAATCTTGAGGTAATCAAACTTTGAATCTCGATAAAAAAATTTACAAAAAATTACTTGAAGTGCCTAAAGGAAAAATAACAACATATGGTGAATTGGCAAAAGCTGTTGGTTTGAAAAATGGACAAAGAGCAATTGGAAAAATTATGAACAAGAATCCTTATCCTGTAATAATTCCATGTCATAGAGTAGTAAGATCTGATGGTAACATTGGTGGATATGCTTATGGTGAAGAAATTAAATCAAATATGTTGACCAGAGAAGGAATTGTAATAAAGAATGGCAAGATTTATGATTTAGAAAATAAAATCTATCGATTCTAGCTCTTTCTCTTTGAAATCATTTCTTCCATCAGTGTTCTTAGATGGGCTTTATTTCTTACGGTATTTCCGCCTACTTTTTTGTAAAGTATCCAAAATTCTGGATTTGTTAGTTCTTTTCTATCTTTAGCAATTTTTAACAATCTTCTTAATGCCCGAACTTTTGCAACGTACACTTCTTTCTTTCCAACTCTTGCACCCTTTGTGCCTTGTTTTGACCCCTGAGTTGTCCCTCTTTTGTTTTTTTGGGCTTTTTTAGTGTGTGCCCTCCCTCTTGAAGTGCCCACAATTGATTTTATTTTAATTTTTTTTGCTGTAATTAAACTGCGAATGTTTTCTCTGGTGATTGCGTCAGCTACATCCTCAAGATGATCTGAATCGAATTTTACTCTGTGAATTCCAACGCCGGTAACTCGAGCTACCAGTCTTTTTTTAGCTTTAAGATTTACTACCACTTACACTCACTCTCGCATTAAACACTTTGAATTTACTTTCCATCGCTTTCACAATAATTTCTTTTCTTTTTCTAGTACCAACACCATGTCCAAATCTTACTCCATCTGTTTTTGGATTTAGCTTTTCCAAATCATTTATTGTATAGACTAGATTATCTGTATATCCTGAAGGATGTAATCCTCTTGCTTCTTTTGGTCCTCCATAACCTACTTTGACAAGCCCTGGACGACCTCTACTTTTTTGTTTTCTTTGATGATGATCAATTCCTTTTGGTTTTCTCCAATTTGTTTCAAGTCTAACATAACGCCAACTTTCTGGTCTGATGAAGTCTGGATTGTGTTCTTTGACTTCTTGTCTTTTAGCTAGCTTTTCTTTATTGATCGGCATTAGAATGACTCTTGAAATTTTAAATAAATACGTTCCTAGATGAAAAAAATCATATGATAGGAAAGAGATAATAAGGAAAATTAAGGCGGATCGAAATATCTCATGATTAAGCCTGGGATTATTATGAAAATTGTTGATGGGGGTTACCTACTCTGACCAAAATAATAGGTCCTGTTAAAACCAACAAATTTTTATCACAAATCCGAGATTTTGAAATAAATCCAACTAAAGTATATCGTAATTTGAGCGTAGATGAATTAGTAAAAACTGCAGTAGAACGAAAAGAGGGGGTGATAAATTCTACTGGTTCTCTTTCTGTAAATACTGGTAAATATACTGGGAGATCTCCTGATGACCGATTTATTGTATATGATGATAAAACCTGCAACACTATTGATTGGGGAAAAATTAATCACCAATTCCCAAATGACAAATTTGAAAAAATTCTTGAAAAAATGAAACATTTTGTAGATGGAAAAGATCTTTTTGTATTTGATGGGTTTGTAGGCGCAGATAAAAAAAATCGGTTATCTATTAGAGTAATCAATGATCGTGTTTGGCAAAGTCTCTTTGCAAGACAACTGTTCATAAGACCATCAAAAGAAGAATTAGAAAATCATGATCCTGAATTTACTGTAATATGTATTAATGATTTTGAAGCAATTCCTAAAGTTGATGGTACTGCATCAAATATTTTCATATTAATTGATCTGTCTAGAAAAATTGTTTTGATTGGAGGAACTCAGTATGCAGGTGAGATGAAAAAATCCATGTTTGGAGTAATGAATTTTCTCTTACCTGAACGTGGTATATTCCCAATGCACTGTTCTGCAAATATTGGAAAAAATGGCGATACTGCTCTGTTTTTTGGATTATCTGGTACTGGAAAAACTACTCTTTCAGCTGATCCTAATAGGAGATTAATTGGTGACGATGAACATGGATGGTCTGATGATGGAACATTCAATTTTGAAGGAGGATGTTATGCAAAATGTATCAATCTTCGTCAAGATGCAGAGCCTGAAATCTGGAATGCGATAAAATCAGGGGCTGTATTAGAAAATGTTGTTCTAAATGACAATATTCCTGACTATGATGATAACAGATTAACTGAAAATACACGTGTAGCATATCCTCTGGATTACATCCCTGGTGCAGTAATTCCTAGTGTAGGAGGCCATCCAAAAATAATCATATTTCTAACTGCAGATGCATTGGGTGTTTTACCACCTATATCTCGATTGACAAAAGAAGGCGCCATGTATCATTTCATGTCAGGTTATACTAGTAAATTAGCTGGAACTGAAAGAGGAATTAAAGAACCAAAATCTGTATTTTCGGAATGTTTTGGAGCACCATTTATGCCTAGACCTGCATCTGTCTATGCAAAACTTCTTGGAGAAAAAATCAATAAACACAATACAGTTGTTTACCTTGTTAATACAGGGTGGTCAGGTGGACCATATGGTATTGGTTCAAGAATCAAGATAAAATATAGTAGGGCAATGGTAACTGCTGCTCTTACTGGTGCGCTTGACATTGAAAAGTATAGACATGATGATTTATTCAATCTGGATATTCCAACTAATGTTCCAGAAGTTCCATCTGAAATTCTTGATCCTAAGAATACTTGGTCAGATAAAGACTTGTACGAACTTTCTGCAAAAAAATTAGCTAAAATGTTTGTTGATAATTTTAAAAAATTTCAAAATGTTGCTCTTGAAATAATTAATGCTGGTCCTAAACTGAACGAGTGATTGTTTTTCTTATTGATATCATCCCGACAATTCCCACAATTGTAACAATTCCTAAAACTATTACTATTTGTTTTTCTGGAATATTCCATGATTCAAATTCATTTTGAATATTTTCGTTTATTGAATGCATTTCAATAGTATTGTATGCCTCAAATGTTTTTCCATTTACTTGGATTTTTGCATCGATCCAGTAGATACCATTTTCATTAATTCTTATCGATGTGTTTCTTTCAGGTGTAGTTGTAACTATTTTTGTACTGCCATCCTTACTGTTTATTATTGAAATTTTTGCAAAATTCCACTGTTCAGGATGATAAATTACAAAGTTAAGGTTTCCATCTTTTTGATTTACAGAAATTGATCCTTCAGTGTAATGTATTAACAAAGGAACTACATATTTTATTTCATCATGATTTATGATTATTTTTCCTTCATGATCTCCATAATTTTGTCCAAGAATTTTAATTTTAACAATCAAGTTATTTCCTTCTAAAATATGTCCAAATTTTATGAATTCTGGTCCTTCAAATCCAACCTCTAACTTTTCCAGAGTGCCATTTAGAAGCTTTAATTCTAATTGTTTTTGAGCTGTTGGGTTATCGGAAGATATGTTAATCACAAAATTTGGTGGTGTTATGATTAATTTTGCATGGAAAGCCTTTGCAATATTTAATCTACCTGAGCCTGAATCATGCAATAAAAATTTTTGACCGTATGCATCAGAAACGGGTTCAGCGGTTGTCATTAGTAATGACTTAATTTCATGATTATGCATGTTTGGATATTTTTCAATTAATAATGCTGCTGCTCCACTAACATGAGGTGCTGCAAAGCTTGTACCGCTAGTAAAATTATATCCTCCATTGATTTGTGTTGTATTGATAAATACACCAGGAGCTACAATGTCTGGTTTTATATAAAATGGTGATACCGGTCCTCTTGAACTAAAATGTGCAACAAAATCTGGATTGTAAAAAAGATTCAATATTGCATTGTTATTTTCTTGCAGTAGATCTTTGATTTCTAATCCATCTTTTCTATCTATTGAAACTACTGGAATTTGTGGTTTATAGTTAGGTTCAACAAATTCATGTATTAATTCGCCTAAAAAAATTCCTGGTTCGTTATTATAAACTATCAAAGCTTTTGCCCCTCTATTTGCTGCATTTTTTTCCTTGATGGAAAAATAAAGAAGGTCTCCTTTGACATCACTTCCTCTTTCTACAAGAAGGATTGCGTTTGTTACGTTGATATCTTTAAGATCTTTTTCTTTTCCATACCCACCAAAAATTATTTTGCCAATAATTGGCTCATTTAATTTAGAAGATCCTACCATGGGAATTACAGTATATGGTTTTTTATTAACTTCTAATGTTGCAACTAGACTTGATGTTAAATTATTATATGTCGCACCTACTGTAATTGCTTCATAATCTCTTCCTGGGCTGCCAATTGTTTGAGGCATCGGACCATCATTCCCAGCAGCAGTTACAACAAAGATTCCTTTTGCAAGTGCTCTGTCTACAGCATGTTCAATACTGGTATTTGTTTTGTTTATTCCTAGACTGATATTGATTATATCTGCACCGTCCTCAATTGCTTTGTCTATTGCTTTTATGATTAAATCTGATGATACTGCTTCGCCATTCTCTGAAACTTTGTATGCTAAAATTTTTGCTTTTGGAGCTACTCCTTTCAATTGTCCATCCGCAGCAATTACTCCAGCAACCTGTGTTCCATGTCCATTCGTATCTAGTGGAGGTTTCCCTTCTTGAATAAAATTATATCCTCCAACTACCTTTCCGTTTGGCCCCCACCCAAAAAGATCTGGATGATTAAAATCTACTCCCGTATCAATTACTGCAACTTTGATCCCTCTGCCATCAATTCCTTCCAGTTTTGGAATATCCCCTCCAATAAAGGAGACACTTCTATCAAGATATGTGTGGACAAAATCATTTGATTCATAGAACTGTGAAATAATCAAACATGCTGAAAAAGATACAATACACGCAAAAACTATCAATAATTTCATATTTTTACGATCTTTTTAGCAAGTAAAAACCAATTGGCTTGTAAAGCAATAAATGGAATAAATTTTTAACTAATTACATGGGAAAATATACACTTCCAAAAATGCCCTATGCTTATGATGCATTAGAACCTCACATTGACGCAAGAACAATGGAGATTCATCACACAAAACATCATCAAACGTACACAGACAAACTTAATGCAGCACTAGAAAATTGTCCATCCGAAATACAGGCTAAAGACATAATAGATATTTTGTCTAATCTTAATCAAGTACCAGAAGGACAAAGAAGTGCCATTAATTTCAATGGTGGTGGATTTGATAATCACAAGCTGTTTTGGGACAACATGAAACCTAATGGAGGAGGAATACCTGGAGGAACAATTGCAGACGCAATAAATAATTCCTTTGGAAGCTTTTCTGACTTCAAAGAGAAATTTTCATCCAACTCTGCAGTAATCCAAGGTAGTGGTTGGGGATGGTTAGTATACAATCCTTCTTCTAGGAAGGTTGAGTACAAGTCTATGCCAAATCAAACTAGTCCACGAACTGAAGGATTGGTACCGTTATTGGGTTGTGATGTTTGGGAACATGCATATTATCTGAAATATCAAAACAGAAGACCTGACTATATTTCATCTTGGTGGAATGTAATTAATTGGGATGAAGTAGAAAACAGATTCTCCAAAGTAAAATAAATTTTTATATTCTTTATTTTTTTATTTTATTCTATTTTTTCTTATTAAATTAATTTTTTTAGCATATCTGATGAATATTAAAAACCATCTAATGATGTTTTGAGCTTATCTCTGCTTTCACTACTGGTTTCTAGTTATAATTTCATGAATGAATTTATAACCATCTCAAGGTGGCTTGATGTAAATGAGTGAAGAATATGCACAACAATTAATGCAACAAATGCAAATGCTTGAAACTTACTTTACTGATTTATCACAACGTGAGGCAACACTTCTTAGTGTCTTAAGAGAAGCCATATCGGCAATTGAATCTATAAAATTCCTTCACCAAAAACCCAATTCTGATACTTTGGTGCCAATTGGAATGGGAACTTATGTACAAACAAAAATTTCATCTAAAGACAAACTTATTTTGAATATAGGTGCAGGAATTGCTGTAGAAAAACAATATGATTCTGCTATAAACTATCTTGAGGCACGAATTAAGGAAATTGAAGTTGCGATACAAGATACCTCTGCCAAAAAACAAGAAGCCATGGCAAGATTAGAACAAGGTAAAGACCAAATGAATCAACTCATGCAGGAAACATCTCCGAATATGTCTGGATAAAATAATGTTTGAAAAACTTCGTAATGCATTTTCAAATGCAGCGAAAAGTCTAGGTGAAAAAGAACTTAACGAAAAAGACATAGAAGAAATACTTTTTGAATTGGAGCTTTCTCTTCTTGAATCTGATGTAGCTAGCGAAGTAATAGATTCAATAAAATTTGATTTAAAAAATCACCTGATTGGCTCAAAAGTGGCTAAAAATGAAATCGAAAAATTTGTTAAGGACAGCTTAATTTCTAGCATTTCTGCATTGTTTGACGCTGCGGGTAAAGTTGATCTTTTTGAAAAAATTAATGAAAAAAAGAAAACAGGCCAGCCCTTTCTAATACTCTTTGTAGGAATTAATGGAACTGGAAAAACTACATCTCTTGCTAAAATGGCTCATATGTTACAGCAAGCAAAATACTCTGTAGTTGTGGCTGCAGCAGATACCTTTAGGGCAGGTGCTATCGAACAACTACGCGAACATACAAATCGTTTGAATCTGAAATTAGTTGCTCAAAACTATAATTCTGATCCTGCAGCAGTTGCTAGAGATGCAGTTCTCTATGCAAAATCACACAAAATGGATTGTGTATTAATTGACACTGCCGGTAGAATGCAAACTAGTAAAAACCTTATGGAGCAAATTGCTAAAATCTCCAAAGTAGTAAACCCTGATTTCAAAATTTTTGTAGGTGATTCTTTAGCTGGAAATGACACTGTTAATCAAGCTCGAGAATTTTTTGAACACGTAAAATTCAATGGTTCAATTCTAACAAAAAGTGATGCTGATGCACGTGGTGGAGCAGCACTATCTATTGTAAAAATTACATCTACTCCTGTACTTTATGTTGGTGTCGGACAAGAATATCAAGATCTAAAACCTTTTGATAAAGAAACTTTTCTAGAAACTGTATTTGGTTCATTATCTGGAATTGCTATTAAAGAATTTTCTCCAGAACCTAAACCAACACCAGAACCTAAACCAACACCAGAACCTAAACCAACACCAGAACCTAAACCAACACCAGAACCTAAACCAACACCAGAACCTAAACCAACACCAGAACCTAAACCAACACCAGAACCTAAAC
>JAHFUM010000001.1:0-48395 GCA_023265135.1 Nitrosarchaeum sp. | reverse complement strand
CCAGAACCTAAACCAACACCAGAACCTAAACCAACACCAGAACCTAAACCAACACCAGAACCTAAACCAACACCAGAACCTAAACCAACACCAGAACCTAAACCAACACCAGAACCTAAACCAACACCAGAATCCAATACCGATTCTTTTAGAAGTGATCCATTTACAGGAATTGTAGATGCTGATATTTTCAATTATTCAGAATTATACGATATTCCTCCTCCAGAAAATGATGCTGAAGCAATTAAACTCGCTATAAAAATTCATGCTTGGATTAAACAAGGGCGACCAACACCTAGAGAATTACAAATAGACAAAAAAACAAAACATGATAAATCTGAAGAACATTTGTTGGAAAAAGAAGAAATTAATGATGAGAAACACAAACAAGATAAAGAAGAAGAAAAATCTAAAAAGAAACGAGGTGTATTTGGATTCTTTAAGAAATGAAACTCAAAACAAAAGATCTACTCACTTTAGCAGAATTAACACCAAAAGAATTTGTTCACCTAATTGATTATTCTATCACACTAAAAAAAGAACTAAGAAATGGTAACAAACCTTTATTGAAAAACAAAACACTTACTATGATTTTTCAAAAACCATCCACTCGAACACGAGTAAGCTTTGAAATTGCTATGTATCAACTAGGTGGGCATGCAATAAATCTTTCATCACAAGATATGCAATTATCTAGAGGTGAGTCAATAGAAGATACCGCAAAAACCTTATCAAGATATACTGATTGCATAATGGCAAGAGTTTATGAACATAGTATGTTAGAAAAATTATCTGAATTTTCTAGTATCCCTGTAATTAATGGATTATCTGATTCCTTTCATCCGTGCCAGATATTGGCAGATTTTATGACAATTAAAGAAAAAAAAGGAAATTTCAAAGGACTAAAAATAGCTTGGATAGGTGATGGAAATAATGTATGTAATTCAATGATCTACGGATGCGCCTTATCTGATGTCAAATTATCTATTGCAACTCCGAAAGGGTTTGAACCTGCAAAAACAGTTGTTAAAGAATCTGAAAAGTTTATTGATATTGATTTAACAACAGATCCTGTAAAGGCAATTAAAAATGCCGACGTTGTAGTGACTGACACATATACTTCAATTCATAATAATGATCCAAAAAAAATTAAAAAATTCTTACCAAAATATCAGATCAACCAAACTTTAATGAATCATGCCAAAAATGATGCAATCTTTCTACATTGTCTTCCAGCAACAAGAGAAAATGAAGTTACATCTTCTGTAATTGATGGCCCTCAATCCGTTGTTTGGGATGAGGCAGAAAATAGACTTCATTCTCAAAAAGCTTTACTTGCTTCAATTATTCGCGCTTAACGTATATAAGAGCAGTTTCAAACTCGTGTTCTATAGATGGCATATTCAAACATCCTGAGAAGACTAAGGGAGGAAAAGACCAATTATAAAAAACGTGGAACCTTATTGATAGGGAAACGTGATTTCATTACGGTCAATATTACTAATGAAAATACTCAAGTACAAGTTTTAAAACCTGGCATGACTGGTGATAAGGTCATTGCATCTGCCCATTCTGCTTATTTACTTAAAAAAGGTTGGAAAGGTTCAAGAAAAAGTATTCCAGCAGCATATCTAACTGGTTATCTTGCTGGAAAGAAAGCTATTGGTAATGGTGCTAAAGATGCAATTTTGTATACTGGTACCAGGAGATACACACAACGAATGGCCGCTGCACTAAAAGGTGTTGTTGATGCAGGTGTAAAAGTTCCAGCAGATTCAGAAACATTTCCATCAGATGATAGAATTAACGGGAATCATCTAAAAGTAAAAAATGATACTTCAAAAATTAAATCTGTTATTGATAGTGAGGTCAAGTAAAAATGAGCCAAACAACCCAAACTAAACCTTCTGGTCAAGGTGGACCTGGAGGTAGAGGTGGACCTGGAGGTAGAGGTGGACCTGGAGGTAGAGGTGGACCTGGAGGTAGAGGTGGACCTGGAGGTAGAGGTGGACCTGGAGGTCAGAAAACTTATGGCGGAGGTAAACCTGGAGGACAAGCTAGACGTCCAAGAAGAGAACCTGAAGAAGAAGCTTGGATTCCAAAAACAATTTTAGGAAAAAAAGTAGCTTCTGGAGAAATTACTTCTATTGAAGAAATTATTCAAGAAGGTTTAAGAATTCAAGAATCTGGCATAATTAAAAAATTACTTCCTGATTTAAAAAGTGAGGTTATCGATGTAGGTATTATTCAAAAAATGACTTCTAATGGACAGTCTACTAGATTCAAAGCAATTGTTGCAACTGGCAATGAAAATGGTTACCTTGGAGTAGGGCAAGGTAAATCTAAACAAATGAGAATTGCAATTGAAAAGGCAACAAATCAAGCTCTTCTTAATGTAAGTCCAATAAAACTAGGATGTGGTAGTTGGGAATGTAGATGTGATCAAAAACATTCTGTTCCATTTAAGATTCGTGGTAAAGGTGGAAGTGTCACAATTGAAATAATTCCAGCTCCACGTGGATTAGGTTTGGTTGCTGGTGGTAAAATTAAACGATTATTACAATTGGCAGGTCTTAAAGATGCATGGACAACTGCAAAAGGCTCTACGCCAACAATGAATTCTACTTCTAAAGCTATATTGGACTGTCTAAAACAGACATTTAGTCAGGGTTGATATAAAATGGTAAATGCGTATCTCGTAGTTAGAATAAAGGGTCAAGCTGATTGTCCTTATTGGGCAACTACAACTATGACCTTGCTAAAATTGGATAAAAAATATCGTGCTACAATTTTACCTGCTAAAGAAAATACATTGGGAATGTTAAACAAAGTAAAACACTATGTAACTTGGATTGAATTAGATGCTAGTTTAGCAAAAGAACTCATTGACAAAAAAGCTAGAAAAGAAGGTTATCAAAAAATTACTACTGCTGATCTTAAAGAACTTGGATTTGCCAGTACCGAAGCGCTTGGCTCAGCACTCGCTGAAGGTAAAGCAACTCTTTCTAAACTAAAACCTTTGAAACCTTGGTTTGCTTTATCTCCACCAAGATATGGATTCAAGCGAAGTACAAAAAAACTATATGGGCAAAAAGGTATACTTGGACAAAATAAAGACCTTGGAACATTAGTAAGGAATATGATGTAAAATGGCAACAAGATTAAGAAAAACAAGAAGATTAAGAGGTGGACGACATATGGGATGGGGACAAGTAGGTCAACATCGCGCAAGTGGTCATAAAGGCGGTCTTGGAATTGCTGGGTTGCATAAATATCATTTTAGTACTTTACTAAAAGAAATGCCAGATCATTTTGGACATGATTCTACTCATCCACCTCACCCAATTATCACAAGAAAATGGGCTAGTGTCCGTGATCTCGATGATCTATTCTCAAAATTTGGTAAAGATGAAGGAGGAAAGAAAATCATAGACCTCATAACTGCAGGGTATGATAAACTCCTAGGTGGCGGTAAGTTATCTAACGTATACACCGTCAAAGTACCAAGATTTACTGCAACAGCAGAAGAGAAAATAAAATCAGTAGGGGGAGAGGTGCTAGCTGATAATGGCTGAAGGTAGTATAACTGCTCTTATTAGAAAAGTTGTTTTCAAAGCAGAACCATATATTCCACAAGTTCCAAAACCGAAAAAAAAGGTATCTCTACAAACTAGATTAATTTGGTCTGGTTTGGTATTGGTAATCTATATGGTTATGGGACAGACTCCGTTATTTGGAGCAACAGCACCTCAGTTTGATTTTCTACAGTTTGCTAGAGTCATTTTTGCATCTCAACAGGGAACACTTGTTGAATTAGGAATTGGGCCGATTGTCACAGCTGGTCTTTTGATGCAATTGCTTAAAGGTTCAGACATTTTACATTTTGACTTTAAAAAACCAGAAGAAAGAGGAGTATTTCAAACTGCTACTAAAGTAGTAACCTACATTGTAATTGCAGCTGAATCTATTGTATATGCAACTGCTGTTTATGGTCCAGGTGTACATCAACCATACATCTTGTATGTGATGATTGGACAATTGATGGGTGCATCAATTATCATTATGCTTTTAGATGAATTAGTCCAAAAAGGCTGGGGTCTAGGTAGTGGAATTAGTTTATTCATTATGGCTGGTGTTGCTCAACAAATTTTATGGAGTTTATTTAGCCCATTACCAGCTGGTGATGGTGGTGCTGTTGGCATCATACCATACATTGGTCAACAAATGATGCATGGTGATTTATCTAACGTATTATTCCGTTCTAATCAACTACCAAGTATTTTTGGATTATTTCTGACCGCAGGAATTCTCTTGATTCTAGTATTTACACAGGGCATGAAAATTGAAATTCCTATTGTTTCTACAAAATACAGAGGATTCTCAGCAGTTTATCCAATTAAGATGTTGTACACTTCTAACATTCCAGTTATTTTAGCATCTGCTCTAACTGCAAACGCCGTATTTCTTGGTCAGATGTTGTGGGCAAACTTTAACCCTAAAAATAATAATGTATTTATGAATATTTTAGGTCAATTTGATCCTACTAGTCCTTCAACTCCTATAGGAGGAATAATTTACTATGTTACCCCTCCAAGAGGATTAGCAGTTGCATCCTTGGATCCTGGAAGAGCTATTGGATACATACTGTTTATGATTGGAATTGTAGTTTTATTTGGTAAATTATGGGTTGAACTAGGAGGTTTATCTCCAAAGAGTGCAGCTCAAAACTTACTTGATGCAGATGTGCAAATACCTGGATTTAGAAGATCAAATGCACCTGTTGAAGCATTACTGGCCAAATACATACCATCTGTTACAATTATCGGTTCTATGATTTTGGGTTGTTTATCTGGAGTATCTGATGTTTTAGGAGTATTTGGTGGTGGAATTGGAATTTTACTTATGGTGGATATTCTCATCAATTATTACACTCAACTAGTAAGAGAACAAGTAGAAGTTGTAATGCCACGTCTTGGTGCTTTACTTGGTAGAAAGTAAAAAAGTTGTAGTGGTAGGCATACCTGGTGTTGGAAAAACATCTCTATTGGAAAAAATAGTTGAAATTTTAAAAGATCATAACAAAAGTGTTAGTGTTAATAGTTTTGGAAGTATTATGTTTGAAGTTGCAAAAGAAAATGGCATTAAAGATAGAGATGAATTAAGAAAGCTACCCTTATCTGAACAAAAAATTCTTCAAAAAATCGCTGCTGAAAAACTTGCTTTACTAAATGATGATGTGGTAATCATCGACACACATGCTTTTATCAATTCTCCTGAGGGTTATTATCCTGGATTGCCGGAACATGTTTTGAAAATTCTCAAGCCTTCAAACTTTGTATCTGTTTCAGCAAAACCGGAGGAAATCTACAATAGAAGAATGAAAGATGATACTAGAAATAGAGATAAAATATCAATTGATAATATTAAAAAGGAATTAGATGTACAATCTGGTATGATTTCTGCATGTGCTGTACTTTCTGGCTCTCCTATTAAACATGTTCTTAACAGAGAAGGTATGATTGATGAAGTGGCTAATAAAATAATTAAGGCAATAGGTCTGTAAAATGGATTTTATCTTGTTATTTTTGAATTCGGTATTTCTAAGTGATAATGGAATTTTTGGATTTCTTGGAGGTGGAGGAGGTAGAGCTGCATTAGGAAGTGCTGATCCAATTGTAAAAGGTATCATTCCAACAGCGTTTGCTGTTGCAGGTTTTGGAATTTTGCTCAATTTTTTTAATGCAGCAGTTAGGAAGAAAATGGTTGATAGAACAAAACTAAAACGAATAATGACAGAAACACGTTCTTGGCAAAAAGAAAGAATGGCTGCAATGAGATCAAAAGATCAAACAAAGATAAATGAACTTAACAAAAAATCATCATACATGAACAAAATGTCCATGGAAATGATGCAGATGAACATGAGGCCGATGATGATTACTTTTGTCCCATTGATTCTAATATTTTATCTGGTTCTACCACAACTATTTTCACACACAGTAGCACTATCTCCAATTTCACTTGATATAATTCCTGGAAACTTTTTCCAGTTAACTTGTACTGCCGCACAAGCTGCAGATCCTACAGGTGTGTGCCCTAAAGAAAATGCTCTCTTTCTTTGGGCATGGTATTTTCTATCCTCGATTGCGTTTAGTGGCATCATTATGAAACTAACAAAAACATCCATGGATCTTAGTTGACCAAGTCAATAGTAATTTCCGGTCCTCCCGCTGTAGGAAAAACAACTGTAGCTAAAGGATTAGCTGATGAATTTAATCTCACCTATCTAAGTGGAGGCGACGTTCTGAAAGAAATGGCAAAAGAACAAGGATTTGATGCAATTGGTGATGATTGGTGGGACACTGAAAATGGCATGAAATTTCTCAGTCAACGAGAAAATAATTCTGAATTTGATAAGAAAGTTGACGATAAATTAATTGAACTTTTTAACAAGGGGGGAATGGTCATAACAAGTTATACTCTACCCTGGTTAGTTGAGAATGGTATCAAAATCTGGCTATCTGCTTCCCATGACAGTAGTTCAAAAAGAATGCAAACTAGAGACAATATGACTTCAAAAGAAGCATATGAAATAACAAAAATAAGATATGATAAAAACCGAGCACTATACAGAAAATTATATCATTTTGATTTTGGAAATGACATAACTGTCTTTGATAAAATTATCGATACTGATAATCTTAATGCAACTCAAGTAATTAATATTGCAAAAGAAACAGTAAGGAAATTATTATGACTCTAAAACAACTTCAGAACTTGATTGTAATTGATCAGGATATAACTGATGAAGCATATGGAACATACTATGACAAAAGAACTCTTGAACAATTACTTGAGTACGGTCTAATAATTTTAGATAAACCACCAGGCCCAACTAGTCACGAAACTGTTGCTTGGACAAAAAGAATCTTGAAGATTCCAAAAATCGGCCATAGTGGAACTCTTGATCCTCAAGTTTCAGGTGTATTACCTTTGGGTCTTGGGGAAGCAACTAAGGCACTTGGTGTATTACTTTACGGTCCAAAAGAATACCATGCCCTTGGAAGATTTCATTCACTACCATCAAAAGAAAAACTTGGAGATGTACTTGATATGTTCCGAGGTGAAATTTTCCAAAAACCTCCTCAACGTTCTTCTGTTCTTAGACAAACTAGAACAAGAACAATTTATGAATTAGAAGTGCTAGAGCAAAAAGAAAGATTACTTCTAACCCGTATTCTATGTGAAGCTGGAACCTACATTAGAAAACTATACTATGATATCGGAGAGATTCTTGGTCCTGGTGCAACTATGATTGAGCTAAGAAGAACAAGAGTTGATCAATTCCATGAATCTGATGGTCTAGTAACGTTACATGAGCTTGCAAATGCTTTTGCACTTTGGGAAGAAAAAAAGGATGGCACTAAACTTATGAAAATGATTAAACCAATAGAATATGCACTAAGCGAACTAAAATCTGTGATAATTCGTGATTCTGCAGTAGACGCATTGTGTCATGGAGCTCAACTTGCAATTCCTGGAATATTGCAAATTTCTCCAAATCTAAAAAAAGGTGACATTGTAGGAATATACACACAAAAAGGAGAAGCTGTATCTTTGGCCGAATCTATGATGTCTGAAGCAGAAATACGCGATGCAACCAAAGGTTATGCATTTGAGACAAAACGAATTATTATGGCTCCTAATACATATCCAAAGAAATGGCGATCAAAATCTACCCCAAAGGATTAAAAAATCAAACATAAAACCTTTGAATAATTGTTAGCAAAAAGTCTTGTAATTTTTATTTGTGTTGGTGTTTTAGCAGGTTTTACATTTGGTTTTTATTTACTTGATATGAAAAACACCAATCAACTTGTGTTTGTAGATAGCTCTTCAATTTCTATAGTGACAGAAAAATCTGATTTTAAGAAAGGTGAGGAAATTAAAATAACCATTGTAAATTCTGGAATAACACCACTGATTTTTCCAGATACGTCCTATGGTTTGAAGATCAGTGGGTTATTTGGCATTATGATGTACTCTCCTCCTGCATCTCAAGTAATTACAACCTTAAAACCAAGAGAAGAAATTGTATTTATTTGGGATCAGATGAAGAAGGACAACGTACCTGTTTTGGAAGGTCTTTACAAAATCAGTTCAGAAGGAATTGATTCCATGGGAAACAAAGTAGAAAAATCTATTAGCATTAACATTTGGAAGTAAAGTTTTTGTAATTTCAAGTAACACAATATATAATCAAATTTTCCCGAATTACTTTGTAGAAACACAAATGCCGGGGTCGCCTAGCTTGGTAGGGCGCGCGCCTGGAAATAATTTACCATAAAGCGCGTTCTCGCAAGGGAACGGGAGTTCAAATCTCCCTCCCGGCGCCATTTTTTACAGTGATAATTTTTCAATTATGCTGCTAAACTTCCAAGGTCCACATTGAGCATCTGAATTTTCACTTTGAAACATTCCTTGTTTGTTTAGATAATTTACAATATGTGCAGAAAATGGCAAAGCTCCTGTAGCCCCTGGAGAGTTATAATTTAAAATATGAAATGACATCGAGTCACCTTCTAAAATCACATCTGGAACAAATTGCCCTTTCTCATTTATCACTGACGAGCGAATCCCGGCAGTTCCTTTTTCTGTAATCTTATTGGCGTCAATTTTTGGTAAAAATCGTTTTACTCTGTTGATCATTACTGATTTTGACATTGATGATTGAATTTCATTTATTGCAAGTTCTTGAAATTGTTTGTCAAATATTGCCTTTCTTGCTCCAGATCTTAACATCTCCATCATTTTTGGAATAAATTCCTTAATGTTTTCTGTTTTGGTGTATCCATATGGACTAAATACTGGTACTGCATTTGGTCCAATTTCACAACTTCCATCTATTCTAATAATCCAATGAGGATCTAAAAATGGATAATCTGGATATTCTGGTACAGAATACACACTTGTTTGTGTCAAATTATTGTATTCACTGGGGACTTTCCAATATTCTCCTCTAAAATGAACATCTGTAAATGTTTCTGCAACATCTATTTTATGGGCAATATCTATCGCTTCACCGCCTGCTGCATTAATAATAAAATTTGAAAAAATACTATAGTCGTTATTTAATGTGATTTCCCATTTATCATACACTCTTTTGATATTGGTTACTTTGGTGTCTAGAAGAAAATTTATCCCGTTATTTCTACTATCATTCATCACAGCATTAGTAAATTTAGAATAATCTGTAGAACCATCTTTATACACATAAAGTGCAGATTCACATTTTATTTCTGGCTCTATTTTTTTTAATTCATTTTTATCCATTAATTTGATATCATTATCTTGCAATCCATTTTGTTTTCCCCATTTCAAATATTTCTCAAGTACTTTGGTTCCTTTTTCATCTAAAGATACTTCTATGACTCCATCTTTTTTAAATGGTAAACTCTTCAGTTTAGAATATTCATCCCACATTTCATATCCATGAAAAGCTGTTTTTGCAAACACCTTTTTTTTCTCCGGATTGTATAGATAAGGGGCATGAACTTTTCCAGTGTTTCTGCCACTTGTATGAAATGCAACATTATGTGCCTGTTCAATCAATGCAATTTGTTTTGTTTTATTTAGGAAACTAAGAAAATATGAGATCGAAGTTCCTAGTATTCCTCCACCAATAATCACTAGATCAAAATTACGTATCAACCCATTTCAATTTTATGACCGTCAATATTAAATTGAATATGCAACAATCAAGATTAATATCATATAAAATCTAGTTCTGATCATGTTGCCTGATAGATGCTCCATTATGGAAGATGGCGAACAATGCGTAAACCCGCCAGAATTTGTGGTTTCTGTTGTTGTAAAAAATGATGAATACATGGTTGGAGTTACATGTAATAAACATAAACAAATAGTTTCAGGAAAAATTCAACTTCTTCAAAATGAAAATAAACTACCTAATGGAAAAATCAGTTTTTTACCATTAAAAGCAGTTGGGACTGATTGTATACATGGTGATCCAGACGATTTTGTTCGTTTAGACACTAATAATCCTAAAAATTGAAATAATTTCTTTTTAATACCATTGTATTGCTCTTGGCTATCTTAACTGATTTGTTAAAAATCGATGATGTTTTAATGATTATAAAAAACAGCGCTGCTATATCTGAGATTAAAAGCAATTCTTTAAACATTAAACAGAAAGAAAAGTGGATTACAATTGGTGATAGTGATGAGCCAGCGCATATGCACATTAACACTGAAATGATACGAACTGCTGAATTTATAGAGAATAAAAAACCCGTTTGTACCAGTTTTAGCATCCAATTCTTTGACCAAAACCATGAACCTGTCTTAAGTGCATTTTTTACAAAAATGTATGATGATGACCATCTCAATTTTGAAAGAAAAAAAATATATGAAAACTTGTGTCAGAAATATGGCTCAAAAATTAAATTTTAAAAAAACCTTGTCTGAAAATGACAAGGAGAAAAATTTTTTTTATTGTTCTAATTGTTTTTTCTTCTTTTCTTTTTCAGATTGTTGTTTAGCTAATTCTAATTCTTCATTTGTGTGTTTGAATTTTTTCAATCTAACCATAGTTTACATTCTTTATATAAAAACTTCACAATTCCTCCCAATGTAATCTAAGCATGAATTCACCCTGCTAATAGCCAACAGAGTAAATTGGTGATTTCCCTTCAATTCCCAGGTTTAGATTTTTTACTGTAATTTCCGCCATTTTTGCTCTAGTTTCTTTGGTTGAACTTCCTATATGTGGCGCTAAAACCACATTTTGAATTTTTGTTAATGGATGTTTCTTGCTAATTGGTTCTGATTCATATACATCAAGCGCAGCACCTGCAATGATTTTTTTATTTAGTGCCTTTATAAGATCTTTTTCATTAACAATTTTACCTCGTGCAGTATTGATTAAAAATCCTGATTTTTTCATTTTTTTAAAAATTTTCATATTGAACATATGATTGGTTTCTTTTGTATGTGGAACATGTATAGAAATAATATCACTTGATCTAATCAGTTTTAAAAATGTGACATATTTTACTCCTAATGAATTTTCTTTATTTTTTGAAATAGGTTTTCTATTATGATAAATTATCTTCATGTTAAATGACTTAGCTCGCTTTGCCAATGCACTTCCAATTCTCCCCAATCCAAAAATTCCTAATGTCATACCTTGAAGATCAGTTCCAACATAATCATATGCTCCGTAAATTTGGATCCATTTGCCATTTCTGATAATCCTATCTCCTTCAGAAACTCTACGTAAAACATCGAGCATCAAAGAAAATGCCAAATCAGCTGTAGCATCTGTGAGAACTTCCGGAGTATATCCAACACGAATTTTCTTTTTCTTTGCATATTTTGTATCTATATGATCAAAACCTACACTGTAAGTACTGATAATTTTGAGGTTTTTTGCATTATCTATTAAATCCCGGTCGATTTTATCATATGGGAAACAGATCAATCCTTCTATATTCCCAATTTTTGATCGTAGTTTTGATTTAGGAATTGGAATTTTACCCGAGTGAATTTCAATCTCATATCTTTTTTTTAATTCTTTTAATGCAAAATCATGAAGTGTTCTAGTAAGAAAAACTCTTTTTTTCATCATTATTCATGAGTTTTATCTCAAACCATTTATATGATTTCTTTCTAGGTGAACAAGATGTCAAGTACAGAAGAAGAGGAATTTGCAATTTGTGTCGAGTGTGGAAATTCTATTGAAAAATGTGTTTGTGTATGTCCCTATTGTGGTGAACGAGATAAGTGTGAATGTGTTCTATTTGATTCAGTTACAGGTGGTTAGCATAATTCATCCGTCATATTATTAATATCCAAAAAATAAGAAGATTACATATGAGTGCTATTGATTTTACATGGTTAATTGGCGGACCTCAGGGAAGTGGGGTAGATTCTGGGGCTAACGTTTTTTCTAAAGTTTGTGCTGAAATGGGATATAGTATTTTTGGCAAGAGAGAATTTTATTCTAATATTAAAGGAGAGCATAGTTATTTTGCCGTCAGAGTCTCCAATAAAGAAATTCACTCAAATGTAAATGACGTTAGCTTGATGGCTTCATTTGACGCTGAAACAATTTTCAGACATTTTAATGAAGTTCCTAAAGGTGGTGGAATAATTTATGATTCTGATTTAGATAAGACATACACTGACGAAGTACATACTCTTGATAATTATTTTAAACAAAGACTACATGACGAATTAGAATCAAAAAACAAACCTTTCACAATTGCAGGAGTTCTGGAGATTGCAAAAGAGAAAGGTGTTAATCTTTACCCTGTATCTTTTCGAGAAATACTTACATCGCTTGCTGAAAAAACAGAAAATCCAAAACTAAAAGGTATGGTTAGATTGTTTAACGTAATTGCTGTTTCTTTATCTCTTGGATTAATCAAAATGCCTCTTGATTCTTTGCTCAAATCTATTGATTCTATATTTTCAAAAAAACCTCAGATAGCAGAAATCAATAAACAAGCAGCAAATTTTGCATATGATTATGCTAAATCAAAATTTGGAAATTTTCAATATACTTTAACTGGAACTACTAAACAACCTGATACCATTCTTGTTCAGGGTCATTTTGGAACTTCTATAGGAAAAATGGTTAGCGGTTGTAGATTCCAATCATACTATCCTATTACTCCTGCATCTGATGAAAGCGTCTATCTGGAATCTCATGAACTTTTAGAAATTCAAAATGATAGACCTGGTTCAACAATTGTGATTCAAACAGAAGATGAAATATCTGCAATGGGTATGATGATTGGTGCAGCATTAACTGGGACGCGTTCATCTACATCTACTTCTGGACCTGGATTTGCATTAATGACTGAAGCACTTGGTTGGGCAGGTATTAATGAAGTTCCAATTGTGATTACCTTGTATCAAAGAAGTGGACCTTCAACAGGTCTTCCTACTAGACATGGACAAGATGATTTACTTTTTGCAGTACATGCTGGACACGGTGATTTTCCAAAAATTGTTTATGCTTCTGGTGATATCGAAGAAAGCTTCTATGATACTGGAAGATGTTTTAATTATGCGGATGTTTATCAGATTCCAGTTATTCATATGATGGACAAATTTCTTTCAAGTTCTGTTGTTACCTGCAAAAAATTTGACCCTCAAAAGATTTCAATTGATAGGGGAATGTTGTTAGATAAAGTTGAGGGGGAATACAAGCGATTTGCTTTTACTGAGGATGGTATTTCTCCTCGTTCTAGATTAGGATTGGATAACGGTGTTTTTTGGAATACTGGTGATGAATCAGATGAATTTGGTCATATTACTGAAGATCCTCAAGTTAGAATCAAAATGATGGACAAAAGAATGTCTCGATTAGATTTAGTGACAAAAAGAGTTCCCAATGAGGAGCAAGCTGTTTCATTTGGTGTTCATGACTATACTGTGATTTCTTGGGGTTCTACCAAGGGTCCAATCTTGGATGCTATGTTCATGCTTAAAAAAGAAGGAATCAACATTGGATTTATTCAAATTAAATTAATTCATCCCTTCCCATCTGATTATGTCAAATCTCTTCTAGAAGATGCTAAAACTATCATTGACATTGAGGCTAATCATTCAGGCCAATTGGGTAAGATCTTTAAGCAAAACATCTCTAGAGAAATTGATTATTTTATTCTAAAATATACTGGAAGAGGAATGACCAGTACTGAAATTTATGATTCATTAAAAAAGATAGTTGAAAATAAAGCAAACAAAAGAGAGGTTCTAAGTCATGGCGCTTAAACTAGCTGATTACAAAACTGAAGTTCATAATGATTGGTGTCCTGGGTGTGGGGATTTTGGAATAGTCAATGCATTACAAATGGCATTAGCTGAAATGGGAATAGAACGTGATAAGGCAACAATTTTTTCTGGAATAGGATGTTCTGGGAAAACATCTCATTTTATCAATACATATGGCGTCCATACATTACATGGAAGAGTTTTGACTTTTGCCCAAGGTGGAAAACTTGCAAATCCAGAGATGACAGTTGTAGCAGTAGGTGGTGATGGGGATGGATTGGGAATCGGAGCTGGTCATTTTGTTGCAGCTGGAAGACGTAATGTTGACATGACATACATAATATTTGATAACGGTGTATATGGTTTAACTAAAGGACAAGCTTCTCCAACCTTAAAACTCGGTGAGAAAACAAAATCACTTCCTTCTCCAAATACAAACTATAACGTAAATCCTATTGGATTGGCAGTAACAAGTGGTTTCACATTTGTAGCACGTGGTTATTCTTATGATGTTAGACATCTCAAGGATCTGATAATCAAAGCTGTTCGTCACAAAGGTCTTTCTTTCCTTGATGTACTACAACCATGTCCAACTTACAATGATATCAATACAAGAGATTGGTATGCTGGAGTTGATTTGGCGCAAGAATCTATGGAAAGACACTCTCGAATCTATAAACTTGATGATATGCAATTTGATCCTATCGTACATTACGATGATGAGACAGAAGTTAATGAAAAACTATCTCAAGCCTTGATTAAATCTCTGGAATGGGGAAATAAGATTCCAATAGGTGTATTTTATCAAAATGAACTAATTTCTGAATATTCAACCAGATTAACTGATAAAATTCCAAATTATCTTGAAAATCCTCCTGCAAAACAAAAAATTTCAGAGAATGGATTGCCCACTACTGATGTTTCAGAAATACTTGACTCCCTCAGAGTTTAGAATATCTATAACCTAATAAGTTATAGACTAGTTTATTTTTAGATCACCTTACTGTTGAACATAAACGAGGCAAATAAAATATTTAGAAAATCTATTATCAAAGGATTTTTTGAGCCACAACTAGTTAATCTTGATTTTAAAAAATCAGGAATCAAACATCCTTCTATAACTGACGATGGTTTAATGCAATCTGATTTACTCCACGTATTTTTTGATGTAGATACTGGTTCTGATTATCCAGATGCAGATGAGTGGTTTATTGTTGAATTACTTTTTCCACATGACATTAAACTTCCAGATACTTTGAAAGGTGCTGATTACTTTACAACTATTTCAGATGAGAATGGAAAAACATTTTGGCATCATCGTGAATTAATACGCTACAAATATGGTAAATCAAAAAAACTTGATGACGCATTAGAATTTTTAGAATCAAAATACAAAGAGCTCCACGGTTTACTTGAACCACTTCAAAAAGATCTTAAATAACTGCATTCCACCTATCTCCTCTGAAAACATATTTCTTATTTTCTGATTTTGCAGTATTAAGGCGCCATCTTATTGATTCAGGATCAAATTTATAAATTATCTCTAAAACATCTGATGGCATTTTTTCAGGATCTAGATGATACGGGAGTAATTCTAAAACGAAATCTATCTTTTCAACTGCATTATCATACCATTGTCTATCTTCCGTATCTAACACAAAAACTATTTTTGGAGTACCAAAAAAATTTATGATTATCTTTAAAGCATTTCCAGTCCCTCTACGTCTTTTCATTTCTTTGAAAACAGCTTTCATTTTTTCCCAACGTCTAAAATCAAACCATTTAAAAAATTCTTCATTAAAAGCAAGTGGTATATCCAAATTCAAAAAACTGACAAAATTATCATCGTTTACTTCAATCTCTTCTTGAATAATTGAAAATCTAGAATTCAAATATCCGTAAATTACTTCGATCTCCCATGGTGATATCCCATAATATTGCATGTATATTTTTAAATTCTCATCAGTCATTAATTGGAAATCACAAAAATTGTAATTAAAGCTTCAAATCTGGCCTGGATTTGCTTAGATTCTACTCAAAATTAAAATTATGGAGTAATAAATAACATCTAATGAAAAAGGAATTTGTAGTAAGAAGTATTGATTCTGCCCCTGATGGTGCACCATACGTTATAGTCTCTTTATCTTCCGTTAAAGACCTTAAAGAAGGAGCATCATCTGCTCCGTCTACTTTTGGAGCACCAAAAGTTATGGGATTTACTAACATGAATGACATGATGAAAGATCTCAACAAAATGTTTTCTGGGATGGGTGGATTGGGCATGCAAAGTGGAGTAACACAGCTAAAACTTGAGATGCATGAATACAAAGAAATGGGCTTATCTGTAGGTGATAAAGTCTATCTTGAATTAACCAAAGAAGAAACTTTAGGTATATAATGCCCACTAATTTTTATTTTCATTTTTGATTATTTTAGATGGTGTTAATAAATTTCCATAGGTAAAATATACAAATTGTCCCAATTACAAATAACATTGGCTTCCATGCAAACACTGGAATGCTAGGCGTTGCAAGCTTTACTTTATAATTATCAAAAATCATATGAACATTTTTTTTGATTCTGTCGTGCCATATTTTGTAATCCACTTGGTATTTTTTTAATATCTCTTCCACTTCATATATCACAGGTGTTCTTTGTGATACTAAGTGTTGAAGATAATCTCTTGAAACCTCTACTTCTGCATGTATTCCAATTAACCCTTTTTTTAGATCTACCATTCTTACATGCATTTCCCAAGGTTTCTTTAATTTGAGATTCAAACCATTTCCAATTTGGTTAGGTTGTTTATGTTCTAATTTGACTTTAGTAAATCCCTCATCTGTGAAAATTTTCATTAATTCATCGAAACTCTTCTTGACTACAATGTGAAGCTGTTCTACTCCTTTATTATCTACATTGATACTATGTTTTAATCCGTCCAAAAATGAAATTGTCTTGGGATATCTTGTTAGGTACTCCATAATCTTGTCCTCCGAAAACCTCTATTTAAGCAAAACCACTACAATTCAATGATTCATGGTATTTGTTAGGCCTCTAACATATACGCACTGATCTGGAGATACTGTCATCTCTGTTGGACTGATTTTTCTATCTGTTAGTTTTGCTCCAGAATCTCTGACAATTGCAAATGGTTTTGATTCTGCAGCTTCACCCATTTTGTGATTTGCAATTGTTGCAATATTATCTACAACTGCTTGAAAAGTTACCTTTAATGGATTTCCATCAAGATCTTTTTCAGATCTCATGTCTAACACCGGTTCAATTCCTGCACAAGATACTGCCACACCCGATGTTCCAACGCGTGATGGCATCAATCTACTATCTACTAAAATAATTCCTACATGAATAAGGAATTTTAAAAAAACTTTTCTCCTAATTTGTTCTGCAATGAGATATGGATTTTTTGGATATAACACCACCTTTCCTTTTTTAGCATTTGATTTATCAATTCCAGCATTTGGAGCCATTATGTTATCTGCTGAAGTGATAACAAAACCAGAAATACCTCCAAATATTTTATCTGATTCTCTTAAAATTATCTCTGCAATTTCAGCTTTTATTTGAAATCTCTTGGAAATATCTGATCCTTCTCTAGATGCCTTGACATTGTTTAAATCAATTAATCTTCCTTGAGAATTAGAGATATATTTTGTTGATATTACTATTATGTCTCCCTCTTGCAATTTTTGTTCATTTTTATTTAATGTGTCTAATAATGCCTCAAATACATCAAATTCATCTTCTTTTCTTTCTGAAAATAAGGATGAAACTGTTAGAGACATATTATACTGTGATATTTCTTTTCTTTTTTATTGTTCTGGAATAAGAATTTCTATCCCATTCTTCCTGATCTCCGAAAAAATACTCACTTTTGCTGTTCAATATAGGTAAGAATGTAAGCCTGCTAAGAATTTCTTTGTTATTTGAGTATGCTACAAAACATCCTGTGGTTTTTAGGTATCTGTTTGAATGAATTTTTATTCAGAAATATGGATATGGTATTTTCATAACTGATATGTAACATCTGAAAAGCTTTTAATCTGAAGAACTGGCTTTTTTGATTATGAATATAACTGAAAAGATTCTTGCACGTGCTTCAGGAAGGCAACGTGTTGTACCTGACGATATAATCTTTGCAAATGTAGACAAGGTAATGGTTCACGACGTATCCGGTCCAGGTGTGATCAAAGTATTTGACAAATTAAAGAAACAAGGCATTAATGTTGATAAATTATGGGATCCTACAAAAGTCTGGGTGGCAGAAGATCATTTTGTTCCCTCGGCAGATAAACTCTCAGCTCAAAATGTTGTTCTATTATCTAATTTTACAAAAAATTATGGCATTGAAAAACATTTCAAATATGGTATGGGACAATATGGAATTTGTCATACACTATCACATGAAGAAGCATTAGTGTTACCTGGGGAAGTATATGTTGGAGGTGACTCTCATACTAATACCACTGGTGCATTGGGTTCGTTTGCTTGTGGGTTAGGTCATACTGATGTGGCATATGTTTTATTGAATGGAAAAATTTGGTTTAAAGTTCCTGAAACATTATATTTTAAGCTAAATGGAAAACTCCCAGAACATGTAATGGCTAAAGACTTTATTCTGAAGATCATTGGTGATATCAGTACTGAGGGAGGTGCATACAAAACCATGCAGTTTGGTGGAAGCGGAATAAATGAAATGTCTGTTGAAAGTCGATTGACTTTATGTAACATGACTACGGAAGCTGGTGCCAAGAATGGAATAGTGGAACCTGATCAAAAAGTAATTGATTATCTTGTAAGCAGAGGAGCTAAAAATATTTCATTAGTTAATGGAGACAGTGATGCTGAATATGAAAAGATATACGAATACGAAGGTTCAGAAATGGAACCTATTGTAGCAAAACCATTTTCTCCAGAAAATATTTCTATAGTTCGAGAAGCTCCATCTGTAGAATTAGACAAATCATACATTGGCTCTTGCACTGGAGCAAAATACGAAGATTTAGAAGCAGCTGCTAAAATTCTCAAGGGAAGAAAAGTTAAGATTAGAACTGAAGTTTTACCAGCTTCAATTTCTATTTACAAACGTGCCATGGAAAATGGACTACTCAAAATATTTTTAGATGCAGGCGTAACTATCGGCCCGCCAACATGCGGAGCATGTTGTGGTGCGCATATGGGGGTTTTGGCAAAAGATGAAATTTGTATTAGTACCACAAATAGAAACTTCCCAGGAAGAATGGGTCATGTTGAATCGCAAACATATCTTTCCTCGCCACTTGTTGCAGCTGCATCTGCAGTTACTGGAAAAATAACTGATCCGAGGGATTTGAATTGAAAGGAAACGTCATCAAATACGAACGAGACAATATTGATACTGATGTCATTATACCTGGTCAGTATCTAAAAGTTCATGACTATGCAGAACTCGCATTACATGCTATGGAAGGACTTGATCCTGATTTCCACTCAAAAGTAAAAGAAGGCGATTTTATATTGTCTGGTAGAAATTTTGGTTGTGGTTCATCTCGTGAACATGCACCTATTGCACTTTCTCATTCTGGAATAAAGGCAGTACTTGCTCTCTCATTTGCAAGAATATTTTATAGGAATGCAGTAGATGGTGCATTTTTGTTACCTATAGAAATTGAAGAGGATGCATATTCTGATATTTCTGAAGGTGATGAAATCGATGTTAACATTCACACTAATGAAATAAAAAATATTACAAAAAACAAAATATACAAAATGAAACCTTTCTCAGAAATTATTGGAAAAATAATAGAAGCTGGAGGTCTATTCAAATACAAACCAGACTAGGATCAAAATGGGAAAAACACTTTTTGAAAAAATTTGGGATACTCACATTGTTGTAGAAAAAGAAAATGGTCCATCTCTAATCTATATTGACAGACATCTAGTTCATGAAGTAACTTCTCCTCAAGCATTTGATGGACTCCGCATGAATAACAGAACTGTGAGGAGACCTGATCTTACCATTGCCACAATGGACCATAATGTTCCAACAAATAACAGAACCTTGCCTATTTTGGATCAAACATCTAAAGTTCAAATACAAACTCTGGAAAAAAATTGTAATGATTTTGGAATTCAGTTATTTGATATTAATAGTCCCAATCAAGGGATCGTTCATGTAATTGGACCTCAATTAGGAATTACTTTGCCTGGGAGTACTATTGTTTGTGGTGACAGTCACACTTCTACACATGGAGCTTTCGGTGCATTAGCCTTTGGAATAGGAACAAGTGAAGTAGAGCACGTTTTAGCATCACAAACTCTTTGGTTAGAAAAACCAAAACCTTTTGAAATCCAAGTCAAAGGTAAACGAAAGAATCCGCATGCAATTACTGCAAAAGATATCATATTGTCAATAATCAAAAACATTGGTACATCTGGTGGCAACGGGACAGTTATTGAATACAAAGGTGAAGGTATCCAGGATCTTTCTATGGAACAACGAATGACAATTTGTAATATGTCCATTGAAGCAGGTGCTCGTGCAGGTTTGATTGCACCTGATGAGAAAACTTTTGAATATCTTCGAGGTAGGAAATACACTCCAAAAAATTATGAATCACTCGTTGATTATTGGCGGTATAATCTAAAAACAGATAACGATGCAAAATTTGAAAAAAATTATACTCTACACATTGATGACATTGCACCTCAAGTGAGTTGGGGTACTAATCCTGGTATGACCTGTGACGTCACAGAATCTGTTCCATTTCCCGAAACTTTTTCTAAAGGTGATCAAAATCAAAAGAAAGGTGCTGAAAAAGCACTTGAATATATGGCCCTTAAACCTGGGACTCCAATCACTGAAATTCAAATTGATAGAGTTTTTATCGGTTCATGCACAAACGCTAGATTGGAGGATCTAATTGAAGCATCGAAAGTTGTTAAAGGGAGAAAAACATCCACACATGTTAGAGCTATGGTAGTTCCTGGCTCTCAGATGGTAAAAAAACAAGCAGAAGAATTAGGTCTTGATAAAATATTCATTGATGCAAATTTTGAATGGAGAGAAGCAGGTTGTAGTATGTGTTTAGGTATGAATCCTGACATTTTATCTCCTGGTGAAAGATGTGCAAGTACTTCTAATAGAAATTTTGAAGGTAGGCAAGGAACTGGAGGGAGAACACATTTAGTAAGTCCAGTGATGGCAGCTGCAGCAGCTATAGAAGGTCATTTTGTAGATGTTAGAGAAATGGATTTGAATTAAAATGCAATCTTTCAGAAAAATAAAAACTATCTTGACTCCATTAGATAAGGTAAATGTTGATACAGATCAAATTGTGCCAAAACAATTTCTAAAATTGGTTCAGAAATCAGGATTTGGAAAATTTCTTTTCTATAATTGGAGATACGATGATCATGAACACTTAAAATCTGATTTCATACTAAATGATCCGAAATACAAATATTCTAAAATTCTTGTTGCAGGCGATAATTTTGGATGCGGTTCTAGCCGAGAACATGCAGTTTGGGCATTATTGGATTATGGCATCTCAGTCGTTATAGCTCCTTCATTTGCAGATATTTTTTACAGCAATTGTTTCAAAAATGGACTTTTACCAATCACATTAGATGATGAAACAATAGAAAAACTACAACGAGAAATAGGAGAAGTGGAAGTGGATTTGGAAAATCAAAAAATTAGAACTAGTTCTGAGAACATCTCTTTTGATATTGATTCCCACAAGAAAAAAATTCTCCTAGAAGGACTGGACGATATAGCACAAACTTTATTATATGAAAAAAAAATATCTGAATTCGAAAAACATTCTAAAATCCCATCTGTTTTATGATTTTTTTTACTATTACTTCGTTTCTTTCTAAAACAGTTGGTGATTCCGCATCTATCCATTCTTTATCATCAATGTCATATGCACTTATTTTTCTTTCTTTTGATAATTGTTGCAAAATGTCAAATGAAAGATTAATCTCTTTCTGGTTTGTTTTTGCTTTTATTCTTTTAATTACTTCTTTTCCTAAAATGTAAATTCCTAGACATTCCGATAACTGTAATTTCATAATTGGTTTTTCTTTGAATTTCTTAATTATTCCATTTTCTACTACTGCAAATCCTGTTTCTTCTTTTCTTTTTGTTCTGGTTGCAATACATGCAATACTATTTTTTTCTTTGAATATTTTTCTCATCTTTGCTAGATCTATAGCACATAGATTATCTACAAACCATAATACAAATTCTGAATCTCCCCCAAGTTTGTCTTCAATGTGTAAAAGATCCCCTCCAGTTCCACTTTGTGTATCTTGAACAAAGGTGATCTTTTTACTATTTTTTGTCCAACTGTAATAATTTTTAATTTGACCTCCTAATCCCTCATAATCTGAAATTATGATGATCTCTTTGATGAAATCAAATGAATTCAAATATCTCACAATGTAATCAATTAATGGTCTATCATTAATGGGTGTCATTGCTTTTGGAAAATACTCTGTATATGGCTTACCTCTAGTTCCTTTGCCACCAGCTAAAATTACAGCCTTCACAGCCTAACGATATGATTTTTGTTTTCTTCTTCTTGCACCAGGTCCACCAAACTTTTTTGGTTCTTTTCTTCTGGCATCACCACTAATGAGATACTTATCAAAATCTGTAATTCTCTGTCTTAGGTCTTCTCTGGTTGATTTTGGGAATGGATGATCTTTAGGATCTTTTTTAGATTTGGTCCAACCTGTTAGTGCTCTTGAGATAGCTGTAGCAGTTGCACTAGCTTGTCCCATAAATCCTCCCCCTCGTACTCTCACAGAAATATCTATCTTTTCTCTTAAATCTCCTGTAATCTCTAATGGTGCTAACATAACCTCGCGAGCAGTTTCTTGTGGAATCATTTCAATAGGTATGTTGTTTATTCTGATTTTTCCTTTTCCTTTTGTAATGTAAACATGTGCACTGGATGTTTTTCTAGTTGCAAAATAAATTTCTGTTTTTGGTGTTGTCATTCCGTCCACCCTATTATTTTTGCAATATCTCCAACTGTTGTATAGTTTGCTGAAGATTTTCTAATTTTCGCTTCTTTGAATTGAATTTTTTCAAACGAACTTAATTCTTTAGGTGAACCAATGTACGTTCTTAGCCTTTTATGGGCTAATATGCCAGATGGTTTCTTTCCATATGGTAGCATTCCACGAATCATTTTCTTCATAATTGTATCTGGTCTTCTTGGATGTACCGGACCATGTCTTGGATGAATTACACTTTTAACTTCTAAAAATCCTCTATATTCGCTAATTATGTTTGTTCTTGCACCACTTATCATGATTTTTTCACAATTCACAACTGTGACTCTGTTTCCATTCAACAATAATTTGGCAACATGTGACGATAATCTTCCTGCTATATGATCTGTAGCATCTACTACAATTGGTTTGTCTATGGATACCATATTTTCTTGACTAGCCAAGTAATACAACTCCTTTTCCGGTTGGATGTTTTTCTATTAAATCTGAAAAACTAACTATCTTTCCCCCCTTTTCCAAAATCTTTGTAGCTGCAGAATTTGAAATTGAAAATGAACAAAGTGTAATTTTATGATGAATATCTCCAGTTCCTAACACTTTTCCTGGAAAAACTACTGTGTCTGCATCTTTTGTTAGTAGACCTATTCTATTCAAATTGATATGTCGTCTTGCAATAGATGGTTTTAATGCATATTCTGCAAGTCTTGCCCAAATTGGAGCATCATTTTTCGTGGATGCCTTTTTTAAATCTCTTGCCATGCGTATGACGACTTGATTTGTCATGTGTATAAACCGGTTTAAAACCCAAATATAATGTCTATGCTTAGTTTATTCTTTTAGTTGACCAATTATTTCTTTAAACTCTGATAATCTATTACTTAATTCATCTACTCCTGCAATGATTATTTGTTCTGGTTTTAACGCTCCAGTTGATTCTACTGTGAGTATTCTCTCATCTTCTTTATTAGTTTCAGTTAAAACTGAAATGTTAGCTGAATTCCATTTTGCGTGTTCTGTTCCACGGCCAAGTCTTGCATAGCATTCAACTTTAATTCTTTGTCCAGGTGCAAGTTGAATAATTGAGATTTTGTCTGAAGTTGGTTTCACTAATTCGTCTTCAGATGTTAATTCATTTGATAAAATTGTTCTAGTGACGTCTGAATCTCCTGAATCAAGAACTAGCATAACTTTACAGTTAGAACAACCTGTTTCACTTTGACAATCGCATTTTGATGGCTCATTGAATCTAGTTAAATCTGTCCTAATTGGTATTAATCCAAGTCTGTGTGCCAAACCTTCATCTGGTAATACTGATGAATTTTCTATGATGTCTACGGTATCTATGGCAAATACCGGAATGCCATTTAAACAAATACGTCTAAGTGCATTTGCATACTGCAAAGGGACACCTTTGAGCTTTATTGACATTTTCTGATTATCCTTGTTAATTATCTCTAAAGACAAACCTTAGAATAAAATTTTCAAAATCCACATAAAAATCTAGCTAGTTTTAGGGTAGTTACTAAAGTTAATGTGGTGTAATCAAGTCTTTTTAGGATATAATTCTATTATTTTCAAAATTGTCAATTCTTGAACAATTTATTTTCCATTTGTTATTAATTTCATCTATTCTCAACTTTTGGGAACAGTCCTTTCATTTATAATCCTGCTACGTGTTAAACGGGTGTAAATTGAAACATACTTCCAAAATAGCAATCATTTCAGGTATAGTGGCGATTGTGATAATTGCTGCAGCATTAACTGTGCACTTTAGACTTTCAGAAACGGAAAAATCTGAAGTCCAATCAGGCGCTGAACAGAATGAAAATGAAACTGCAAGTCAAATAGCAGGTGAGATTGTAAACAGTCTTCAAAACAAACCAAATTCAGAACAAAATGAAACTGGTGAAAAATCTGAAACCACAGAACAAAATGAGAGTGCTGAACAAACTAATTCTGCACCAAATATTAATCCTAATCGAATTGATATTTCAATTAAAGAAGTAGATGGAGCATATAGATGGTCAAACTCAAATGAAACAAATCCTACAATAACACTTAAAGTAAATATGACTAATATCATTCAACTCACAAACCCTACTGATATAAAACACGCATTCGTAATAGAGCAAAACAATAAAGTGATTCTAGAAAGTAAGGATATTGGACCTGGTGTATCTGGTAAACTATCAATAAAACCAAGCAGAACAGGTGTTTTTGAGTATCATTGTAAATATCATCCTGATACAATGAAGGGAATTCTTAACGTTGAACCTTAAACTGATTTTTAAAACTATTTTTGAGTATAGATAAATACCAAATTATCATAGATTAATTCAGAAATGACCGATGTAACAGTAGTTAGATATTCATACGAAGGTGAAAAATTTGAGATTTTGGTAAAGCCAGACCCAGCATTAGATTTCAAACTGGGAAAGAAAAAAGACATTTCAGCAGTCTTGATTTCTGATGAAATCTATACTGACTCTGGTAAAGGCACTAAGCCTTCAACCGAAAAACTACTCAAGGCTTTCAAAACTGAGGATGTGAATGAAATCGCTGAGATAATGCTTCAAAAAGGCGAACTGAATCTTACTACTGAACAAAGACGCAAAATGCTTGATGAGAAGAGAAAACAAATTATTTCGTTTATTGCAAAGACTTACGTTGATCCAAGATCGCATTTACCTCATCCTCCACTGAGAATTGAACAAGCATTAAAAGATGGAAAGATCACAATAGAACCGCAAAAAAGTGTAGATGAACAAGTAAAAGATATTGTAGAAAAACTTCGTTCGATAATACCTTTGAAATCTGAAAACTTGGATCTTGAAATTACCATACCTGCACAATACGCATCTCAATCTTATGCTGTTTTGAAATCTGTAGGATTTCTAAAAAAGGAAGAATGGCAAAATAATGGTTCTTTAAAAGCAATACTTGAAATACCCGCTGGAGCAAGGCCAAACGTGATTGATAGATTGGGTTCTATAACAAAAGGTTCTGCTACAGTTGAGGTTATGAAGTAATGGAAAACAAAAGAAAATACGTTATACCCGGAGATGTAATTACAACAGGCCCATACAGACCTGAACAAAATGTAATCCTTGATGGCAACAAAATCATTTCCACGGCGATAGGAATTTCAGAAATTTACGATGATTCAATTAAAGTAATACCGTTAACTGGAAAATACATTCCAAAGATAGATGATCTTGTAATTGGAAAGGTAATCTCTCACACATCATTATCTTGGGAATTAGATATTAATTCATGTTATGTAGGATTTCTGCCTGCACAAGATGTTTTTGGAAGGGATTTTTCTGCACATGCAGATGAGCTTTCATCAAAATTGAAATCAGGCGATCTCGTTGCAGCCAGAATCGCTAATTTTGATAGAACTAGAGATCCACTTGTTACAATATCTGATAGGGATCTTGGGAAGATTGACTCTGGACACTTAGTCAAGATTTCACCTAGCAAAGTTCCACGCCTGATTGGAAAAAGGGGAACTATGATTCAAGCAATTGAAATGGCTACTGGCGCAGCTATCACCATTGGTCAAAATGGCTGGGTAGTAGTTTCATGTGAAACTCCCGAGGGATTATTAAAGGCTAAAAATGCCATACAAATGGTAGATGAAAAGGCACATGTTGCTAATTTAACTGACCAAGTAAAAGAAATGTTAGAATCAAAAGGTGAATCATAATGGGCGGAAGAGATACCACACTAGTGTTACTAGATGAGAATGGAATTCGTTGTGATGGTAGAAAAGTCGATGAACCGAGACGAATCATGATTAAAGCTGGAGGATTAAAAAATGCTGATGGTTCAGCATACATTGAATTTGGAGATAACAAAATTTTAGTTGGTGTCTTTGGCCCACGAGATGTCCATCCAAAACACATGTCTAATACTGATACTGGCATTTTGCGAGTTAGATATCATATGGTACCATTTTCTGTAACCGAGAGAAAAAATCCTGCACCATCTAGAAGAGAAATTGAAATTTCAAAAGTTATCAAAGAAGCGTTAGAACCTGCAGTAATGCTGGATAAATTTCCAAGAACTGCAGTTGATGTTTTTATCGAAGTTCTTCAAGCCGACGGTGGTACTAGGTGTGCTGCACTTTCAGCCGCTTCTGTAGCTTTGGCTGATGCTGGAATTCCTATGAGAGATATGGTGGCAGCATGTGCTGCAGGTAAAGCAGCAGATACAATTATTCTTGATGTTAATAATGAAGAAGACCAAGCAGGACAAGCAGATATGCCAATTGGGTACATGCCTAGTCTTGAAAAAATCACATTACTTCAATTGGATGGTGTACTAACTCCTGCAGAATACAAGAAATGTGTCGAGACAGGAATTCATGGTTGTAAAATTGTTTATGAATTGCAAAGAAAAGCATTAACTGAAAAATATTTTGGAAACGGGGAAAAATAAATGACATCTATATCTGTAATTGACGAACTAAAAAAATCGCAAATTCTTGAATTATTAGAACAAGGAAAAAGAGTTGATGGTAGAGCACTAGATGAATCGCGAAAATTAATTATTGAAATAAACGCAATTCCAAAAGCAAATGGTTCTGCACGAGTACGATTAGGTAACAGTGAAGTAGTTTGTGGTGTTAAAATTCAACCAGATAGACCTTTTCCAGATATGGGTGACAAAGGTATCTTCATTTGCACCGCCGAACTTTTGCCACTTTCTCACCCCAGTGTTGAAACTGGACCTCCTGGACCTGATGTTATTGAATTAGCAAGAGTAGTTGATAGAGGTATCAGAGAAAGCCACATGATTGATTTATCTCAATTAGTAATTGCAAAAAATAAATCTGTTGTTGGGATTTTTGCTGACAATGTTGTAGTTGATTATGACGGAAACTTGTTTGATACATGTGCTTATGCTGCAACAGCTGCAATTCTCTCTTCAAAAACACCAAAATGGGAAATGAAAGATGATGTTCCTACATTAGTTGAAGGTGGAGAATCATCTGTTCCAATTACAACTATTCCAGTATCTGTTACTATGGGCAAAATCGGAAATTACATAATAGTTGATCCTAACGGTGATGAATGGGATAGTATGGATGCAAGAATTACAATCACAACTGATTCTAATGGAAATATCTGCGCTTTGCAAAAAGGAGGAATAGGTGGATTTTCATTTGATGAGGTAATCAAATGCGGTGAATTATCTGTTAAGGTAGGCTCAAAAATCAGAGAAAAGTTAAAACAAGCAGTGGAAGGATGACAATAAAATGGTAAAGCAAAAATCACTAAAAGGACTAGGTGCAAGATATGGTATCAAACATAGAAAACTATATGCCAAAATTCACTTTCAATTAAAAGAAAAAAGATCTTGCCCTGAATGTGGTTCTCAACAATTTAATCGAGATGCAGTTGGTATTTGGTCTTGTAAGAAATGTAGTTTCAAAGTTGCTGGAACAGCATACGATGTCAAGCTTTAATGCAAAAATCATCATTGACGCTAAAGAAAAAACAAAAGCAATATTTGATTCTATAAACACTGATAATTCATTTTATCCTGAAAATCCTACGAAGACACACATGTCATTAAACGAAAAAATCACTATTTCCATCGAATCTGATCATATTCCACACTTACGTGCAAATCTTAACTCTACTTTACGATTAATTCAGGCAAGTTATGATTCAATTGAATCGGTAAAGATATAATGAAATCAAAGATATTGTATTAACATGTCAGCAGGACAAATGCCTCCTTGGCTTCAAGAACAGCTCATCAAAATGCAGCAATCTCAACAAAATCTCCAATCAATTATAACACAAAAACAACATCTTGAAATGGAAAAAATTGAGACTGAAAAGGCACTTGAGGAATTAAAAAAAACAGCAGATGATGATAATGTCTACAAGCATGCAGGCTCAATTTTAATAAAATCCACTAAACAAGAACTAATTGATGAATTGGAAGAAAGAAGAGAACTGGCAAAAACACGTGCAACTGTTCTTGAAAAACAAGAATCTAGAATTAAAGAGTCTCTGAAAGAACAAGAAGCAAAAATCACTGAAATGATGAGAGGTCCTGCATCAGGAGGTGCTCAAATGAACCAGCCTTCATCATCCGATGACAATCCTAGGAAATAACACTATAATTGAAATTTCAAAAGGATATTAACAAATTAACAAAATTATATTTGTGAAATTAGAGAATTTACGAATAATTGTAGATGAACGAGAACGTAAGAGTGGTATTCCCGATATACTAAAATCCGTAGGTCTTAATCTTGAAATGAAAACACTACCCGTAGGTGATTATATTGTTGCACCTGAAACTGTTGTAGAACGAAAGAGCATTCGTGATTTGATGTCTTCTGTTTTTGATGGAAGGCTTTTTGATCAATGCACCAGACTAAAAGAACATTTCCAATTTCCAATAGTGCTTATAGAAGGAAATGTAGATGAAATTGAAGAAATAGCTGATAACCCAATGATTTTCTACGGTGCTTTATCTAGAGTAGTAATTGATTTTAAAATTCCAATAATTCCCACTCCTAGTGCAATTCATACTGCAAAATTACTTGTTTCATTATGTTCTAGAAACGAATCACAAAAAGGTCCTTATTTGAAAAAAATAAAAAAATCAAATGATCTAGAAAAACAACAATTATCCTCTCTTTGCAGTTTGCCTGGAATTGGAGAGAAATTTGCTGTTAGGATGCTTGAGAAATTTGGAACACCATTGAAAGTTTTCACTGCTACATCAACTGAACTTGCAAAAGTTGAAGGTCTTGGAGATGCCAGAGCTAAAAAAATAAAAAAAGTACTTGAATCTAAAAGCAAATACCTGAAGAAATCAAATCAAAAAACTTTGCATGATTCATGATACTATTAAATAAATTGATAAATCTGTGTAATTGATGTTAGTTTCAATAGATTGGCTAAAAATTCATCAATCTGATCCAAATATTGTCCTTTTGGATACACGACCTAAAACAATGTTTTTGTATGGACATGTCTTGAAATCACAATCATTAACAATAGAACAAGTTATTCAATTTGATCCATATGGTGCAAATCTGGTTTTAGATGAAAAAAAAATTGCTGAACTTTTTAGTTCTGTAGGAATTGATGATTCTAAAACTGTTGTTCTTATAGGTGATTCCATGGATCCGTCATCTGCTAGAATCGCGTGGACATTTCTCTACTTTGGACATGAAAAAATATGTCTGCTTGATGCAACTGTTGTTGACTTACAAAGAAATGGATTTGAATTAACAAAAAAACTGTTTATTTCTGAATCAACAAAATTTATTCCAAAAATCAACTCTGATATTAGAATAGAGGCTGATCATCTTAAAGAAAATCTTAAAAATTTTGTAATCTTGGATGCAAGAACACCTCAAGAGTTTATGGCAGGTCATTTGCCTAATTCAAAACTAATTCCGTTTACCGAAGGAATTGCATATGACGGTAAATTATTTCAAAATAAAGATTTTTTACAAAATCTATTTTCTCAAAATCAAATATCTAAAGACAAACATGTTATTTGTTATTGTATGCATGGTCATAGGGCATCTAGTCTATTTTTCCAATTGATGATAGCAGGTTATAAAAATATTAAATTGTATGATGGCTCATTCGTTGACTGGTATAGACGGGGATTGCCCCTTAAGTAATTTTCTTTTAAGTGGCGTGCCGCACATTGGACATTCTTTTCCAGTTGTATGGTTTGTTCTACAACCCGGACAATAATGAACCCATTTACCAACATCTTGAAAACTATTTGTCATTATCGATGACACCTTTAATCCTATATTCTTTGCAACATTTGTAATCGCAAAATCATCTGAAATAATCTCACCTTTAAGATTGATACATAGAGCAATTATTGAAATATCTTGCTTTGATAATTGTGGAAAGTCGCCAGTTTCTTTAGCCGATGCTATTGCTACATTTATTGATTCTTTGTCTGGATCCATTATTTTTAATCTATTAGTTTCTAGTAGTGTTCCTAACGTATCCTCATTTTTTTTAATATGTTTTATTTCTTCATAAACCAGAGATGTTGTATAACAATCATTGGCTGATCCAAACGGCACTCCTGCATAAAATGCACTTGCATCTAATATTCTAAAATCCAAGTTTACTCATCTGTCTCAGTCCTCGTTTCTTCAACCTAACAAAGACTGCTGGTTTTCTATATTTTTTTATAATTATTGGCTCTCCGTAACCTGCGGATTTTACCACTTGTGCATCCATAACTATACTACAGTCATGTGATGATATTATTTCTATTTTTTCATCTGGCACAACAATTGATTCTAATCTGTAAACTGGAGCAACTGGCGTAATGATCAAAACATCTAAACTTTCATGAAGAATCGGACCTCCTAAAGAAAATGAATGTCCTGTTGAACCGCTTGGAGTGGCAATGATGACTCCATCCATTTTTTGTTTAACCGTGTCATTTTGAAATTTTATCTCAATTTCTGCAGTTTTTGTAAGATTTGTTCTACAAATGTAGATCTCATTTAATGCAGGTGGAAATTCTTTACCTCCACATGAAGCAACAACTCTGATTCGTTTATCTAAAAAGAACTTGTCTTTTAGAATTTTATCAATTGCTTCGTCTACTTCCTCAATTGTTATCTCAGATAATATGCCTCTATTTCCACCTACATTGATTGTTAAAATTGGTGTATCGTTTTCAAGATATCTGAAAACTCTTAGAGTTGTTCCATCCCCTCCTAATGTAACTACTAGATCCAACTCTTCTTTTTTCAGCTCATCTAATGTCTCTACTTTTTTTGCGCCTTCTACCTCTATAGGAGAAATTGTAAATACTGTGGATTTTTTTGCTAAAAATTTTTTTGCGACATTTCTTGCTGCTTCTTCTGACTCTTTTGAACCTACTTTGCTGACCACTGCTACTTTTTTAAGTTTCAACCAGTTCTCCTAAATATCATTTAGTTAAAAAGATATTTTTTATTTGATTTACTGTAAAAACAAATAAGTATGAATGCAAATTTAGAAAATAACATGAACTACGCACATCCTGAAGTTCTAGTAGAGACAGAATGGGTATTGAAAAACCCTCCAAATGAAAATAGAAAATTGGTCGAAGTTGATTACGATCCAGTAAACGGATATCAAAAAGGCCACATCAAAGAAGCTAGCTTAATTTGGTGGAAACGAGACATTAATGATCCTATTACTAGAGACATCATAAATAAAAAACAATTTGAGACATTAATGTCTAAAAATGGTATACGTGAAGATACTGAAGTAATTCTCTATGGTGATTTTAATAATTGGTTTGCAGCATTTGTTTTCTGGGTTTTCAAATACTATGGTCATGAAAATCTAAAAATCATGAATGGCGGAAGAAAAAAATGGGAATTGGAAAATAAAGAATACACTACAGATGAACCTCGACTTGCCTTGACAACATACAAAGCACAACCACCTGATGAAGGACTACGTGCTTATCTGTTTGATGTCAGTAGAGCATTGGGACGAGAAGACACTGTGATGGTTGATGTGAGATCTCCTAAAGAATTCTCTGGCGAAATTACAGCACCTCCAGAATATCCAATGGAACATGCACAACGAGGAGGACATATTCCTAAAGCAAATAATATTCCATGGGCAACCGCTGTAAATGATGCAGATGGCACATTCAAGTCTGTATCTGATCTTAAACAAAATTATGAATCTAAAGGTGTTACTCCAGACAAAGATGTAATCTGTTATTGTAGAATTGGAGAAAGATCTTCTCACAGTTGGTTTGTCTTGAAATATCTACTTGGTTACTCCAAGGTTCGAAACTATGATGGTTCTTGGACTGAGTGGGGTAACATGATAGGAAATCCTGTGGAAAAATAAATTGTCTTTAGACCTTCCTGTGTTAAAGAAAGGCTCATTTTATTACATTAAGGATGGTGACACCGATTTCATTCTCGAAGATAAAACAAAAAGAGGTCTTACTGTAAAAGATACATCCATCGATGAAAAACTAAATGTTAAAGCTGACAAAGGCATGATTCACGATATGGATGGAATTGGCCATTGGGTTCCAATTCGTTGGTATTTTTCAAAAGATCTGTTTGATATCAAAAAAATCTCAGAATACGCTGAATCAATGGAAAAAAAATACGTTGAACTTCGGGAACTCACCTGCCCAGACGATAGTGACTGATAACCTTTTTAAATAAATTCAATCTACTGAAACTGAATGTCATTACTTCTAAAAGATCGTGTTTGGACAATGGAAGCACCAACAGCAAAACGTGGTGTATATCCTCTTCATGGCTTCAAACTTGGACTTTATAGATTGCCAATTAAACTTGAGGATCCTCTGGAAATTAAATCCGTTCATGATGGCTTGAAAAAAGCTTTTGAAATGGATGCTTATGCAGACAGAGTCTTTGCAACATATCGTTGGAAAGAACAGAATATGAAAGATCCTGATGCAAAAGGGTATGAAGAAGTAGAATTATCTGTTACTGTTGAGATTGTCAGTGGAGAAGTGGTTGATATTATTTATCAAATTTTTCCAATTGAAAAATTTGGTGATCCTAACTGGGTAAAAGATTATAGAAAAAAGGCAGACCATTTTGCAAAAATGGTTATTGATACTATCTTACGTAACACAATCTTAGCAGATAAAATGATTTCTTATCTTGCAAAAGCAGAGAAGCTTAATCGTTCTGAAGCCATACAGAGACTCGAAGATCTTACTCCTCTTGCAAAAATTGTTCTTAATGCTAAACCAAAACCATCCGAAGCAACAGATGAAATTGCAGAAGATGATGGAGGCGAAATTGAAATTCCAGATGGTGCAAAACCAGGACCAATTGATGTTGCTTACAAAACTAAAATGAAACTATCCACTCCATTTGATGCTAATGGATACACAATCAAAACTTGGGGCAGAAGAGGCACCAACAATGGAATTCTTGGCGTTTGGGGCGAATTCGTATCTGTTGATTATGATATCTGTATTGCAGATGGTGGATGCATTGAGGCATGTCCAGTTGGAGTCTATGAATGGTTTAATACTCCAGGAAACCCTGGATCAGAGAAAAAACCTCTTATGTCAAAAGAACCTGATTGTATATTTTGTCTTGCTTGTGAAAGCGTTTGTCCACCTCAAGCAATTAAGATCTTTGAGCAAAAATAAGTAAATTATTTTGCAAGTATAAATAGCGAACAGACATTTTGTGAAATTAGGCAAATGGTACTAAATACATTTACTCAGTTTGTTTTTGATCTCTTTATCTTCTCAGCTATTATAATCACTGCTTATACTCTCAACTTTTACTATCTTACATATCTTTCAATCAAAAGAAAAGAAATTCTTTCTACTGTAAATGTAGGAACTCCATCAGTTACTATTCAATTGCCAATCTATAATGAAAAATATGTTGCAAAAAGACTAGTCGACGCAGTATGCGCAATAGATTATCCAAAAGAAAAGATGAAGATAATGGTTTTAGATGATTCTGACGATGAAACAGTGAGTCTTTTATCTAATGTTGTGGCAACATACAAAAAACAAGGATTTCAAATTGAGCATGTCCGACGTGATACTCGAAAGGGATACAAAGCAGGCGCTTTGAAATATGCAATGCAAACCACTGATACAGAATTTGTGGCGATTTTTGACGCTGATTTTATTCCCCCTAGTTGGTTTTTAAAAAGAGCTATTCCGCATTTTTCTAAATCAAATATTGGATTGGTTCAATGTCGTTGGGGACATGTAAATGAAAACTATTCAGCAATTACTCAAGCACAAGCACTTAGTCTGGACTTTCATTTTTTAATTGAACAAAAGGCAAAAAGTAATTCAAATTTGTTTATGAACTTTAATGGTACTGCTGGAATCTGGAAATGTGCTTGTATAAAAGATGCTGGTGGATGGCATACTGCTACACTTGTTGAAGATCTTGATCTAAGCTACAGGGCTCAAATGAAAGGATGGAAATGTGTTTTTTTGCCTGATATTGTAGTTGATGCTGAACTTCCAGTTCAAATGAATGCTGCTAAAAGACAACAATTTCGTTGGGCAAAAGGCTCAATCCAATGTGCAATTAAATTATTAACAGCCATTGTAATCAAACGTAAAGTTACAATAGAAGCTAAAATTCAAGCATTTGTCCAACTAACTCGTCACATTGTTTATCCACTGATGTTGATACAATTTCTTGCATTACCTGTTCTTTTAGCTTCAAACATGAATCTCTATTTAGTTAGTTTTATTCCAGCATTGACTATTGCTACATATCTTGCTATGGGTCCTGGAGCATACATTGTGATTATTCAAAGTATGTACCATAAATCTTGGAAATCAAAAGCAAAAATATTGCCTGCGTTACTCGTTTACAACGCAGGAATGTCTGTAAATAACAGTGTAGCTGTATTTGATGCTGTTTTTGGAAAGAAAAATGAATTTCTGAGAACTCCTAAATACGGAATTGTTAACAGAGAAGATGATTGGAGAGATAAAGCATACAATTTACCTTTTACAAAAACAACGTTACTTGAAATCTTTTTTGGCATCTATGGATTAATGGGAATTCTAATTTCGATATTTTCCAACAATCCTATATTTGCGCCTATTATCGGATTACAAACTGTTGGCTTTTTTTATATCTCCTTTATGAGCCTCTCTCATACAAGATTTAAAAGAATTAAATCACACAATATTCCAGTTTTAACCAAGACAGAAAAAATGGCAAAAAGAACATATCAACTTGCAATGATTGGAGTGGTTGCGATTATTATTTTTGGAGGATTTATGGCGATAAACGGATATCGCTCCGATGTTTATCCTCTTGATAGAATTCGTGGAAATTTGGATGCCATAATTGGTTCTGCTGATCCTATTGCGATTAAAACTCACTTGACCGCAATTAAACAAGATTTAGGAATTGTCATGGAAAAATTACCTGAAAGCAAAAACCCAGTTTGGATATTTCCCACAGAATCTACAAACTTTCTTCGAATAGAACATGCAGTTGATAACATGCTTGTAAACGTTCAAACCCTTTCTGGAGTATCTGATGACAGTGCTGCATTTCAGACAGGTATGACCAACATAGGTGAACGATCTTTGGCGCTACGTCAAAACATCATGGATGCTACTCCGTATATGTTTGTCAGTGTATCTAATATTGTATTTAGTACAATGTGGATAGCTGCAATTTTAGGAATATTTACAGCTCTAAAACGAAAGAAAGATCAACTAACTGCACTTGATGAAGCACCTGGCATTTAGGAAATACTCAATTCATTTCGTATTTCATCCACAGCTCTAATGCCGTAAATATCTCTAATTTGTTGAATTCTGATTGATTCTTTTAGTAGATCTTTGCCAATTGCATTTTTTAAAATTACCAAGATGTCACTAAATCTAATCTCCCACTTGTCTGCACAATCTAAAATTTTGCTAATTGCCCATTGTCTTACTTCATGCGGTAGTGGAATTTTTTCTCCTGCTTCTATTGATAATCTATCAAACAAATTCACAATCTCTGCTGTTTGTGCTGCCATGTTTTCAAGATCTTTTGCATCCCCATACTTTGATTCTGAGTGTATTCTGATATTTGATTGAAATTCTGAAAGCTTTAACAGCGCCATCATTTCTTTTGATGATTCTTTTGATACCTTATTTGTGACATTTTTGACTGATTGCATTTCCTCAAATATTTTATCTGATTTTTTGTGAAATTCTGCTGTAGATGCATCTTGTCTTTTCAAAATATCTGACACAGAAGAAATTTTTTGTTCAATATTGTCTGTCTTCTCAAAAACATTCTTTTTGAAATTTGAGAAATCTTCTTGCACTGATTTTAGCCCCTCTCCCACAAATGCTGTAGAATCTGCTCTATGTGACAATGCGTTTATCTCAGTTTCAATTTTATCAATTTTTCCGGAAATTCCTTTAAATGAATTCATGCTCAAATTTGATATTGAATCTGCATTTGTGACAATTGTGGCAAACTGCTGCTTTAATCCTTCAATGATTCCTCCTAAAGAATCAATTTTTGAGGCTTTTCCAGCAACCGCGTCAATTGCAATTTTAATTGCGTCTGGTTCTAATCTCAGTTTTGATGCTGAATTTACCTCATCTTTGATTTTTCCAAGTTCTTGATTCAAGCTAGAAATTACTTGAGAACTTACTTGGATATTATCTGTTTTTTTAATTACTCCTTCAACACTATTTTTCAGATTGTCGATTTCCTTACCTATTCCTAAAAATGAATCTGTCTTTCCAGATACCTTTCTAAGATCATCTCTTACTTCGTCTATTCTCTGTGCAATTTTTATAATCATTTGTGAATTATTTCTCATAGAATTCATGCTGTCTTCTACTTGCTGTGCTAATACCTGAGTTTTTGGGGATGATTTCTGTAATGCGTTTATTTTGTTTATTTCTTCTTGTAATCTTTCAGTTTGATCATTAATTTTTGCAACTAAATCTGATTGTGTTCTTACATGATTTAATCCTGCATAAAGTTTCTCAGTATCGTCTTCTAGAATGTTTATTTGTTTTGATTGCTTTTGTATGTTTTCTAATGTTACAGTTAATGTATCAATCATTCCTTTCATAGAAACAAGGACTTTTTGATTATCTCCAAAAATCTTTGACATCGCTTTAATTTCTTTTTGCAATGCCTTGCTGGAATCAGTTACTGCTGCTACCTTTTTTAGTATTGCTGTGGGTGTAGGTTCACGTTTTATGCCCTTTTTTGTTTTATCTGAAACTTTGTCTGCCTTTTTAGTTTCTTTGGTAGTCATATCTATTAACAATAAAATATGATGATAAAAAAGTTAGGTGTAAAATAAAAAATGTAAAGAGTTACTTGTTGACAACTTCTGGTTCATGAAGTAACTCATGAAAGGTCTTTTCAGCTAGTCCATTTGCTGTATCAATGAAACCTCTTGGGCAATATTCACATTGAATCATATAGTACCGTATGGTACCGTACTATTAATATTTAGGTAATTGTGACGTTACCAATTATGCAGTCAGATACCCCAGGTCATTTCTCTACATTATTTTCAGTTGACCTACTCATCATTCTGCAATTAGATTGATAATAACTAGGCATAAAGAGGTTAAACCCATAATAAATTCACATAAAAGTTATGTATTCAAAAACTCATTTTTGTTGTCTGACTAGTGCGCAACTGTTTTTAAACAAATTTGTTAAATGATGTTGTGGATAACATTGCACTTCAGATTAATTCATCTGAAATTCATAATATTCTAAATCAGATTGTAATCGGTTTTGTTGATCAGATTGCACACATTCCACACACTTCGTTTGTCACTGATTTAGCTTTTATCATGATTATTGGAGCAATTGTGACTCTAGCCTTTTTTAAGATAAAACAACCATTGATCATAGGATATCTTTTTGCAGGAATGTTGTTAGGACCTCTGTCTCCACTTTGGTCTTGGATTCTTCCTCTAGGAAGTCATCCTTCTGATCTGTTAAAAGGCGTAGGAATTCTGTCTGATACGTCTGCACTAAATCTATTTTCTGAAATAGGTGTTATCTTACTACTTTTTGTAATTGGCATTGAATTTCCTTACGCAAAAATCAAAAGCATTGGAAGACTTGCAATTGGTATAGGTACTGTTGGTCTGTTTACTACATTAGGAGCAATTTTCTATGCTGCCATCTTATTAGGATTAAATTCAATTGATTCATTATTCATTGCCGCAGCACTTTCAATTTCTAGTACTGCTGTAATTGCAAAAATTTTAGAAGAAATGGGACGAATAAAAAGAGAATCTACAATTCTTGTATTGGGAATATTGATTGTAGAAGATGTAATTGCAGTTATTTTGATTTCCACATTACAATCAATTGCTTTAGTTGGAACTGTATCTATAGAATCTATTTTGATTATAGTTATTGTTGCAACAGGTTTGATTGTTGGCACATTCACAATAGGAACAAAAATTATAACGCCATTAATTGATAGAGTTGCTGCATCTGAACACCATGAAATTTTATTATTGAGTGTTCTTGGTGTGTGTTTTGGTTATGCATTATTAGCAAATATAGTTGGACTGTCTGTTGCTATAGGTGCATTTCTTGCAGGTGTTCTAGTGGCTGAATCTAAATCATCTGAAGTCTCTAAACTTTTGGCAAGTCCGATAAAAGACATGTTTGTAGCTATTTTCTTTATCTCGGTAGGTGCTTTGATGGATGTATCACAACTTCAAAATTATATCGTGATATCAGTTGTGTTAATTGTTGTTGCAATCAGTATGAAGTTTATGGGTAATTTGATTGGTAACTTTTTATTCCGTCAAAAAAGTTACAAAGCTGTTCGTTCTGCATTTACACTAGCTGCTCCAAGAGGCGAATTTTCAATTGTTATAATAAAAACTGGAGTGGATATTGGTGCGGTAAGTGCATTTTTGTTCCCATTAGTCGGTGTGATTTCCATTGTCACTGCATTTCTTTCACCGTTTATGATAAAAGCAGGAGACAAAATTGTTCCAATACTAGAAAAGAAAAATGTCTGATGAACTCAAAAAACTATCTGAACAAGTCCATGACGGTGTAACCACATTTGATTTTGATGGTAAGGATATTCCTTGTATAATTTTAGATGAAAGAAAATATGATGAAATAATTTCTCGAATTGCTGGAAAGCCTCTTGCAATTAATACAGATCTTAACATACTACAAGATGGATTGGGCCATGTTTTTGTAGAAATTGTTTTAACATTTTCTCAAGGTGGAATTGTTGAAAAACTGTTAATCAACGCAAACAAAGATTTGTTCTTTTTTCAATCTCTTGCAAAAACTTCAATGCTTGCACTTTCATCACCAAAATCTCATTATGGAAAAGATAATGTCTTTATGATTCAGTTACCTAGACCTGAAAAAGCTGAAAATGCATTAGAGATAATAGAACGCGGATTAGAACAAAACAATCAAAGATAAATGGTGCAGTTACCGGGATTTGAACCCGGGTCACGAACTTGGCAAGCTCGAATATTAACCAAACTGTACTATAACTGCAACAATCCTAAGGAATGAATTTGGATATTAAACTGTTTTTAACTATTACATCCAAGTTAAACTATGGATGAAATATTGATGGGGAAAATTAAGCAAAAAATTCATGAGACTATTTCAAACAAAGAGGAGATACAACAGCTTATTCAATTGCTTTCAAACATTGATGATTCTAAATCTTTTGCACTTGGAATTGTTGTTGGAAGACTTTACAATGCCTTTCACTATCAAACAAAAAGAATTCTAAATCGTGAACCAACTCAATTAGAATTCACAGAGTTTTTAGAATTTGTTAAAAGTAAGAAATCATATCTAGAAGATTTATGGTGACATTTTTTGTTCCCAAGGAATAACTTTGATTGTTGCTGTTCCCGGTAATTTTACACAAGCGCTTTTAAGGGCTTTTTTTGCTTTTTCTAAATACGGTGCATTAACATAAAACTCCATAATGCATTGTCCGTGCTTTACTCTGGCTCCTAAACTAGTAGCTTTTCCCCAAGCCCTTCTCATTCCCTCTGAAATTCTATCTGCTCCCGCTGTAGCAACCATTTTGTTTTCTCTTAGAAGAACATGAGGGTAAATTCTGAGTCTGGAGAAATATCCTGTTTCTCCCGTCACCTGCTCAAGAGTTTTGTTTGCTGCTAATCTGCAAGATTCTATAGCCATATGTCTTATCTGAATTTTTTCGTTTATGAGTAACTGAACACAATAATCATAGCTTGCCCTTTTTCCTCCTTGGAATTTTGCAATTTTTATCTGCGGATTACCTTTGATGAATTCTTTTCTACAGAATGGCTGTCCCTTTCCTACTCTATAATTTGCACCGTGCATTATAACCTCAAACCAAAATGCCCATATTTTAACGGTTAGACAACATACATTAGTATTCTTCACTGCTTATATGGAAACAGGCGTACTATCTCATGATGGGTATACAGTGGGATCTAACTAATATCATTTCAAAAATGGATTTGTTTGATTAACATTAGACTCTAAACTCTTTTTATTTCTGATAAATGAAAGTGAATTTCAAAAAATAACACATTTTAAAAACACAATATTTTGATCATATGAATTTATACCAAAATAACTAATAAAAATTTAGTGTAATGCCCTATTTTTTTAACACTGAGAATTCATACGTGAATGTTTTAAACAAATTTCAAGATTAATTGGTATGAATAACTGCAGTTACAAATCATATAAAACAATAATATCTCTCACAATATTTTTGATCGTTGTATCAGTTTCACATTATCAACAGGTATATGCCTCAAGTCATTCCACTGAAAGTTCATTTGGGTTCAACACTTATGGCATTTTTACCATCAATAAAGATGGAATTGAATTAGTAGAACTGAATGATGAATCAGCATATGGCAGAAGTCTTAGTTGGGGCTCAAATCTTGATACCATCCAACTGGAATCTAATGCAGGTCCAGATCAAAATGTAGGTCCTGAAAGTATTGTTATGCTTAATGGAACTGGTAGTATTGGAGATAATCCATTAACATATGTTTGGACTCAAAAATATGGACCTACTGTTACCTTGGATACAAAAATTCCTTCAAATCCAACTTTTAATTTACCTGGTAATATTACCACTGAAACAACATTAACATTTGAATTGGTAGTCATCGATGAGAATGGAAATAAAAGTAAACCTAGTACTACTAACATAATTGTCTGTTCAAGTGCATTACCTTGTACCGATACTGATGGAGATTCATTGTATGATATTTGGGAAACAAATGGAATTGACGTCAATAATGATGGAATAACTGATCTTGTTTTACATGGCGCAAATCCTGACCAAAAAGATATTTTTGTTGAAGCAGATTACATGCAGACTACCGTTTCAGACTTACCTCTTTGGGGATCTTGGAATCACAAACCAAGCCAAAATGCAATAAATTCAATCATCTATGCATTTGCAAATGGAGACGTTCAAAATCAAGTTTCGCATCTTAAAGGAATTAATCTTCAAATTGATGTAAATGAGGCCATACAATATTATCCAACAATTGTGTTTGGTCCTGCTGTCACAAACGCTGATAATGATTTTTGGAAAATAAAAAATGGAATTCCAAATGATGGTACAAAATCAGGTGATTGTGATGGTGCTTTTGGTAATTTTATGGAAAGAAATCGACCGTATCCTGATTGTCATTGGACGTTAGAAGCAAAACAGAGAGTATTTCATTATGTAATTTTTGCACATGAACTTGATGGATCTGTATACAATGCCAAAGGCATAGCAGAACTAGGAGGTAATGATATTGTCATTGCAGAAAATGATTGGGTTGATAAATCCATAGATACTACTCAGAAACTTGGCGGATATGATAGAGCTTCATCTGGAAATTTTATGCATGAGTTGGGTCACAATCTAGGATTATTACATGGTGGGAAAGATAACATAAACTGCAAACCAAATTACTTTAGTGTGATGAATAGACTTTATAATTTTCCAATTTATGATCCAAATGCACCGCTTGATTATGCAAGAGGAATTGCAAAAGAAAATCCTAATCCACCTCCATCTCTGGATGAATCTAATCTGTCTGAAATAAATCCAATCCCATACTCACAAAACCGCATAGTTTTGTATGGGGACAATAACGGTGATTTTATTAAAAAAGCTGGAATTACAAATAGTGATATTGATTGGAATCAAAATGGTAAACCAAAAGATACGGGAGTTTATAGTGATGTAAATAATATAATATGGCAAATCGATGAAGCACCTAATTGCGATACCTCAAAAGTAATTCAGAATTTTCCAAGAACTGGATATGTGGAAATGGGCGAACACGGTATTCAACTTTTAAAAGCTCAAAATGACTGGCAAAATTTAGAATACAACTTTAGAAAATTAGCAGATTATCCAAATTCAAATCTAGATCAGTAATAAGCACTATTCTCATTTCTATATCTTAGATATTGATAGATTTGGCATATTGAGGCTGTTTTTTCTAGAATCTCAATACAGAAATAATTGAAAAGCATTGATTTTGGTCAACATAAATATGGAAAACTAATGATTTCCTCATCATTATGGAAGAAACTCCTTTTGTGAAAGGTGAATTGGTATCAGATCAAACCTGTATCACAAATAATGAAATGATTCATGAACTTCAACTCAAAGGATATGGTGAAATTGAAAAAGAAAAATTATTCTTAAAGTCATTTGAATCACTCTATTTGCTGTATGCAGATAAACTAATTCTAAAAAAAGGTAAAAAGCAAATTAATTTTGATGATTTGATGACAATCTGTCAAAAAAATGATTCTGAAACTCTAACAAAATTTTTGATCTACAGAGATTTGAAAACTAGGGGATATGTAGTCAAAGATGGTTTTGGATTTGGTTCTGATTTTCGAGTGTATGAACGAGGGCAATTTGGAGAAAAAGGAGCCAAGTTTCTGATTTTTGGTCTCAATGAGGGTCAACAAGAAAAAATGGGAACTCTCCAGAAAAAAATAGAACAAATAACACAAATGGGAAAAGAACCTGTAATTGCAGTTATTGAAAGACGTGGAGAAGTAATCTATTATAAAATCAACAGAATGAACTTTTATGAAAACAAGACAGGATTAGAAGAATTATCTCAAATTTAAATGCCAAACGCCCACTCTGATGAATATTTCAAAAGATTATTTTTTTCTGCATACATAAAATCATAAACTTGAACATACTTTGTTTTGTTTTCCCACAGATCTTCAAAATCCTTTATTTTTCTTTGAACTCTTGATTTATCATTCCATGATGTAAACACATCTACTGATTCAAAATCTCTTATCTGAATAGAAAGAGATGATGATGTTCCAGTAAATGCAACCGCGTCTCCTTTTTCGTCTTTGAATATCCCTATTCTCTCTGAAAATAAATTAGAAATTTCTTCAGAATTTGTGATTGCAATTTTTAATTCAATTTGGCCGTTATTTATGAAATCTTGTAGTTTTTGGATTTTGTTGTTTTTGATAAATTTTCCATCAAAGCGTTTAGTGTATTTTTCTGAAAATAGTTTTGTCAATATGTTCAGATCTGCTATTTTGAACCTATTGCCTGTAATCATTCTTAATTTTGCTTTGCCTGCAGCAAAGTTATCAAAACCCATAACTATACCAGCTAAGCCTCTAATTGACAAAAAATCCACACACCTATCATATTCAGTGCAATTACTTAGACATGGAAAGAAAAAATCTGTTACTATGTTATTTCTATCTGAACGGTATTCTTCTTCTAGTTTAATTTCTTTTAAACTCAATAATTTTTTAATAAGATTTTCTTATTTAAACAAACAATTATTTGATAAACAAGTTCAAGTGCTGAGATATAGACATGCCCCTCAATTTGACTCATAATGAACATTATAATGAAAATTGAAACTGTTCGTAGAATGTTCAATTAATCCAATCTTTTATTCTCTTAATCGAGAGTAAAAAATTAAAAAAGTCATTCAAAAGACTTTCGTATTACAAAATGGATTGATTTGTTACAGGTATTTTTTCGTTTGTTACTTTAGAGATTCAGCAAGTTTGTCAAACAATACATTCCAACTTACATTAGTCATATCACTCATTATGCCAGCAGGAATACCAACATGTCGTAGGATCATCTTTGTTTTGCCATCATGTTCCTCAAATGTCACTGTCACCAACATTTCTAATGGACAATCATCACTCATACCATAATGTGTGGCAGGAACTACATTGCCTTTCTCGTCAGCAAAACTATCAGTCATCATAATTTTTTCTAGCGGAATAATTTCACGATATACACCTGTACTCCAATAATCTTTACCCTCTGGAGATCGCATGCAAAAAAGATAGACACCACCTACGTGAAAATCTATTTTGCAGAAAGGTGTTGTAAAGTCTTTTGGTCCCATCCAACGCTTCATATGTTCTGGGTTAGTCCATGCTTTCCACACTAGTTCACGAGGAGCATCAAAGATACGCGTGATAACAATCTCCTTCTCAGTTGACATGTTCGCCAAATACTCATCAAGACGATCATAACTTTCGGCAGCTCCTGATTCCATTCCAGATTGGAGCATTTCGTCGCGATCCTCAACTGTCTGGAAGAGTGATGTTACGGTTATCTTTGTTTTACCATCGTGCTCTTCGAATATTATAGTATTAATCACCACATGTCCTGGCATGCCTTCAAATTCAAATGTGCTGACAACTCGTTCTGGTGGTACAATCTCGCGATATACACCATTGAATACATACTCATTACCATCAAGATCACGCTGGACATATCGCCAAACTCCACCCTGTCTCACATCCATTTTATCAACAACGGTTGTAAGTATTCTTGGTCCCCACCATTGTGGTAGGGCATTTGGATCAGCCATTATTTTGAAGACTAGTTCTCGGGGAGCATCAAAAACACGCGTCATGATAATCTCTCTGCCCGATACTCGAATATTGAGATTATTTTTTTTTACCATGGCTTTTTCCTTTTTTTTTCATTTCATCTTCTTGTAATTTAATTAAATAATCATCCAACCTATCAAAACTATCTTTCCAAAATTTACGATATGAGTTAAGCCAAGTATCAATCTCTTGAAACGGTTCTATTCGTAAATTGTAGATTCGTTGCTGTGCCTCAGGATGTACTTCAACAAATCCGGCTTTACTTAACACATTCAGATGTTTTGATACCTGTGGTTGATGTAGTTTTAGTTTGTTGCAGATTTCTCCAACTGGTTGTGGGCCGTTACGCAAAAGTTCAACTATGTCTAAACGGTTTGGTTCGGCAAGAACACTAAGTAATTTGGCTTTCATTCTTTATATATTCCTATACAGAAATATGCTTACAGAGGAATATATAACTTGTGATTTTAAATAATTTATTCCAATAGTATGATGTGTAACTAACATAGTTTTTATGAATGTCATTAAAAATTCTTAGACATTGGATGCAAAAATCAAAGAAACCATTATGCACGATATTGTTCATTTTGGGTTAAGACTTGTCTTGGGAGTTTCATTCATTGTGCATGGTACTGAAAAATTTAATCCTGTATTTGCTAGTTACATGCCATCGTTTGGCATTCCAGTAGAAATGCAAATTCCAATTGCACTTGCAGAACTTGTCTCAGGAATATTGCTAATAATTGGAATACTAAATAGAATTTCAGCATTAATGCTTGCGATAATAATGATGGGTGCAATTTTTGTTGTTTTACATGCAGAAAATTATACTGGGCAGATGGGATACGAGTATCCTTTGGTATTACTTGCAGTAAGTTTGGTAATTATTGTTATTGGCCCAGGACGGATTTCATTATCTCAAGTAATAAAGAAAATACCTAGAATATTGCAATAAAACATACACTAACATAAGGATATCTTGCGTTTCTTTTACTCTTTGCAAGGTAGAAGTAAATAATTGAATTTGAAAATTACGAAATCAACAAAGTATGTTATTTTCCAAACACTTGCTCAAGAGTTCTGGGTTTTCCATCTTTGAATATGTCACAGCTACAATACTTCATTGAAAATGCAGCCATCTGCATAATTATTGGCTTTAATGCCTTACCCTTTTCAGTGACAGTATATTCTATTCTAATTGGAGTTTCATTGTACACAGTTCTTTTGATGATTTCACTTTTTTCCATTTCTTTTAAACGGACAGAAAGTGTCTTGGGGTTTATTCCTTCAACTGATTCTAAAAATTCATTGAATCTACTTTGACCAAGCAATGTAATGTTTCGAAGAATGTGGATTGTAAATTTTTTTCCAATGATTTTAAAAGTGTTATCTACAGGACAGCATTTTATCTGATCTGACATTACTTTGAGTTCCTGTGGCATCAACTTACCAAAACCTCATCTGCTTTCTTTGTAGTAACTTTCTAATTAATATACTTACCTTTCTATAGTTACTATAAGAAAGTAACATGGAATGCACAGACGGAACATGTAAAACAGAAAACACAGAAAACTGCGCTTGTGGTTCAAGCAAATCATATGATCAGTGTTGTGGTTGCGAGACGATGGATCCAATACAACATGCAATGATGGCTTGGCACAAGGCATTTTTTGCAGCACACCATGATGCAATGACTGAAAGAATGAGAAAGAAAATTGAAACTGCATACGGCCCAACTATGGACAAGGCAGCAGACGCTGTCTTTGAAGCAATTGGAAAGATGTGGAGCTCAATGCTTACTCAGTCTGAGGCAAAACAGGAAGTTGCATCAAAGTTGCAAAAAATTTTTTCTGAAGCAAATAGAAGATAGATGAATTGAGAAGTCAATCATCTTCTTTTCTTTTTTTATAGGATTAAAAATTATTTTTTGGGTTCGTAATTATTTTTTGCAGAAGAGTAAAACAAAGTATTTTTCATTTTATCCCTACATTCAAATATCTATCAGTTGATTTTATCAGGACAGGTGTTTATTGTTATTAATCAAATAAGATGAATGTTGGCAATTGGTAATACTGTAAATAGTATTCCGGCAGTAACAGAAAATAGCACAATGCCCATAATCAGAAATATCAATTGCATTTTTTTAGATGGGAAAACACGACCAATTCCTTCAAGAAATGAAACAGATGCAAAAATTGTGGTAAAAAACACATAATTTGAGGCAATCGTGCTCATGTTGCTTGCACTTTGTGATTTTTCATTAGCCCGTTGTAAAAATTCTGTTGCTTTTGTTGAATCTAACTTTGATTGGTATTCGGACATAGTAAATGGTGTTCCGGCATCGGGATTATTCAGTGGATCAGTTTTCATCCAAACATCAAATACTTGTTTTAGTTCGGGGCTAAAACTATTCTTGTAAAGTTCACCTAATTTTTTATCATCATTTTGTGTAGCATCCATATATTTAGTAAATGAAATCACGTCAATAATTATGGTTTGTCTTTCTTTTAGTTCGGCAGTCGTAAATTCACGATGTGCAGTATTTGCATCTTTTAATTCAAATGTAACCATACTACTCCACAATTCATGTTGTAATCCACACCAAGCTGTCATTATAACAGTTAGACCAAGTATACTCGCATATACAAGATCAATTCGATATGATCTGTGTTCATTATCCGACATATGATCAAAAACTATGAAAGAATAGAATTAAGAGTTACGGAAATGAATGTGCCGATAATTGTTTTAAGATTGTAATTATGGTTTTGAATAATTTTGTCAACTTGTGCCTGTTTTTAGAGTGAAATAGTGCAAAATCTAATCACCTAACTATATTCCCAGCACTTTAATTTTGGGAATATAGACGGAGCCCAAGAAATGTCACTAATTTTACTTGTGTTAAGAGTAGGAAATTATGAAAAAAAAACTATCATTAATAGAAGAAAAGAGTTTAAAATAATAACTAGACATAAGATGGTTTTGCCCAATTTTCGGATCTTTTCTAAAATATTATTTTGGTAGTGTTGGCACATGGATCTGTTTTATTTGTAAGTGAAGAGTTGATTGAATAGTGGAAAACGAAAAACTAAGTTTGGCAGGTCTTATAATTATGCTATTACTTATTGCTATGATTGTA
>JAHFUM010000012.1:41077-45634 GCA_023265135.1 Nitrosarchaeum sp. | reverse complement strand
GCTATAATATCGCCCCTTCCAACTTCATCTGGCTTTGCACCTTTTACTGCCAGACCAACTCTGGCAGGGTAGACAGATTCCTCAACTGGGTCATCGTGCATTTGAATTGATTTTATCATCACATCGATTTTCGCAGGATACAGCTTGAGATTGTCATACTGTTTTATTTTTCCACCAGTCACTTTGCCTAGAATCACAGTTCCTACACCTTTGACATCAAAGCAATGATCAACTACCATTTTGGGAGGGTTATCATTTGAGATTGGTAAAATCTTGTCCATCTCTTCTTTTAGTTTGTCCTGCTCTACTTTGAGATATTTTTCAACCACAGTTCCCTTTATCATGGAATTTAATTTTGACTCGTCTACATCAAAAGTATGAGATAAAATTCCTTTGTCTTTTTTTAGCATGTCAAGTGCGATAATCTGCTCTCCAGTAAATTTGTCGAGTTTGTCAACACAAAATATCACATATTCTGCAAGGTTGATTGCCTGCAAAAGTGGCTGAATCTTTTCTGGAAAGCCGCTTGGGGTCACCCATGTTTTAATTACATCAGATTCTTTTCTATCATAAAGGGACAAGTCAGTTACAGTCCCTTTTTTGCCAAACTCTGCTGCAATGTCTTGCTTTCCCAAAACTACAAAATTAATTGACTGCATAAGGTATAGTGAATATTGACTTTATTTTAAGCCTAGTTTATAATTTAGAAATTAAAAAAAAGGGTTAGACCTTTTTGTTTGCTTTGACATCATATCCTGCCTTTACTGGAGCATCAAGTGACCCGTCTGCTTTTTGAGGAGTGTATGAAAATTCAATCTTGCTAAAGTTTAATGAGACTTGATCTGTTGGAACACTTCCATCTGAACCGCCTGTTTGATAACTAGTTACCATAATGTCAGATAATGTTATTTGTAAATAACATTGAGAAGCGCCATCTGCACTTGGTCTACATAATTCAAGAGTTGCTCCCTTTATGTGCTCACCAGTTGCCACCATCTGCATTAACATGGGAGATGATTTGTCTAGTGTTTTTGTAAAGTGGAAATCTTGGAATTGTACCTTACCGGCAGAAAGTCCACCACTGCCAACGGAAGTTGGATTTGATGCACCAAATGACCATGATTCAATTGCTATGCCTCCCTGATGATTTTGATCAGTTGACTCTCCTGCCACTCCCTCTATTTTTAGAAAATAGTCTGATGCTGCAAATGCGTTTTGTGCTGAAAATCCTATAATGAAGACCGATGCCATCACTAATAGGATTGTTTTAGTTGTCATTAAAAATATTAAATTATAATATTAGTTAAGGATTACTTTAGAGCCAGATAATTTGATTGGTTAAATTTTGATTCAAGATTATCTCCGAAAAATGAATAAAGAAGCATGGGTTTTTGTACAATATGGCAAAAATGCATTGGAAAAATCTAGATAAACCAGATGAGAAGAGAAAATTCGATAAAGGCTTACTAGAGTTAGTGACTTTGGCAGATGTAACATTTGGCAGGGCGACTTTACAGCCCGGCTGGAAGTGGTCTACTAGCGTAAAACCAATTGTAAAAACTAGCAGCTGCGAAGCAGCACATACGCAATATGTCATTTCAGGAAGATTGATGATAAAAATGGACGATGGAGCACAAGTGGAGCTTGGACCAGGTGATGCAGCAGTAATTCCTTCAGGGCATGATGCGTGGGTAGTTGGAAGTGAGCCAGTAGTCATAATTGATCTAACTGGAATGAGCAAATATGCAAAATCCTAAGATATAGATTTTGTAATTACTCGAATACAAAATTTATTTTAAATGGGTGATTTGTAATTATGCCATCGATGTGATTAAACAAATACAATTAGTGTATCGCATAAAAAAATAATATTAACATCACTGATTAGCCTTAATTATGAAAAACATGGAAGATTATGCAAAATATTTTCTAGAAATCTCTAGTGAACAAAGATTAAAGATTATTCAGTTAATTAATGAAAAAAAACTTCGACTCTCAGAGTTGGCCAAAATACTGGATGCGACCACACCTGAAGTGCATAGAAATTTAGATAGATTAGAAAAATCAGGATTCATAGTAAAGGATGCAGAAGGTAGTTTTGTTTTAACAACATTGGGCCATATGTTATTGGCATTAATTCCAAATTTTGCCTTTGTTATTGAAAACAAAAAATATTTCATAGAGCACCCAATTGACTCACTGCCAGAAAAATTCATCTTAAGACTAGGTGAGTTATTCAAAGGTAAATTCATTTCAAGCTATGTAGAAGTTTTTGAATCTTGGAAAAAAATCTATGAAAACTCTGAAAAATACATCTACAACATACTATACGAGGTACCATATTTTGATGAATTTGTAAAACCTATTCAAAGTAAACTTGGCGAAGGCATTAAGATGAAATCAATATTTTATGAAAAAGCAATGGTATCAAATTCGCGAAGCGAGGTAGTTAAAAAATTTAAAAAATATATTGATTCAGGAGACATTCAAAGAATGATGACAAAAAATATTGCCCCTGCAGTTACAATCAATGAGAAACAGTGCTGTTTAATATTTCCAAATAGGGATGACAAAGTTGATGCAGGTTACGCGTTTGTCAGCGACGACCCATCATTTCATCAGTGGTGCTTTGATTATTTTAATTACTGTTGGTACAATGCCCAGCCGTTTGTCGAAGGTAGGCTCACAAAATAAACTATGTACACAAAATTCTCATAAAATAGACATTATAATGAATCTTGGAAATCCAAATTGGAGCAAATTATTTTCAAGAATTAAAGAAAAAGAGAAACATGGAACTGTTATTTCATTAACAGTTCTAAAGATAATTCATCAAAATGTGCTTGAATTGTCTTTCCTCTTTCTGCCATAAAACTCACTTGATCAATGCCATGAGAATACAGGCTTTGAATTGGTACGAGTATTGTCTTCATGATTATAGGTATGATATTATTGCATATTACCTAATGCTTACAATTTAGCTAGAAAACTATCAATCTAGCTAACAATACTAAAAGTAAAAGTTTGCCGTATTACATACATGACAGGAATGGATTTAGCCGATATAGTAATTGGAAAAAGAATAATTCAAAAGAGCGTCAAAATCACAGAATTAGAGCCAACAAGATAACAGGCATAATGATGTAATTAGACTTGAATTATTCCCTTTCTACTAAATCCTCATATAATATTCTTAATTTACGATAATATGTTCAAATTCAGAATGATCACATTTTTTGTTTTCCTTGGCTTGTTTGCATTGTCTTTTCAGATAGGGGCAATGTCCAAAGTAGGCTATGATGAGGCAAATAATTTTTCAAACGATTTCCTATCAGTTATGAATGATACTGATGGTTTTGGGATTTTTGCAAATAATTCTATGGCAGCGTTGCCAATGCTAATCCCGGGTTTTGGAATACCATGGGGTGGATACATGGCATGGTCCACAGGCTTTGGATTTGCGGCAATAATATCTACCATGCCAGGGTTGTCGGATATTCAGCCACTCTCAATTTTATTTTTGTCTCCATTTGGGGCAATAGAGATAATTGCATATTCTATTGCAATGTCTTGCAGCTTTCACTTTGTATATAATTTGATTAAAAAACTAAAATTGAAAATAGAGATAAAAACAATATTGCAATCTCAAATAAAACCAAGTTTCATCGGAATTGGAATTGTTTTGGCATTGTTGCTAGTTGCTGGATTTATAGAAGACTATATGATAAAATTATCCCAGGCAGCATAATTTTTAAAATTCAAAATGCATATGCATTTAAGAATCAAACCAATTCAATGAGTTTTGGAGTTTTAAACACAGAAAACATAGCTGTTAATCAACAAACAAATCCAGTTTACCTAACAAAACTTTCGAAATGGTTATCTGATCCTGAATTCATAGATTTCAAACATTAAACACTTGATATGTAAAATATTCTAGTCAGAAAAAGAGTTTAGAAAAAATATTTGTTTTGAGGCTAACAACCAAGTGCAGTTTTAATTTCATTTGTTTTTTGGATTAGTGGGTCTTTGAGTATTGACGGAGTCTTCTTGTCTGCATTTAGTTGATTGATAAATGCATCAAGCTTTCCACAGACACTTTTGTCATTTGTTGGATTGTTATCATTAAGGATTTTTGGGGCATTATCTAGCGGACTAGTCTTTACATTGTTGCCGTTTGCAATGGATATGAGTTCATTGATTGCTTGAACTGGTGTCTTGTCTGCACCGCTGCAATCCTGATCAATGCCATCTCCTACGATTTCAGTTGCACCTGGGTGTATTGCAGAATTAGTATCATCACAATCAGGAGTACCACCTACAGCTTGAGTAGATGCATAAGTATCTGCATCAACATCAGTTAGGTCAGATGAATTACAATCTTGGTCTATTCCGTCATATGGAATTTCAGTAGCGCCTGGATTGATTAGAGCATTACCATCATCACAATCTTGACTTGGACCTGCGTCAGTTGTGTAACCATCACTGTCTGCATCAGTAACTAAATCTGCACCGCTGCAGTCTTGATCAATGCCATCGTTTGCTATTTCAGTAGCG
>JAHFUM010000012.1:0-40977 GCA_023265135.1 Nitrosarchaeum sp. | reverse complement strand
ACCATCATCACAATCTTGACTTGGACCTGCGTCAGTTGTGTAACCATCACTGTCTGCATCAGTAACTAAATCTGCACCGCTGCAGTCTTGATCAATGCCATCGTTTGCTATTTCAGTAGCGCCTGGATTGATTAGAGCATTACCATCATCACAATCAGGAGTACCACCTACAGCTTGAGTAGATGCATAAGTATCTGCATCAACATCAGTTAGGTCAGATGAATTACAATCTTGGTCTATTCCGTCATATGGAATTTCAGTAGCGCCTGGATTGATTAGAGCATTACCATCATTGCAGTCCAGTCCAAGTCCAGAACCATCAATTGTGTAACCATCACCGTCAACATCAAGCGACACTCCTGCATGTGCAAAAGGAATTATTGTAACAGATAATGTAAAAAACAAAACTGCAAAAACAGATAGATAAATGAAACTTTTCATGTGTCATAATTAAATAATACAGTTACTTATACTAATCGTTAATCATATTATTTTAGTAATTGTAATTCATTAAATTTCTAAATATTGCGATCTTTTTTGTAACACATTGTGTTACAAATTAATTTTTTTACAATAATTTTCCAAATTACTTGATTTAGAAAAAATAGAAACTAATCTATAATTTGAACAAGGTGAAATGGTGGAAAAAATTAGAGATATTTTATTTCCAAGTTATACAAAGTTCTGCAAATAAAATTACAAATAATTATTGAAAATATTAATTGCAGAAATTTCTAAAGTCACAAAAACTAGTCAATAGACTTGTGATAAATTGTGTCAAAATATTCTTGCAAGAATTGACGAGCCTTTTGATCCTCAATGTGCATCTGATTTTGCTGCTCCAGTTTAGAAGTTACTGGCAAGTCATATGAAAAAATATTATTTATTTTATCATAGGATTCATTTTGGCACTTTGGACACAAGTCATTCATTATGCTTTGAGCATAATTTTTCTGCTGCTCCTTTGCATCTACAAAGCGATGGTCCATTCTATCAAATCCGAAAATTGCCTGACCATCAGAATATCCAAATCCTAACTGTTCTATTGCAGCTATCTTTTGATCATTTAAGATATTGTTGTCCACTGCGATTGGTTTAATATAATCACGTGTCCAGGTTTTGTCATTAGTCCAAGTATTTCCATTTTCATCTACTGCAATATTCTTTCCAGTCTCTGTTAGTTGGTATATGTGACCTTCAAATATTCCAGAGTATTGCTTTGGTGGATTCATGGATTCTCCCGTTATCTGTACTCCGTGGTTAAAGTAATTCTGCCAGCTGTTTAGTTGAGAATCCCAAATGTTTGTAGCTACCATGTTGTACTCTAGTGGCTCTCTAAATACATGATAGAATGTAAATTCACGGCAAACTGCATTGCTGTTTTCGCCACACCTTACATCACTAGTAGTTACATTGACATCTCCCAGCACATGATTTGGATCAAATGTAGTAACAGATTCTACGCCATCAAAGGTTCGATCATATTCTATGGTAGCTCTTCCTTCATTGAAAGTTTCACCTTTGCCCAATCCGTATGATAATCCAACATGTGCAATGTTATTCAATCCCTCTTCTTCATAGATTTTTAGCTTGATTGTATTATTTTGTCCAACTGGAGTTGTAACTAGAGGATATGGAGTATAGTATTGTAGTACATTAATTGGATTATCATTAAATGAAAAACCACCATCAACAATTCTTTTTTCGTTTTGGCCTAGACCCATAGTTGGAGGAGCATTTACCTGAGAACCACTAGATAATGAAAGTGCACCAAGTGCCTGAATTACTAGTCCAGATCTAGAAATACCTCCACCTCCTCCACCTCCACATCCGGTGTCAGATGTAAGCACATATGTTCCCTCTCCAAGAGTTAATGGTTCTCGGCCATCATCTTCTTCAGCAATCTGTTCTATGTCTTGATCCGTTTTTACTGTAAGAAGATATGGATTGTCTAATACTTCATTGAATCCAGGAATATTTAGTTGTGCAACCAACGCATATTGAAAATTCGGATCAAACTGATAATGCATTCTTAAAAATTCAGGAGAAGTTTGAATTAATTGTCCATCTGAATTTGTAAAGGATAGTACCGCATTTGCATATGATATTATGACAGAATCAACACTTGCTAGTTCAGCCCCATTTGATAATGAAATGTTTACACCTTGTGATACTGGTTCGTTTGGACATCCTATTCCATCAGATAGATTAACATCGCTAATTGTGACATCTCCTGGTTGAGCCAGAGTAATGCTAATTTTAGCTCGTACGGCATCGGATGGATTTTCTGGGGAGTAAGTAATTGACCCGTCTGCAATAAACGGACCTCGAAATATTCCAGTGTTTTCACCAGTTTCAGTCAGAATTACAGTATTAGAACCAATATTGGCAGAAACTGTTTCAATAGTATTAAGATCAACATTTGCACTGTGATCTGTAACTGTCAAGATTCCATCCTGACCTGGATGATATCTTTGTTTATCAGTAGAAATAACAGGAGTAAAATCAGACAAAATTCCAATATCTCTAAAATCAATCTCATGAGTTCCAGCGTCTAGTCCAGAAAGCGTAAGTGTTGCAGCATGACTTGGTTGTAGTGGATTTATACCAAGAAAGAAAACAAGAGCAGAAACAAACAAAAGAATTACGTATTTGTTATTCATGATCATTATCATTTGATTGTGAGATAATTGGTAATTGTTACTTTAGGAGTACTATTATCTTGGTATGGGAAAGGTGGTACTGTTAGACCTGTGGGTGGAGATTTATCAATTAACAGAATTGTTGCGGGGTTAGCACCAGGATTATCTACAAAGACTCGAAGATAGACCTTAGTATTAAGAGGAATCTTGGCAGGAAGTTTCATATCACATTGGCTAAATTGTGCTGTTGGACTCCATTTAAAGAATTGTGTGCCAGTGTTACTACAAGACATAGGAGTGAATATGCCATTGGGGCCATTACTAAGACGATAATCTCCGCGAATTTGTGCAAAAGATATTATATCTTTATTGGTGGTCAACAATCTTACTTTAAGTGGAACTGTAGAGCCCTGCTTTGCAGTGTTCTTTGTTGCATCATCATATGGTGGGGGGTTGTAAAAGCCATCAAATGTAGATGATGCGATTAAAATTTGTCTCAGTGCTCCAGGTGTCTCTTCTCCCAAAACACCATCAAATTGTCCACCCACACTCTTTCTCAAATTAAAGTCCAAGTTAGCCCAATCATTCCAATCAAATGAATTAGCAGTGCTTACAGAAGCAGTATTACAACCAGAAATTCCCAAGTTATTGATATCTACACCTATAGTTTGTGTAGCAGCACCATTACCATTCCAATCTAGCGCAGTACCAGTAGAACCCTTTTTGAAAGCAGGAACCAATCCAGGAGTACCCCAAACTATAGTTGCAGAAGTTCCAGTAACACCGGTAGATTCAACCAAAGCAGACTCCTTTAATGCAGAATGTCCACCACTTGATAAATCAAGGTTCCATTCATTTGTTGTCAAATAGCTTGGATATTGTCTTGCATATGACATTATACTGGTATATTGTGGCTTGCAGTTTAGTGTGGTATCAGCTGGAGATGTACCTGCTGCAAAACCATTTTCAGCAACTTTGAGTTTTTGTGGTCCGCCGTGATTTATTCCCAAATTATGGGCAAGTTCATGGAAGAATGTTCCTGCCTGTTGCTCTCTTGTTCCCACTGTTGCAACTCTAGTGTCACCTGCAGGATATGTGAATATGGCAGAATTTTCAGCAGTTGCAAAATTACAACCTAACGAAATGACACCATCATTTCCAGGCATCTCGGATTGTCCAGATGGTCCACATGTACCTACGGAATGAATCCATGGGATATAGTGATACGCCTGAGCCCTGGCATCAGTAAGACTAGTGTTTATGGAAGGAGGGCCTGCAGTATATGGTGCACCTGTTGCAGTAGTAGAGACAGGAGCAGACAAAACATCAGTAGTAGATTTTGTATTAAATGTGATATTTACATCACCGAGATTTACCAAAGCAGTAGGAGACGTACTACTAAATGGAACAGTTACAGAGAACGTCTTTACACCAGTAGAACCTGTCACTACGACATCAGTTGGGGTCATTGTACCAATAGTGACACCTGCTCCTGTGGTACCAGCAGAAACAGTTGGAGATACAACTATGTGTACTACTGCTGTGGAAGGAGTAATTGTAACAGTTGTCCTTAATGTTACTTTACCACTAGTAGCGCCTCCAGTCAAAGGACTAGAAGGAGTCTGTAATGTTACACCAGATATTTTGAGTGTGTGTGAATCTTGAGAGGCTGCGCAATTTGCACATGTGATTGATTCTGTTCCACCCAAAGATGGATGCTCACTTGATTTTCCAAAGTAAATATTTTTCAGAGTTCCAAAGTCATTTCCAATTACCATGTCACTGTCAGTCCATAGTGCGGTATTATCAGAATGTGGCAATACTTCATCTATTTCATGATGTAATTCAATTGCGTGTGAACCAAATTTACCCTTAACATCATTAGATGCATTAGCATCTGGAACATGGCCATTCATATAATCAGATTCAACATAAATGTCCTGAACAGTTTTGCTAGAATTTGTTAGCGTATACAAGTATGGTGAAGAGGTAGAAGCAGCATAATTCACAACAGAAAATGGAATTCCAGTTAGTTCCCAGTTATCACAGAGATAGTCTCCGTCTGTATCAAATGCAGGATCTCCTGATGTTGTACTACAAGAGATTGCAGCAATGCCTCTTCCAGAATCAGACACTATAGTGGCAGAGCCACCAACTCCGGATGCAGACCCACCAAAGATCGGAGCAGTGCCGCTAGATGTAACGTAATCAGCATTACCAGCAAAAATTGCATTAACTGACGCAGGAGGAGCATCAGGTAAGACACTCTCTGAATAGAATCGGCCATCATTTTCATTTAGACTTAAAACACCAGAACCAAGAGAACCACTAAATCGAATATCTTGGAAGGTATGTCCGGATTTGTTTATCATTTCAATGTGTGAGATTGGAACAGTTGCATCTGGGATGTTACTTCCAGGGAATTTAGTTATCTTAATTTCTTTGAGTAGTTCACTACCGGCAAAGATGGATGGGGTAAAGTCAACACCGCTTGTTGGATTATCAAATGTCAAAGTGATCGGTGCAAGATTATTACTTACAGGTACTAGCTTAACTTGAACTTGACCAGATGGTAGTCCAGGGAATGTAATATCTGCTCTGTAAAACGATGGATTTGAAATTATAGCGTCTTTGTGTACTAGCAGATTATTTGATGAAATACTTAGTTGATTGGAATCACTAATTATAACTCCTGAAGAGGTTGTTGCAGGTAATCCAAGTTCTGTAAAGGTTATTGGAAGATCAGATACTCCAACACTGTCTGTATCATCTAGTATTGTTCCAATTTCACTAACAGAGTTTCCAAAAAATCCGTCAGAGAAAGTTTCAGTACTAATTGAAGTAAGATGCGGTTTGACAGTTACCAAAGGACCATTTGTCTTTACAATTTGAGAATTTGCATCAACTACATTGCTTTCAGCAGAATCAACTAGTGTTGCACTTGATTGGTGGGGATTTGTAATATCTAATGAAATTTTAGGATATGCACCAGTTACTAAAAATGAGCTAGAGTCTCCACCAGCAAGAGATATTCCTGTAACAGTTGGACTACCAAATGAAAATGAAATTGTATCATCAGTACGCGCATTTGATACGGTTCCATCAAATGTAACATCTTTACCCCAATATGGGGATTCATTAGTTACTGTAATGCCACTGATTTTTGAGTCAAGTGCGATGTCATCAGAAAAAGTTGCTGTGTTACCAGCTTTGTCATAATATGTTGCACTTGCAACTTTAAGATCACGGAATTCTGTAAGTGTTGCAGCTCTTGAACTAGATATTGTCTCAGACTCAGGTTGTTCTCCATCTAGTCCTGCACCAAAGATGCTAACTATATCGTCACATCCAGAACCAGAATCAGAAGTGCATGCTAAGGCAAGATCAACACTGCGAACATATGTTCTATCAGGATTAACATCTGTGACAGGTATTGCATCTGTTCTATCTATCGATATAGTACCTGTAGGAGGGGTGTTATCCACATTGAAATTAACATCACCTGTTGGAGATTCAACTGAATTTCCAGCCAAATCTTGGGCTGCAATTGCAACAGTGGCAATACCATCACCAGAAGTGATAGTATAATCATAAGTGTAAACGGTGGTAGATGTTTGTAACATGTCAGTTGCCAATAATATGTTTGCACCAGAGATTGAGATTTGTGGGGGGTCATTTACAGATTCACTAAATGTTGCAGTAAGTGTTACAACAGTTCCAGACTTTGCATAAAGGTCCGTTGAAAAATTATCATCATCCAGATATCCAATGCTTACAGTTGGATTCTCTGTATCAATTGCAAAGTAGTCCATTGGTACATCATCAGAATTTTGAGGATTATTTGCAGCATCTTCTGCATCAGAGACTGTGAAAGTGATGTGAGGTTCTGTCACATTATCATCTATAACATCATAAATTGCAGTGTATACTGTATTACCATCTGTCCATACACCACTACTAAATGCTAATGTTGAACTAACATCATGTAAGAATGTTATTGTTGGAATAGCACCTGCATTCATTGGTTCATTAAAAGTAACAACTGCATCAAATGTGTCATCGGCATCAGAATCAGATATCAGATCATCACTGACTGATTTTGATAAAACAGATGGATCGGATTCGGATGGCGCATAAACAGGTAAAATTTCAAATGATGAAAACAGGAAAACAAGACTTAATGTTAAAACAGAAAACAGTAAAATATTTTTCGGCAAATTCTTTTTGCCATCAATTATTACTTTCATAATTGATAATGGTCAAAGATCATTATAAAGTAGATCAGATTATAACTGTATTAAAAAAATGTTACAGTTGATCGACTAAAATATAATGTATAATCTAATTCATCACAATTATACGAATATCTAATCTAAATCATTAATATATTACTAAATTAGCCTAAATAAATTACTAAATTAGCAAAAAATACACGATATTCGCTTAAAATAAAATACAACTTTGATCGCACCACATCAGTATTTTCAAAATTTGTGTAACATGTAAAATGTTACACTACCAAAATATCTGATATGCATCAAATGCCTTCAGACCATTTTTGGTCCAGCTAATGATTGTTTTATCATCAAATCTTTTAATCGTCGGGCTAGGAGTTGCATGAATTTTCAATCCTGTCTCTAAATCCACTTTTAAAATTTTAATTTGCGGCTCATACTCTTTTGGAACGGTCAACATGTAAGTCATCTCTTTGCAATCAGATGGAACTCGAAATAAAAAGTTCTTTTCAGGTTCCTCCCAGTCATATCGTAGTTTGAGTGTCTTTAATTTTTTTGGCTCCACTGGAGAAATCTTTGCAAAAAATTCCTTGTGGTATGGCTTGTTAACATTTAAGCTCATAATCTCAATTTGCCTTCCCCTATCATCAGAGATATTTACATTCATGTCAGCAAATTCTTTAGGAGTATCTCCATCAACTGAATAAAAAATTTGGTTCTTTGCCTCCTTTGAGATATTTAACAAGGTCCAGATCCAGGTGTGACGCGTAAGCATTGTCTTTACATCCAATACATCTAACAGCATCTCTACTTTTTCAAACTTGAAATTATTTGATGACTTTAGAGATTCATCTAAAGATAGTTTTTTGACTTTTTTTATCTTTGGTGCAATCTTGTTTCCAAAGCCTTCTCCGTAGATATTAAAAATCTGCAATTCCTCACCGTGCTTTATGCTGTAATCCCCTATTGGATGAACTATCTTTTTGTATTCATCTGAAAGCTTTCGCACTTCATCAGCAATTCTTGCAGATGCAAAGATGTTCATATCCCCTGCCAAATCCATCACTCTTCTTGTAAGGATAATTCCTGGTCCCCAGACATTATCCATGTTGTTTAGGTCTTTGATTACATAGACTGGACCCATATCTATGCCAATTCGTACCAGTAAAATATCATCACCTTTTTGCGACTTGTTGTATCGATTAATTCCGCTGTGCAGCTCCATTGACAATCTAATTGGCTTTTCAGGACTGTCTGAAAATCCTATTGCCATTCCGTCACCGGTTGGCAGAATTACCACAGATTCTGGAATTCTTTTTTGAAATGTCTCAGTTCGCGAAATCAGTTCATTTAGGACAATGATTTTTTTTACCTGGTTTTTTGTAGGGATTTTTGGGTTTGATGCAGCAACAATATCAATAAAAAACCAGTGAAATGTCTTTGTTAAAGTTTTGATATCCTCAAAGCCCTCAATGTCCTCACCGCGAAGTGATCTGAGCATCTGATAGGTAAAATCTTCAGGACATTCTTTTAAGATGTCATACGAGTTGCCATGAGTCTTTATTGAAATTTTGTGTTTTTTTAACTGCTCTAAAAGCCACTCCCTTCCTCTATGAGTCTCATTTAGTATTCCCAGTATCTCTGCAATTTGATCAAGTTTTGCGACAAGATTGTCCTGAGTTTGTGCCAATGAGGTAAAGTAAGGGCAATCATCAATAAAGATTACTTTGGCATAATTTTCAGAGGTTTAATCAGCAGTCATACTCTGATAATTTAGAGTCTTCAGTTTTTTCATCAATTACATTCAAATGAAATAAAATTCGTTTTCTGTCAGTCATCTGTATCATCTTTGTGTAATAAGATAAGATCTTAATTTTAGGTATAAAACCCTGACGATTGAATTATACTAAACTAGGGAAACGAGTTCAATTTTTCAACATAACTTGCAAATCGATGATTCTCTGGGCTCACTAATTTCTGATGGTATTTTGAGATGGTCTTTCCAATAGAGCCATTTAGCCCAAGTGGACCGTTGACAAATTTCTCCTTGTTTGCCCATGATAGCACCTCATCAACGGGACTGAAATAATTTACAATTTTTTGCCTAATTATTTTATCTAGTAACGGTCCGTATTTTTTTGATGAAGGTACATCACTTGTAATGGATGCACCAAAAAAGTGAACACTTTCAATTATTCCAGGCAGATTCTTTTTTGCCAGATTTTCCACGGTACTCAAAATCACCTGAGAACCCAAAGAGTGTCCCATAAGACGAATCAGGGTTTTGGGACTGGCAGATTGGAAATCCTCAATAAAGAGCGCCAAATTGCGACCATTTTTTTGTGCAATTACCTGTCCTGCCAAAAGTGCACGCTTGACATATTTTGTCAGATGTGCCCCAGTGGTGTTTGAGTCATAGCTAAATCCAATCACAGGGTAATGATACCCAAGATGAGATAGTCGGTTTTTTGCCAGAACTACTTTGGCAATTGCTCCTGCATTATCATTTCGTAAACCATGAATCATTATTACTAGTTCTTTAGAGCCGATAAATTTTTTGAAATCTTTTTTGGGATATAAAAAATATGAATTATTTTTGAGGGTTTTGCCATATTTCAAATCATAGTATCCACGAGTAGAGATTCGCGGAATGATCTTTGTCATTCTGATGGGCCTAGTTGTTTTTTGTATTTTGCAATGTCTGCTTCTTCTATTTTGGCAAATAGTGGAGTTGCATCGCCAAGTCGATGTCCTGGCTTTACTGCAATATCCGAAATAGAATCCCAACTGTTTTGATTTATTTTGCCAGAAAATCCAAGCTGGACCCAAATCTTTTGTGCAGATTCTGGCAGAAATGGAAACAATGCTATTGCCATGCTGCGAGCCGCATTTACTGATAAAAATACACAGTTTGCAGTCCCGGGTCCTTTTTTCCAGGGTTCTTTGTGCTGAAAATACTGGTTAAAAAATGAAGAAAACTCCATTATCTTCTTCAGAGCCCGGTCCAGATGGTTTTGCTCCATTAGTATTCCAAGTTCTCCAGATAAATTCTTAATTTTGTTTTCTGCCTCTGTATCTTTTTGATCAAAATTTTCAGTCTCTGGAATTACTCCATCAAATGCTTTTTTTGTAAATCCCAATGCGCGGTTGACAAAGTTACCAAGATTTCCAATTAATTCAGAATTGATTCTATTTGTAAATTCATCCCAATCAAAATTCAAATCATCCTGAGAGTATGGATTAATTGCAACCAAATAGTACCTCAAATAATCAGCAGGATAGTATTCTAAAAATTGTCTCAGTCCAATATACCAGTTTCTGCTTTTGGATATCTTTTTTGATTGTAGTGTGAGATGCCCCCTAGTTGGAATAAAATCAGGAAGCTTGTATTCACTGTCTATTCCCAAACGCATTGCAGGCAAAAACAGATAGTGATGATACACTATATCCTTGCCAATAAAATGGTAAATGTCTGCCGAGTTCCAAAACTCTTTTCCGTTAATCCCCTTGTCTTCAAGAAACTTTAGCGTAGTGGAAATGTACGCCAAATGATTATCAAACCAGCCATAGAATACCTTGTCTTTGGCACTTTCAACTGGAACAGGAACACCCCAGGAGATATCTCGCGTAATATCCCAATCAATCAGACCGGATTTTATCCAATTTTGAACATACTTTTTTACATCTTTTTGCAGATTGTCATTTTCGTCTAACCACTTGTATAATGAATCGCCAAAATTTTTCAGCTTAAAGAAAAAATGAGTCGTCTTTTCTTTGGTGGGAGTTTGTCCGCAAATGGAACATCGCGGGTCAGATATTTCTTCAGGAACACGACCGCAGCTCTCACAAAGATCAGAGTACTGGTCAGCGACATTACAATAAGGACAGACACCTTTGACATATCTGTCAGGCAGAAATTTTTTATCATTGCTACAATAAAACTGGATTATCTCTTTTTCGTAAATGTGTCCAGCTGAATTTAGTTTTCTAAATACGTCTTGAACAAATGCAATATTTTCTATCGAGCTTGTTTTGTAGAAAAAATCAAAGTCAATACCAAATGCAGTAAAATCATCATAATCACGTTTATTCCAATGCGCCACATATTCAGAAGGCGTCTTTCCTTCCCTTTCAGACTGGATCAAAATAGGAGTACCAAAATCATCAGATGCACAGATATAGTAAGCCTCAACTCCCTTTAGTTTTAGAAATCGTGTAGTTACATCAGCCGGCAGATACGTTGATGCTACATGTCCTAGGTGAATCTCCCCATTTGCATAAGGTAATGCACTGGTAATGACTGCTTTTGTTCTCAATGATAATTTTATAATATTAGAGGTTAAGAAGTTAATCTTTTCTAAGATTCAGGCCAATTGCCACCACAGAAGATACATACCCCCCTATATCCAGAATAACGTTCATCCCAAATTACAAAAGCCGATTTTTTTGCACATGTATTGCAAAATATTTTCTTTGATTCATCCATGAAGATATTACAGTTATTTGAGATATTAAAAACTGTTATCAAGATTTATAGAAAGTTAAGTGATTAGCTAACGATTAGTTATCTCATGGTATGCCATACTCATAGCAATGATGCTAGGGCCTAAAATTAAAAGTGATGTGATATTTGGCTCAAAGGAAGAAGTATTTTTAAAAGATCAGATGATATCATTTAAAGAAATAGACCATTGTTATTGTGTTGGAATAGTTGACATTGTAAACTCTACACAAATTACAGCAAAATTATCACAAGCACAAGCATGTGAGTATTATACAGTATTTCTCAACGCCTTGGGCTATATCGCAGAGGCAAACGGAGCAAAGGTTGTAAAAAACATAGGAGACAGCATCTTGTTTTACTTTCCAAAATTATCAAAAGATATGGATTTCTCAATTCCAGTCACTTGTGGGAGAAAAATGCTAGAGTCATTAGAAATGATTAACAAGATATTTGCAAAAAGAGACCTACCCAAAATTCAATATAGAGTAAGTGTTGATTATGGACCATTAATGATTGCAGATTGCAAAACGTCCTGTTGTGAAGACATATTTGGTTCAACTGTAAACCTCTGCTCAAAAATTAACCGTACAGCAAAACCAAACGGAATGGTGATAGGAAATGACTTTTATCAGATAATTAAAAAATCCAGCCAACACAAATTCACCGAAGTGAAAAAACTTGAAACAGGATTAAGACAAGATTATCCAGTGTATGAAGTCGATTTCTTAGTGATATAGCAAACCACACAAAAACAAGTGAAAACAATTACCAACTGTGAGAATATTTGACTTGCTCTGGTGTGAGCTTGTCAATTTTTACATCCATTGCCTTTAGCGCATCAAATGCAACTTGTTTGTCAATTTCTTCTGGAACGTTGATGATTTTGTTTCCAATCTTTGCATGGTTTTTGAGAATATACAAAATTGATAAAATTTGATTGGAAAACGACTGTGCCATTACTTCTGGTGGATGTCCTTCTGCTGCTACAAGATTTGCCAGTCTTCCCTCACCAATAAGATAAACCCGTTTACCGTTTTTGAGTGTGCATTCATCCAAGTTTGGTCTTACTCTTTTTACAGATTTTGATTCTTTAAGTAAAAACTTGCTGTCAATTTCAACATCAAAGTGTCCCACATTTCCCATGATGGCGCCAGTTTTCATTTGTAAAATGTGCTCCTTTCTAATCACGCTAGTCATTCCAGTGCAAGTAATGAAAATGTCACCTATTTTGCATGCTTGTCCCATTGGCATCACTTCAAATCCATCCATGTGAGCTTCTAATGCCTTTACAGGATCAATTTCTGTCACTATAATTTTGGAACCCATTCCATGACATCTTGATGCGACACCGCGTCCTACCCAACCATATCCAACTACGACGACTCTTTTTGATGCCAAAAGCAAATTCATTGCCCGAAGATATCCATCAACTGTGCTTTGTCCGGTTCCATATCTATTATCAAACATGTGTTTTGTGTATGCTTCATTTACCAAAATTACAGGATAGCGGAGCTTGCCTTGATCTGCAACCGCTCTGATTCTAGTTACACCAGCAGTTGTCTCTTCAGTTGCTCCTAAAATCTTCATGTTCTTGTATCTATTATCAAAATGAGCCTTTACATTCATGTCAGCTCCATCGTCAGTCAAAATTGTCGGCTTGTGATTCAATACTTGGTCAATGCACCAATCATATTCTTTTACAGATTGCCCATGCCATGCATAAACATGAATTCCCTGAGATGCCAAAAATGCTGCAATGTCATCTTGAGTGGTAAGAGGATTTCCACCACAACATGCCACAGTGGCACCTAGTTCCTTTGCTCCCATTAAGAGAACTGATGTCTCCTTTGTGATGTGCAGACAAAACCCAAGTGTGACTCCTTTGAGAGGTTTAGATTTTTTTAATCGATTAATTGTATTATCTAAAATTTGCATGTGAGATCTTGCCCACTCGTATGATAGCTGTCCGTCTTTGATCAGTTTTGCAGATGACTTTACTTTGCTCATTAATCACATCAATTTTTTGATGTATAAAATCCTTAAGACTCAAAAATCAAAAACTAGATTTTAGATTTGTAATAGAGCAAACAATATCTTTACGCTAATTTGATTTCAGGATAATCCAGCCACATATCTTTGTGAATGAATATCTGACTGGTTTTGTTGTATTCGCTTATACTGCCATAACCATTAGAGCCAGTCAATGAAGGGTATTCAAAATATAATGCAACATAAAGAGGATCATTTTCATCTGTAACTTTTTTCCACATGTCAGGCTTTATGAAAAACCAATAGCTTTTTTCCATTTGAGGCAATACGGGCCCCAAGTTGAATTCAGACAGGGATTGTTTTAGAGATTCTTTTGTCAGCGGTGTTGAGGAGACAATTGATTTGGCCTTTACATAATTTGCAGGTAGGTCGCCAAAATTTTTAATTGTAATTGAGAATTGTAAATCTCCGCTAATCGAGTTGTCCATTCTTTTGATCCCAGTAGTCGGACCCACCCAGGGCCGTAGACGATATTCAGTTTCAATTTTGCTCATTTTGGTATTAGCCTCCAGATGACGGAATGTCATAAAGAGTGCAATTGTCAATGCCACTGTACCTATTCCAGTTAGCCAATGAGCGATAGCAATCCATATTTCAAGAGGTGCACCTAGTATTGTAGTACCATGTTCTGAGGTTTCAGTAGGTGATGAAGTGTCAAGAGGTGAGTTTTCTTGAGCAAAAACGCTGGAGAAAGAAACTAAAAAAAACAAACTAACAATACTGGTAAGCAGTATTTTATTCACAAGTTACATTGTTTCAGATAAATTAATGTGATATCGGAAGTAACTAAATTAATCTAATAGTCAAAAGGAATAATCAATTATCATTTGTCAGATTTTATTTCAGGATAATCGATCCACATATCTTTGTGAATAAATGTCTGATTAGTTTTGTTGTATTCGCTTATACTGCCATAACCATTAGAGCCAGTCAATGAAGGGTATTCAAAATATAACGCAACATAAAGAGGATCATTTTCATCGGTGACTTTTTTCCACATGTCAGGCTTTATGAAAAACAAATAACTTTTTTCCATGTGAGGCAACACGGGTCCCAAATTGAATTCAGACATGGATTGTTTTAGAGATTCTTTTGTCAGCGGTGTTGAGGAGACAATTGATTTGGCCTTTACATAATTTGCAGGTAGGTCACCAAAATTTTTAATTGTAATTGAGAATTGTAAATCACCATTAATTGAATTATCCATTCTTTTAATTCCACCAATAGGACCTATCCATGGTCGTAGGCGATATTCAGTTTGAATTTTACTCATTTTAGTAGAAGCCTCCAGATGACGGAACGTCATAAAGATCGCTATTGCCAAAACTACCGTACTAACACCGGTGACCCAATGAGCAATTGTAATCCATTTTTCAAATGAGCCTCCCATTTCGGTAATGGGGTCCATAGTTTTCACTGGTTGATTTTCTTGAGCAAAAACGCTCGATAAACAAGATAACACTAGTAAACTGGCAATACAAGTAAACAAGACTTTATTCATGACTCAAGCCAATTCCATCAAATCGCATATTCAAACTTGTTAATTGAAAGTAATTACAAACAGGTTAACAGTTTCTAGTATTCAGTTTACGATTAAATCAAATTCATAATATGTAAAACAATTAGAATTTAATATGACAGAATCACAGATTCGGTATGGCTTGGAAGAAAATTGCTGAAAAAGGGGAAATTGCTGCAGGCAAAGGTAAAGCCTTTAAAATTGACAATAAACAAATTGCCATATTTAATCAAGACGGATATCATGCAATAGATGATCTTTGTGTTCATCAGGACGGTTCAATTGCGCCAGGAAAACTTGAAGGAGACATAGTAGAATGCCCATTACATTTTTGGCATTACAACATAAAAACAGGAGAATTAAAAGACTATCTTAAAGATGTAAAATTGGCAACATATCATGTTGAAGCCAGAAACGATGGAATCTACGTAGACATTTAAATTTTAAAAGCAACAATGACGTTATTTTTAGGCAATATCTCCAAAAACAAAAGCCAAGATGTTTTCAAAATCAGGATCAGGTAGTAATTAATTTAGATTTAATACTTGGCACAACTTTTATTCTAACGATTTCTGAAAATAATCTATTGAACCAGAAGATTTTAGATGAGATAATTAATCAAGATTATGCCGCAATTACAGATACCATTGAGAAATTTCTAATAAAGCAGATTGAAAAAAACAAGGCAAACGGATTGATCCTGGGCCTAAGTGGAGGAATAGATTCTGCAGTATTGGCATATATTTGCAAAAGAGCACTCAAAGAAAAAACACTCGCACTAATAATGCCAGACACACAAGTTACTCCGAGCATCGAGACAGAAGATGCAATGAAAATGATTGCATTTACAGGATTAGAATACAAACTCATAGACATCAAACCAATCGTAAATGAATACCTACATTATTTGGAACCAAATGAATGGGCACGGGGAAATCTCAGAGCGCGAGTCAGAGCAAATATTTTGTATTATTATGCAAATGCAAAAAACTATCTGGTGTTAGGATCAAGTGATAAAAGCGAGCATCTTATTGGATACTTTACAAAATATGGAGATGGGGCATCAGATGTAGCCCCAATAATTTCGCTATACAAATTACAGGTAAGAGGGATTGCAAAATTTTTAGGAGTTCCCCAAAACGTCATTGATAAAAAAAGCAGTCCTCATCTGTGGAAGGAACACATAGCAGAAAAGGAATTAGGAATGTCATATGAAGACATTGATTCCATACTTTATTGCATTTTTGATAAAAAATTATCAGTTGAAAAAACGGCTGAAACATTACAAATTGAAAAACAAATTGTGGAAAAAGTGTACCAATTTCATCTTAACAGCGCACACAAAAGAGAAACACAACAAAAGCCATTTGAGGACAAGCAATGAAACTACAAGACACACTTAGCAATTCTGAACAAACCTTAGATGTTTCAAAAAAAGTCAGAGTCTACCTGTGTGGCGTTACAGTTTATGATGAGTCACACATAGGACATGCAAGAACGATAATCGTTTTTGATGTTCTAAGAAAATACTTGGAAAACAAGGGAATTAGTGTTGAATTTATTCAAAATTTCACAGATGTGGATGATAAAATAATCAATCGTGCAAAATTAGAAAATTCAACCGCAGAACAGATTAGTACAAGGTACATTCAAAATTATTTTGACGACTTTGACAGACTAAACGTAAAGCGTGCAACAAAATATCCCAAAGCAACTGAGCACATAGACGACATTATTAATTTTATCAAAGGGTTAATTGAAAAAAATATGGCATATGTCTCAAAGAACGGAGTGTATTTCTCAGTGTCAAAGTTTCCACAATACGGTAAATTATCAAAAAAGAAGATAGACGAACTGCAATCAGGGGCAAGAATAGAAGTAGATGAAGCAAAAGAAGATCCTCTAGATTTTGCATTATGGAAATTTTCAGACGTTCCCCCACTTTGGGATAGCCCATGGGGTAAAGGTAGACCAGGATGGCACATAGAATGTTCTGCAATGAGCATAAGATACCTTGGAGAAAATTTTGACATTCATGGCGGCGGCAGGGATTTGATATTTCCTCATCATGAAAATGAAATTGCACAGTCAGAGTCTTTTACCTCAAAGCAATTTGCAAAAATTTGGATGCATGTTGGAATGGTTACAATCAATGGAGAAAAGATGTCAAAATCCCTTGGAAACATCAAATCAATAAAACATGTCCTGGATAATTGGGGAGCAAACATAATCAGGCTATTTTGTTTGTCAGGGCACTATTCAAAACCAATAGACTATTCTGAAGAATTACTAAAAGAGAATCTCATAAAATGGCGCCAAGCAGAGACATGTTATTATGAACTGATTCATGCAAATGGTGAAAAACAAAATAGTGAAATCGAATCACTAGTTAAAGAGATACACTCAGAGTTTGATGATTCATTAGAGTCTGACTTTAACACACACCTGGCACTTTTGACATTTTTCAAACTTGTAAAAGAAGTAAATTATTTAGCCGCTGAAGAAAAGATGAACCTAAATGACGCCAAAATCATCATTCCAGAATTTGAAAGAATGCTTGAAATCTTAGGATTGGTCATTCCAAAGATAACTTTGGATAAAAAACAAGAGATAGATAATTTAATCACAGCAAGAGAGCAATTAAGAAAAGAAAAGAAATTTCAGGAAGCTGATAAAATTCGAGACAAAATCAATGAGATGAATATCAATCTAATTGACCATAAAGGGAAAACAATCTGGATGATTAAAGAAAAGATCAAAGCAGATATTCAATAATTTCGCAAGTGGCAAAAATCCCAGGAGGGCATAAATCTAATAAAAGAAATATTTCATTAATTTACTAGATTACTAGAGATACATTCTATCCATAGAGACCAGAATTATGCCTGAAATGACCACGCAGAATAGTATTTTGGCGTAATTTCCAGAATCGCTTGAGTACCTTCCTTAATTTGTCCTATAATGAATTTTCCAATATCGTTTTCCAAACTTCCCATGTATTTGATTATAATTTTTTCTGCAATAGCAATCTTTGCATCAAAATCGTCTACGAGTTTTACATTTCCCTTACCTTTTACACCCTTGTATGGAAAAGTTTCATCATCAATTGAGAAATAAATTGTATCTCCCCGTAAAGCGTTTTGAGCTTTTTTTGATTTTTTTGGAGTTGCGATGTAAAGTTTTCCATTTTTGTGGTCAAACCAAACAGGAGTGATGTTTGGTTCTCCTTTTTCATCTATAGTGCCCAATTGCAGATTCAGGTTTTTTGTGAGAAATTCATTTATCTGCTGCTCTGTTAGTTGAGGACCAAACCCAGGAATTGCATTAATTATTTTCACACCATACAATTATCAAAGTAAGTTAAATTAGTTTATTTTATTCAAAGTAATTTGAAATCACATATTCTATATTTTTGCTACACTGGCAATAGATCGCATTTTTGTTTGTTTATGATTACTGAGATTTTAAGAGTCAACTTGAGTAGAATTTCTTTTGTTTTCATTATAACCAATACCTTTAATCTAAAATTAATCTAGTTTTGATTCCATGTCTTATCGATGTCTTATCTGCAACACGGTACTTGAATCTCCCAGAAAATTAGAGGATCACTTGCAAATAGAGCACAGGTGGGGCAAGAAAAGAGAATCCAAAGTAGATGGATGGTCATGATTTGTAACATTTTAGGGCGTAACACAAAAGGACATGTCAAGATGAGGTACCATTACTTGCACTCATTCAAAAAGACCGTTCTGCAAGGAAATAATGATGGTCTGAAAATCATGCCAGAGAGATAACAGCAAATGACACAAACATCAGAATTCAGGCACTATACTAGTAGTTTTTGTGTGAATTTCTTGCGATTTCGCTCAATTATCAGATAATATTGTATAATTTCGCGTATTTTTTGTTCTGCCGTAAGGCTTGACGCGTTGGCTATCTTCTGAAAGTCAAGATAGTCCAGAGTATTTAGTTTGATGATAATTTCTCGCATGGATTTGTAGAATTTATGAAAATAAAATCAGATCATTGTGAGTTTTGTTGATCCTGGGTTATCTTGGAATTGACAAACTCCCAGCAGCATCAATCTCACAGATATTGTATGTAACATTTTATTTCAACTAACAAATTTTGATTATATTTAACAAACACAAATTCATTAAAGAAAAAATGTGTTATTTAAAAAAATTAGCGATCTATTTTGTAACACATTATATCATAAATGGATTTTTTTAAAATGGTGTTCTAAAATATTACACAATACTTGCAAATATTTTTAAATTTATGAATTGAAAAATTTGAAATGACTCAAATGCAATGGAATTTTATTTTTTGATCATAAAATAAAAAATGTTGTTCAATTGATTCTCACACACAGATAATATCAACAAATAATTCATTCTATTTATGAATTACGTATTAAACATCAGTAAGAATAATTCGTCTTTGTTATATACAAAAATATGGAGGTTTTTCTATGCAACAAATGTCTAATATTATAAAAAATACTGATTCGGTAAATGTATCTTTGTCTAAAAAAAATGATTTAATCCAAGGAGCATATCACAAATATTCAACAGATAATTCTACAAACATAAAAACAAACGTAACAAATAATCGAATTGCATCATGTTTTTCTTGTAAAGAACAAATGGAAATTCAAGAAGGAACTATACTTTTTGATACCAACTGGTTCCATGATTCTTGTTGGAATGAATTTGAGGGACTTAAAAATGGATAAACACGTTCACAAAACTTCAGCATTCGGTTCAGATAATTCTAGAATTCTAATAATAGGATTAGGGGAAATAGGATATAGTAACGCAGAGTACATGACAAAGATAGGTCTTTCAGTCGATGGTTATGACATTAGTGATGCTGCAATTAAGAGAGCTCTAAAAGCAGGCATAATAAAAAATGCCGCGGTTGATTTCAAAGATTATGATTATTATTTGATCTGTATTTCAACGCACAGACCTGATAATATGGCTGAGCCTTTCCTTGACGGTCTATATGAAATTACATACAAAATTTTGAGAGAATCAAAGAAAGGATCGTTTTTAGGTATAGATAGCACAATCCCACGTGGAACAACTCAAAAAATTTACGAAATTTTAAATCATAAATTACATGTGGCGCATGTTCCACATAGATATTACAAACCTGAAAGAGACACACATGGTGTCAACCAAAAACGCGTAGTTGGAGCATGCAAGGAATGTTGTTATAAAGAAGCAACAAACTTCTATGGAAAAATTCTTGGGATACCACTCTATTATGTAAAATCTGCAGATGTTGCTGAAATGACAAAGATTGCAGAAAACACATACAGGTATGTACAAATTGCATATGCTGAAGAACTAAAATTAATTTGTGAAAATAACAATCTAAATTTTGAAGAGCTTCGAAACGCAATCAATACAAAATGGAATATTCAGATTCTACAAGCAATGGAAGGAATTGGAGGTCACTGTCTTCCAAAAGACAGTCAAATGTTATTGGATCTTTCAAAAAAATCCATAGGTAGCAGCATAATTGAAGCTGCAAAAAAAATAGATGTAGAGTATAGAACATCCATAAATCAAAGAACGCCACAAAAATCACAGAAGCCCACAGAATTTGAAATTACGACTACAAACATTGTAATATAATATGAAACTAGTTCATATCGGAATCATTTCGACTAGTCTAGTAATCATTGCAGGGATATCTCTTGTTGCACCTGCACTAATAATTCCAAATATGCCAGTTACACATACCATACTTTTATCGTTTGAAATTAAAAATACAGACAATCTTCCAGAATGGTGCAATGACCTTGCAGCAAGAGTAAAAAAAGAAGATCTGAAAGGAGTCATTTTCATTCCAGGGGAAATCGCTCGAGAGTTTCCAGAATGTGTGAATTTGTTTGGGAAAAATTTTGATATTGGCAGTTCCACTATAAGATATACAAGTCTTGAATCCCAGTTAGACTACCAAAATCAGCTGGATGTAATTAAAAATGGAAAATATTTGTTAGACAAAGCAGGAAACCTAGATTCCAAAATTTTCAAGGCTCCGTATGGCTACACTGACCAAAACATCTACTCTTTACTGACAAAATCAGGAATAATTGCTGATTTTTCATATGACAAACAGTACAACTATTACCAAAATGGACAATTTATCAAATATAACCTTCAGGAGATTAGCAAAGACTCTAAGATTGACAATGCAGACAAGACCACTCCTCTTTTAATTAATTTTGATAACACAGATTCGATTGAATCTATTTTTGAGTCCATAGATTTAATCAAAAAACAAAATGTTGTCTTCAAGAGTCCATCAGAGGTAGTTGGCAATCAGCTAACAGTGAGAGGTTCCTAAATTGGCAACCGTTCTTGAAAATGATTTCAAACCAGTATGTGAACAAAAAATTTCACTAGACAGGAGAATTCACATTAGTAAAAAGGGATGGATTGTAAGAGGAACAGTAATTATCGGATTGGCGTTTATCATCGGATTCAACCTATATCAGGGAATGCTTGAAAATGATACGCTTGTAGCATATTCTACAATTATGCCAATTCATGCATTTTTGGTCATAATAATAGGATGGATATTTTACAAAAATCCAGCAATAGGAAAAGCAGGAAACGAATTGGTTTCGATAATTATTCCAGTGTACAATCAAGAATCAATGATAGACATTGTAATCGAATCAATATTCAGATCTACATACAGAAATATCGAAGTGATTGCAGTTAATGATGGTAGTAAGGATAATACAAAAAATATTCTAAATAATCTTGCAAAAAAATATCCAACCCTTAAAGTAATTCACAAAGCAAATGAGGGAAAAAGACACGCAGTTGCAACTGGGTTTAATCATTCAAAAGGAAAATTCATAGTTTTAATCGATTCAGATAGTGTTGTAGACAATCATGCAATTGAAGAGTTCATGAAGACGTTTAATGGAGATCTCAAAATAGGATCAGTAGTAGGATATGCAAAGGTGTGGAATTCTAGAAAAAATATACTAACAAAGTGTCAGGATGCATGGTATGATTATGCATTTAATATTCACAAGACCACGGAAAGTGTTCTAGGAAATGTCACGTGTTGTTCTGGTTGTTTAGCCGGATACAGGCGTGAAGTAATAGAAGATTTCATCCCATATTGGATTAAATCAAAAACACAAAATAGCGATGATAGAGATCTTACCACTTATGTCATAGCCAAACCATGGGCAAAAAAACACCTGGCACCAATTTCTCAGCAACTATTAGAGAATAGTGCAAAATATGATGATGCCGAAGACCGAATTTTAACTGCACAGTCATTGACACAATGGAAATCAGTCTATGTAGCTTCAGCAATTGCATATACCGATGTTCCAGAAAAATTTAGAGGATACATAAGGCAACAAACCAGATGGAAGAAAGGATTTATTCGCTCCAACTTTTTTGTAAGCACATTCTTTTGGCAGAAAAATCCATTAATTTCATCTATATTCTATATTGAGTTTATGACGACATTTACTGCTCCATTTATCACATTGATTGTACTGCTTTACGAACCATTTATTCTCAAAAATTATTGGGTTCCTTTTGCATTTGTAGGAGGTTCGTTACTGGCAGGATTGTCTCATGGTATTGATTACAAATTCCGCGATTCAAAATCAAGAACATGGAAATACAAACCTTTCATGAACATTTTCACATCATTCGGATTGTGTTGGCTTGTAATCCCAGCATTACTCACATTTAGAAAAAATCAATGGCTGACAAGATAAAAATGAACATGAAAAATTCCATATTACTTACAATATCTGTGCTTTTTGCTGTCACATACTTACCCGCTTTGGCGCAAACTCCTACAGAACAAATTCAGATATCACTGAATTATCCAAATGGAGACAGAGTAGATCTATCAGACACAAAAATTATAATCTTTAAAGAAAATGAGAAACTTTCAGAGTTAGAGGGAAACTCAAATTTACAATTTTTTGACGTAAAACTGCCAAGAGACAACCACTACAAAGTGGAAGTATTCATTGAGGATATGTTTTCAGGGTACCAGATTTTTGCAGTAGACAGAAGTAAGGAATTACACATATCAATTCCATTTTCATCTGGAGTTCAATTCAATGTATTTTATAATGATGGACAAACTCCCATTCCGAATGCAAAGGTCATATTAAAAACAAAAAACAGTGGAGATATTTCGCAGGGATATACAGACTTGGAGGGAAAAACAATGAGATTTTGGATTCCGTCAGTTGTGAATGAGGAGGATTATTACGTACCAGAGGTTCATCTGGGAGATAAGTTAGTATTTTATCCTGAAACAATCAGACCAGATTCCGGGTCATCACAAATCAAGGTAATAACAAAATGGCCAAAATATGTCGAATCAGCATTAGTTTCCGTATATACAAGCGAATCAAAAAAACTATCAGATTCGGACGGAGTATTTTTTGTTTCTCTGTTTGAGAATGAAAACAAAATAGAAGAGTCAAAATTAATTCGCGGAGATGCTCATTTCTCAAATATCAAAGTTGGAGAGTACAAGATAACAATCTCAAAGTTAGTTGGAAACAACACTGCAGAGTTGGATAATCATTCAGTAATTTTTAATGAGAAAGATATCCAGATGAACGTATTTCTTAATCAGACATCAAATAACAGCACTCAATTAAAACAATCCAACAATGTCAAGATCAACGATGAAATAATTGAGAACTTTCAAGCAAGTCACAAATGGAAAAAACAATCTATTCAGGGAATACAAAGTGATGACGTATTTCACTTTATTAGCGGGGATCAAAGTCTAAGATTAGAAACAGAAGGAGATGGAAAAGCAGTTTTTTCACGTAGCCCAAAATATTCATCATTTGACTTGAGTGATAAAACAATAGTTGCAAGAGTCAAAGTAGATAATTCTACACATCTTAAAGAACTATCTTTTTCATTTTCAGATGATGACACCAAATCTAATTGGTATATTGTACAGATTGACCCTTCAACTATTACTTCTGGAAAATGGCAAGATATTGCAGTTGATCTTTCAAAGGGACAGATTACAGGAATGCCAAATATCAAATCAATAAATAAAATTCAGGTTAGAATTGCAGATAATAATCAAAAAGTAATTTTATATTTGAATGAGATTTCAGTTCATAAAAAAGATGTGATTACAACTAAACTCATAGACAGATGTAATTGTGTTGCATTTAGACTAGATGACATTCAGGATTTTTGGTTAGATGATGTTCAGTTAAACATACTAGAAACATTCAAGCGTGACAATACACCAATTACCATAGGAATTATTGGGAATTCATTTGGTGATGACAAGAAATTAGTCGATTATATCAAAAAAGAGTTGGAAACTCAAGAACAAATCGAAGTTGCCAACCATGGATGGAAACACGAAGATTTTACACTGTCAACTTATGATGAACAGTTAGATCTTTTACAAAAAACAAATAAAAAAATTTCTGAGACGTTACTAAAAAAACCAACTGTGTTTATTCCTCCAATGAATCAATACAACAATGATACTATCAAAGCGCTCAAAGAAGCAGAATTTACGTATTTTAGTTCAGAGATCGATAAATCAAGTCCACCTTACAAATTTTCAGGTCTAGAGATCTATCAATTTCCAGAAACTGCAGTTACAGGCAATTTGAATTCTGAAGGAATGTTATTTTTAAAAATAGATCACATGGAGACACTATCACAGATAGAGTACAGTAATCAAAAATACGGATTTGCTGTAGTTACACTTCACCCACAAGAATTTTCAGTTATTAAAAATGGAACATACGTCAACGAAATTGATTCAAATCAATTCAACGAATTAAAAGAACTGATTAAATCCGTTAAAGACATGAAAATAAAAACAGTCCTAATAAGTAAAATAAATTCAAAGGATGTTGTAACATCCAAAATCCCATCTTGGGTCAAAAACAATGCTGGATGGTGGGCAGATGGCAAAATAGATGATAATTCATTTGTACTTGGAATTCAGTTTTTGATCAAAGAAAAAATAATAGATGTACCACAAACTGCACAAAGTTCAGGATCAACAAGTAATCAAATTCCATCTTGGATCAAAAACAATGCAAAATGGTGGTCAACTGGAGAAATTTCAGAGGAGGAATTTCTCAAAGGAATTGAATTTCTAATACATCAAGGAGTCATACGACAAATCTGATTCTGAACTCTTGATTCTAAAATATCAGGACTTAAGTAGTCTTTATTTTTGGGTCATATGAGAAAATGTAAGATGTACTAAACAAACAATATCATGTATGATAAAAGATCAGGCACAGTACATGGATTATTTTAAAACTCAAAAAAACTATGCAGCGCCAGTACAAATAGAAGAAGACACACAATGAAACATGTCGTTATTTTGTGTGAAATGCAATAACAGAAGACTGCCAAAATGGATAAAAATAGAAAACAAGACGCAATGGCTTTGTGAAACGTGTGCCAACTATGTAGATGGTGATAACAACATCATTCGTCAAAATATAAAAGAATTTTAAAAACACTAAAAATGTATCTTACTTTTTTGATGCACTAACCAGAGACACCACATCTCTATCTCTTAGCTGATAATCCACAGGCAATCTTAAGTTATATCTCAAATCTTTTCCATAAAGCAATCCTTTGGTAAGATCAGTGTGAATCGCACCTGCAAGATCAGCAATTGTTGCACCAGCCTTAAGCAAGATCAAATCAGGCAAGACACGCCCTTTTTTATCTGAAAGATGTTTCTCGTCAGCTACAGGATAAATTGAGTTCATCTTTAAAAGTTTGAAGACTGCAACATTTATCGCAAATTGCACTCCAGTTCGCATGTATTCACCCATTATTCCTTTTTTGATAAAATTCAATGCATTGGTTTGCTTTTCATTAAGTTCCTCAGATTTTATTATTTCAAATTGTTCTGAGCCTGGAGAATATTTTATCAGTCCCTTTTGTTCTGCTCTTCTTAAACTAAATTCACTGTCTCCACTTACAGGAATTACAATAGAATCATTGTAGCGTTCTCGTAGTCTGGCAAAATTTTTGTCAGCACCTTCAACATCTATTTTATTTGCAACAATCAAGGTAGGCTTTGAAATTTTTCTAATATGTGAAGCAAGTTTTTTGCTTTCATTCATATCAAAATTATCAAACTCTTTCTCTTCCAGACTAAGTGTGATCAGGGCATCCTTTACATGTATTTTATTGACACCTATGCCACGATACAAATCAGTTATAGCATCAATAGTACTAGTTCCAGTTCGAATTAATTTTGAAACCTTGTCTCTATTTCCTTCCAAAATTTTATGGTACCACATGATTAATTCCTCTTCAATATCTGCAAAATCAGATATAGGATCACCACTTCCAACTTCGGTTATCTTTCCAGACGAGTCTACACCCCCAGATGCATCAACTACATGAAGCAATGCATCAGACTGTGCGGCAATTGAGAGAAATTGATTTCCCAAACCTTTTCCTTTCCATGCATCTTTGATGAGTCCAGGCAAATCAATTAGTTCGACAGGAATGTATCTCCAGCCCTCAACACATTTAGAATTATTTGGATTATCTTGTATTTTGAATTCAGGATGAACACATAATGTAATTGCGTGTGCTATTCCAGTAACAGGTTTTTTTGTTGTAAATGGATATGAGGATATTTCTTCGGAAGATAGAGTTGCGGCATTATAGAAAGTTGTCTTGCCAGTATTTGTTTTGCCTATTAGCCCAAGTCTGATTGGCATAGTTTGATTGCAATCTAAGAATATTTATCTCTGCCTAGATATCAGGGTCGTTAATTTTCTCACTGATCTTTTCAAGGGATTGTTTTAGTTCCTTTATGGACCATTCAATGTCGCTTGCATCTTTTTTTGAAAGTTCACTTTTCCATCTCTCTAAAACAATATTTGCTATTTCAGAGCAGTTGTAAAGCAGATTCCAATATGGGTGGTGTTCTGCAGTTGCATATGCAAGTTCAGTGACATCGTTTAATCCATTTTTAGCTCTTGTCAGAGCAGTAACATTTTCACCAAAAATTTTTACAATATCAACTTCTAGATCTTTTTCAACTTTTAATGGAGTGTTCTTTTTTTCATGCTCATTTACTAATTCAAGCAAATCATTGTAAAAAGCATCAAAAGCAGTCATGTTTAGAATAGTCTCTGATGCTCGGCCAGCATACATCTGTTAAATACAACTCGGATACCTTTTTTTCTTGCTATTTCTTCGGCATCAGGATTATGTATTCCTTCTTGAAGCCATATTACCTTAGGATTTTTCTTTAAAGATTCCTCTACAAAAGGCAATACAAGTTCAGAGGGTCTAAACACATCAACAATGTCAATATCACCTTCAACATCAGAAATAGAAGGATAACATTTTTTTCCCAAAATATTGTTAGTTGTAGGATTCACTGGAATTATGTTAAATCCATTTTCAGACAGATATTTTGGAACATAGTGTGCTGCCTTGTGATCATCTTTAGACATACCAATTACTACAACATTTTTCAAAGAAAGAATATCTCTAATTTCATCATCAGTGTGAGAATCGCGTTTCATGAAAAATCTAAAGCTAAGTAGAATATAATTTTTGAATTAATCCAAAAAAAACGAAGAAACAATGCAGAGAAAAATAGCAGGGTATTTTAATAATAACAAAAACTACATTTTATGGAACCAACTCCAGAAGAGCCAAAAGATGTAATTGTTCTTGGGGCAATTAAAAAAGGAGCCAAAAAATTCGACAAGATACAAAATGCTGCTCAGATAGATGCTGAGGAATTAAATTCTATTCTTGAAAAATTAGAAAAAAGAGAGATGATCACTATTGAAGAAAAAAAGGGATGGTTTGGTAAAAAAATAGAGATCAAAATTACAGAAAAAGGATCAAGAGAGATAGAAGAGAGAATTCATGAATTGCAAGGAAAATGGGATCAAATGTCATTATTGTACAAAGGTGGAGATAAACAAAAATTAAAACAGTATATGGACGATAACAAATCGATTCTTCCTTCGATGATGTTTTTTGGAATAATGGACATGATGATGTTCTCAATGATGTTTAGCATGATGGGAATGATGATGACAGACTATGTACCAGCAGATAGTATTCCAAGTGATACAGGTGCAGGTAATTCATCAGACAGTGGTTCTGATGCTGGAGGTTCTGATGCTGGAGGTTCTGATAGCAGTGGATTTGATGGCGGAGGTTCTGATGGCGGCGGATTTGACTTTAATGTCGGATTCTAAATTAAATAAGTTGATAATTTATACTTGAAGCAGAAAACACATACCATTGATTTACAGTTCTTATGACAATCCAGGCTTAGTCAAAGTATTATCATTTCTAAAATCACACAATACAGAATATCTTTCAGGTCAAGATTTGAGCGATGTCTTAAGAATAAGCAGAGTTGCAGTTTGGAAACATATTAAAAAAATCAGAGAGTTGGGCTACAAAATAGAATCAAAACAAAAGCTTGGATACAGACTGGAATCAAGCACAGACATGTTACTGCCATGGGAAATTTCTTCTGGATTAAAAACCAAAATATTTGGAAAGCGTGCATATTATTTTGATTCAATAGATTCTACACAAAATCAAGCAATGAAAATGGCTTTAGATGAAGCAAATAACGGAACAGTGATAATTGCAGAAAAACAAACAGATGGAAAAGGAAGACTAGGTAGGAAATGGATTTCACCTAAAGGAGGTATTTGGCTTTCAATAATTTTGCATCCAAAATTTGACATTTCAGTCATCACATTATTTCCAATAGCTTCAGCATTAGCACTATCAAACGCAATTGAAAAAACCCTCAACATAAAATCAGAATTGAAATGGCCAAACGACATAACAATTAATGGTAAAAAAGTTGCAGGAATGTTAGTTGACGCATCATTGGAATCAAACAAAATTGAAAACATGGTACTAGGTGTTGGAATAAATTTTGATGTGGACGTTAAGCAAATCGAAAAGATCTTAAGAGACACACCAAATTTCTACGGAGTCGCATCATTGAGTGAGCACAATAAAACTGTAAAGCCGATTTTATTAGTACAGTCATTTTTGATGGAGTTAGAACAAATTTATAATTTATTGAGTGCGGGAGATACTAAAAAAATCATCAGAGGCTGGACAAAAAAATCATCGACAATTGGTCAAAACATAGAACTGACCACTGAGGACGTAAAAATCAAAGGCAAGGCAATTAAAATAGACTATGATGGGGCACTAGTCATATCGGAAAATAAGAAAAATAGACGAATTACATCAGGGGATATCACGTATATTTTAAAATGATAAAATGAGAAATCGAGTTATTTTTTTGAATGTTTTCGGGTTCTCTTTTTTAATGAAGATGTTTTTCCAGTTTTTCTATCTGAGAGGAGTTCAGACTGTTCCTTTAAGATGTTTTTTAAATCATTTTGAATATCAAAAACTACCGCAATCATGTCTTCTAGTGCTCTGGAATATTGGTCATATGCAGATAGTAACTCGGATTGTTTTTCCAATACTTGTGCATAGTGTTCATTTGAGCGTAAAAGATTAGCAGAGATGATCAGTTCAGGCATGTCTGAAATAGGACTACCCAATTTATCTAATTCCGACTGAATAACTTGAATTTTTTTACGAAGTTCATAAATTATTTCACCGACTCCTATCTTGCTCAATCTAAAAATGTGTATTTGTTAAAAGATTAAAGATTTTCTAAAATCAAATAGAATTTTGCCTAGAAATAAGAATGCGTAATTTGCCAAAAAATGGAAATTAATTGCAGATTCAGAACAAATTCTCTATTAGTGTCTCCTAATTATTTAGACTGATTCTATAAAATTAGAATAAGCATTAGCTTAACCTACACACAATTAACCTGCAGAAGTTATGTAAAATGAATAATAAGCTAAATTGCCATTATATAGTAATTATGCTTAAGAGCACAGTAATTTCCGGACCAAAGTGTCCTTCATGTGGTGATAAAAAAATGGTAACAGATGAAACTACGGGAGAATTGTTTTGTGGAAAATGTGGTTTAGTAGTTTCAGATAAAATTGCAGAAACTGGTGCAGAATGGCGTTCATTTGCAAATGATGATACAAACAGAACCAGAGTTGGAGCAGGAACATCATTGACAATGCACGACATGGGATTATCTACAGTAATCGGTGCTGCAAACAAAGATTCTACTGGAAAACCACTCACATCATCAATGAAGAGTTCAATTGAGAGACTAAGAACCTGGGATAGCAGAACACAAGCACATTCTTCTGCAGATAGAAATCTAAGACAAGCACTAAATGAGATGGATAAATTAAAAGATAAACTTGCATTAACAGATGCAGTAATTGAGAAAGCTGCATACATCTACAGAAAAGCCATGGAGAAAAAACTAGTAAGAGGTCGTTCGATTCAAGGTCTAGTAGCAGCCTGTCTTTATGCTTCATGTAGAAATACGGAAACACCTAGAACTTTGGATGATGTTGCCAAGGGAATAAACATTAGAAGAAAAGATGTAGCGCGATGTTACAGGTTAATCTTTAGAGAATTAGAATTAAAAATGCCAGTAGTAGATCCTGTGAAAGGAGTCTCTAGAATCGCAAGCATTGCACAATTAAGTGAGAAAACTAAAAGAAAAGCAGTTGCAATGCTCGAACAAGCAAAGAAAATCGGCATGGTTGCTGGAAAAGACCCTATGGGCATAGCTGCTGCTGCATTATATTTGGCATGTATTAGTTCAGGTGAAGTAAAATCACAAAAAGACATCTCAATTGCATCTGGAGTCACAGAAGTTACAATTAGAAACAGATGTGCAGGTTTGAGAAAAATGATGCAAGACTAGTGTGTGAGAGATGCTAAACGATGAAAATGCATGGTCAGATTGGTTAGACTTTAACAAAGAAACTATTTCAAAAATACCACAATCTGCAGGAGTATACATGATGCACACATCTATGAAAATTTTATTTATCAGCGGTTCTGAAGATATCAAATCAAGCATTCAAGACAAAGAAGGAGATCCCTGCATATCAAGGGCTACAAGAGTAAGATATATGCAAACACCATCTTACGAACAAATTACAGATGATTTAATCAAAGATTATCAAGACAGACATGATGGAAAACTTCCTCAATGTATGCAGACACATTAAAAAATTAAACTAGATATAGTTTCAAAAATTAAAGCGCAAAATCTTTGAGTCTCTTATACTCCATCTTATCCCAAGGGTATACAATGTATTCATTACCTTTAGTAATTTGTGCATACACTAGTTGTTTGGGATATTTTTTGTATCGTCTTGCAAATAATGTAGCATAAACAAAATTTGAAGGATCGGTTACTTTTGGAATTATTTTTTTAAATGTTTTACCTGAATCATAAATATCATCTACAAAAAGAGAATCAGAGGGAATTTTGTTTTTATCAACTAGTATTGTATCAATTCCCATATGATCAGCCAGCAGTCTTGCCGGAACTAGACCTCCACGACTAATTGTAGAAATGCTTGAAAAATCTTTTGACTGTGCAAGAATTTTCTTGGAAAGTAGTTTAGCGAGTTTTTCAATATCGGTCCAGGTCACGTTTTGATAATCAGTTTTCATTCTTACACATTATACCAGAATTAGGTTCTCATCATAAAAAAGATCAGAAAATTCCCGAAACGGATTTTTTATGTGGTGCGATAAGTTTAAGAATTTTAAAAGCGATTTTGCCAAAATCAGCTTCTTTTTCAGAGGAGACCAGTAAAACATCATCATTTGCCAAAGGATAACTCATTACAATCACCTTGTCTCTATAAGACATTGAAAAATGAACTTCGCCAAATTCCTTATCAAATTCATGTCGCATACGAACTCTAAGTGCAAGTTCCATGAACATCATCTCATCTTGTTTTTGGGATTCCAATGCCATCAATCCAGTCTTCATGCCACCAGCAACAAGATGCCCTCTACTGTTGATAATTCTAGCAGACCTCATAGCAGGATCCAGACTAGTAATTTTTTGGCATAATTTTTCTAGTTCTTCAACATTAGCCATTTGTCTAATTAAACAAGCGAACTATTTATTGCGATCTATGGAGAAAGTAAGCCGTGGAAGCACAATCTCCTAAAGATTCAATGGATTATTACAAACACCTATCCTTGTTCTGGACTGATATTATCCATCTAATGTCAAGCAAGCCACAGGCTTTAGCTTCGTTGGGACCTATGCGGGCATTTGCTTCAAATGCAAAGAAAATCTCGACTGAATTAATCGAAGTTAACGAGAGTCTAATGGAGTTTAACAAATTTGTCACAGAATACTATAAACAATTATCAGAAACTTGGGGGGAGGCACAAAAGAAAGTCAATCTGAAAGCACCAGATGTGCCTCATGACATAGAACAAATGGAGTCATTTAAGAGAATATGGATAGATATTTTTGATAATGATTTTACAGAATTATTTGATTCAGAAAAATTTGGAGTGAATTACGGAAAGCTGGTTTCAAAAGAGCTTGAACTGACAAAACACTGGCACAATATTTCAAATGTGATTTTACAGTCAGCGAATTTGCCAAGCAAAGAAGAAATTGACGAGGTATACAAAGAGATGCATGCTCTTAAAAAAAGGGTGACAAAATTAGAAATTGAATTGAAAAAGAAAAAAGAACTAAAAACTGAAGAAGGTACAAAAAATGAAAAATGAGACAAAATTTGACCCTAAACTAATAGAGGAGTTGATAAAATTTGGCAAAAACATTATTGATGCACCCAAATTTGTTTCAGCCCCAGATGAAATTAATCTGGAGGTGACTCCGCATGACACAGTACAGGAAATAGACAAAACAAGATTACTGCATTATAGACCACTTACAGATAAACAATACAAAACACCATTGTTAATTTCTTATGCGTTAATTAACAGATATCATATTTTAGATATACAACCAGAAAAAAGTTGGGTTAGAAATTTACTATTACAGGGATTTGATGTCTACATGCTAGATTGGGGATCACCTACAAGCATGGACAAATATTTAGATTTTGATGACTATGTCAATGGATATTTAGACAGCAGTGTAGAATTTATCAAGGATGAATCATCTACAGAAAAAATTTCGTTGCAAGGATATTGTACTGGAGCTACAATAGCAACAGCATACACTACACTGCATCCAGAAAGTGTGAAAAACTATATCGCCACAGCACCTGTAATTGACGGATGGCGAGATACTACAGTGATTAGCAATCTAGCCAAACACATGGATGTAGATAAGATGGTAGAGATCATAGGAAACATGCCTCCTGAGTTTATGTATTATTGCTTTTCAGTTCTAAAACCATTTGAGCAGGGAATTGAAAAATACGTGAATTTTTTCAAAAACATTGAGAATAAGAAATTCGTAGATAGTTTCCTAAGAGTTGAAAAATGGCTTGGAGATACACCGCCAATTCCAGGAGCACTTTTCAGACAATGGATTAAAGACATCTATCAAGACAACCTGTTAATTCAAAACAAAATGTATGTTGGTGGTAGCCACATAGATTTGAAGAAAATAGACATGCCAATATTCACACAAGTTGCAGTTGGAGACCATCTGGTATCACCAGAGTGCAGTATGCCTCTTCATTATGCAGTTGGAAGTGAAGATAAAACATTAAAGATGTATCCAACAGGTCATGTAGGCATGATTGCTAGTTCATTATCCCAAACCAAGGTACTTCCAGAACTAGGAAAGTGGCTTGCAGAAAGATCATAAAAAAATAAAAATTTTACCACTAGTTGTTCTTTGTGGTGACTGCGGTTATCCAGGACTGTAGAATATTTCTATTTAGATCAGCAAATGACTTTGCATTATCATTGAATGTTTTGATGTTTTGTTGTGTTGCATCAATTGTTGCAAGTGTAATTTGATTCTGTATAGAAGATACTTTGACAAATTCTTCAGTTGTATCATGAATTACTTTTAGTGTTGCTTGTGGAATGTTTGTTGCAATACCTGCTTTCTTTGCATATTCTTTTTGTAATGTGATTGTAGAATCAACAATATTTTCATATGCTTGTAGGAATTCTTGCTGAACATTGGTAATTGACTGATGATACTGTGGTACTGAATGTCTAATACCGGAGAATAGTTTGTCTACGTTTTCCTGATAAACTGAAAACATATCTTTAGTTCCTGGTGTTTGTTCGTTTTTACTCATTGTTTCACCTCCTTATTTTTTGATTTTTTTGCTATTGGAAGGACTATGACTTGAACCAAGTCGCCTTCTCCTAATCCAAGTGCATTACGTTCTGCCTCTGGAATCGAAATTCTGCCATTACTACTGACAGTTGTTTTGTAAGCACCCCAATTTACAAAGGATGGGAGCATTTGACCAATCTGAAACATTGTTTCCATGCTTTTACTTTGCATTGAAGATACATTCTTCATTAAATCAGATTGAGTGTTTCTTGTACTATCAGATACTTCTTTTAGGGTTTCTAAAGGATTGAATGTCTGAGTGTTCTGATTTGCCATCAAGGAACCAAAGTTTTTCATAAATTCAGCTTGTGCACGACCATTTTTTTGAATCCAATCTTTGAACATTTCAGTTGGATTGAATTGGTTATAGTTGCCACTCATTGGTAATTATAGGAAAGGTTTGGTATATAAATTAAACTAGGATAAAAGAAATTTTAAAACTATAGATGAAAACGTAGTAGGGTCCTGGACATATGGGGTGTGCCCACAGCCATCCATTATTTGAAATTGGCAATTTGTAAGATATGATACAAACTGTTCTGCATGTTTAATTGGAATAACTGGATCTTTAGAACCCCAAATTATCAGAGTGGGGCTATGAATCAAATGTAGTTTAGGGGTAATATTTGCTGAATTTTTCATTCCTAAAACAGTAGACATGAAAGCCAATTTCGCATTGGGCAAATGCATTCTTTCAATAAATCCTTGAACAATTTCATTGTTAACGTCATTACCAGAAGATTCCATCATCTCAAATGCATTTTTAGCACTTTGTTCATTTGGATACAAGGCAGCCATTATGTAAGCATCTAATGCAGGAGTAGATTGTTTCATTGAACCTCCAGGAGATACAAGAGTTAGTTTTTCTACATTGTTAGGATTTGCAGATGCGTATTCTGCAGCTATTTGACCTCCTAAAGAAGAACCGATCATATTCAGACGTTTTATTTCTAGTACATCTAAAAATTTTCCAAGAAATGATGAAAAGAAATCAGGGGTGTAATCTACAATGGGTTTATCGCTGTACCCAAATCCAATCAAATCAGGAACGATCACACGATAATATTTTGCAAAATTAGGAATTACATTATTCCATCTTTCAGCTGATGCCCCCAATCCATGAACTAATAACAAAGTATTTGTCGAGTCTCCAGACTCTAGATAGCGAATCTTATTTCCATCAACTTGAATGAAATTTTCTTTCACCATTTAAGATTCAATTAATTGGCTAGTTAAATTTAGTTAAAAATGTCGATCAGAGGTTTTATTGTTTTTCAAAATTTTCACGCATATGATAAGTGAAACTATGTTGTTTAAGATCTAATCATAAAACATAACATGATAGGTAAAAAAATCACCAAGATTTTAGTTCCATTAGATCGTTCCAAAAATTCTATCTGCGCACTTGAGATGGCCATATCCAGTGCAAAACAGATCGGTTCTACAATTACGCATGCCTATTCATATAACATCCAGCCAAATTTAGAATTTCAAGTAATCATAAACAAAGAATTAAGCAGAGAAATAAAAAAAGAGGATTGATGCAAGGTATTATCAGTACAAAACAGCATAGTTTTCAAAGAAAAAATAATGTACGATATAGGATACAATCTCATAAAAATGCTCATAATAAGAAAGAAAAATTTAATCGGATTGTGATGTGTACATAGGGAGAAGTGAAGTAAGAGACTATCTTAGGCAGTGTTTCAAATTAAATCATTTATTTATCAAAAATTCCATTACTCATTGTAAAATGATTTTAATGTAGTCCGTGTTTTTGAAAATATTTTTGATGGTATTCTTCAGCCTTGTAAAATTCCGGAGCTGGAACAATTTCAGTCACGATTGGTTTTTGAAGTTTTCCTGATTTTTCCAGGTCTTCTTTGGATTTTTGAGCAATTTTTTTTTGTTCTTCATTGTGAAAAAATATTGCAGAACGATACTGATTTCCAATATCAGGTCCTTGGCGATTTAATGTCGTAGGATTATGATTATTCCAAAACACTTGGAGTAATTCATCATAAGAGATCTCACTTGGGTCATATTCTACTTGAACTGCTTCTGCATGTCCTGTTGTATCAGTACAAACTTCTTCATAAGTGGGATTTGCCAATTTGCCTCCAATGTAACCTACTTGTGTTGATTTAACACCTTTGGTTTTACGAAGTAGATCCTCGACATGCCAAAAACACCCGGCACCAAATGTAGCTTTCATAATTTTATAATAATTTTATCAGATTAAAACCATTTGATCTTGTGGTGGCATAGCAATTTATCTGTAGAAAAATTTTGAAGACAAATAAGTGATAAAATTAGTTGATTCAATTAAAATTGAGAATAAAATTAAAACCATCCGGATAAACTAAGAATAGAAATCATCAGGTATTAATGAATTTATTAGATGAGATGAAATCACTAATTCACGTTTGTAAAAATTTTAACTACCTTCTTTGCCAAATTTTCAATGTTGGCAGAAGGCTCAGCAGAGATTAAAAGGAGAATTTGCGATATAGGAAATGGAAAACTTACCAGTACGGCCTTGTCACGTCTTGCAGCAAGATAATTAATAGGACCCAAACTTTGATCAAACTCTTTCCGAATAGAAAATTTTGATACAAATTCGAAAAAAGAGTGCAATTTAGTTTCATCCCCCTCATAAGGAACAAGCCCTTCTTTAAAGCCGCCAGCAATTAGATTTCCATTACTATCTACAATTCCAGCAAATCGAATCTCAGCCTCTTTGAGAAGCTGTGAGCATTTTTCACTGTAAAGTTTTGGAGTAGAGCTATTTTGAGTAGACAACGGAGTACTGTGTACATATCAAAAATAAAAACTTAGCCAATGATACCAAAGGGATCAAATCTATCGTTCAAGATAGAATAAAAACACTGTATTATTATCTAAATCATGCCCTACATTTTAGAACTACATAATCGATGATTTTTTGCTCAGAAGCTTTTTTCATTTTAATAATAGACAGGTACAGTATCTTTTCTACATAACTGGGATATTTTTGCAAAATGGATTTTTTTAATTCATGTCTGTTTTTAGTATAGTAGTTTGCCAGCGGGATGTAGACATTTTTTCCGATCAACTCTTCATGATCAATTGTAAACCCACCTGACTTGACAAGATCTCGTACATGTTCTAACCCATAATGCTCTGAAGACCAAGTAAATTTTAAGATGCCTAATTTTGTAAAAGAAGAATTGTGTAAAGTCACAGGCAATGCCAAAACTAGAACCCCATAGGATTTTAAAATTCGTTTTGATTCAGAAACAAAATCTTCTAGAGGTTTGAAGTGTTGTGACGATTCTAATGCCAGCACGCGATCTACGGATTTATCAGAAAAAGGTAATTTTGTGGAAGTTGAATTTAGAAATTCAAGATTTCTTTGAGGACCTGAAAAAGACAATTGATTATAGTTGATATTGATACAAAATAGATTCAACTTTTCATATTTATTTCTCCAAAAAATTGCGGGTGCAGATAAGCCACTTCCAACATCGACAGCATTTTTTGCATTTTCTAGTTCTGCCAATTTACCAAAGTAGGAACAGAGGTTTTCTTGAGCAGAAACAGGCTCTGGAGTGTTTTCAACCCAGTAACCAAAATTTAGCATCGAGCCACCTGTGGCAAGTTGCATTATTGGAGAAAGAGAATTGTATAGATTTATGACATCTTTCTCATTTTTTCTTACAGTCCAAAAAAATACATCTAGAGGATTAATTAAGACCAAAAAGATTTTCAAATGTAGTTGAAATTAGATCTTATTAATTTCTAGGGTAAACCTTCAGTCTCATCGATGCAGTGTTTGTGAACCCATTTCTCATCTTTATTTTTGGCAATTTCTTTGCCTAACTGTATTTTATCTCCACAGGACACACAAGAGGATGCAAATTTTGCTTTCATGATATAAGATAGTTTATCAGCGATAAATTGACTGTGTTGTAACCAGTGTTAAGTAGAGATTAGCTGTATTTTATGTCTAAACCGAAGATGTTTTATTAGTTTGATCAGGACAGTCAGAATATGAGCGAGTCAAGCCCCAAGGAATTTACAGAAATAGTGATTGCAAAGTGGAGTGACAGATTTTTTGCTTGGTTGATTGATTTTTGTATTATTTCAATTATTTCATTATCTATAATTTTCTCAGTCTTTGGAACAATGGATTATGAGTTAAGTGAGAAATGGTTTTGGGCAGAAACTACACAGTTTATTCCTACTAGCATATTCTTTTTTACATATTTTACGATTTTAGAATATAAAACAGGTCAGACAATAGGCAAAAAAATTCTAAATTTAAAACTTACAAACATGTACGGCAAAAACCCAGATTTGAAGGGAGTCATGATCAGCAGTTTTGGCAAATCATTTCTTTTACCGTTGGATATTTTATTAGGTTGGATTTTTACAAATGAGAATCGTCAAAGAATTTTCAACAAAATAGGAGATACCGTCATAATAAAAATAAAAAACCTAGCGGAAAATAAAGAAAATATCACATACAAAAAAGACTGAATTTTGTCATATTTTGTTACGCAATTGTTTTGTAGAATTAACCAGCAGATCTATTACTGACTTTGAGTTTTTTTGTTTTAATAATGCCTGAAAATACAATAGATTGGTGGATTGGACTTGCCAAAGAACTGCAAAAAGACATTGAAATAGAATACGAATACATTCAAAAAACTAGAGATTAAAAATCAAATTCAGTAAAAAATTTGCAGCGCCAAGAGCATAATTTTGTTATTATAAAATAGTACTTTACACAAATTAAGAATAAAAATCAAATAATCACATCAGATGCAGAAATTACCTCCCAAAAAGCATCAATACATTATTTGAATTTTAGTTGAAAATAATTAGAATTTAAAATATCAGATTATGATTTACTTGTTACCTTCGTTTTCATTTTCGTTGCCTTCATTGCCTGAATTTTGTCCAGATTCATTGTCTTCTTGATCGCCATCATTTTGGGTTTGGTTTTCTTGTTTCTTTGCATCATGTTCTGCTTGTTTTTGTTCCTTCATGGCATCGCGTTCTGCTTGTTTTTGTTCCTTCATGGCATCACGTTCTGCCTGAGTTTGTTCTTTCATGGCATCGTGTTGTGATTTTTTGTCTTCTCTTATTTGCATACGTTCTGTTTTTTGTTGTTCATGAAGTTGTTTTTGCTCAGAGGACAGTTGATCTTCAATGGATTTGTGTAGTGCTTTAATTTTTTCTAAATCAGCGCCAGATTTTAAATGAGATTTAATATCAGAGAGTGCAGCCATTTTTTCAGAGTCATCTACACTTAATCCCTTAGCCTCTTGGATTGCAATATGCATAATTTGTTTTAATTCTTTAAATGATTCCTTGTAAGTTTCTCTGATTACTTTATACGATTCTTTAATTGCATTAAGGTTATCTTTGCATTGTTGTTTTACTTCATCTCGTTGAGTTGGATCAGCTGCAGCCAATGAAGCTTGACATTCTTTAATTACAGCACGTGTTTCATCTCTTTGCTCTTTAAACAGTGATCTTGATTCTTTGACAAACTGAGTTAATTGATCATGGATTCCACTAATTTCATTATCTAAATCATCATTACAGGCTCCTAAATAATCGCCATGAGCCAAATGTGCCGAAACGGCTTCAGAGGCTACAGTAATGCTGTTAGATTTGGTTTCGTTACCTGATGGAACATGACATAAGAGGACTTTATCTGAAGTTGCATTTAGAATTGGTATCGTAACATTGCCACCATGAGTCATGTTTAGCATGGACATTGTCTCGTTATCTTCAGAAGTCATGTTTAGCATGGGCATTGTTTCGTTATCTTCTGAAGTCATGTTTAGCATGGGCATTGTTTCGTTATCTTCAGTTTCATTTTGCATATTTTCTTCTGCATAGGCAAAATGTGACACATTAAAAGAACCAGAATTATCAGATGCAGAATTTACACCAGTTGGAAATAGAGATGGATTGATAATTAGTCCAGCTACAAGAATCGAAAACAAGAAAACCACACTGAAATTATTACGCATGTATTAAACCCTGAAAAATTGATAATTTAAGACTTGTGTATAAATCATCAGCAGCATAGACTCAAAATTAATTTCATTATGTCGTGTATAGCGTTCGCTAGGAGGGATTAAATCAAATCAAAATGCATAGCTTTCGCTAAGAGTGATTTAAAATAAATCATCGTACATGTCGTGTATTTGTTTCCACTTGATGAATTCAAAAATGAATTCATCGTGCATAGTCTCTATGTAAGTGGCTGAACCGGTGTGTTGGTCTGTTAGTAAAGGCTGGCTCACCACTCGCCGAAGCTTGTGATCTACACCACCTTCCTATCAACGCAGTCTTCTGCTGCCGACCTTCATCTTACGAAAGGATGTCTTGTCTCGGGATGGGATTCGTGCTTAGATGCTTTCAGCACTTAGCCCAAATGGCTTAGCTGCCCGGCCTGCCTTATCAGACAACCGGTAAACCAGTGGCCACGCTGCTCTGTTCCTCTCGTACTCGGAGCAACTTCCCCTCAGACATCCACGCTTCCATCAGGCAGAGACCGACCTGTCTCACGACGGTCTAAACCCAGCTCATGTTCCCTTTTAATAGGCGAGCAGCCTCACCCTTGGCCCCTGCTGCAGGACCAGGATAGGAAAAGCCGACATCGAGGTACCAAACCGCGGGGTCGATAGGAGCTCTCGCCCGCGACGAGCCTGTTATCCCTGGGGTAATTTTTCTGTCACCTCCGGGCCCCAATAGTGGGCACACGAAGGATCGCTAAGC
>JAHFUM010000018.1 GCA_023265135.1 Nitrosarchaeum sp. | reverse complement strand
GATATTAAATCACAAGGAACTGCAATCAAAAAACTCGATTCAAATTTACATGTAAAAATTACATGTGATTATTGTGATAGAAAGATTACTGAAAAACCTAGCATATTACAAGTGGCAAACATTCAAAGATTTTTTTGCTGTCCTTCCTGCAAAGTTCTCTTTCAAGACAAATATCAACGAAGAATCAAGGCAATCATGAACTCACAGAAATAATTAAAAATATTGTGGCTATTCTTGCTTTGAAATTTTGTTCTGTCTTGCTAGTTTAATTTTATGATATACAAGTGATGCTACTAGTATTATTATTGCCGTTATTGCAGCGTTTTGTATTATATCTTTGATGATAAATTCTGAATCAGTTTTCTCGATAGTTGGAGATAAGATGGGTTTTGGTAAATCTATGTTAATTGTTACTGGGTACAGTTTTGATATTGTCATAGTTTTATCAATCTGTTCTGTTGCTGAGACTTGAATCATTGCCTGGTATGTGCCTGATTTGGCATTTTTATCAACTGATACATCTAGAGTGGATTCTATTTGATTTTCTTGATTCAAGTCAATTATGGAAGGAGTTGCAGTAAAAGAAACACCATTCAATCCTGAATCAGTCATACCGATTAATGAAATATGGATATTATCTAGGGATACCATACCATTACTATTTTCAAGATTATTTACTGTGACTTTTACTTGCTTTGATGTCTCTTTTTCTGTAAAGTCGATTTTTTCTTTGTCAACTTGTATATCAAATGGAATGAAAATATTCGTATCCAGATAACCAATTTTATTTGCTAAAACTTCTGTAAACCACACTTTCCCGTCTTTTGATGCATCAAGATAAACTACAGTGGAGAGTGGGCCAGTTGGAACATCATATTCTGTAATAATACCTGACTTGTCAATTTTTGAGATCTTGTTTCCACCGTGTTGTGCAAAATAGACATTTCCAAATTCATCAGTGTCTATCTGACCTGGAAGAGTCTGTGGGTATAAAATATTAGGAGATGTCCACAACGAACTATATATTTTCAAATGAGAATCTAATTCTGAAATAATTACTCTACTTGAACCATGATCTGACAGAATCAGTTTTTCCACTCCTTTAGAGTCTTTAAATATTGCAATTCCAAAAGGTGAGAAAAAGTCTGGCTTTGATATGGTGATCTCAGAAATATTTTGAAATGTATCTGATTGCATGTTTGTCACATCAATAATTAAAACGCTATTTGAATAAGCGAGAGTTACAAGTAAAGATCCCTTTTCATCAAATGCAAGAGATATTGGGCCGCTATTTTCTTTGATTTTATATTCTTTAATTTTGTTTGTTGTTATGTCTAGACTTGCAAATTTATCTGAACTTAGCTCCGTAAACCAAATCTTTGATTTATCTGGTGATAAAATTATTCCCATTGGTCCAGAATTTTCTGTTGGTATGTTGATTGTGTCAATTTGTTGACTTTCTATATTGAATTTGCCTATGGAATTGGTTCTTGCATCTGTAAACCATATCATATTTCTTGATTCATCATAAATGATATGTCCTCCAGAAAGATTAACAATCACATCTTTTGTATTGGTCTTTTTTGCTAGGTCAAAACTTGAGAATTTTTCAGTGGCAGGATCAAACTTGAAAATTGAACTTGCATTTTGTGTTGCATGATAGAACCAAGCATTTCCATTTTTATCTGTTGTAATTCCCCTCAAACCAAAGTCATCAACGGGAATAGAAATTTCTTTTATGAAATTGCTTTTCTTCGAGTATGTGACAAATTCATCGTTGGATATTTCTTGTGCAAAAACACTACTAAATGATGAAAATAAAAAAAGAATAACAGACAGTAAAAATAATGCACCAAGAATCGCTTTTTTCTTCAAGTATAATCACCTAATTTCAATGACATAATCTCTTTTTTCTAGATTCTGAGTTATATGACAAAATGGCGTTAGCAGCAACCGCCACGATGTTCTCTGTGACCCTCTTCATTTTGTCTTTGTTGTTCTCGTACCAAAAATTCTTCAGCATGTTGCTCAGAGCAAAGATATTTTCCGAATCTTTTGACTGCAATATCTTTTTTGACTTCCATTCCACATATGGGACAATGTTTTTCAAACATATTCGGTAATGAAACTAGATGCATATTTTAATACAGATCTTTACAAATGTAACATTAATCTTTAGAATGTGCAAGAACTAGACGCCGTTTAAACTTGATAAAATCTGTACATCTGTTTTAGAATAATTATATTACAATTGTAATGTATCATAGATAAATATCATAAATAAAAAACATCATCATTAAGGAGATAGTGATTTTTGGACATTGAGGATATGGAAAAAACAACAGATACAAATGTAATTATAAAAAAATCTACTTTTAACAAATTAATTATCAGTATTGTGGCAATTGCAATCATCTCTGCATTTTTTGGAGGATATGTTTTAGGAAACATCATGCCTTTCTCTACAAATATGTTAGAATCTCAAAAACAAAATTCAGAGAGTAAAATACCCACTATAATAAAACAAGAGCCTACAATTGCAAAGACTTCACCAACATCAGAAATTCCTGTATATGCAAAATATATGGGAGCGCCTTCTGCCACTATAAACATAATTGAATTTGGGGATTTTCAGTGCCCATTTTGTAAGAGATTATTTGATCAAACAGAACCGGAGATCAAAAAAGAGTATGTTGATACTGGAAAAGCAAAATTTTCCTTTATTGGGATAAGTATTACTGGTCCAGATTCATTGCCTCTTGCTGCTAGTTCTTGGTGTGCTAATGAACAAGAAAAATATTATCAATATCATAATTTTATTTATGTAAATCAGGGGAGTGAAAATTCAGGTTGGGGAACATATGAAAAAATAAAAATTCTTGCAAAAAACATACCTGATCTTGATATGGAGCAATTCAATATTTGTCTGGATAGTAAAAAGTATGAACCTCGAGTAACAGAACTAACTCAACTTAGTACAAATATTGGAGTGACTGGAACACCTACAACATTTATAGGAAATTCAGAAAAGGGTTACACAAAAATTACTGGAGCCCAACCGTATGAGGTTTTCCAAAATACACTCGACAAGTATATTCAATAAATTTCAAACTGATTACAATTATACTCTGAGTATTTTGCTGATTCTAAAACTGTACATCGGTAAGTAGGTAAATGCCATTATTACTGTACCAAGAATTTGTAGCCAAAGAGTATGTGTGTGGTACATTCCAGCAAACATGAAAATTGCACCTATTGCAGCAATTGGAATCAATCGGGCCTTTTTTCTATACCACATACCTACGAGCATTGATGCAAATGAAACTAAAAGAATGGTCATACCTGTTGTGCTGTCAAAGAATTTCATCATTTCATCAACAAAACTATTCGAATTATCATGCATCATATTCATGTTACTTTGCTCAACATTTGAAATTGTTGCAGCTGCCATTCCAATGGTGCTAAATCCTATGAGGGCAATACATAAAATCATACCAATTATTCCAAAGGAGCAAACACATTTGCACTTGGAGATTCTCATCTTTTGAACCTAAATTACTTGTTCTATAAATTTTTCAATTTAGCCAATTTGTCCAGTTTTCTATAATGCATTCTAGTCTAGGTGTTCAAAGCATAAAATTGCGTTACAATCATTACAGTTGATTATATCCCCTTTTATCTCAACATTACTAGATCCACATCTTGTACAAATTCTAATTCCATCTACTTGACAATGATTTATCGGATCTGTTTTTTGTTCGTGATTACTATCCATATTGACATATAGTTTTTCATTTATTTAACAACTGTATTTTACAATTGTAAAGATGCCATATTAATTATCAGAAGTTCATCATTATTGATCAGATTGAAACAGGATGTAGACACTCTGAATGCAGGCATTAGAAAAACAGCCCTTAAAATTGGAGGCATGCACTGTGCTGGCTGTATAACTGCAATTCAAAACCACATGTCAGATATTGAGGGCATAAAAAAATGCGAAGTGAATCTGGCTGCTGAAAAAGCTGTTTTAGAGTTTGATTCATCATTAATTGATCTAGAAAAAATTGAAAATGCGCTAAAAGATATTGGGTATTCTACTGTCTATGAAAAATTCTCAGTAAAGATAACCGGAATTACGGATTCCAGTGACTCAGAAAAATTAGAAAAGAGATTACTTGAGATAGAGGGAGTCAAGGAAGCATCTGTCAATTATGGAAATAATCAAGTTGTCATTAAATACAATTCTACTTTGCTCTCAATCTCAGATCTTCGGAGAATAATTAGCAAACTAGGATTTCAAATTTTAAGTGAAGATGACATTGAAACATCAGAAGAAATTGAAGCAAAGAAACTAAAAAAAGTATTTCTCATCGGACTTGTGTTTTCAATTCCTGTCATGTTTTTTGGTTATCCCGAATTTTTTTCATTCATTCCATTTGCAGGAACTGGAATTGCAGCATTGATAATTTTTGTTTGCGCAAGTATAGTCCAGTTTGTTACTGGAAGCAGGTTCTACATTGGGGCATACAGAATAACTAAAATGAAGTCTGCAAATATGGATACTCTGGTTGTTACTGGTACAACTGCCGCATATCTATTTAGCGTATTTAACACATTTCCGACACCTGCTTGGCACAACATCTACTATGATGCGGCTTCCATTGTGATAACTTTCATAATTCTTGGCAAGTATCTTGAAAACAAGACCAAGGGAAAGGCATCATCAATAATTAAAAAGATGTTAGAACTTCAACCAAAGACTGCAAGAATCAGAAAAAATGAAACAGAAACTGAAATTTCAATCGAGTTAATCCAACCCGGAGATATCTTAATCATAAAACCTGGTGAAAAAATTCCCGTGGATAGCATAGTGATTGAAGGTCACTCAGCAGTTGATGAATCTATGATAACTGGCGAATCAATGCCTGTAGAAAAGAAACCAGGCGATATGGTGATTGGAAGTACCATAAACAAGGAAGGTGCCCTTTTGGTAAGGGCTGAAAAGGTTGGAAGCGATACCATGCTCTCACAGATAATGAACCTTGTTGAAGACGCAATGGGGGAAAAGCCACCGATGCAACGTCTTGTGGATAAGATTGCGGGATATTTTGCAATTATAGTTCTAATTGTTGCCACTGTAACATTTGTGTCGTGGTATTTTGTTACTCCGCCTGGAGAACATCATATTGCAGCTGCGTTAATTCCAGCAGTAGCCATTCTAGTTGTTGCATGTCCATGTGCACTTGGTCTTGCAACTCCAACTGCAGTGATGGTGGGAATGGGGAAAGGTGCCCAATACGGTGTGATCTTTAAAGGCGGGGATGCCCTTGAGATGCTCAGCAAAATAAAGATTGCAGTATTTGACAAAACCGGAACTCTTACTGAAGGAAAGCCGCAAGTAATTGATTTACTAACCATAAAACAGATTACTCTAACAGATGGCAGTATTGCCCCTAATTCCGAAGAAAAATTTTTAGAGATTGCTGCAATTGCTGAAAAAAATTCTGAACACCCATTGGCAAAATCAATTGTAAAAAAAGCAAGTGAATTAAATCTCGAACTACAAAATCCAACAGACTTTGTTGCAATTCCTGGAAGAGGTGTCAAGGCAACATACAACGGAAACACAATATTAGTTGGCAGCCCAAAACAACTAGAATTAGAAGGAGTTGAGATTAGTACAGTAGAGGAACATATCTCAAAATTCCAACAGGAGGGAAAGACGGTAGTACTTGTAGCCCTTAACAGTCAATTAGTAGGATTGATTTCATTACTGGATTCTCCAAAACAAAGTGCAAAGTCTGCCATTATGGCATTAAAAGATAACGGAGTGGAAGTAGTGATGCTTACTGGAGATAACAAAGAAACAGCTGCAACAATAGCTAATGAGCTTTCCATAGATAGAGTGATTGCCAATGTAATGCCATCTGAGAAGGTCAACGTGATAAAAGAATTGCAAGCTAGTGGAAAAAAGGTTGCAATGGTTGGAGATGGCATAAATGACGCTGCAGCAATAATGCAATCCGATGTTGGCATTGCAATAGGAAGTGGTACAGATGTTGCACTAGAAGCTGGCAAAGTCATTCTTTTAAGAGATGATCTAAACAGTGTAGTAACTGCCATAGAGATAAGCAAAAAGACGGTGGGTAAAATAAAACAAAATCTACTTTACGCATTTGCATATAATACAATACTCATACCAGTTGCAGGTATTGGTTTGCTGTATCCAGCTTTAGCAGGTTTGGCAATGGCTGCAAGCTCTGTTTCTGTCACAAGTAGCTCACTGCTTTTAAAAAGATGGTCTCCAAAGAGGCAAAAGTAAAACCCAGCAAAAGGAATCATACCATGAAAGCAATACAATTTTCGGACAAGCATCTGGTCTTGTGGATACTGCCATTTTTGTTTGTAATTGCTTTTTATGCCATGGTGTCAGAAAAACCAGATGTTCCAATGGATAGATTGGATGAGAAATTTATCATCCTCAGTAATGCCCATACAAATTATTGTGCATCTGCAGATTTCTTGAATTCCAAATCCGATGATGATTCACTACAGGGATCTTGTTGTTCCAAGATGGACTCTCACAGATACATAGAACAAATTGATGGTCTCAAGCAATATTCTGGCATTGATGTAATTCCTTCAGATCCTTATGACATCAAGGCATCACTTGCAAAAACCCTTGTGTCATATGATAAAAACATCATATTGAACACACAGCAGCAAAAAGTGTACGATGATACGATGAAAATGTCATCAGAGGGTGGACCATGTTGTTGCAAGTGTTGGAGATGGGCTACCTTTGAAGGACAGGCAAAATATCTAATCATAGAATACAATCTTGATGAAAAGCAAATTGCACATGTATGGGATATGGAAGATGGTTGCGGTGGCAAAGGACATGCAGATCATTTTGAGCCAAAGCCTTCATAGTGTGATGTAAAACAAAATTTGAAACAAAGTTGATATGTTTTGTTTACTATCTATAACAGTGAACAAGGATAAAAATAAAAAACAATCTTGTGGATATTGTCCAGAAGATACATGTTTGATTGATTGTAAAATATGTAATCCAAAACTCTCTGAATGTGAGTGATAAATCTATTAGATGATCATAGTTATAATCAAAAGTCTAGTTTTCATTTTCATTTATTATTACAATGTCTTTTTGAATTATAGCATCACCATACGTGACAAATAATGTGTAAAACCCAGTTTGATTAATTATTGGGATTCCAAGTGGAGAATCACTTGTCTTCCAAACTTTTTCATAATGTGTTGAAGTGAAATCAGGATCACAAAATTCAACGATGTAATTGCCTTCCCATACCTTTTGGTGCTCAGAATTTTCTATTTTTAGTGATGGGTAACTATAACATCCAGACTTGGTGCCATTGAAATTTATTGTAAATTCAATTTTCTCTCCAACATTGTATGTCTCATTTAATCCTTCGATTTTGAGTGGTTGCTGTAAAAATAAATCGCTTCTTGGTATTACAATGGCAGAACCATTCCCATAGTAATATTTGTGCAATAGTTTTTGATATTCTGCCTTGTCTTGCGGATAACATTTTTGGACTCGATCCCCAATACACCCAAGGAGTAATCTGTCATCTTGTGTCCATCCTCGTATTATTAGTTCGATTTTGGTATCAAGGGTAACACATGCAGGAGAACCACTATGTTTTACTACAAGTACAAAGTCTGAATCACATCTCACATCGTTTACTGATGCACCACCTCTAAATTGAAACAATGGCAAACCATACGGATGTTTTTTTGATGTAAAAGGAGGCCAATATTCCTCATTTTCTGCGGGTGGTGCATAAATCGGTTTGACTACAGAGAACAGTAAAATTGCAATTAAAAACAAAGAAAGAAACTGCATAATCATGACTAGTGATTTGTATCATCTTCATAAAGTATTCTAGTCTTTTATTCTCTCCATCGAGAATAATAGGTTATTATTTTTCGCAACCTATGCCGTCTTTATCTTTATCAAATCCATGTGGGTCTGGCTGTAATACTTTAAAGTTGTTGTATGAAATTTTACTACAATCTAGGCCAGGAGGATAAGGAGGAATACAAACATCAGGATATGAATGATCACAGTTGTTTGGATAAGTTTGTACAGGTGTTTCTTTAGGAATTAGTGATATTATTTTATCGATTTCTGTATCCTTTTTAATGGAATCGATTTGTTTATAGATATTTGTAGTAATTTCTTTTGTTTTTTCTTGAATTGGGATCTGTATTTCTTTAGGTATGTTGGTCGGTATATTTTTAAAATGGTCACTAATGTTTTTTTCATTTATCTCAAATACACCATTTGAAAAGAAAAATCCAACAATTCCAATCAATGAAATTAGTGTAATCACAACTCCTATTTTTTTTATCTGTATTTTCTTTCTAGGTTTACCAGGTGTTTTTTTTCCACATTTAGAACAATAGAGATGTCCATGAGTGTATACAAAATTATGACTACAAAATAGTCTCATACTCAATTTATGAAAGTAATACGATCTGAAGTATAAGCATTAAGATGTGGAAAATAATGCACAATTAACCAATGAGCACTTTTATTCATTGCCTAGTAATATTATTTAGAATTTTGTATTGACTTGAGGATTGAAAAAATAAAGAGATGATGGGAGGTTATGGTTCATTTAGGATGTATTATGGAATTACACAGACTGGAACACATTGCAAAGTGCAGACTTTAGAATCAGGTTGGTGTCTGCATGCAGATTCACATTCATTAAATGTTCCATTCATAATTGAACACTGTTCCTTTGATATTGTTTCACATTCATTGAATTCTTGCAACCAATTTCCACCATATTTCTGGCAGAGCGATTCAGGACTCATAAGTCTAGAATTAACCTCTTCCACAAAATTTTTTCCATCACTTGTTTTACATTGTCTTGGATAAGATTCCATGACTGGATTTCCAGCTGCAACGCATTCCTCAAAGCTATCAATTGAAGACTCGACAGTATTACGTATTTTTTGTAACTCTGCTACAAGTTGGTTAATTTCTGGAATTTCATCTTGATGCTCAAATTCAATCCTTTTGGTTTTTTCACCATATGAAATTTCAATCCACTCAACTGGAGCATCGGCACATCCTGGGCAACCAACTTTATCTGGTAGTGAATTAAATTTCTGAAAATCTACAGAATCTATCAATTTCTTCCATTCTATTTTAGATAGTGAAACCTCTTTGGTTTTTTCAGGTAGGTCTACCCAGACATTTGAAACAAATTCCCTACCGTTTTGAGAGTAAACAATTTTGTCAGGAGTTATGGTAAAATCTTTGATGCAGTATCCAACACATCTTCCCGCATCAGTACCCGTCTTAATTATTGGTTGAATAGGATTTGGATTTCCAACTAGTTTAGCTATGCCTTTATCTTCCCATTTTTGTGCAGTTAAATCAAAGACACAAGCATATTTTTCAGAGTTAATACGATAAACTAAAACATGCTCTACCAAACATTGAGTTTCTTCGTTTATTTGATAAGAATAAACAAATTCTTGGAAACCAAACACTACAAATGATGCAACTATAATTAAAATTATTATTTTCAAGTTCATTTTTTACCTCCATATTTTTTTGAAATCAATGTTTGCCGTCAACATGTATTAATTAATTGTTCTAATAAATAATTGCTAGACGTGAACTTTGAATTCAAAAGATTTAGAGAATTACATAGTGGTTTTATTCTCATCTATAAGAATAAAAGAAGAAAATTGAAACTTAAGACCAACAACAATTGTTGCTTGGTGACAGATTCAATTACAGGATAATTTTCCAAAACAGTATTTAGAATATACTGATAATTTCTACGCGAGTCTTTTAAGCAAATTTTCCCAAATCATTAATGGTAACATACAGGAGTCATTCGTTTACCTACAGACCAATCCAGGGTTGGGCAATTTGGCCCAATCTTTTTAATTAAAAATCTAGTTTTCATTTTCTCATCTCACATGTTGTTTCTATTTTGCTTGTAACACATACATGTGTCTGATTTAGTTTAACATCAAAATCGCTAGTTCCAGAAATTTTAACAAGCATCGTCATTAAACGTAGAGTTTTGTATCGATTCAAAAATTGACATTTCTACGTAAATTATTTTTATCATCTGTGAAAAAGAATTGTCTGGTCATACTAAATTCAAATCATACAGTACTCATTGATGAATAATATTTCAAAATACGCAATTACTGTTATTGCGGTACTAGTATTATTTGCAAGCACACAGACAGCATCTGCACAGCCACTTTCTACAAACATCAAGTACAAGGGAATCTCTGCAGATGCATACTGGAGTTCTGAGCAAGACGGAATACATACAGACGTCTATGTCTTTGCAAGCGAATACTCTACGCAAGAAAAATCAGAAAAATATAATGGCTCTGGTTCCTATGTTGGAATCTACCAATATACAATAGGAGATGAGGTTTGCCAGGAATGGGAGCAGGTATACTACTGTTGGAATGAATACATTCCATTGAAATCATTCTTTGGATATACCGAATCTGCGCCATCTACATTTCAAAACTCTGGTAGATTAGGAAGTGCAACACTTGATACTACCATTAATGGCTATGACTATGTGACTGACTCTGCAAAATCTGTAACCATTAATGCAAACTGGATTGGTGACGGGGAATATTCTACAGGAAATGGTCACTATAACTATCGTTCTGGTAGTTATTCATACAGCGGCCATTATGTTGGAACAGATAGAGCAGCAACTGCAACAGCCACAATTAGTGGAGACATGACCCTAGATCTAGGAAGTTCGTCATATGGATACTTGCATAATACAAAGGCAGGATATGCATATGTAACAAACTACTAGTCGTTTTTTATTTTTCTTTTTTTTTTGATAGGTGTGTGTACTTTGATAATCACATTGGGAATGATCACAATAAAAATCAAAAATGATTAACAGTTATCAATCAATTTTAATAAAAGCAACTATCGATACAATAGCTCCAAAAACACAACCAAATACAATCCCACCTTTTACTAATACTGGTTCTATGCTTGATTGCCCTACAATCATAGCAATAAGTAATAGCATAATTATAAGACCTGCCAAACTTAGTTTTTCGTTTTCCACTATTCAATCAACTCTTCACTTACAAATAAAACAGATCCATGTGCCAACACTAC
>JAHFUM010000011.1:45736-49126 GCA_023265135.1 Nitrosarchaeum sp. | reverse complement strand
CCTTCAATGTAACACCATCTTCTGATGGTACAGTATCAGTAACTGTCCCAGCAAACAGCGCAGTAGATACAGCACTCAATGGCAACTCTGTCTCCAACACACTATCTAGAACTGCAGACCTCATTGCTCCAACCGTAGTGTTATCTACCCCACAAAATCCAATTAATTCATCATTTACAGTAACTGCTCTCTTTTCAGAGCCAGTATCCGGAGTTACAATTGATGACTTTGTAGTTGTAGGTGGAATAACATCCAGCTTTGTTACAGTAAATAGCACTGCATATACTATACTAGTCACTCCTTCAAGTCCAGGAACAATCACAATTAACATGCCAGCAGATTCTTCAACCGATGCAGCAGGAAACGGTAACAACGAGGCTTCAGAGTTATCAGTAGTTTATGATATTACACCACCCGTTGTCAGTTCACTTGTAATTACCACAGACCCATCAAGTCCATCAAACACAAAGACATCACTAGTTTACACATTTGAGTTCAACGAGGATGTTACAGGATTTGATGTATCTGATATCACTTTGAACTTTGCAGGTGCAGGTGCCGGTGCAGTTGACAGCTCACTAACTGCAGTTGACGGCAATACTTACACCATGACATTATCTAACACTGATCTAACTAAACTCAATGCACTAGTCAGTGGACAGACAATTGTAGCATCAGTAGATATGAGCGGATTGACTGATCTGGCAGGAAACCAAGGTGACGGCATAGCAGAAAACACTTGGACATATGACACTACTCCTCTAGTTCCAAGCTCCCTTACAATTACCACAGACCCATCAAGTCCATCAAACACAAAGACATCACTAGTTTACACATTTGAGTTCAACGAGGATGTTACAGGATTTGATGTATCTGATATCACTTTGAACTTTGCAGGTGCAGGTGCCGGTGCAGTTGACAGCTCACTAACTGCAGTTGACGGCAATACTTACACCATGACATTATCTAACACTGATCTAACTAAACTCAATGCACTAGTCAGTGGACAGACAATTGTAGCATCAGTAGATATGAGCGGATTGACTGATCTGGCAGGAAACCAAGGTGACGGCATAGCAGAAAACACTTGGACATATGACACTACTCCTCTAGTTCCAAGCTCCCTTACAATTACCACAGACCCATCAAGTCCATCAAACACAAAGACATCACTAGTTTACACATTTGAGTTCAACGAGGATGTTACAGGATTTGATGTATCTGATATCACTTTGAACTTTGCAGGTGCAGGTGCCGGTGCAGTTGACAGCTCACTAACTGCAGTTGACGGCAATACTTACACACTAACATTATCTGGACAAGACTTGACTGATCTTAATGCATTAACTGATGGACAGACAATTGTAGCATCAGTAGATCTGAGTGGATTAACTGATTTGGCAGGAAACCAAGGTGGCGGCATAGCAGAAAACACCTGGACATATGATGTCACAGCTCCAATTCCAAGCTCCCTTACAATTACCACAGACCCAGCAAGTCCATCAAACACAAAGACATCACTAGTTTACACATTTGAGTTCAACGAGGATGTTACAGGATTTGATGTATCTGATATCACTTTGAACTTTGCAGGTGCAGGTGCCGGTGCAGTTGACAGCTCACTAACTGCAGTTGACGGCAATACTTACACACTAACATTATCTGGACAAGACTTGACTGATCTTAATGCATTAACTGATGGACAGACAATTGTAGCATCAGTAGATCTGAGTGGATTAACTGATTTGGCAGGAAACCAAGGTGGCGGCATAGCAGAAAACACCTGGACATATGATGTCACAGCTCCAATTCCAAGCTCCCTTACAATTACCACAGACCCAGCAAGTCCATCAAACACAAAGACATCACTAGTTTACACATTTGAGTTCAACGAGGATGTTACAGGATTTGATGTATCTGATATCACTTTGAACTTTGCAGGTGCAGGTGCCGGTGCAGTTGACAGCTCACTAACTGCAGTTGACGGCAATACTTACACACTAACATTATCTGGACAAGACTTGACTGATCTTAAGGCATTAACCAGTGGACAGACAATAGTGATTACAGTAGATATGAGTGGATTGATTGATTTGGCAGGAAACCAAGGTGACGGCATAGCAGAAAACACTTGGATGTTTAAATTACACAGAACAAATGGCAGTCCAGATCCAGGAACTAATCCCGTTGTAGATGGCTTTAGTTACTCAGGTCCTACTGTAAGCAATGGTGAAATTGGTTTCGGTGCTATCTTAAACTTGGATCCAAGCAAACCATTTACCAGTGTAGTTCCAACAGAAGAACCATCTGACATTATAATAAAAATGTCTAATCTCTTTGGTGCTGAACATATGGAACGCGTAACATTATACTTTGTTGATTCAGGTGCTGATCCAGTTGACTGGAAAGATACCTCAGTAACATGGGACAAATTCAAGGGAACAACAATAGTTGACAAATCCAACTTGTTATCTGATGTCAATGTTAGAAGTGCAGATATCGGTAAAGATCCACAATACAATATGCAGTACACATTCCACCTTACATTTAATGGTGAAATGAAAAAATCTGACATTGTAGTTTATGCCGTGAACAGCTATGCTGAATCTACTGAACTGAGATATCGCGATGCAATACAAGTGGTAAATGTACAGAGTGGTGTTTCACAAATAGTGGACATGACAACCTCAAAACAAGTATCACTTAGCAGTCCAACTCCAACCGCACTTGAGAGTGGAATAATGCACCTGGCCAAATTAGGCATAATCAAGGTATCATCTGACTCGAGTCAAGGTGTGATTATACCTGCATGGTTTGAACAAGTAATAGTATGGTGGCAAAATGGATTGATTACAGATCAAGACTTTGTAGCTAGCTCAATGTATCTTGTTAGTCAACATGTGCTCCGAATGGCCTAAATGGTCTTGCAGGGCACACACTAAATTTGTTTTAGGAACTATAAAGACAAACTTTGTAATTAACTTGATATATCTTGTTTAGCCAAAATGTACTTCAAACGGTCTTCGATCTCTAAATTTATTTTAGAATGTGTAACATGTCATTCCGGATTCATACAGACAGAAGTAGTTATGCCTTAATTTGACAGACATTTTAATATAAAATGACTAACGCAGAACAAAAAATTAGCAATAAGATATTAACTGTATGTCTTTGTGTATTACTCCTAAGTGGAACAGTTGCTATTGTTTCACATCCTATGCTGCCAAATGCATTTGCCCAAAGCACTGAAACTATAGATTCAACATCTGCTGAAACTACAGACTCTACAACTGATACCACTACAGAACCAACAACTGAAACTACAGACTCTACAACTGATACCACTACAGAACCAACAACTGAAACTACAGACTCTACAACTGATACCAC
>JAHFUM010000011.1:44091-45726 GCA_023265135.1 Nitrosarchaeum sp. | reverse complement strand
CTGAAACTACAGACTCTACAACTGATACCACTACAGAACCAACAACTGAAACTACAGACTCTACAACTGATACCACTACAGAACCAACAACTGAAACTACAGACTCTACAACTGATACCACTACAGAACCAACAACTGAAACTACAGACTCTACAACTGATACCACTACAGAACCAACAACTGAAACTACAGACTCTAGTGCAGATTCTACTGCTGAAACTACCGATTTAACAGATTCAACATATTCTATAATTGCAGGAATTTTAGCAGAACCAACACAACCTGCAGTTATTGAACTAGACGAATCATCTGACTCTCAACTTTTAAAAGAAATTACAGTTATCCCGACAGAAACTTCAGAAGGTACAGTAACAATAACTACAGATATTCCAGAGATTGCATCAGATGGCGTACAACTATTCCAACATGATGGATCTTCTTTCAATGAAATCACTAATGACGCTGCATATTCAGTGCAACTAGTTGATACTAACAATAATGATATTCCAGACCAAATTATATTTGAAGTCCCAGCAGACCAAGCACAGACATTTGTAGTGTATGCAATAATTTTAGCCACATCTGCAGCACACCTTGACTCTGAAAGAAATGTAATTTCTGATGTTTATGATCAAATAAAAGAAAGAGATGGTGTATTTACTGGAGAAATTCCTGTTGGCGATTACATTCGAGTAACATTTGAGCAACCATTAACAAGTGATAATGATATTACACTTTATGCAAAAAGTAACTATCCAAACAGTGTAGTACAAGTGTATGAGAAAAATTCTGCTGTTTTACTTGCAACATTTGATAGTATAACTGATGATACAAAATATAGAATTTTGCTAACTAGTCTTGATGGTACCAATGACACATTTGATTTGAGAATCGTTGGCAATCCAATAAGTTTTGATCATATTATTGATCCTGCTCCAGTTGTTCCTACAATTACTAGTCCAATTACCGGTTCAACTATTAGCGATAACACTCCAACTATAAGCGGAACCAAATCCGTTCAAGGAGATATCATTAAAGTATATGATGGAGGTCTATCCGGAACTCTGATTTGTACATTTACTGATACTATCCCAGCCAGTACCACTTGGACATGTGATTCATCAACTCTGTCTAATGGTGTACACTCTATAACTGCAACAGCAACAAAATTAGGTGGTGGCGGTGGAACATCTGTAGAATCTACTGCTGTAAGTATTACAATTATTGCTGATATTATATCTCCAACAGGAACAGTATCTATCAACTCTGGTGCAACATATGCTATTTCGACATCCGCTACACTTACTCTAAGTTGTACTGATACAGGGTCTGGTTGTTCTCAAATGAGAATATCTACAGATGGAACCATGGATACAGAGACATATGTTGCATTTGCAACTTCATCTCCAGTTACATTATCCTCTGGTGATGGAACCAAAACCGTACTTGCACAATTCAAAGATACTGCAGGAAATACTTCTTCAAACGCATCTGATACAATTATTCTTGATTCAACAGCTCCAGTAATTGCTTCACATGCCGATGTAAACGCAGAAGCAACAAGCTCAAGCGGTGCAACTGTATCTTACACATCACCAGCAACCAGTGATGCTGTAGATGGTGCAGGTGTAGCAA
>JAHFUM010000011.1:36357-44081 GCA_023265135.1 Nitrosarchaeum sp. | reverse complement strand
ACAGCTCCAGTAATTGCTTCACATGCCGATGTAAACGCAGAAGCAACAAGCTCAAGCGGTGCAACTGTATCTTACACATCACCAGCAACCAGTGATGCTGTAGATGGTGCAGGTGTAGCAACATGCTCCCAATTATCTGATACTGTATTTGCAATTGGTTCTACAACAGTAACCTGTAACGCAACTGATGCTGCAGGAAATTCAGCTATTCCAACAACCTTTAACGTAATTGTCTCAGATGGCACAGCTCCAGTAATTGCTTCACATGCCGATGTAAACGCAGAAGCAACAAGCTCAAGCGGTGCAACTGTATCTTACACATCACCAGCAACCAGTGATGCTGTAGATGGTGCAGGTGTAGCAACATGCTCCCAATTATCTGATACTGTATTTGCAATTGGTTCTACAACAGTAACCTGTAACGCAACTGATGCTGCAGGAAATTCAGCTATCTCTACAACCTTTAACGTAATTGTCTCCACAGGAGACATTCCAGTAATTTCACTAAACGGCGTTTCACCAGTGGACATTGAGCTAAACATTGATACTTACACCGAACTAGGTGTAAGTGTATCTGATACAGAGGATGGCTCTTCATCAGCCGTAATCGGAGGAGACACCGTTGACGAATCTACATTAGGCACCTACATTGTAACATATGATGCAACTGATTCAAATGGTAATCATGCAACTCAAGTAACTAGAACTGTTAATGTAGTAGATACCACAATTCCGGTAATTACTCTAAATGGTGCTTCAACAATTACTTTGGTAAGAAACCTTGATACTTATACAGAACCAGGTGCAAGTGTATCTGACAATGATCCTAGTACATCATCAACTGTAATCGGAGGAGATGATGTTGACACATCTGTAGCAGGTACATACATCATTACATACAACGTATCTGATCCATCAGGAAACTCTGCAACACAAGTTACTCGAACTGTAAATATCGTTAATCCACCTTCAACTCATAGATTAGGCGGTAGTCTTGATCCAGGATCTGAACCAAGTGTGTCTGGCTTTACTTATTCAGGTCCTACCGTAAGTGACGGTGGAATTGGTTTCGGTGCTCTCTTAAACTTGGATCCAAACAAGCCATTTACCAATGTAATTCCAGTAGGCGAACCATCAGAAATCATACTAAAACTATCCAATCTTGATGGTGCAACTCACATGGAGCATGTATCAATGTACTTCCTTAATCAAGGCACATCTCCAGTTGACTGGAAAGACACATCAATTACATGGGACAAATTCAAGGGAACAACAGTAATAGACCCAACACACTTACTATCTGATGTAAGTATCAAAAGTACACAAATTGCAGGAGACATGCAATATACAGTTCACTTTACATTCAATGATGAAATGAAAACCTCAGACATCTTGATCAAAGGATGGAACATTTACAAAAATACAATTGAGCAAAGATACTCTAACGCAATCCAGGTAGTAAATGTACCAAGTGGCACTCCAACTACAATAATCGAACAAGAAAACATAAAACAAGTATCGCTTAACAGCGCAACCCCAACTTCACTTGAGAATGGAATTGCACACCTAACTCAATTGGGAATAATCAGGGTATCTTCAGATTCTAAGCAAAGTGTAACTGTACCTCACTGGTATGAAAATGTCATCATGTGGTGGCAAAATGGACAAATCTCAGAAGATGACTTTGTAGCAAGCTCTACATACCTTCTTAGACATAATGTGCTCCAAGTGATATAGTCAGTAAATGACTAGACTGATTTTTTACCTCAATTTGCTCAAAATATGTCTTAATTTAAAATGGACACAGTATGAAACATGAGCAAATCTATAATAGCTTGATTTGCCATTATACCAATACAAAGCATATGAAAAATCCTGTCAATTACCTTAACGCCAGACACATGGGTGTAATTTTTACTCTCTCTGTAATTTTAGTCACTTTATCAGTATCACAAACAACCTATGCTATGATTCTTCCAAAATTGGATGAATGTTTGGTTGCATGTGCTCCAAACTTGGGTCAAGATGAAAATGGTAGGGTGTTCTTTAAAGATGGACTCAGAGTCAATGATAAGATTATCAAAATAACCAATCAGTTGCATAATTCTCTGGATCAGCAATTGAATCTTCCAGTTGGAAAACCTGTAACTTTTACAATGAAAATACATTCCACTAATCCAGATGATGTGGTTCACTGTGGACTGGGAGTTGGAATTCCAAAGGGGGATTTTGTATTTAATGATGCAACATTTCAAATTAATGCTGATAGGACATTTGATCATAAAATAATAACATCATACGCAGGTGATACTTTGGCATTTGTCAACGCAACTACAAAATTTGAAAACGCTGACAAAAACGTAATGTGCACAATTACATTTACTCCTACAAAATACATGCCAAATGAAATGTTTGCAATATCAGTCTATGATGAAAAAAGAGAAGGAAGCATGTATTTTGTCAATAACGGTATTTTCTTTAACGGAGAATCTCTAGTTGATACCCCCATAATTCGTGCATTTGATAGGGATGGACATCTTGCAAAGATCACCCTATCTGACAAGACCCTTGTAGATATGACTACCGGGGTTGATCAAAATGGCAGCAATTGGCACCTTGTAAATGGATTTTGGCTCAAAGATTATGTGCAACCTGACAGATCATGCCAGGAAACAGCTCATGGTTATGACCGATTTTGTCCAGAGTTTGGCCAATTATTAACAAATGAACAAAAGGCTGCAGCAAAATATTTTACCAATTTCTATAACTTGGGATCAATCTATAAATTTGAATTTCCAAATTATGACAAAAACCACGTCCTCATTCAAAACCTAACAAAGGCAATTGATTATGTCAAAGAGCATCCGGTTAAAAACGACTTTATCCAGTTTATTAAAAATCAAACCAAATAATTATTGCTGTCATATTTTTTGTGCTCATTCACAAACAATTACATGATAATTCAAACATTGACCTCTGAAACATTAGCAAATCTATAATAGTTTGATTAGCCATTACATCAATACAAAGTATATGAAAAACAATGTTTACTGTATTAACGCCAGATACATCTGTGTATTTCTAATCCTCTCCGTGATTTTAGTCACTTTGTCACTCACTCAAACAACCTATGCAATGAATCTTCCAAAGTTAAAGGAGTGTTTGGATGCATGTGCACCAAATTTGGGAGTTGATGAAAATGGTCATGTGTTCTTTAAAGATGGGCTGAAGATTAATAAAAAAACAATTTCAATAACTAACCAGTTACATAATTCTCTTGACCAGCAGTTAATACTTCCAGTTGGAAAACCTGTAACTTTTACAATGAAAATACATTCCACTAATCCAGATGACGTGATTCACTGTGGACTGGGAGTTGGAATTCCAAAGGGGGATTTTTTGTTCAATGATGCAACATTTCAAATCAATGTTGATAGAACATTTGATCATCAAGTAACAACATCGTATGTAGGTGATATCAGTGCATTTAAGAACGCAACTGCGAAATTTGAAAATACTGCCAAAAGCGCAAAGTGCGCCATCACATTCATTCCTACCAAATACATGCCACATGAAATGTTTGCAATATCTGTCTATGACGACAAAAGGGAAGGTAATATGTATTTTGTAAACAATGGCATTTTCTTTAATGGAACATCGTTAGTTGAATCTCCTGTTATTCACGTGTTGGACGGAGATGGTTATCCTTCAAAAATCACCCTATCTGACAAGACACTTGTGGATATGACTACAGGAGTAGACCAAAAAGGCAACAGTTGGCATCTTGTAAATGGATTTTGGAAAAAAGACTATGTATCCCCTGATAGATCGTGTAACTACTCATCACATGGATATCACCGATTTTGTTCAAATTTTGATCCATTGGTAATTGATGAGCAAAATATCGCAAAGAATTTTTTTGACACATATTATTATCCCGGGAAAAACACGACATTATACATATCTCAAAATTCCATGGAAAACAAAACATCATTTGAAAAAGACTCTCTCAACTATGGTAGACTACATGATCCCATACAAAATATGATAAAAGCAATTACTATTTTCAAAGGTAATAATGTTAATGACAACCTGGATCAGTTAATTAAAAAACTATCCAAATAATTTCAGTCGTTTTGAGATTTTGATATTTTTACACCCAAAAATTGATTTTTGAGATTAGAGAAAAATTAGATAATTGCATCTTGTGTGAATCATTTATTTGATCAAGGAAAGACCTTCTAAACAAGTTTCTTCAAATATTTATCTGATTTTAAAATTTGTATAAACCGTTATTATGTATCGGATATTTTTTTGATTTTTTTAAATTTTGTTATTTGTATGATTTATGTTGAATGAATTATTTTCAGATGTATGGATATTTTTCATTGAATCTAATTGAATCATGCTAATTTGATATTACTCAACAATGAATTAAGATTGAATTTTCTTACCCATAGATCTGTGTTTCCACATATTCTACTCATTTTTTACCATGATCCGATTTTAGGTACGATCATACGATCTGTTTTTTTGTTGATTTTATACATCATTTCATTTAAATTTATTTTAAAGTATTAATATGATTAATCTATAATTGATTTAATAGCGATCAAAAATGTATTACAATGTAAACGTGTTGTTCATATAGAACACACAAAATACTATAAGATACATTGGGTAATAACTTTGGGCATAATTTGAACGCAGGCGATAGAATGCTGTCCCTGTTTATGTGCGCCATTTTACTTTGTGGAACATTTGCTTTTGTTGCTTCTCCTACAATGCCGTCTGCATATGCAACTACTGCAGTTAATCCAGTTGCTGTTAATCTCTTTGAGATAGGAACTAACCCACCAACAGCAGCAGCAAAAGAGCCAAATAATATTACAAACATCGTTGATGATAATGGTATTGGACTCCCTGATTGGGGTTCTATATTTGATGCCAGTGGCAATGTAGTTGATCTACATGGCGGTGAAGCTGCAGTATTTATCAAAGACCAAGTCAGTGCAGGTAGCGCAACTGATGATACTATTTACCAATCTTCTAACAAAAACCCCGATTTAGTTTCTACATGGAACTGGGGAACTGGAAGCGTCCCAGCTAAAGATGACATTTCAAACGCTTATGCTTTTGCTAAACTAGATCCTGTTTCGAGTCACCTTATGCTTTACATCGGAGTCGAACGAATTTCTTCAAACGGAGATAGTCATCTTGATATTGAATTAAATCACAACAAAATTGGACTAGACAAGAATCCTCCCTGTGATAATGATGGTGCTCCACTAGCAAGCGATCCTAAACCATGTGAATTTACTAGTGAAAAAGCAGTAGGTGATGTTCATGTAGCAATGGATTACACCAATGGTGGTAACTTAGGCGGTTTTACTTTAAGACATTGGAATGGCGCTGCATGGATTGTAGATACATCAACATCCACGGAAGGATGTGACTCGGCTACAACCCCAACTGCATGTGCATATAACAATGGTGCAACTATTAGTGGTGGGCCTTGGCCTAACTATGACAGCCATGGCAATGTTATAGCAGACATACCACAAAATGGGTTTACTGAATTCGGCATAGATTTGACTAATGAATTAGGCGACAACAATCTTTGCATTACTGGAATTCAATTACACTCTCGTACTTCACAGTCTTTTACATCAGAGCTTAAGGACTTTGCATTAGGTGGTTTTGATATTTGTAAAGTTGAAGTAGTCAAGACTGGTCCTACACTATCTAAAGCAACAGATGACGCAACATACACATATACCATAACAAATGCCGGCATTGGCAATCTCTACTTACAATCTATTGATGATGATGTAATTGGCAACTTGAACAACGCTGCACCAGCTGCATGTGACGTTTTAGCTAAAGGTGCTTCCTGTACATTTACTACTGATTATACAGTTCAAGCAAATGATCCAGACCCACTAGTTAACATTGTAACTGTTGATTACAACCCTGTCCAAGCTTTATCAGGTCCACACATCACTGATACTGATAGTTGGTCTGTTAATCTATTCCAGCCGGGAGTTACAGTGACAAAAGAAGGTCCTGAACTATCCAAAGTAGGTGATACTGCAACTTACAAATTTAAAATTGAAAACACCGGTTCATCTGACTCACCAAACCTCATCATGGACTCTATTGATGATACCATCCTCGGTAATCTAGAGGCAGACGCACCAGCTACATGTGACAATTTGGCAGCAGGTGATTCATGTACATTTGATGTTGATTACACCGTTCAAGCAGGTGATGCTGACCCACTGGTAAACAAAGTAACAGTACACTATCACCCATTAGATTTTCCAAATGATATCACCGATGATGATAGTCATTCTACTAATCTAATTCAGCCTTCAGTTAAAATAACAAAATCTGGTCCTGCACTATCCAAAGTAGGTGATACTGCAACTTACACATTTAAAATTGAAAACACCGGTTCATCTGACTCACCAAACCTTATCTTGTCAACTATAACTGATAATGTGATTGGTGACCTAATAGATGATGCAACAAATGCTGGATGTGATGACCTAGCATCTGGTGATTCCTGCACATTTGATGTTGATTATACAGTTCAAGCAGGTGATGATGATCCATTGATAAACACCGTATCTGTACTCTATCACCCAGTTGGATTTTCAAATGACATTACATCTGAGGATGATCATTCTACTAACCTATTCCAACCAGAAGTTACAGTGACAAAAGAAGGTCCTGAACTCTCCAAAGTAGGTGATACTGCAACTTACACATTTACAATAACTAACACCGGTTCATCTGACTCACCAAACCTCATCATGGACTCTATTGATGATGATATTATTGGCAACCTAGAGGCAGACGCACCAGCTGCATGTGACAATCTAGCAGTAGGCGCTCACTGTACATTTAATGTTGATTATACAGTTCAAGCAGGTGATGACCCACTAGTTAACATTGTAACTGTACACTATCATCCATTAGGATTTCCAAATGATATTGTAGATGATGATACACATGAAGCTAACCTATTCCAACCAGGCGTTAAAATAACAAAATCTGGTCCTGAACTATCCAAAGCTACAGATGTTGCAACTTATACATTTAAAATTGAAAACACCGGTTCATCTGACTCACCAAACCTCATCTTGGACTCTATTGATGATGATGTAATTGGTGATTTGATAGATGATGCAACAGATGCTGGATGTGACAATTTGGCATCAGGTGATTCCTGCACATTTGATGTTGATTATACAGTTCAAGTAGATGACGCTGACCCACTGGTAAACAAAGTAACAGTACACTATCACCCAGATGGATTTCCAAATGATATTACAGATTCAGATGCACATACAACTAATCTATTCCAACCAGAAGTTACAGTGACAAAAGAAGGTCCTGAACTCTCCAAAGTAGGCGATGTTGCAACTTACACATTTACAATAACTAACACCGGTTCATCTGACTCACCAAACCTCATCATGGATTCTATTAATGATGATGTAATTGGCAACCTAGAGGCTGACGCACCAGCTGCATGTGACGAGATAGCAGTAGGTGATCACTGCACATTTACAGTTGATTACACAGTTCAACAAGATGATGATGATCCATTGATAAACACCGTAACTGTACACTATCACCCAGATGGATTTACAAATGACATCACCGACGATGATTCCCATGAAACTAACCTATTCCAACCAGAAGTTACAGTGACA
>JAHFUM010000011.1:0-36347 GCA_023265135.1 Nitrosarchaeum sp. | reverse complement strand
TGATGATGATCCATTGATAAACACCGTAACTGTACACTATCACCCAGATGGATTTACAAATGACATCACCGACGATGATTCCCATGAAACTAACCTATTCCAACCAGAAGTTACAGTGACAAAAGAAGGTCCTGAACTATCCAAAGTAGGTGATGTTGCAACTTACACATTTACAATTGAAAACACCGGCTCTGATGACTCACCAAACCTCATCATGAACTCTATTGATGATAGTATAATTGGCAACTTAGAAATTTATGCACCAGCTGAATGTTCTTCTATAGCACCAGGTGATTCATGCACATTTGATGTTGATTATACCGTTCAAGCAGGTGATGATGATCCATTGATAAACACCGTAACTGTACACTATCACCCAGATGGATTTACAAATGACATCACCGACGATGATTCCCATGAAACTAACCTATTCCAACCAGAAGTTACAGTGACAAAAGAAGGTCCTGAACTATCCAAAGTAGGCGATGTTGCAACTTACACATTTACAATAACTAACACCGGTTCATCTGACTCACCAAACCTCATCATGGATTCTATTAATGATGATGTAATTGGCAACCTAGAGGCAGACGCACCAGCTACATGTGACGATATAGCAGTAGGAGATTCATGCACATTTGATGTTGATTATACCGTTCAAGCAGGTGATGATGACCCATTGATAAACACCGTAACTGTACACTATCACCCAGATGGATTTACAAATGACATCACCGACGATGATTCCCATGAAACTAACCTATTCCAACCATCAGTTGAAATAGTAAAGGAAGGTCCTGCACTATCCAAAGCCACAGATGTTGCAACTTACAAATTTACAATAACCAACACCGGTTCATCTGACTCTCCAAACCTTATCTTGGCCAGTATAGATGATACTTTACAAGGTGATCTAATGACTGCTGCAACAAATGCTGGATGTGACAATTTGGCTCCAGGTGACTTCTGTACATTTAATGTTGATTACACAGTTCAAGTAGGAGATCCAGACCCACTGGATAGCACCGTAACTGTCCACTATAACCCATTAGGATTTCCAAATGATATCACAGATGATGACTCTGAGAGTACTGAACTATTCCAACCAGCAGTAGAAGTGACAAAGACAGCTGATCCTACTAGTGTTCTAGAAGGGGACACTGTAACGTATACCTATGTGATAACCAACACCGGTTCATCTGACTCACCAAACCTTATCATGGACTCTATTGATGATGATAAACTAGGTAACCTGGAAGCAGACGCACCAGCTGCATGTGACGAATTAGCAGTAGGGGATTCCTGCACATTTGATGTTGATTATATTACAACCCACAATGACATGCTAAATAGCCCAATAGTTAATGTGGTAACTGTACACTATCACCCATTAGAATTTACAAATAATATCACTGACGATGCTACTGCTACAGTTGATGTATTGCCTCTAACTGGAACTGTTACAATTGTAAAGGTTACAGAAGGTGGCGGTGATGGAACATTCACATTTACATCCGATTTACCAACCCCAGCCGGCTTTACTCTTAACACACTAAATGATGTTGGAGGAGATCATAGAGACCAGAAAGACTGGGATCCTGTTCAAATAGGCACATATCATGTTACTGAACAACCTCTATCAGGCTGGAAACTAAAATCAATCGTATGTGAAGGTACTGGTGCAAATCCATCATATAACGGAGCCACTGCAACATTTACAGTTGCCGGACAACAAAACGTCCAATGCACATTTACCAATATTCCTGTTGCCCCAACTAGAACACTGGGTTACTGGAGTACACATCCAGATCAAGTAAGATCTGTATTGCATACTGGTACTGGCACTAACTATGGAATTACAGGCAGTAATGTATTGACTGTAGGCGGTACTACAAGTGGCAAACTAATTGATGATCTTCCAACCGTATTTGGAGCATTCTGGTCTAGCATTTCAAAGGACTCAAACAGTGTTGCAAGAGATAGCCTATCCCAAGCAAAGATGCAATTAATGCAGCAATTAATGGCTGCAGAACTTAACTGCAGAGCATTTGGTTCTACACCAGGAACTGATCCACTCCACCCAGCAAATAATATAATTGATCCAGCTACGTGCAGTGCACCAGTAGGAACTGCAGCAGGCAATGCTCTCAATGTTAGTGTAAACAATGCTGCAAACAGAGCTGAAGTAATCAGAATTGCAGGATTACTGGACGGATTTAACAACAGTGGCGACCTATCACCATTCCCATCAGGATTTGTAAATTCCTCTGCCAACAAGGCAGGAGCAGTAGCAATTGCAAACGCTGCATTTACTGATGCTGGAAACTACTTGAACACACAGACTGGAATTCAAGGATACAACTCTGCATTCTGGAAGGCTCCATACACACAGCCATTTGACATTTAGATTTTTTTTAAAACTTTATTTCTTTAGATAATCTATTTTCTTGTAATTACAGAGATTGATGTTTGCGCAGAGTTTCCGTTACTGTCTGTCGCTTTTGCCATTATAATATGGGTTCCAGATTGGACAGACCTTGAATTCCAACTATAATCATATTTGCCAGTCAAGGTAGTCTGTAATGAGCCATCAATGAAGATCTCGACTTTGCTTACTGAATAATTATCATCAGCTAAAACAGAAATTATTGTCTTTCCGTATATAGTAGAGTCAGAAATTGGACTGGTAATTGATACAGTTGGCGGTTGTATGTCCCCAACATTTATGATTACCTCTGCTGCTGCAATATTGTTACTTGCATCATATGCTTTGACATCAATTACATTATTTCCTCCCTTTAACTTGGAAGAATCTACAGAAAATGAATACGGCGTAATGCTGGTCTGACCAGAAGATGCACCATTTACAAACAACTCTACTTTGCTTAATTTCACATTATCGCTAGCATCTCCGGTAACTGTAAATGCACTGCTCACTGTTGTGCTATTAGTTGGACTGGTAATTGATACAGTTGGAGACACGGTATCTGCTATTGGCTGAGAATTTGCTGATATGATATTAATTGCACCATTGACATTAATTCTCCCCCATCCGTAATAATCATCTCTTCCTGGAGTGCCAAGGTCTACAGCTGATGCTTTTAGTGCATTAAATACTTGATCAGGTGTTGCTAAAGGATTTGCAGCAAAGACCAGTGCTATTGCCCCTGCAACAATTGGTGATGAGAACGATGTTCCAGATGAATATCTGTAGTAAGTAGTATACGAATACGTTCCTGTGGAATTACTTTCTGTGGTGTTGCAAACACATGTTGTATAAATTGCAATTCCTGGTGCTGTAAAGTCAACATATGGACCAGATGATGAAAAACTTGTAATGTTATCTTTGCCATCAGTTGCACCAACAGAAATTATGTATGGGTTATCAACAACGTTTTCATAAGCTCCAGTATTGCCTGCAGATGCAACAACTAATCCTCCTTTCGAGTTCATGTATTTGGCAGCATCTGAATATACTTGTCCACTAAAAATTCCAAAACTAATGTTTGCTACTTTAGCTCCTTTGTCTGCAGAATATGTTATGCCTTTTGCTATTGCAGAACTATATCCGTAACAATTAGAATCAGTGACCTTAATTGGAATTATTGGATTGTCCCACGCTACGCCTGCCCCTCCTACTTTGTTGTTTGTACTTGCAGCTGCAGCTCCTGCAACCTGTGTGCCGTGACCACAACCATCACTAAAATCAGAATTATTAGCATAAGTATTCCAACCATCCTGTAACTTGCCAGCAAGGTCAGGCTGTAAAGAGTTTACACCTGTATCCAAAATTGCAATTGGTGCTGTATTTCCATGTGTAATATCCCAAGAATTGTATGCTCCAATTTTTTCCAAATGCCATTGTTTTGAAATTTCAGGATCATTTGGAATTGCAGTAGATTCTAAAATCCAGTCTCTTTCTACATATTGTACATTAGGATTATTTTTGAGTGCTGTCTCCACTTTATCAATTGCATTGTCTGGAACTGTAATTATTAAAACTTTGATTTGAGATATCTCATCAGTTACTTTTGCCATATTTTGTTCAAGTAACCCGTGTTTTTGATTCTCTGATGTATTATTATTGAATTTTACAAGCAGTCTGTTTGGAACAAATTTGTCATGATTTGGTTCTGCATATACAGAACTTGATAAAACAATACCTGATAAAATCACGGTAATTGCAATTAGCGAAACTATCTTCATTGTATACTTAAAAAACAAACACTTTGAAAGCTAGAAGCTGTGCATTATGAACATAATCTAGTTTTTCTTACATGTTTTGTTATACACAAAAATTAGATTTGTATATTGTGTGTAACATAGAAATACAACGCGGTCTTAATATTCTTTGATCTTAGATTATTTTTATGCAAGCACGAAACAATAACTCTTCTATTACTTTTTCATGCAGGATGAAAAAAGACCTCTATGCATCACTCTTAAACGAATCTCAAAAGAGGCAAGTTAGCTTCAACTCTATGATTAATAACATTGCAAAAAAATATGATACTTGGGATAAATTTGGAGATGATATAGGATTTATTCCTCTTTCAAATATTGCGCTAACTCAAATTTTTGATATTTTAGACGAAAAAAACATTACTTCCATTGCACGATATGTTGGTGAGACTATCCCAAAAGAGATGGCAACAATGTCCCATATAGGGGATGACTATGAAGGACTCTTTGACCTAGTTGAGGTAATTGCAAACAAATTTGGAACCGTATCAATTCTCAAAAAGAACGGAGATTTTTCATTTACAATACGTCACAAAGTTAACAAGAATTTCTCACTGTACATCTCCGAGTTTTTCTTGGCGATGGGAAAAAGTTTCAAACTTGAGACAAATGTTGATCTAGTCGAAAAAAACATTGTCATAATTAATCTGGAAAACAAACTATATGACTATGGTAATATTAAAAATCTAAAATTAAGATAAATATAATCTAAAAAAGTAACTTTACTGTTTTGTCTTTACAAGCAATTCTGCCCGTTCTGCCTCTTTTTTCATTTCATAAATAACTTTGAAATCCGCTAGTTTGTCGCTACGCTCTTTAGGTGCAATTGATTTTATGTTATCAATTCCCAAAAAGTGCACTGCTTTTAGTCCCGGATAGAGGGTTTTAGTAAAGACATCTTTTTGCATCATGTCTTTATTTTTGTATTCTTTGAATTCAACCTGGTCTCTTTTGTATCCAAACACACCGACATCATCGGAACGACCTAGGTGTTCCAATGCCCATAATTTGTTTGGGTCCATTACAGTTGGAGACTTGATTACTTTTTTCAAGTTTTTACTCCACTCTACATCCAATGTCCAGCCATCTCCAAATTTATCCACTGCAGTATCTTTTCCTGTCTTGACTAGATGGTATATCTTACCATCATTAATTGCAGTAAATGATTTTGGCGGATTTAGTGATTTTCCTGTAATGTGAATTCCATGATTGTAATAATTCTGCCAGGCATTTTTGTAATGGTCCCAGATATTTGTTGCAACTACATCCCCTTCTAATGGTGCTCTAAATGTATGATGTATTATTAAAGTGAGACACTGATTTTTTCCAACATCGCACTTTTCTGTACCGCTAGTTACTGTGACTTTTTCTAAAACATTATCTGGATCAACAAGTGTTGTTTTTTCTTCATTTAATAGTGAACGGTCCCAAATTATTCGAGCCTTGCTATCTTGCAGAGTCTGTCCATTGACAAGACCAAATGCCAATTCAAAATGTTCTACATTATCTGGTCCCCAATTATCATAAATCCTAAATTTGACGGTATTTTCCTTGCCTATTCCAGCAGTGATCTTTTGATATGTGGCAGAATAATCTGTAACATCAATTACCTGATTATTGTATGTAATTCCATCATTTACCATTCTTTTGCCTTTTTGGTCCAGTCCCAATGTAGGTGGTTCACAATCGTTACTACATTTTCTATCTGCGGCATATGCATTCTGATAGATAACACTAGAGAGGCATAACAAAAATACCCCCAATAAGATTACCAGAATTTTCAATATATATAATAAAATTCAATTTCGTTGATATTCATGTGTGTGTAACAAAGTGTTACAGTGATTTTATTTGAGCCTGTTTAATTGAACTATTTGAGAGATTCTGCAATACAGTCATTGATTACTTGGGAAAAACTCACAGATTGTGTAGATTCTTTGATTTTTCTAGCTTGAATTATTCTGAGTTTTTTGATAATTTCTTCATCAAGCATTATGGTGATTCTTTGATTCACAGATTCGATTCTTTAAAATTATATTTATACCTAGTTATATCATTAAATACACAAACATTTGTTTTTTGATCGAAATAATTGATTTATCTACAATTAGAAAATTATTGTGTAACATTTTTTTGTTACACTCAATCTCTGGCTGAAATTTAGATGTGATGAATTATTGCAAGCGCTTTTCTTAAAATACAATGATGTTGATTTTTGTTTAGTAACTTTTAATAACTTACAAAATAAATTTTTGACGTTGAATACTAAATTTCCTGTTGTGATATTTTCTTTATTGCTGATATCTTTGATGATAATACAACCATCACTGATTGGTTCTCAGACAAATGTTTTTGCAGACAGTCCTCCAACTGGACCTCCATCTCCTGAACACCTTATTTTGTATCACTCTAAAGATACTGCTGGATTAGGTAAAATGAAACAGGACATGGCATCAGGACATGCATTACAAACATCAAGCGGACCTCTTGCGACAATCTCATCAAGTCAATTGGCCACATCTGGTTCTGGATTTGCAGGTCTTGATATGACACAAAGTGGAGGTTGGTATCCTCCAGATGTCCAAGTTGCAGCAGGTCCAAGTCATATTGTGGAGATGGTAAATCTTGAAGTTATCATAACTGACAAGTCAGGAAACACAGCATCAACTGCAAACGCTGCAACCTTTTTTGGCATGCCTTCATCTGACTTTCTTTCTGATCCAAGGGTGATGTATGATTCGTTAAGTGGAAGATGGTTTGCTACTATAACCGATATTACAACAGGTAGTGTCATACTGGCAGTTTCTGATACAAGTGATCCAACAAACACATGGAAAAATTATCCAATTTATTTTCAATCCAGCACCAACTGTCCTGATCAACCCATCCTTGGATTAAGTTCTGACAAAGTTGTAATTAGTACAAATGAGTTTAGCAACAAGTGTGGAATTAATGGTGGTTCATCGTTTTATGTTGGAGCACAATATGTAGTAATTGACAAAACATCGTTGACAAGCATCACCCCGTCAGTGATTGACAAGTTTTTTGGTCCTAACTCTAATCTCTTTTCTGTCCATCCAGCTCAATCTGTAAGTTCTTCAAGTTCATTGTATATGGTGAGTGTTGGTGATGGTTCTACTAGTACTCTTAATTTCTTTACCATTACCGGAAATCCATCTACATCAGTTAATGTGGTTCAATCCAATCTCTCCATAAGTTCTGTCGGTCTTCCACCAGACGCAAAACAACTTGGTACAAATGGTCTCATAGCTACAGGTGATGCCAGAATTCAGGATGCCAAATGGTCTAACAATATTTTATGGGCTACGTTTGGGGATTCATGTATTCCAAGTGGTGACACAACACAAAGATCATGTGTCCATCTTGTACAGCTAGATACAACATCCAGTACTCCAAAGCAACAAGATTTCCTTTATGGCATAAATGGTAATTATCTATTTTATCCGGCGTTGGCAATAGATGGTAGTAAAAACTTGGTTGTAGTGTATGGAATTTCCTCAACAGGTTCTTATCCAAGTCTTGCTGCAACTTCTCAACTATTTGGAAGTACTGCAATGCAACAACAAGTGTTGCTAAAATCTGGAACAAACTATGAAGGAACCAACAGATATGGTGACTATTTTGGTGCAGGAATGGATCCTGGCACAAACAGAGTTTGGCTAGCAGGCGAATATCATACATCCTCTTTAACCCCAACATATTGGTCCACATGGATTCAAGCAGTAGATGCATCATTAAACAACATTGACAATACTGTGACTGGAGTTACTGGGTCCCCATCTCCAATATTCCCAGGAATTGCGACAACACTTGTTGCTACAGTATCTGACACAACTACTCCTTCCAATACTCCTACCGGTACTGTATCTTGGAATTCTGGAACAGCTGGAGGATCATTTGGACCTTGTGTATATACAACCATTTCTAATAATCTAATTTGTACCGTTTCCTATACCGCTTCAGCAAGTGGAACAATCAGTGCAACATACAATGGAGATACTATCCATGCTTCAAGTAGTGGAACAATCACCGTATCAAAATTCTCCACAACATCATCAATTGCTGGACTTGCCTCAGTTCCACGTAAAAGTTTGACACAATACACTGTAACTGTTTCTGATAATACTGCTCCAAGTGGTACAGTAAACTGGAAAGTATCAGGTGGAGGCACAATCACTAGTTCGTGTACTCTGTCAACTTCAATATCCTCCTCTACATGCACTGTAAATTTTAAAGCTCCACCAACCGCTCGCAATGTAACAATCACTGCAACCTATGCTGGAGACTTGACTCATAGCTCAAGCAGTGTAACAATTCCTGTAACAATAAAATAAACCTAATTTCTAATCTTATTCTACTTGAAAAAAAGACTGTTTTCTAAAGTTGGCTGTATTTTGATTTTACATTGTAGTCAAAGTAGAATTATATGGGAACAGAATTCAAATAACCTTTTTTCCATCATACAGTTCAGTTCCAATTAATCTTAATTAAATACATTTTTTCAAATATCCTTTCAAAATATATCATCTGGAAACCTCATATTGATACAAACTGTAAATGTACCCACTAAAACCAAAATATTCATATTTTTTTCAGAATTTTGAAAATTAGAAATTCACATAAAGCGCTAGAAAAACACCATAACTGTGAAGGTAACTCCAATACACTACACCCTTGAATTTGAGCCTATTTTCAAAAATTTTACCTTTAATGGAAAAGAGATAATCTCTATTCATTGTACAGAGTATGTAAATTCAATTACTTTGCATTGCGCTGAACTCAAAATACGTTCCTGCCAAATTAGACAAAATAACGTATCTCAAAAAGCAACAACAAAACTTGACTCAAAAAAAGAGGAATTAACCATTATCATTAAAAACAAAATCAAAGGTGATGCTTTTGTAGAGATTGACTTTGTTGGAGAATTAAATGATCGTCTAATTGGCTTCTATCGAAGTCAATACAAACAAAATGGTAAAACAAAATATCTTGCAACATCACAATTTGAAGCATCTGATGCAAGAAGGGCATTTCCATGTTGGGACGAACCCGAAGCCAAGGCAACATTTGATATTTCAATAATCGCAGAAAACAAGTTCACTGCAATTTCCAACATGCCGATCTCATCAAAAAAGAGAATCAAAAATAAAACCATATACAAATTTGCAAAAACTCCAATCATGTCCACATATCTTCTCTATCTTGCTGTGGGTGAGTTTGAATATCTTACAGGTAAGATTGGTAAAATTCAGGTCCGTGTAATTACAACAAAGGGAAACAAATCAAAAGGAAGGTATTCCCTTGAGCTTGGAAAGAAATTACTTTTATCTTATGAGAAATATTTTGGAATAAAATACCCACTACCTAAATTAGATTTGATTGCAATTCCAGACTTTGCATCAGGGGCAATGGAGAATTGGGGTGCAATAACATTTAGAGAGACCATTTTGCTTTATGACCCAAAGACATCTTCGACAAAGACAAAGCAATACATTGCAGAAGTAATCTCCCATGAAATTGCACACCAGTGGTTTGGAAATCTTGTCACCATGAAATGGTGGAATGACTTGTGGCTAAATGAAAGCTTTGCAACATTTATGGCAACAAAGTTTGTTGACAAGTTTTATCCACAATGGGACTTGTGGAATCAATTTGTAGAAGATGCGATGAACACTGCAATGGGTCTAGATTCGTTAAAACATACACATCCAATTGACGTCAAAGTAAACTCTACATCTGAAATTCGTGAAATCTTTGATGCCATCTCTTATGATAAAGGAGGATGTGTTTTAAGAATGCTGGAGCATTATGTAGGAGAATCAAATTTCCAAAAAGGGTTAAAACAATATCTTGCAGATTTCAAATACAAAAATGCTGAAGGCAAAGATCTTTGGGATGCAATAGGCAAAGTTTCAAAAATGCCTGTACGCTCAATGGTATCTACCTGGTTAAAGCAACCCGGATTTCCAGTGCTTGAGATAGAAAAACAAAATTCAACATTGCATCTAAAACAAAGACGTTACATGATGGAGTCTGGAACAGACAAAGGAGTATGGTCCATTCCTCTTTCTGTGGGACTAAAAGATGAAATTTTCCAGAAACTTTTTACAAAAAAATCAATGTCTGTAAAATTACCAAAAAACAATGTTGGCTTTGTAGCAAACTTTGGAAGAAAAGGATTCTATCGTGTAAAATATGACAAAGGCACTATGATAGACCTTAAAATGCTTGTAGACCAAAAACAAATTTCTGCAATTGACAGATGGGCAATTCAAAATGATCTATTTTCACTCTGTGTATCTGGTGATGAAAAAGTTCGCAATTATCTTGATTTTTCTGATGCATACTATGATGAAGATAGTTACTTGGCATCTGTAAATGTTGCACACAACTTGTCTTCATTATATTTTAGAGCATTTGGCGAAGAGTTCTCTGCAGAAATTAGAAATTATGCACTAAACTATCTAAAGAAAATTTTGTATGATTTGGGATGGAGCCCTAAAAAAATTGACAAGCATACAGATGCTATGATGAGAGGATTTGCCATATTCACATTGGGCAAATTAGATGACGATGAAGTTATAATTGAATCTGAAAACAGATACAAGCAATTTTTAAAAGATCCAAGTTCTTTATCCCCTGACCTAATTGAGCCTGTTTGCTCTGTTATGGCATGGAATGGAAATTCAAAAACTCATCAAGAATTAACTACACTTTACAGAAACGCAAAAACAACCGAAGAAAAACTCCGCTTCCTTGGAGCAATGTGCAGCTTCAAAGATGACAAACTGTTGATAAAAACATTGAATTTCTCACAAACTCCAGAGGTTCGCTCTCAAAACATGCAATTGCCAATAATGAAAGTAGCTGCAAATCCATATGGCAAAAAAATTCTGTGGTCCTGGCTTAAGATTAATTGGTTAAAGATTAGCAAGAAAGTTGGTCGTGGAAATCCGCTGTTAAATAGAATTGTTGCAAGTATATCATCTGTTGCAGACGACTCTATGGAAAAAGAGATTCGTCAATTTTTTATAAAGAATCCGACTCCTGGCACTGAAAGAACACAGGAGCAAACACTTGAGAGAATCAGAATAAATTCAAAATTCTTACGTAGAATGAGAACAGAGTTTACATAATTTATGGCAAAAAAAATAATTCCTATAATTTCTATTATTGCAGTTACTGTATTGGGTTTGTTTTTTATTTCTGATTCCGGTCCAAATAAGGACGTCTTAAAATCAACATTTGAAATTGATGCGACATATTATGATGATGGATATGTCAAGATTTCATATCTGGATAAATCGACAAAGACCAATAATGTGGTGTTGGAAATTTTAGGAATGGACAAATCTTTTCAAAAAACTATCTCTGGCTCTGAATTTGTAGAGACTGTTCCATTTCCAGTCACTCCAAAATACGGATGGCAAGTCCATCCTGTGACATTTCTAATAGACCATCAGGAACTTGGCAAAGTTTCCCTCAAAACTGAAATTCATCCATATGGTAAACCTGCACCCCCAATTATCTACGGTACTCCTTAAGATCACACACAAGATTTTATTGCAGCTTGCAAAGATTCTTTGATGTTGGATATCTCTGATTTAAAAAAAGGCAAAAGAGGTGCAATTGCCAAGGCTATCACTATGGTTGAAAATGATCCTAAAGAGGCAAGAAAATTACTAAAAAAAATATTCAAAGACACTGGAAGCGCATCAATTATTGGAATTACAGGACCTGCAGGCGCTGGTAAAAGTTCGCTTATCAACAAAACATCCGTGGCATTAAAAAAACTAAATACAAAACCAGCAGTTTTAGCAATTGACCCTACAAGTCATGTGACAGGCGGTGCCATACTTGGTGACAGAGTCAGAATGACTGAATCCACTGATTCTGGAACATACATCCGCAGTGTTGCATCAAGGGGGGCAACTGGTGCAATCTCTAGATCATTGAGAAACAGTATTAGAATTTTAGATTATGCTGGGTTTAACCCAATAATTATTGAAAGTGTAGGTGCAGGTCAAACTGAAATAGAGATTTCAAATATTGCAGATATCACTGTTGTAGTGTTTAATCCAAACACTGGTGACAGTATACAAACCATAAAGGCAGGATTGACTGAAATTGGCGATATCTATATTGTGAACAAAAGCGACCTTGATGGTGCCAATCAACTGTATGACGCAGTTCGTGAATACATTGGCTCATCTGAGAAGAATCCTGTAATTTTGAAGACATCAGTTAAGAAAAATTCTGGAATATCTGAATTTGCCAAGACACTAAAAGAAATGATGGTTACAAAAAATAAGAATAAGAGAGAAAAGGACTTGTTCAGACTAGAGACTGAACTCAAAGATCTTATTTTAAATAATATGAGTGAAAAGATCGAAGTAATGCTAGAGTCTGATAAAACATTCTCAAAATATCTTAAAAAAATTCAATCAAAAGAAATAGATCCTTTTGAGGCAGCCGATAAAATCACTGCATCTTTGGTAAAGTGAAAAGTATGGTTAAAAAACAAAGTGCAAAAAAGGAACCTGCAAAACAATATGTCACTGATTCAAATTTTCCTGTAAAGAGAGTCTATCAAAGATCTGCAAAGAAATATTCCAAAGAGGATTCAGGAGTGTATCCATTTACACGTGGAATTCACCCTGAAATGTTTCGTGAGCGATTTTGGACCATGAGACAGTATTCTGGTTTTGGTGATGCTAAACTAACAAATGAGCGATTCAAGTTTATGCTTGAAAAAGGACAAACTGGTCTTAGCATGGCATTTGATCTTCCAACACAAATAGGATATGACCCTGATTCTACACAAGCAGAAGGCGAAGTAGGTAAAGTCGGAGTTTCAATTGCTTCACTTAAAGACATGATGATTGCATTTGATGGAATTCCACTTGGTAAAGTAAGCTCTTCGATGACTATCAACTCTACTGCATCGACTTTACTTGCATACTATATCGTGGTAGGTGAATCACAAGGATTCAAAAGCACTGAACTAAGAGGTACTACACAAAACGACATCCTCAAAGAATACATTGCAAGAAACACCTACATCTATCCACCAAAACCCTCAATGAGATTAATTGGGGACATGATTGGATATTGCGCTGATAAAGTTCCACAATGGTATCCTGTTTCAATTTCTGGTTATCACATGAGAGAGGCAGGATGCACTGCAACACAAGAGATTGCATTTACCATTGCAAATGCTATTGCATATATTCAAACATGCATTGATAGGGGATTGAAAATTGATGATTTTGCACCAAGACTTTCATTTTTCTTTTGTTGTACAATTGAGTTCTTTGAAGAGGTTGCAAAGTTTAGAGTCGCAAGAAAAGTTTATGCTAAAATCCTCAAAGAAAAATTCCATGCAAAAGACCCTCGTTCATTGCAATTAAAATTCCATACACAAACTAGTGGAGAATCGCTAACTGCACAACAGCCAGACAATAACATTGTACGTGTTGCTGTACAAACAATGGCTGCAGTAATTGGAGGAACCCAGTCACTTCACACAAATTCCAGAGATGAGGCACTGGCTTTACCTACTCAAGAGTCTGCAAAAATTGCACTTCGAACACAGCAAATTGTGGCTCATGAAAGTGGAGTAACTAAAACTGTGGACCCATTGGCTGGCTCTTACTATCTTGAGGAACTGTGTGACCAAATTGAAGAGGGTGTTTGGAAATATCTAAAACAAATTGAAAAAATGGGAGGGTCAATTAAAGCAATTGAGAAAGGATTCTTTCAATCTGAAATCAGGCAAAACGCATATCGTCTAAAAAAAGAGACAGATGCCGGTGACCGAATTATAGTTGGTGTAAACAAGTATTCTGAGGTAGAAGGCAAGTCTCCTGAACTATTGAGAATTGATGAAAGAATCGAAATTCAACAAAAGAAAGCACTCAAAGAACTACGATCAACACGAGATAACAAAAAACTTGAAAATGCATTATCTGCAATGAAGAGTGCTGCTGACACAGATGAGAATCTAATGCCATACATCATTGCATCTGCAAAAGCGTATGCGACAACTGGTGAAATCAGTAATACATTCAGAGAAGTATTTGGTGAATATCGTCCAAAAGAGGTATTTTAGATGAAAATTGATCATATTGCAATTGCAGTAAATGATGTAGAAGAATCTGCCAAAGTTTACCAGGAGGCACTTGGTGTTCATGAAGTAGAGTTTGAAACAGTTGAATCAGAAGGTGTCAAAGTTGCAATAATTCATCTTGAAAATGGGAGAATTGAATTGATGCAGCCAACAAATGATTCAAGCCCAATTAAAAAATTTCTTGACAAAAAGGGACCTGGTCTTCATCATATGGCTCTTGAAACTGATAACATTGAAGGTGAGGTTTCAAGAATGGAAGGATGTGGAATTCAATTTCTAGGAAAAATTAGACCTGGCTCTGCTGGCACCAAAGTCACATTTATTCATCCAAAATCACTACATGGTGTTTTGGCAGAACTTTGCTCTCATCCTAAATAAATAAGATTTCTATCATTGCTTTTCACAATGATAGATGTTAAGATAAAGAATAAAAAATGATTTAAGAATTGTGAAAGTCTTGAATTTGTTTTAGTACGGTGTTCATGTCATGTATGATTGTTTTTTGTTTTGTGATGTCTTTAGAATTTACAAATTCTTTTTGAAGTGTGGACAGTTTGTCTTTTAGAGTTTTGATCTGCTCTGATTGTGAAATTGGCTTTATTTTTTCTGTAGTTATTGGAACTGTTACCTTGTCCATCTTTACCTTTGAAATATTTGATTTGCAACCATAACAAGGTGCACTGAGATCATCTTTTACTCTAGGTAGCTTTCCGTTTGCATCAAAATATGCCTGTGTCTCTTTGTCAGTAAAACTATGTTTGATGTTCAAATCTTTAATGACACTGAGCATTTCAATTTTGGACATTTTTGCATACTTTGAATATTCATTCATTGCATCAAAATATGTACCACCTTTCTTGAGAATTCCATCCCTTGCATTTTTTGCTAGAGTTATTTTGGTGTTGAAATACTCAAATTGGTCCCAGTAGATTGCTTGATGAGTTGCATTAACTCCTGAGACGTATTTTGCAAATGCATTTTGTGGTGTAAATTCCGCATATTTTACATTCATTTTTGATATTGCATCCTGCAAACTTGTTTGTGCAGCTTTTCTTTGGTCGTTGACTAGTTTCTGTTGGTTTGCATTTTGCTTTTCTTTTTCTGTCATGCTGGCAAACTGTTTTCTTGCAATTTCGATATTTTTTAGAATGTTTTTTGCAATTGAATTATTTTTTATGTCATCCCCCGCACTTTTTGTGAATTTTGTATCTGTCTGTGCATATGATTGACTCAATGAAATTGACATCGTTATCATCAACGTCAAAATCATGACTTGTAGTGTTTTTCTAAGCATTGACCCTAAGATAATTAATTTAGGATATCTACTCTGCTGAGAATTTGTACTACTAATTACTACTAATGGTTTTAATACTTCTTTTTTGATTATGTATTGATTTTTTAAATAATCTTATTCCATCATCTTTAATGTGTCTGACGCAGTAATTATGCCTATGATCTTTGATTTTTTTGATACTAGAATGCATTTTGAATATCTAATTAGTGGAACAAGAACATTTGCTGGTGTGTCATAATCAACGATTGGTGGAACTGGTTCCATTGTGTCTGCTAATTTTGCATTTTTCAATTCAGATTCACCTACATCTGCTAAATGCTTGACAATTCCATCTTCAGAGATCATTCCTACAAGTTCGTGTCCATTAAAAATAGGAATTTGACTAATTGACGATTCATGCATTTTTTTAATTGCATCATGTAACGTGTTGCTTGGTCTTAGTTTTACCACATCTTTGCTGCAGAAATCGCCTGCTTTGTGTGATGATGCTCTTCCTTCAAGATTTGCAAGACTATCAAAAATTCTTTTAGCAGTATTATAACTTGGTTGACTTCTACCTGACTCTATTTGGTTAATCATTGATGTGCTCACACCTGTCATGGTGGCAAGTTTTTTTTGCGTAATTCCTATTTTTAGTCTAATCTGCTTTATGGAATCAATTCTTGGTAGCAATTCGTATTATTGTGTACTGAACTAGTTTTAAAATGTGCTTTGTATGATTATCTTCTTTTAGATTTGCTCTTTCTGGCAGCTTTCTTTACTGGTTTTCTGGTTACTTTCTTAACTGATTTTTTTGTAGCCTTTGCTGGTTTTCTTACTATTTTCTTTGCTGGTCTTTTTGCATTTTTTGCTGATTTTGGATGCTCAATTGCAGCCTGCGCAGCAGCTATTATTGCAATTGGTATTCTGTGTGGTGATGCACTAACATAACTTAGATTTGCATTATGGCAGAATTTGATGGAACTTGGGTCTCCTCCATGCTCACCGCAAATTCCAATCTCCATTGATGGTTTTATGTTTCGTCCAGCTGCAATTCCCATCTTCATAAGACTTCCAACACCGTTTACATCAATTGACTGGAATGGATTTTTCTCCAGAATTTCTTTATCCATGTATTCTGGTAGGAACTTCCCTTCTACATCTTCACGACTAAAGCTAAATGTCCCCTGTGTAAGATCATTTGTGCCAAAGCTAAAGAATTCTGCTGTATCTGCAAGTTCATTAGCAGTCAAGGCAGCTCTTACAACTTCAATCATTGTTCCAAAGTTTATTTTTAATTTCATGTTGTGTTTTTGCTCCATCTCCTTTTTGATAGCATCATAGATTTTTTTAACATGGTTTAGCTCTGCAATGCTGCTTATTTGTGGAATCATAATTTGTGGATGTGCATCTACTTTATTTTTTGCAAGTTCTGCGGCAGCTTCAAAGACTGCTCTAATTTGCATCTCATAAATTTCAGGATATGTAATTCCCACCCTCACTCCTCTGTGTCCCATCATTGGGTTGATCTCTGCTAATTCTCTTGCTCTTTTTAGTAAAATTCTTGCTTTATCCAATTCGCCCACTTCATTTCTTTGTTCTAATCTGTGAATTTTTTCAGCAAGCTCTTCTGGATTTGGTAAAAACTCGTGTAACGGTGGATCCAATAGTCTGATGGTTACTGCATATCCTTCCATTGCTTTTAGAATTTCAATAAAATCACTCTTTTGTAATTCCCCTAATTTGGTTAACACTTTTTTTCTCTCTTCAATATTTTCTGCCATGATCATTTCTACAAACAATCCTATTCTGTCACTTCCATTGAACATTCTTTCTGTCCTGCAAAGACCAATTCCTTGAGCGCCAAACTCTCTTGCAAGTCTTGCTCCTTCTGGTGTGTCTGCATTTGCCCTGATTCCAATTTGCTTAATTTTTTGTGCCCATTCAAGAATTATCTTAAAATCTTCTGTGATTTTTGGCTCTATTGTAGGAATCTCTCCGAGATAAACTGAACCTGTACTACCGTCAATAGTGATTGCGTCCCCCTCATGGACTATTTTTCCATCCACATTGCATTGTTTATTTTCATAATCTATTCTCAAATCAGAGCAGCCAACAATACATGGTTTACCCATTCCTCTTGCAACAACTGCTGCATGAGATGTTTTTCCACCTCTACTGGTAAGTATCCCTACTGACTCAAAGAATGCTGGAACGTCTTCTGGCTTTGTTTCTTCTCTAATTAGAATAACTTTTACTCCATTTTCTCCCATCACAGTTGCTCTTTTTACATCAAGTACTGCTATGCCACTTGCTGCACCAGGAGATGCTGCAATTCCTTTTACAAGCATGGTGTAATTTTTGATAGATTTTGAATCAATTGTTCTATGTAGTAATTGTTCTAGTTGTTCTGCATGCAATCTTGTTAGTGCTCTATTTTTGTCAATGAGTTTTTCATTGACCATATCTACTGATGTCTTTATCATTCCAATTGCGTTCATCTTTGCATTTCTTGTTTGTAGCAAATAGAATTTTCCTTGCTCAATTGTAAACTCTATATCTTGAGGTTCTCTGTAGTGTTTTTCTAATCTCTCACATGTTTGTGCTAATTGCTCATATGATTTTGGCAACTCTATTTTCATTTCGTCTACTGGTTTTCCTGTTCTAACTCCAGCCACTACATCTTCACCTTGTGCATTGACTAGATACTCTCCAAAAATATGCCTTGTTCCATCTCCTGGATTTCTTGTAAATACAACCCCTGTAGCACTGTCATTTCCCATATTTCCAAATGCCATTGAAACTACATTTACTGCAGTTCCATCTGCAATGTTTTTTGTAATGTTATTTCTCTCTCTGTATACTACTGCTCTTTCACCCATCCAACTTCCAAACACAGCTTTGATTGCCAACTCTAACTGTTCAGATGGGTCTGAAGGAAATTTTACCCCTGTATGTTTTTCACAAATTTTTTTGTACTCTGAAACAACTGTTTTTAGAGATGTTTCATTTAATGCACTATCTTCTTGCACAGCTTGGTTTATCTTTGCATGTTCCAAAACCTCATCAAATTTCTTATCCTCTACACCAAATACAACTTTACCAAATAACTGAACAAATCTTCTGTATGAATCCCATGCAAATCTTGGATTGTTGCTTTTCTTTGCTAGTCCTTCGACTGTTTCATCGTTTAATCCTAAATTCAATATAGTGTCCATCATTCCAGGCATGGATAATGCAGCCCCTGATCTTACAGATACAAGCAATGGGTTTTCTTTAGAATTCCATCTCTTTCCTGTTTTATTTTCAATCTTTGCAATGTTCTTTTTTACTTCTGGAATTAGCGTTTTTGGTAGTTTTTTATTATTTTTGTAATACTCTTTACAAACTTCGGTAGTAATTGTGAATCCTGGTGGTACAGGCAATTTTAGTTTGGTCATCTCACAAAGACCAGCTCCTTTTCCTCCTAGGAGTTTCTTGTTTTTTCCGTCCCCTTCATCAAAAAAGTAAACTTGCTTCATTTTTTACCTAGGTTTTCAAATCAAAATCAGGGGTTTTTAAAGCATTGCCTTGACATACTCAAAGGATTCTTAAAACAAATATTCCAGATTTATCAAAAATGTTCATACAAAATTTAGAAAATTATTGATATTTTATTCTAAAATCTAAATATATCCAAATCTTGTTTTCTAAAATTATCTATGGAAACAAAATGCTTACGCTGTAATTGCCTTCCTTCAGAATGCAGAGTCAGTGATACCCCATATGATTGCCCTAATTGTACTTGGACACACTGTGATTGCTGGGCAGAAAACAATGAATCTTAGTTAACACAATGTGAAAAATTATTTGACATGGTTTGTAGAGTTGTATCTTTTGTCTATTTAGGGAAAAAGATCTAATCTCTGATTAGATCCTCTTTTTGGAAATTATCATATTGGAAAAAATATTCATATGGGATCCAAAATACTGTGTTACTAACTTTTTAAATAGTGTAACTCACGGATTAATGAATTACGTTGAATGCCAAACTCAAAATAATAACAGGAGGTCTTGTTATTGCATTTGTAATTTTTTTGTGGTTAACTATGGGAGTTGATGAATTAACTAAAATTCCGTCAAATTATTCTTTGTATTTGGTATTTGATGGTAAAGATCAAGTTCTTGATCCCCTTGAAGGCAAATTATCTGAACCTTTTCCCCTAACAGAAACCCATCTTCGAAAAGTAATCTCTATTCAAGGAAATGTTGTTGAATTGGAATCAAGTACAACTGGAAAAAATGAAGATTCTGAACAAATCATTTTTGATGCAAAAGATGTTTTTTTTGTTGATATGATGACAAAACAATATGCTAAAAATCATGTTGGCTATTTTCTGTTTCCAATACATGTTAAAAAACAAAATTATGAATTTTTTCACCCGTTAGTTCTTGCTCCTGCAACTTTTATTTTTGAAAGGGAAGAAAAAATAAACGATTTGTCTGTGTACTTATTTTCCTGTAAATTTGCTAAAAATGATATTTCATATGCATTTCCACAGTTTGCACCAAAGAAGATACTCAATGACGGTGCTTGTAATGTATGGGTAGAACCCATTACAGGAAAGATAGTTAACTTTGAAATGAATTGGGATAATTACTTTTTTGAAGACGGAGTAAAAGGTATTCAAGTAGAAAAAGGTTCCAAGCATATTACAAATGATGTTGTTTTTGTTCTCACTCAAGATGCTATTACAACAAAAAATTTGTATTTTGTTTATGAAGTTACAATTCCACTAATAATTTTGATAATTGGAAGTATTTTGTTGCTTACCCTTATTATATATGATAAAACAATAAAACAAACAAAAATTATTCTTCAATCCCAATCTAAAACTGTCAACCAACTAACTGATCTAGAAACTACTAAAATAGAACTTAGCAAAGCATTACTCTCAAATAAAATATCCAAACGATTAATCGAAGAACAATTAAAAGAACTACAAGAGTCTGACAAACAAAAAGACGAGTTTGCATCAATGATATCTCATGAACTAAGAACCCCCCTTGTACCAATCAAGGGATACTGTGAAATGCTAAAAGATCCAGAAATATCAAAAAATCTAACCCCCGATCAACTAGAATTCATAAATGAAATTTATGACAATTCTGAACGACTCGAGTCATTGATTAACGAAGTACTTGACGTCCAAAAACTTTCCTTAGGTCAGATGAAATTCAACATGATGCCGTTAAATCTAAAAGAATTTTTTAACAAAATCGTAAATGATTCTGCATCGTTATTGATTGAAAAACAGATTCGTCTAGAACTAATTCCACTAGAAATTACAATCCTTGCAGATTCAAATAGGCTGCATCAGATATTTGATAATTTAATTAGAAATGCAGTGGACTTTGTTCCTTCACATACAGGAGTAATTGAAATTGGTGCAACATCTCAAAATGACTATGTGTTGTTTTATGTTAAAGATAATGGAATAGGAATTCCTAAAAACAAACAAGGAAATCTATTTAAGAAATTTTACCAAGTCGATACTAGTCATACAAGAAAACACGGGGGAACTGGATTGGGTCTTGTTATTTGCAAAGGAATCATAGAAGGAATGAATGGTAAAATTTGGCTTGAATCTGATGAGGGAAAGGGAACAAAGTTCTATTTTACCCTACCAAAAGATAATCTACAAAACTAGTTTTTAATATTCTCAAATCTTTACTTTTTATGAATTTTTTTAGGCAAAATTTTAAAGTTTGATTTTTACCGCATTGCCTTTGAAAACTCTTCAATTATTTTTGTCCAGTTTTTTGCTTTAATTATTCCGCTTGCAACCAAAATTCCCGCAGAGCCTAATTCTATGGCTTTAGTAACATCTTGTCCTGAAATAATTCCTGCACCGCAAAGTAACTTTGTTTTATTATTTGCACTTTTTACTGCATCTAGTGATTTTGTAATTAGTTCCGGTCTTTCTTTTGAGATTGCCCTGCCAGAGCCAATAAGCTCCGGGGGTTCTATTGCAATATAATCTGGATTTAATTTTGCATATTTTCTAGCTTCTCTAACATCTTTGACACAAACAACTGAAATCATCTTTAACTCTCTTAATTTTAAAATCAATTCGATAATTTCTTTCTCTGAAATTCTATGTTCGCTATGATTGATTAAAGATCCACTGACTTTGGATTTTTTTAGCAGTTCTGGAATCATAAATCCTGTGGTGCTTCCCACTTTGGAATTATCTACATGCTGAGATAAAATTGGAATCGAGCTATTTGTCACTAGCCCGATCAAGTGAGATGGAGGGGCAACTGCAATCTTAATTTTGTATTTTTTTGAAATCTTTTCTGCAATCTTTACAAATTTTATTATTTTTTCTCCAGCTATTTCTTCATAGTTTTTGCAATTAATTATGAACATTCTTTCTTTGAAAATTTATGCATTGTATTTAATCCTTGATTGAATATCATTGATTTAATTTTGATATCTTTTCATATCTTTTTTTCATAAATAACACTATCATCATAAGAAAAATTGCTGAAATATTTGTGCCTATAATAAAGACGTCTGAAACCACAACTCCGTAAATTAGCCACAATATGGAGCCGCCAGAGATAAACACCATCAGATATTTTGAAACATCTTTGAGGCTCTTTGTCTTGTATCCTTTGATAATTTGCTCTACCCATCCTGATAAAATTAACACTCCTGCTGCTATTCCAAGTATGGTAAGTAACGTTCCGTCAATTTCCACAATAAATCACTAACTCCAAAAAAATTCATCTAATCCAGTTTGTTTTGGCTTGCCTAACATAGTCTGAAAATCCAAATCCATCGACGATGTAATTTGATCCAACGTAGCTTCCATAAACTCCATGTACTTCTTTGAATCTATCTCTTCTTTTTTTGCCATCTCTACTGGTTTTACTCCGGGTTTGTTTAAAATTTTTACATATGATATTTTATCTCCTTTTTTTACTTCTCTTATTGTCTCAAGTAATTTTGCTGCGCGTATATGCTGTGGAACTGTTTTGATGTACTCTGATGGTGATTTGCTGATCATCACGTTAAATGTTAGGTCTTGCAGTGGAATCTCTTTGGCTTCTACTCTTTTCGCACATGTCGCAATTTTGTCGGTGATGTCTTTTTTTGCTCGCTCAAAATCTGAAATTGTTTGAACTTTGGATAGCACCTCAAGTAATTCATAAAATAATTTTCTGATAAATGGTGGAGTGTGTGACTTTTTTCCAGTCAGACCTTTCACATCTACGATTCCAGCTTTAGTTACTCCAAGATAGTTTTTCTTTCTGTTACTTAACACACAGTATCTGTACACTTTGTCAATTTCTAAATCTACGCCATGATCTTTTTTTGCTTGCTCTATAACTTTATGAATTTGCTCATCTGTTGGTTTTTTAATAAATAATGAATCTGTATCCCCGTAAAGAACTTCGATTCCTACTGCTTCACAATTTTTGATAGTTTCTAAAATTGTGAATCTACCAATTGCCGTTGTTGCTTCGGCAGCTGGAAGAAAGTACAATGGAAATATTTCGGCGCCCATTACCCCATAGCTTGCATTTAGTATTACCTTGAGTGCTTGACTGACTACAGTGTATTGCTGTCTTTGTTCTTCAGTTAGTGTCTCTTTTTTTGAGAGGCTTTTGTAGTAATTTACCCTCAAATCTCGCAGTGAGCCAATAATTAATGCAGTCAATCCGTTTCTTTTTGTGCATGCCCAATGATTTGTTTGAGGTATAGTGTTTTTCTTACATTCTTCGTGGGAACATCTTACTGTCTCATATGATATGTTTCTCACCTTGATAATACTTGGGTATAGACTTGCAAAATCCATCACAACAACATCAAAATGAATTCCTTCCTTAGGATCAATAACTAATCCTCCTCTGTATTTTTTATCTTTGATTATTGCATCTGATGATACCCCTTCTGATCTTCGCTCAAACTCTTCTCTTTTTGGAATCAATGCATTTCTTTGTCTGTGTTCATAATACAACAAACTCCTAATCCATTGAGATACTCCCATTCTTGCAATGTCATCAATTGGCATTCTTCCAATTCTTGCAATAATTACAAGCAGATCCATCAAAAGATCATTGTTGAAACTTGTAAGCTCGTATGTTAGCAGTGCATCATTGTAACAATAGTTTGCAATTTGATACAGACTGAGCTGATCAAACTCTAAACCGTAATCTATTTTTTCTTTGTTTAAAAGTGCCTTTGAGACACTGTTTAATGAAAAATCTGTATACTTTTGACTAAATGCATAAATCTGAAATGAACGATTTGAAAGTGTTCTGTACAAATCAAGATGCACACCGTGTTTTAGCGTGGCAGAATCCTTCATCATGTATAGTGGGTTGTTTTCATTTTTTATCCCAAGTCTTTCTGCTCGGTTAAATAAATACGGTAAATCAAACTCGTCGCCGTTATATGTTACCACAAAAGGAAACTCTTCAATTATTTTAAATGCATCTAAGATCATCTCTTTTTCTTTACTCTGTTCATAAAATACAATCTTGATATTTTGTCCAAGTTCGTTTGTTCCCTCATCGGTGCCTTCTGTTTTTAGCACGAAAATTTGATCAAAACCATCAGTTCCCTTTAATCCGATTGCCGTAACTTTTTTTTCTGCAATCTTTGGGTCTGGAATTCTCCCAATTTCTGCCTCAACTTCAATATCTACGCTCAATCTTTTGATTCTTGGAATGGGTTGATTCAGTAAATCCGCCCAATCTGAAATTAATTCTTTGAACTCCTTTGGGTCTACCATGTTTTCACTATCTACTTTATCCCACAACAAACTTTTCAGAGCGAGTCTAACCTCGCTTGATATTTCTAAATCATGTGGTTTTATTTTTCCATCTATTACTTCATAATATTTTCCAACAATCAATGATCTGTCATATAGATAATTCTCATAATATTTGATATCTGATTCCCACGTTTCAATTATGTTTCTGATGCTTTTGTCCCCGGTAGTTCCTCCAATTGCAAGTGGATCAGCTACAGTAATTTTTGACATGGTGACCTCTTGATCTTTAATTAAATCATGTCGTGTCACTGTTTTTATTTCTAAAACATCATCTCTTTCTTGCAAAAAATCCAATTCGTCAGGAGATAATCTAGAGTAGCAGTACGGTTTATGTCCTGATTCATCATGCCATAAAATTAATTTCTGTGATGTTGGTTCATAGAATTTTAACACTGCGGTTCTTGTTATGTTGTCATATGCTGCAGACACTAACATTGATGGCGGCATTGATGTAAATTTTTCTGTCTCTTTAACGTTAATCTGCATGTGATCACTTAGATGGAATCGTATTTGCTGACTAATTCTTTTGCCCACTTGGTAATTCTGCTTTTATCAAGATGAACCACTTCTACGCCTGCTTCTTTTAATAATTCAAAATCTGTTTCTGGATAAGAATCAAGACAAACAAATTTTTTGATTCCAATTGTAATTGCCATCTTTGTGCATTCTAAACATGGAACAAATGTTGTGTATAATATGGCTCCTGCGATTCCTGCCTCAATTCCTAAAATTGCACAATGCATTATTGCATTAGCTTCTGCATGATTGCAAAGACATCTATCCAGAGAAGCTCCTGATTCTATCTTTCCTTCCATTCTTAGTTGACATCGCTTGCATCCCCCATCAAAACAATTTTTGATTCCTGGGGGTGTTCCATTATACCCTGTTGCCAACTGTCTATTCTTACGTACTATTACTGCTCCTACCTGTCTAGTCATACAATTTGAGCGAAGTTTAGCCAACTCTGCTTGAAGCATAAAATATTCATCCCAATTAGGTCTCTCAAAAGACTTGTTCACACAAATCATGCCTATTTGTTCAATATATTGATTCATGAAATTTCATGATAATTCTCACCAGAATTCCAAAAATAACCCAAAACTATCTTTTTTGTGTAAAATCTTAGACACCGCTAATTATGATCTTGTTCTATTACCTAAAAGAGAAATCATGCAACAGAACTGGAATAATCCACAATCAAAAGGAATCTCAGACCATTTACATGGATTAAAAAAAGAAGCACCTCTAAAACCAAGAATTCAAAGTTCTCTTACACAATTAACTAAAACTGTATCTTCACTTGATTACAAAGTAAAAAGTTTAGATGAAAAAGATGCAAAATTATTTAACAGAATTGTCTTAGCAAAAAAGAATCATGATTTAACCACTGGGAAAATTCTCGCAAACGAACTAGTGGAATTGAGAAAAAATAAAAAAGTTCTAACAACATTGAAACTTTCATTAGAACAAGTTAACCTTAGATTATCAACCGTTCAAGATTTGGGTGATGCGATGGTTTCACTACGACCAATCCTTGCAACTATGAATGCATTAAAACCAGCTTTGGGAAGAATCATGCCTGAAGTAAGTCATGAATTCGAATCATTGTTTGGAATTCTCAATGAATCCATATCCGGTTCATTTGAAGGAAGCTTTGAATCTGACAGTGTCTCTAATGAGGAAACTGAGAACATACTCAAAGAGGCTGCAGCAGTAGCAGGAACTCGTATCGGTGATAAATTCCCCTCAACTCCAACAGGAATTTCTTCATCAAGTTCCATTGGATTAGAATAACAATCCCTCTATAGATTCTATTTCAAGTCCAAAATACGATATATCTGGAATGATTTAATCTACTATTTTATTAATGAGTAGGCAATTACGTAAAGTATTATCATGTCAAAATTAGCTCCTCTTCCACCGGCACCCGTACTTATGATCTGTTTTGGTCACTGTGGAATTGGTTTGGGGGCTGAAACCTATCGTAGATTACTGCTAGATGTTGGAGCAGATCCGCTAAAACCATCACTTAACCCAAAAGATGAATCTCGTGTGCTAAAAAGATACGGCAGTACCATTTTGAGATTTGCCCCTACTTATGGTTCGGCAAACATTCCACTTATTCCAAGAGCACTGTTAGTTGATCTTGACCCACGAGCTGCCAATCTTATTTTACAATCATATCCTGATCTCTTTGCTTTACGTGATCAACATGTGATTCACGGTGCAGGAGGGGCTGCTAGAAATTGGGCAGAAGGAAAAACACGATTTTTAGAAGAAATGAGGACAAAAATCGATATTAAAAAACAACTGGCTGCTATTTCTCCAGAACCTGTAAGAGGATACGTGATTCCGTTTGGCTTGGCAGGTGGAACAGGAAGTTCGTTTTCAAGTGCATTTATTGAATATATAAAAAATGTTTCAAAAGAACATGCGACTGTTGCAACTTTTGGATTACTTCCAGAGTTTGGATGGGACCCAGTAATTTTTGAAGCAGCAGCAATTAACATCGTAATGAATTTGGAATACCAAATCAAATACAGTGACTGTTCTGTTTTAATTTCCAATAAATCATTAAGACAACTAGCGCATCAACACGAAAAGAAGCTACAAAAAATTCCTTCAATTATAGATGATCTTCCAAAAGAACATGAAGTAGGATGGAAAGATTACAAGGGAATGAACTTGATAGCTGCAAATACTATTTCGATGTTTATCTCGTCATTTGCACGAGAGACTGAATGGGACATGTCTAATTATCGTACATGGCTTGCAACGAAAAAACCAAAATTTGCTATTCCTTGGATTATGCCTGTTAGTCCAGCTGAAAATCAATGGGGTAAAGACATGCTTACATCAACGAAAAACAATACCATGGAAGATGTGTTAAATAAATTAGGTAAGAAAGAAGATGCATTACTTTTTGATATTGATGAAAATGATATAAGAAACAATGGCAGTTCTCGTGATTCCTGCTGTGTTTTAGTTAAAGTGAAAGGAGAATTTGACATCAAAGAAAGAGAGGCAATTAAAAGAACCATCAAAGACAAATTTAACATTGAAGAATCTAGAATGATATTTGTAAAAATTCCTATAATGGAAGGAGAACAAGCAAGTATCGCTGTTCTTGTAAATACAAAGGCAATCGGACCCAAAATTCTAGAAATCGCAAAAGAGGCTGAAGAGGCATGGGATGGCTATAAAGACGAATATGGGCGATGGGGACTTTCAACTGAAGAATTTAAACAGGGTCTAATGGATGTAATCCACCAATTCAGCTAAAGATATGTCTGATTTTGACTTTCTTGAAAATCTTGCAATTCAAATCAAAGAAAGTAGGTCAAAACTGTACGATGTGGAAGACTCTCTATCTGAAGTCAATATACAACTGCGTGAGATTCCTCTAAAACGAACGACTGAATCCACATTTGCAAAAATGATCGGTGTTGGTTATGACGATAAACTTGCTGATCTTGAAAAGGCAAAAGAGCAGCTGGAAAGAACAAAGACAGACCTTAGAGCCACTATTAGCAAAGATACTGATACTTTTATCGCCGAACTGAGTTCTCCAAATTTAATCATTCCTCTTGATGGAAATCCAAAGATAGTGGATGGAAATACAGTTTACAAATACAGAAACGGTGCAAAGTTCAAAAATGTTTTTGACATTTTATGTGAAATATTGGGTCTTAGCTCACCGCTTGTTGTAAAAGATGTAATGTTGTCTCCAACTGAAATAGTAATCGCTGTAAAAGATGAATTTGAAGCAAAACAAAAATTTATCAACAGTTTTCATGAGGTTCAAAATACTTTACAACTAAAAAAAAAATAAATTAATTTTTAATTTTAAGATCATTAAAAAACTAAAGACGGAAATACTATCACACATATGATCTATTATGACAAATCAGCTTTACTGTGAAATATGTAATAAACTAAAATATACACGATCTGATAAACAAAAAAAATGTGAATGTAAAAACGTTGTATAGTTCATATTTTTGAGTAGCAAGGTATAATAATTCATTAAATGGCTTGAAAAAAGTAATGCATAGTTCAAAAAATAATTTGATTGCAATTTTATCTTTATCGTTAATTTTAGTCGGTTTTGGTTCTGCATTTGCAGAAGAAAATTTTATTGAAGGGATTTCTGTCCCAACAAGTGATGCATTAAAAGAATTTGCAGTAAGTGTTGCAAACAGTCTTCCAAAAATTATTGCAGCTGCAATTTTGCTGATAATTGGATTCATAGTTGGTAAACTAGTAGGCAGAGCTTCAACAAAGGCTGCAACAGCCATTTTACAAAAAACAGGTCAGAAAAATCAGGATTTGCATCTTGCAGAGGGTGTATATGGCAAGTTTAACTCTGTAAAACTAATTTCAGCCACAATTCGATGGTTTGTCTATCTATTCTTCATAGTTGCAGCAGTCAATGCACTCCAATTTGAGCAACTTACTTCGGGACTCACAAGCCTATGGCTCTGGGTTCCAAACCTCCTGGCATTTGTATTAATTGTTGTAATTGGCTCCATTGTTGTCAGTTATGTCAGCAAGTGGATCGAGCACCAATTATTAGACCATCAAATTGGCAGCCCAAGAATTATCGTATCAATAATTAAAGCAGTTATCTATGCCATTGTATTTGCGATTGGCTTTACACAACTAGGTGTTGGCGAGACTATAATTCCAATCCTGGTATCTGCTTTTGCGTGGAGCATTGCAATTGCCATAGGTGTATCAATTGCAGTGGGGGTAGGATTTACACTAAAAGATATACTGCCAGGTTCCATAATGGGGGCATCAACTCAACGCTCTATTCTCAAAGTAGGTCAAAAAGTAAAAATCGGCGATGTCACTGGAACTATAACTGCATCACACTTGTTACATGTTATAGTAACAAACGATAGAAACGAAAGCATTGTTATTCCAACAAAGTCGTTGATTAATCAATCAATCACCATTTTTAACTAGATTTTCTAATTGCCAAAACTATAGCGTTATTTGTTATTTTAGAAAAATTAATTCTTATCAAAAACTCAATTAAGGTGTTGTCTTAAGCATATTTGTTGCGAGATATATCTGAACCACGACATCTTGAACCGCATCTTAAGGAATCAAGTGCAATGCGGGATTTTGTTTTTGGATTTGGTGATGGAATTAATACGTCGCTAGGTATTGCTGCTGGAGTTGGTGGAGCTGATGTTTCTGCTAACATAATTGTTCTTGCTGCACTAGTTGGAATGTTTACTGGTGCAAAAGCAATGGCTGTGCAAAATTATCTTGCAGTAAAAACTCAAAGACAATTATTGACATCTGAAATACAACGTGAGAAATGGGAAATTGAAAATAAACCCGATGATGAAAGAACCGAAATAGAAGAGATTTACAAAGCAAAGGGATTTTCAGGAAAGGAACTTGAAATGATTGTAGATAAGATTACTTCTGATAAGAAAGTATGGCTTGATACCATGCTTACTGAAGAACTAAATTTGAATTTAGATATTGCTGGCAGTCCGCTAAAAAGCGCATTTCGAATGTTTGTTTCATTTCTAATTGGAGGAATGCTACCTATATTGCCGTTTTTTTTCCTTGCAGGATTTGAAGCGCTTTTAGTTGCAATAGGTGTTAGTATTTCTACATCTTTTAGTGTCGGTGTGATAAAATCAAAAATGGCAAATACTAGCATGATAGTTGGAGGCTTGGAGATGGCAGGATTGGGTACTGGAATTGCCCTGATTGGTTATGGTATTGGCAGTGAGCTATCTAATTTAGGAATTATTCACATCTAGTTGCTAGGTGTTAATTCACTGATGATTAAGATGAATGATTTGTACGCTGTTGTTATATGCAAAAATTACCCACTATCAAATATGAAATCCTGGAAATGTTATAGATGTGACCTAACATTCAAACAAGAAGTCCATGCCCACATACACCAGGATATTACAAATCATCCATTTAATCAGATTGGAATTTAATACATTGAAATAAACCTGTAACTCTTTTTGATATAATTTTATAAAATATACGGCAGAATGTTTAAGATGATACTTAAATCCGATCAATTTTCTCAATGATCTAGATAAATTCAAAAAATTGTAGATCTAGTTTTTGTTTTAAAATATAGATCAAACGATTATAATTTACTATATAGGATAATTAATATACAAACAGTTTCTCATAAATAAAGTGTTCAAGATCATATTGCTTGTTTTAGTTGCTATGTTTATTCCAATTACTGCATTTGCAGAACCGATGATTGAGTTAAGCTCTGCTCAAACTGAAGTACATGCTTTAGATACTGTGCTAGTTGTCGGTAAGATAACTGGCGTCTCTGAGTTCAAACCTGTCACTCTTACAGTTATTGCCCCTGATGGTGAAATTGTTTATACTCCGCAATTATCATTTGATAATGATGGCATGTTCAAAAGATTGATTCATGCGCCGCTTCCAAGTTTCAAGCAAGGTGTATACACTGTAATTGCAAGTCATGAAGATACAGAAAAGACTGCACAAATACAATTTACAGTTACTGGTCCCATTATCACTCCAACAGTTCCTTCAACTGAATCTACTAAACCTGGAATGACTGAGAAACCAAGTGTTATTGCTTTATCAGTTGAATCAAAATATGGTTACCATGAAATTACTGTGACTGGAAGTACACGCAGTTCATCAACTGACATTACATTTACCATAACTTCACCTAAAGGTAACTTGATTTCAGTTGGACAAGTTACACCTGATGTAAATGGTAAATTTTCAACAAAAATCAATGCTGGAGGACCATTGTGGAAAGAAGACGGTCTTTACACTATAACTGCAAATCAGGGTCTAACTTCTGAATTAAAACAGTCAGTACAAGTTGAGATAAGCAATGGTGTGGTTGTACCTGAATTTGGACCAATCGCAGTAATGATTTTGGCTGCAGCAATTATTTCTATAATTGCAGTATCTTCAAAGTCACGACTCTGTATTGTTCCACGATACTAGATTATAATTTAAATTATTTTTCTAATTTTAATTCAAAAACTCTCGTACTAATTTTAAATAATTCTATGAGACAATCTATGTTTTAAATAAATTCTAAACATCACTAGTGATGATAGTATGATGCAGACTGCTATGGTAAATGCTGCTGAATAACTTATTGCGTGTGAGACGTATCCTGCAGTTAAGGCCCCCAGGAATATCCCTATTCCTGTCATAAAGCTGTTCACTCCAAGATACGTTCCTTCAAAACCTTTGGGAATTGACTTGAAAATAATTATTGAATTTGAAACACTAAAGATAGAAAACGCTGCTACCATCAAAGACGATGAAATCATTGCCATTAACAGCGAATTAATTCCTGATACGGTGGGAATCAATGACGCAGCTATGATGACTCCCAAGACCCTTGGCAAATATGATATCTGTGTTGCACGTTCTTCTGTAATAATTGAAATCAAGCGTGGAACAAAGAAAAATATTGTAAGCAACACCATTGTCTGAATCATATACACTAGAAAAACTTCTGAATTTGTAAAATCAAATTTTTTTAGAAATGGTATAAATGCTGTAAAGAAAATATTGCTTCCAAAATAAAATAAGAAATTTGTAAGAAAAAGTATGCCTATCTCATGAGACATCTTTCTTTGGAAAATTGATATGATTGGTTTAAAATCATGAGGGTGTGGAATTTTAGTAAAGATAAACTGAAAATTTAGCCTGGTGTGATCAAAAATATGTCTTATGCCGTGAATCGAGTGTACTATTGTGTGTCGTTCTATAGTGCTTTTACTGCCTACCCACATACTTAGAATTGTAGCCAATGCACTTACAACTGCACAGAAGACAAAGTATGGTCTAAGATCAAAAAATGTGTCCCAAATAGAACCAACTAAAAATGCAGTTAGACTTCCAAAACTAGTAATGATTGAAATTTGTGTAAACAATCTGCTCCATTGATTATTTGACACTGATTCCATCACCAGAATTTGTGTTACTGGGTTTTTTCCAATAATGAAAAATCCTGCAACTGATGAAATTATAAACACCACACTCAAACTAGTTGTAAAAAATAATCCGATACTGCAAATGGTGATTGCTGAAAAACAAATAAACAGTATGCTTCTCTTTACATGATATTTGTCAATGATTTTTCCCCAAAAAACTGCACCTATTGCTGAGAGTGCATAGTGAAGTCCTACCACAATTCCTACGTCTACTACGTTGCCACCAAGAAAAAGAACATACAGTGGAATGACAATGTGAAGTCCTTCTGCAGTTATGCTTGCTGGTAAGACAAAAAACATCCATTTTCTACTTGCTTTTAATTTCAAATCAGTTCTCTCTGGATGTTATTTTGATGTGTTGGCTTGAAAAAGACATTGTGACTTGAAGATTTGACAGATTAACAAAAAGAATTGATTATAGTTTACAGATATAATGAAATTTTTGAAGACACGACATGTGCCTTAAAATCTCTCAATTGGGTTCTCTTTTATGTTGTATTTGTTCTGTTGAGCACGCATTATTTCAAAAATGAAACTGAAAAGTATTCAATAGCTAATACTTTACTACACGAAAGCATAAAATCAATAAAATCCGACTTTAACTCAGAGAATGGAATACATTGAAAAAAAATACATCCAGAAAAACTCTATTGAAAAAAGAGATTATCAGGTAAATCTTGCAAATCAGGCAATGCAGGAAAACTGTATTGTGGTATTGCCAACTGGTCTGGGAAAGACAGCAATCGCATTGCAAGTAATTGCAGAGTTTCTATCAAAGGGAACAGGGGCTATCTTATTTTTAGCACCAACTAGGGTTTTAGTCAATCAGCACTACGAATTTTTAAAACAACATCTTACTATCGATGATGTCTCTTTGATAACTGGAGAAGACCCGATACCAAAAAGAACAAAACTTTGGAACAGTAGCGTTATTTGCGCAACTCCTGAAATTACAAAAAATGATTTAGACAGACAAATTGTTTCACCTGAACAATTCAATCTGGTGATATTTGATGAGGTTCACCGAACTGTAGGTGATTATGCATATTCTGGAATTGCAGAGAGATTTGCAAATTCTAATTTGAGAATTCTTGGCATGACTGCAACACTCCCAAGTGAAAAAGATAAAGCAACTGAACTTCTCACAAAACTACGAGTTTCAAGTGTAGCAGAAAGAACCGAAGACAGTCCTGATGTAAAACCTTACACACAAGAGACAAATACTGAATGGATTAGTGTGGAACTCCCACCCGAAATGAAAGCAATTCAGACATTGCTAAAATTATCTTTAGATGAACGATATGACACTCTGAGAAAAAATGGAATTAAACTGGCAGAACAGCAATCACTGTCTGCCTTGTTGCGAATCAGGCAATTTGTACTAAATCAAAACAGACGGTCAGCAAAACCGCTATTTACTGCAATTAGAATTCATTATGCGTTAAATATATTGGAGGCTCATGGAGTGACATCTTTTTTAAAATTCTGTGAGCGTGCAAAAATAAAAAAAGGTGCAGGAGTAAAGGAACTATTTGAAGTTGATCCAAATTTTACTAGAGCCATACATCTTGCAAAAGACGCACAATCAAAAGGAATAGAGCACTCTAAAATTCTAAAACTAAAAGAAATTATTGAATCTGTTCCTGGCAAAGTTTTGATATTTACTAGCTATCGAGATTCTGTGGATGTAATTTTTAACAAATTAACCCAAATGGGGTTCTCTGCTGCAATACTGATTGGAAAATCTGGAGAGACTGGGTTAAAACAAAAAAAGCAGATAGAAACTGTACAAAATTTTCGCGATGGACTTTTTCGGGTATTGATTGCCACACGTGTTGGAGAAGAAGGTTTGGATATCTCTGAAGTAAACCAAGTTATTTTTTATGATAATGTTCCAAGTTCAATTCGCTATGTACAAAGGAGAGGTAGAACTGGGAGAAAAGATATTGGTAAATTAGTTGTACTGATTGCAAAAGATACCATTGATGAGACATATTACTGGATTGGAAAAAGAAAGATGACTGCTGCAAAATCAATGGGTGAGAAGATGACTAGAGTTTTGCAAAAAAATCAAGAAATTGAATCACAAAGAACTGGATTGGACGCATTTCTGTAATGCTGATTTGTGTCTTTAATTTTGATAATTTAGACCGGGAAATTTATCTTAAATCTCTAAAATCTCATATGGAATAGAACTGCATTGACATCAAAACAAACTGATTCGTTAAATGGAATCAAAGATTTACTCAAAAAAGAAAAACAGCTACACAAGGATATTCGCAAAGATTACAAAAAAATCACTGAAAAAATAAACCTGGATTTTGATCAAATACAAAAATCTCAAATTAAATCAAATTGATTTTGTGTTTTATCCAAATCTTTTGATTATGTGATATCCAAACTCTGATTTAATTGGCTCAGACGTTTCACCAATTTGCAATTTAAAAGCAGCCTCTTCAAATGGTTTTACCATCATCCCTTTTGTAAAATATCCCAAGTTTCCATCCTTTTTTGCACTCCCTGTGTCAATTGATAGTTCTTTTGCTAACTTGCCAAATTTTTCTCCATTTTTAAGACGTTCCTGAATCATTAAAGCCTCACTTTGTTTTTGTACCAAAATATGTGAACATTTTATTTTATTCATATTTTTTTACGGGTTTTTTTATAATGATATAGTTTTCTATTCTTACTGGTAGAAGATGGTACACGTAAGATACAAGGTAGTAGAGTCATTTGATCCTGACAAAGATTATGGAAGAAATATTACTCGTCAGGTTACCCTATGTCTAAAATCCCTTACACTGGGTAGAGAATTTGAGCCAAAAGAGATCACACAAGAATACGAATTAGATTCATCTATGATGAAAAATCCTAATTTTCTTCGTGCAAAATGTATTGTATCTGAGGCAATGACTATTGCAAAAGAGATTGGCCTCATAGATACTGTAAAAACACGCCCAATGCCTTTTTCCGAATTTCTCAAATTAGAAACAGTACTATTTCAAAGATCAATTACGTGGATTCAAACAAAACCACTTAAAATTTCAGAATGTGAATTTTTTCATAGATTTTGATAGATTCTCTCAAATATCCAAAAATCATCTATTCGTTGGTTTATATCATATGCCCAAAAAATAAAAAATACATTGGAATGATGTTTGAACTTCAGAGTAATCCGCCCACGATTATAGATTCATGGTACGAATAACTAAAAGCTAATCCGTCATTTTTGCATTAGTTCTTAGAGTTAGGCACAAAATGAGTTTTGAAAATAAAAAAACTAGTCATTAACCCTCTTGTTGTCCAGCGATGAGTGTTCCTACTAAAACATTACCGTTACCGGTTGTTAGTTTCAGTTGTACATCTCGCCCGTCTTTGATGTCTTCTTTTATTTTAACTATCAACGTACCTGATTGTCCTGGTTGGAATTCTGCACCAGTTGATGCAGATGAAAACTCTGTTGTTGCGTCAGTTACTAATGCAAATTGACCGCTAGTTGCAGGGTTTACAAGTGCTGAGATTACAGTGGTTCCAGTACCTTTTAGATAGGTATACTTGGTGCCAGCAAACATTAGATCAGTTATTGTGATCTTTTGAGCACTCTTGTTCTCTACATATACAGATATTACATCGTTAGCTTTTAGACCAGCTGTACCACCGTTTGTAAAGGCAGTAGTAGTCATTGTATTGCCATCATGTAATTTGAGAAGGCCGGTATCGCTTGCGTCATATCCAGCAATTTTGTACTGCTCTATGTTTGGTCTACCGCTTGTTTGTGAGCTGGTAAAGTAACCTTGTGCGAATGAAAAAATCAATGCACCGCCCACCACAGCAATAGCTACTAGCAATAGAGTAGC
>JAHFUM010000010.1 GCA_023265135.1 Nitrosarchaeum sp. | reverse complement strand
CTTCCCGAATCCACTAAAAACCAAATAAAAGGTCTTATAAAGAGTGGAAATGTTCCATCATTCCTTTTTACAGGTTCCGCTGGCTGCGGAAAAACGACTGTCGCCCGAGCAATTGCAAATGAAATGGGGGCGGATATTTTATTCGTGAATGCATCAAGTGAAGGTAATGTTGATCTTATTCGTACTAAGTTAGTTCAGTTTGCTTCAACTGTTTCATTTTCAGATGCAAAGAAAATAACAGTTCTTGATGAATGTTTAGACGAATCCACAATAGTACACATCATTCGGGATGGTATAGTATGCACTGATAAAATTTCCAATTTGAATGATGCAACTGATTTGGTTAGATCTTTAGATATCAAAACAGGTAAAATTGAATGGGTGCCATTTTATCTAATGGATAAAGGGTTGCGGGATGATTGCTATGAGATAGAATTTGAAAATGGTGAAAAAATAATCTGCACCCCAGAGCATAAATGGTTTGTTGAAGAAAACTCGAAAACTATTGTTGTTGATACATCTGAATTATATAAATATAATATGATTATTACAGATGGAATGATTAATGACAATATCTCAACAACTTCGTGACTTACGTAGTACAAATGCTAAACTTAAAAAACTTGGAGGATCTAGGTTAAAAAGAACTGTTTTAACTATTGATGAAATATCTAATATTATTACTTTGTATAAAAATGATAAATCTTCAAATGTCTTGAAGGGGTTATTTAGTAGAAATATTGTTTCAAAATCTGGATTTAAATGGGACATATCTAGACATTTATTTGAATATCAACAAGTACTATTAATAAAAGAGTTATTGTTACTTGATGATATAAATTGTAATATTTGTAATTATTGCAAATGTGAGACAGAATTTAATTTAAAAACTAAAAAATATAATAAATTTTGTGTTGAATGTTATAAATCCAGACCATGGATTCATAAAATGAAGTCAATTGAAGATCGCTTAGTTCAATATAACAAAACATCAAATTCTTTAAAATTGTTTGCAAAAACAAAAATAGGTGAAGAATTATATAAAAATTTAGGAAAACATAACTCAGTTAAAATGAAGGAATTCAATAAAACTGATAAAGGTAAAGATAATATTAGAAAAAATGCGAATCGTAACTCTAAATTAATGAGAGAAAAGATTGCATTGGGGAATTATACTCCTCCTATAACAAATTCCTTTACTCATTGGGATGCAAAAATTTTATTAAACTCTGGGGAGATAAAAAAATTCAGAAGTTCATGGGAAGCATGTTTTTATTTTTGCAATCAGCACTTGTTATTTGAAAAATTGAGAATTCCTTATTTTGATTGTCAAAAACAAGTTGAGCGAACATATATTGCAGATTTTTTCGATAATGTAAATAATATTTTATATGAACTAAAACCAAAATCTCAATGGCTTCAAAGCAATGCGAAATTGCAGCAGATTATATCATATTGTTTGAAAAATAATATAAAATTTATATGGTTAAATGAAGATAATATTCTAGATTATATTGATGAATTTTTATTCATTGGGGAAAATGTGTTACAATTAAAAAAATTGAAAAAGGGGATTAAAAATGGATCATACTTTGTTACGGATAAAGTCAATTAAAAGAGTTGAATCAACTCATCATGTATATGATTTGCATGTTCCTAAAAATAATTGTTTTTTTATTGGCGCTCAGCCAGTGTTAACACATAATTGTGATGGGATGTCAGCTCAAGGGCAACAAGCACTTCGTGGATTTATTGAAGAATTTTCAAAAAATCACAGTGTAATTCTGACAGCTAATTTCGCCGCAAAAATAATTGACCCTATTCGTAGTCGTTGCAAGGTTATAGATTTTAAAATTAACAGAGATGAAAAAACAAATATTGCGGCACAGTTTCTTAAAAGAGTATTCTTTATTCTTGATAAAGAGGGTGTTGATTATGAAAAGAAACCTGTAGCGGAACTTATTATGAAAAAGTTTCCAGATTTTCGTTCTGTGTTGAATGAACTTCAGGGATATGCCGCAGGCGGTAAGATTGATGCTAGTGTTTTACTCAATTTATCCGATGAGTCATTTAATCAATTAATCACATCACTAAAGAACAAAAAGTTTGGTGATATGCGTAAATGGGTTAGTGAACATTCTGATATAGATTCGACTCACTTATTTAGGATGTTTTATGATTATGCGTCAGAAAAGTTGATTTCTAAGTCTATTCCTGATATGATACTTTTATTAGGGGAATATTCTTACAAAGATTATTTCTGCGCTGATAAGGAAATTAATCGTGTGGCGTTTCTAACAAGTATATTAATTAGTCCATCTATAGAGTGGAAGTAATAAGTGAGAATCATTTCTAAATTTAGAGATTAATATGATTTCCCCATTTGATATAATTAAACATTTGAGTGAAAAAACTCCATTAGAGTATGAAATTTCCCAATATAATCCTTGGATGGTGAATAGAGGATTTAGTAATATGATGGATACTGTATTTTTTGCTGAAGCTATGAATAAATATTATTCCTTGGATAAAGACATTCAGAGAGATTTCTTATATTTTGGTATACCAAAAGGAAAACGTTGGGGTAAGTGGACAAAACAATCTGATATAAATAATATAGTTGGATTAATTATGAATAAATATCAATGCAACAGACAAGTGGCAGAGACTTATCATAAACTTATGAGTCCTACTGATATTAAACAATTTGAAGAAAAAATGAATACTGGTGGAAGATAATGGACTTTGGAATTAAAATAACTATAGATAAGCCTGATACATTTTTGCTAGTTAAAGAGACTTTAACTAGAATTGGTGTTGCTTCAAACAGAACAAAAACTTTATATCAAAGTGTTCATATATTTCATAAACGTGGTGAATACTATATCATGCATTTTAAAGAACTTTTCAAACTTGATGGTAAACCAGCAAATATAACGGATGAAGATTATGAGAGAAGAAACCATATTTGTTCTCTTATGCAGGATTGGGGATTGTTGACAATTATTGAACCCGAAAAGGTTCAAATAAGTAGTCAGCCACCCCCAATAAAAATCTTATCTTACAAAGATAAGGAAAGTTGGGACCTCATTCAAAAATATTCGATTGGCAGTCAATAATTTCTAATATCCAATTTTTGTATTTTCTAGCTTCTAATAAGTTATCAGATTTAATGCGTAGACATGCATTTTGACAAATATTGATATACCATGTAGAATATTTGTTGTAGTTGCAATTATATTCGATATTTTTAATATAAATATTATTCATTGAATATTCCTTGTTTAGTATTTATTGAATAATTGGAATTCAACTATACAATAGGTAACAATAATTAACAATAATTAAGGAGAAGTGAATGGGAACAGAAGTGAAAATTACATTGAATTTTTCAATACCAGAAACAGAAGCAGTTTTAGCTGGATTAGCCAAACTACCTCTAGAGGTATCAAGGGATTTATTCGATCGCGTTAAGGCTGATGCTGTTGCACAAGTTCAAGCACAGCAAGGCTCTGATGAAATACCTGAAACATCAGATAGGGGATAACTAATGGCAATCAAAGCAACGTATAATTCCCGTGAGGTGATATTAAAAATAGACCGCATTTGGGGTAGTAAGTCCGAAAATTGGAATGCTTGGGCGAATGTATTTAGTGATAGTAAGAAATCTCATATTTTAGAAACCTTTTCTATCAATTCTCCATATATTGAGGGCGAGAATCCTTACGTTGCTTTGTATACTGCACTAGGTAATCTTAGTTTTTTAAGTAACGTTCACCATGATAACACTGGTGAATGGATTCTTGCTAATAAAGTCGAATTAGAAAAGAAATCTAAAAAAACTAAGAAAAGTTAATAATGATTTTTGACTTAATATCAACTAATGTAATTGAGAGGTTTGATATTAAGTTGAAACTTTCTATGAATACATACGATGGATATATTCTTATATTTTCAGTATCTCTTGAAAAAAACTATTTTGAACTCAAGTCTTTTCCTGATATTGAATCAGCAAGAGAATGGGTTAATAATTTGGGGCCTTTATACTCAGGAAATAGTCGAGTGACTTGATTTTAATTAAATAATGTTGTATGATGTGATGAAGGAGATATATAATGACATTACACGTTTCACAGATATTTTATAGTTTTCAGGGTGAAGGTGCAAGGACTGGTAACTTAGCAGTATGGTTGCGCTTGTTTGGTTGCAATCTTCGTTGCCCGGGTTTTTCCCAGCAAAATCCGACTGATAAATCGACTTATATCCCAATTAACATTAATCCTGTTGATATTAAAACTTTAGATGATTTTCCTGTCATTGAATATGGTTGTGATACGCTGTATGCAATAGATCCAAGATTCAAACATCTCAGAAGAGATATGAAAGTCGAAGATGCTATTAAAGAAGTTATCAGTTATTTGCCAGATGGTAAATTTATTCATCCAAAAACAGGTAATGATATTGATCTATGTATAACGGGCGGTGAACCTCTATTGCAGCAAAATGAATTGGGTAACTTATTTACACTATTAAATAAAGAGCCATTTGGTTATACACCACAAACAGTTCAAATAGAAACAAATGGCACAACAGATATTAGTCGAACTTTCGGATCAATATTAGATGCATGTTCATTCAGAACAATGTTTAATATATCACCAAAGTTATTCAATGTTTCTGGTGAAAAATATGCTTGGAATTATAAGGCAATTGCTAGTTATGGTTATCGCAGTAATTATACAACTTTAAAAGTTGTTATTAATAATAGGGATGAATCCTGGAATGAACTTGAGATGCATTTACAAAAGTTAGTAGACGTTTTAGATCATCCTGATTATATGCCACCAATCTTTATTATGCCAGTTGGAAGTACCCGTGATCAGCAAACAAACATTAAAGAAATTGAAGAGATAACAAAACGAGCTATCAATGAAGGATATCATATTTCTGGTAGACTACACTGTCTTAACTTAGGAAATGCGATAGATGTGTGATTATATAAAATATACATGGGAACAATTTGATTTAGATATTCAAAATATTTCTCAAAAATTACGATCAGTTTCTTGGGTTCCGGAAGTTATTGTTGGTATTGTTCGAGGCGGTGCAGTTCCAGCGATTTGTTTAAGTCATTCTTTGAATGTTCCTGATGTTAGATTCGTAGAATGGTCTAATCGCAATTCCTGTAACAAAGAAACTAAAAAATGGGATTTAATTTGTGCAGTAGCAAATAATAAAAAAGTTCTAGTTGTCGAAGATATTATTGATTCGGGTGTAACATTGGAACAATTAAAAGAACGTTCATTCGATTGTAACAGCATGAAGTATGCTGCTATGTGGTACAATATAGATTGTCCTATTAATATCAATTTTTGGGCAAATACTATATCTAGAAAACAAGATGAACGTTGGCTTAGATTTCCCTGGGAAAATTACAATTAAAATGATATTTATATAGATTTATTAACTTAATAATTGGGAGAATAGAAATGCTTGTATTTGATATTTTGTATGAAGATAAATGGCTTGGTAAAGTTCCTGAAAAATATATGGGTCTATATATTGACTTGATGATTGAACACGGGGAACTCCCTTCCAGAGATTCTGAAAATTTTACTCACATTGAACAACGATTAGCGTAATGAAAAATATTTTATTTGTATCTTTAATGGCATTGTCTTTAAGTACGTTTGCCAATACTCTAGATAATAATTGCCCGTCATTTTCACTCAGAAAGTACCCAATTGTTTCGCATCAGGTGAAAGTTGAATACGTATGCCATAAGAAGTATGCACTGGCATATGATGATGTGAACAAGATTACAATTTATGTTGCAACAAAAGTTAATCCTTCCATGATGAGTGGAAAAATTATCAGAGGAAATAATTTTAGAGTTGATGGAAGTATGAGTCCTGATTATGCGGTTAAACCTTCTGATTATGTCGGTACGCCTTATGATAAAGGTCATCTAGCGGAGGCCGAATTATTTACAACCGATAATGAAGCAATGGATGAATCATTTTTAATGAGCAATATGCATCCTCAAGTTGCAAATTTTAACCGAGGAATTTGGAAGTCATTAGAAACCTATACTCATAATTTAGCTAAAAATGATACTATCTATATCATTTCTGGAACTGTTTATGGATCAAAATCGAATCATATAGGAAGAGGTGTAACAGTTCCTGAATATTCATGGAAAGTAATTCAAATTCCTTCTTTCCAAACAGTAGAGGCATATTTGATTCCCAATGTTGAACATAAAAATGATACTTTCAAGAAGTATAAGGTAACAGTCAAAGAAATTGAGATTGCAACTGGATTACATTTCAATTAAAATGCAAATATTAAAACTATATAATGGTACAAATGTTGAAGTTGTAGGCCAAGTAAATATTGATAACAATATCCACTTAATTTGTAAGCTCCCAAATGCAGTTTATGCTCATAATACACTAATAAAATATGTTTTGCTATCAATGCATGAGTTTGAGCAATTTGATGAAAAACTAGACAAAGATATTGTTGTAAATCAATAACATAAAAACCGATAAAGTGCTTTCATTTAATTCAGAGTTCTATATAATATCATTACAACATAAAACTGACATATGACAAAAACATATAAACAACTGATGGAAGAGATGAAAGGCACATATGCCGGTGTGCGCCTAGATAAAAAATCTAATAATTTAATTGAAACTTATATGAAGGAACATGATGTTCCAAATCGGGTACCGACTGATAAACTTCATATTACATTATTATATAGTAGAAAATATTTACCAAATTATAAACCAAGTCAAACATCATACCCAATGAGTGCTAAAACAGTTGGGTTCCACATATGGAAAACACAATCTCTTGAACATAAAGATTCAAAGAATTGTTTAGTATTAGAAATTAATGCTCCAAAATTAATTAAAAGACATAAAGAGTTGATGGATGAACATGAAGCAACATTTGATTATCCTGAGTATAAAACTCATATAACGCTATCGTATGATATTGGCGATTTTGATATTTCAGATCTCCCAAAAATGCATAATTTACTTACTATTGAAAAAGAATATAAAGAAGATTTAGATTTAAATTGGGCTGACAAACACGGGTAATCATTATGTCATTATGGATTTCTGAGAAATATTTGAAACAGTTGGGGCCTAGATTGGAAGGTTTTACTGATAAAGGTAACCATCGTTACAATTGTAGATGTAGTTATTGCGGCGACTCAGCAAAAAATAAAAATAAGAAAAGAGGCTACTTTTTCCAAAAAGGTGGAACTCTCCTATATTTTTGCCAAAATTGTGGCATATCTGAAAAATTCAGTACCTTTTTATATAAATTTGATTACTCACTATATAAACAGTTTACTATGGAAATGTTCAAAGAAAATCTAAATAAGGACACAAAAGATCCAATTCTTCCAGTGGAAACTCGTAAGTATATTCCCAACATTTTTTCTGGTTTAGAAAATGTTAAAGATCTTCCACTTGACAATGAATGTAGGATAATTGCTGATGAACGCAAACTTCCAGTTCAAACATTTGATTTTTACTTTGCCCCCAATTTTATAGAGTGGAGTAAAGGAAACTCAGATAAATTTAAGAATTGGAGGGGCGAAGATCACCCTAGAATGGTTATTCCTTGGAGATGTAGGGATGGACACATTATTGGTTACTCTGCTAGATCATTGCATAAAGAGGATGAACCGAGATATTACCGAATTTTCATTGATTCTGTTAAAGAACATTTTTTCGGTCTAGATAGGATTGATGAAAAAAAACAAGTATTTGTCCTCGAGGGCGAACTCGATTCACTGATGATCCCAAATGCTGTAGCTATCGCTAACGGTAAACTTCATGTATACCATAACGCGCAGGCCATTTACGTTCCAGATGCAGACAAAAGAAATCCTCATATTTGTAAAATTATTAAGGATATGATAGACTTGAATTTAAAAGTTTGTTTAATGCCTGATGGGTTGCCAGATAAAGATTTGAACGGTTTAGTCCAAGCGGGATGGAGTCAATCTAAAATTCTTGATATGATTAAGAAAAACACCTTTCAAGGATTGGAAGCCCAACTTAAATTTAATATGTGGAGAATTGTGAAGTGACATCTAAAATATTATCATATGAAGAATTTTGTGAAACTATCCAACCAATATCAAAAGAACTATTAACTGATGCACAAGCTTTACTTGGAATAGATGAAGGCACACTGATGCTAGAATTACTTAGAAAAAATGGATATCGCGAATATCTAAAAAGGACCTCAGGATCAAATGAAATTTATACAATGGAGAAGTCATAATGATTGATGTTGATAAACTCAAAGATTGTTTAACTGAAAGAAATGTTAAAATCCATTTAGATATGGAAAAGCCAGATGATGGCATACATTTAACAGTTACCATAGCATGTCGTGATGTCCCTAATGAAGAAATAGAAATTGCAAAAAATATAGCTGCAACTTCTAAAAATTTTGCGTATTTGGACCAAGGGGAATATGATATACAAACACCTAATGGTGTTGTCAAAAAAGCAACTAAACTTAGATTTGCCAGTTGGTAATTTAAATAATGCCCAGAGGATTGTGAAGTGACAATTTATATAAACCATGAAAATAAGTGCCTTGTGAATGGCAAAACAGGCGAAATAGTTTTCCCTACTTGTTGGGATGACTTGATTGCATATCATGCATATTTAACTAGTCGTGGATTAGAAGCGGCTGCCAAAGGATTACTTAAAGATGTTATATCTGGTAATAAGGTCATGTCAGATATGATTAATGGGTTTAACCAACATTGGATATTAGATAATTGAACAATAAAGAAGAAACATTTATTAAACTTATTACATATTTAAAGGAGAAGTAATATCATGCGTATTGTACAACCTAGTTTTGAAATTCTGGCATATACACCAGAAATGACTAAAGTGATTGAAAGAGGGATTAGAACTGCTTATAAATCAGAAGATAAGATTGAAGAAGGTAGTGATATTGAAATTATTGGTCGTATTAAAAACTTCAAGCATGAATCTACATTAGAACATGCTGCAATAACAGTTCATTTCGTCACTGACAGGGGTGTCACTCATGAACTTGTTCGTCATAGAATTGCATCTTTTACTCAAGAAAGTACTAGATACTGCAATTATGGAAAAGGTAAATTTGGAAATGAAATTACAGTAATTGAACCTTTCTTTTATATTGGGTATTCTGGAACTTATAGTCTTTGGAAAAAGTCTTGCGAAGAATCTGAACAAACATATCTTGCATTACTTGCGACTGGTTCAAAACCACAGGAAGCCAGATCTATTCTGCCAAATTCTTTAAAAACGGAAATTGTTGTAACGGCAAATATGCGTGAATGGCGTCATATTATGACTTTGCGAACTTCTAAAGAAGCTCATCCGCAAATTCGACAGATTATGTGCCCACTATTGCAAAAGTTTAGACAGATGTGGCCGATTTTATTCGATGATGTTGGAAACACAGAACATACTCATCCTGCAATGGAAATTGTTAATTTTGATAATGATGAATGGAGTTAAATAATGACAACTAACGTTACAGTAAATGCTCATTGTGCAGAAGATACAGAAGTATATGTTGAAATTTATGATAAAGAAACTGGTATAATGATTGAGACAGATTATCTTCAAAATAAGGATACTAAGGTTTACTATGTTTATGATAATCGTTTCATTAGGATTGGGGAAATAAAAAAAAATGAGATTTAGAAAGAAACCTGTAGTAATCGAAGCAACACAATGGTTTAAATTGGGTGATCATCCAAATGTTATTGAAGTTCCAAGTAAAGTTCGTCATACTTGGGAATCAAGAACAACTGATTTATTTAATAAAGATTTGGGTTGGGTTGGGACATTGGAGGCTGGGCATGTTGTTACACCAGGAGATTGGATTATAACAGGGGTACAAGGTGAACAATATCCATGCAAACCTGATATTTTCATTGCAACATATGAACCGGTAACTAATTAATGATTACAATTGAACAACTAAAAGAAATGTTTGAGTTGCAAAATTCTTTAAATGAGAAAATAAATCCAGATTGGGAAAATGCTGGTTACAAATGGACGGATGCTATTATGGCAGAATCAGTAGAGGCTATTGACCATTATGGATGGAAGTGGTGGAAAAAACAAGAACCAAATTTAGATCAAGTTAAGTTAGAACTGGTTGATATTTTTCATTTTATTATATCTCAGCTAGTTCAAACCAAACCCATCATTGATATTGATTTAAGATGCGAATCTGTACTACACCACATGGAGATATTTAATCCTAATTTACATGCCACATTATCATTTAATGATACTATGAAAAAAATTATTTCAGATTCAGCTAATGGGATATTTGATTACCAAACTTTCAATTTTTTTCAAGTAGCAATGCATAAAGTTGGTTTAACATGGGATGAACTATATATTCAATATATTGCAAAGAATGTTTTAAATATTTTTAGACAAGATCATGGATATAAATTGGGTACATATATAAAAGTTTGGAATGGTGTTGAAGATAACGAAGTATTAGTAAACATTATTAATAATTTTAAGATAACAAATAAGGATTTTTCATTTGCCAGTATATATGATGCATTAGAAGTGCAATATATATATAAAACCTGCATGTATTTCAGATAGTATATAAATACTTTTCCATATAAAAATAAAACAAGGAATATAATGCCAACATCTCAAAATATTTTGAGTGAAATTGTAATTTTTAACAAATACGCAAAATTCATTCCAGAACTAAATCGCAGAGAAACATGGGAAGAAATTTGCCAACGTAATATGCAGATGCATATTCACAAATATCCTCAAGTTAAAACAGAAATTCAGAACATTTATAAAAACTTTATTTTGACAAAGAAGGTGTTACCTTCTATGAGAAGTCTTCAATTTGCAGGGGCCTCAATAGAATTGTCTAATAACCGCATGTTTAACTGTTTGAGCAGTGATACTAAATTTATTACATCAATTGGAACTAAATCATTCAATGATTTTAATAATGGTGACACTGTTATAGTTCCAACTCATACTGGAGAATGGAAACCTGCAATAGTTAGATCTTATGGATCTCAAAAGTTGTTTAAAATTGTAATGAAAATGGGACATAAAGTTAGAGAAATTTACGCAACCGAAAATCACAGATGGATTTTAGATAATGGTACAGCCACAACTAATATAAAATCTGGTGATTTTATATGTAAAGCTCCCGATTTATTTTCTGAATTTGATTATGAATGTGCAACACCCTTTGAAAAATTATATTGGTGTTATGGTTATGTTTTTGGTGATGGGACATGTGTACAAGATAAAAATGGTGAGTTAAAACATTCGATGGTTAGATTATGTGGGGAAAAAGAATCGAAATATAAGACCAGATTTGAAGAAATGGGATTTTCAACATCTGCACCTTTGTCATGTAATGGTGATTTTATTGCATATACTGGTAAATATTTGAAAACCGCACCAAATCCTATAGAAGATAATTATGAATTAATCCGAGCATTTGTAGATGGATATTGCAGTGCGGACGCAGGTAAAAATCCTAATTGGTATAAAAATGGAAATTGCTCTAAGTATATCGGAATCCAAGCCACCGGAGAAAAATATATCAATTTTATAAAAAATTGTTTTGAACTAGCAGGATTATATATCTTAAGTGAGGACGACTTAACAGGGCAAGTTACTAATTTTGGTACTAGACCTTATACTAAAAGATTTGGTATAAAACATAGCATAAACAATCATAGAAATTCATTATGGAGAGTTCAATCAGTTACTGAGACAGATAGAGAAGAGGAAGTTTGGTGTTTGGAGGTTGAGGATAATCACTCATTTATCTTATCTGGGGGTATTGTAACTGGCAACTGCTCTGCTATCGCTATAGATCATCCAGATGCATTTAGTGAAATTATGTTTTTGCTTTTAGGCGGGAGTGGTGTTGGTTATAGTGTTCAATCTCATCATATTGATAAACTTCCACTTATAAAAGGTCCCATTGAAAGAACTCGAAGATTTTTAATTGGTGACTCTATTGAAGGGTGGGCCGATTCTATTAAGATTCTTGTAGAAGCATTTTTTCATAATAAATCAGATCCGGTATTTGATTTTAGAGACATCCGCAAAAAAGGTGCTAGATTAGTAACTTCTGGTGGAAAGGCGCCTGGTCCCGATCCACTTCGTATTTGTCTAGAACATATACGATCAAAATTAAATGATGCGGTTGGACGTAAATTAACATCACTGGAAGTTCATGATATATTATGTTATATTGCAGATGCTGTATTAAGTGGTGGAATTCGTAGAGCAGCAATGATTAGTCTTTTTAGTAAAGATGATATGGATTTACTTACTTGCAAATCTGGAAATTGGTGGGAGTTAAACCCTCAACGTGGAAGGGCAAATAACTCAATTGTTCTTCATCGTAATGATACTAATGAAGATGAGTTTGCTGATGTATGGGAAAGAGTTCAAGCATCAAATGCAGGCGAACCTGGTATATTTTGGACTAATGATTATGAATTACTTACAAACCCTTGTGCAGAAATTTCTTTACCTAGTTGTTCGTTCTGTAATTTGACTGAAGTTAATGTATCCGATGTTGCAGATCAACAGGATTTGAATGAAAGAGTATCCGCAGCGGCGTTCCTAGGCACACTTCAAGCAGGATATACAAATTTTCATTATCTACGTAATATATGGAAAGAAAATGCAGAACGTGATGCATTGCTAGGTATTGGTATGACTGGAATTGCATCAGGTGCCGTATTGAAACTAGATTTGAAGGAGGCTGCTAAAGTAGTATTAGAGACAAATGAAAAATTAGCACAAATAATCGGAATAAATAAGGCCGCAAGAACTACTACGGTTAAACCTTCTGGTACCACATCGCTTGTTCTTGGTACATCATCGGGTATTCATGCATGGCATAATGATTATTATATCCGTCGAATGCGTGTAGGAAAAAATGAACCTCTTTATAATTATATTAAAGCTGAGTTGCCTGATTTAGTTGAAGATTGTTACTATAAACCTCACTTGGAAGCAATTGTAAGTTTCCCACAAAAAGCCCCAGATGGTGCTATTCTGAGAACTGAATCCTTTTCTAATCTGTTAGAACGCGTTAAAAGATTCAATATAGAATGGATTCAAAATGGTCATAGAGAAGGTGCAAATTATCACAATGTAAGTTGTACAATTTCACTTAAAAATAATGAGTGGTACAGGGCAGGCCGCTGGATGTGGAAAAATCGAGAATTTTATACTGGAATTAGTGTTCTTCCCTATGATGGTGGTTCTTATAAACAACCTCCTTTTGAGGATTGTACAAAAGAACATTATAATGAAATGGTCAAACAGTTACATGCAATCGACTTAACCAAAATTGTAGAAATAGAAGATAATACAAACCTAAAGGGAGAGGTCTCATGTTCGGGCGGCGCATGTGAGATTAATATATGAGATATAAATTTATAGAAAGACTTATAAGTCTTAAGACTTACCGTAGGTTCTAAAATGGTGCATACTCACATATATCAACCTATACCATCATACGATAAAGGTTGGGAGTGTCCAAAATGTGGTAGAGTATATTCACCACATGTTCAGACGTGCGAGAATTGCAATCCTCAACAAGAGAGAACAAATAAAGACCAATCTGCTCTTACTAATCAACTTCTCAATGAAAGTAAAAACTAATGAGTGATGGTGGAAAAGGTTCATCAAGAAGACCTACATTTGTTGATGAAAAAACACTTTCAGATAATTGGGATAAAATTTTTGGTAAAAAGAATAAACCAATAGAAGAAAGTGATGTTACTAAAAAGGAAGTTTCTAAACAAGATCAGAGATAATTTTTCTAAACTCCAATATTTCAGCCAAGGTTTTTTGAATATTTCTTCTAAAAACCTTGGCTCGAATATTTCCATTCGCCCACTTAGTTTGATTTTCTAACGCACCTACAATGTAAAGTGCAGCCTCCTCACAATAATTCAGTGATGATTTAGTTGTGCAGAACATTAGTATTTCACGTTTGAAATTTTCTTTTCCATGTTCTGCAACTTGTAATTGTAGGTCAGGTGAAGATGACCAATAATATTTCCAATCTGAATCTTTTCTAGTTTTCTTCTTGATGCCTTTAACTGTTTTAGAGGATGCCTTTGTCAGTAATTTTCTGCCTAGATAGAGTTTACCGGTCACATTGTTTGTAATAAGATATATAAATCCTATGCTTTTTGCTGGGATTTTTGTATCATCTATCTCTTTGCCATTGTATAACCACATAATTATAACTCCATGATTTATAAGTATATTAAAATAATGCTTTACATTAATTTAGAGTTCTGTATAATGTGCATATTGATTGATATTTATGAGGATAACTAAATGGGTTACAGAACTGTTGTTGAGTTTAGTGAGGATTTACTCTCTACAAAGGAAAGGTTTATCGCAAATGCTGGTAGGTTGTATGATACAATTACGTCTAATGGAAGAATGCCATGCACTGGGGCAGATATTGTCGAGCAGGTTCACACTGACCAAGTATCATTAATTATTCTTGGTATTTGTGGAAATGTAACAGTTGCTTCCACTCAGTGGAATGATCCAACTTTGGTGAAAACTTTACAGAGAAAGTTTAATAATGTCATTAAACATCCTGGAACATTATTACTTAATCATTTACCTCCACCTCAGTAATTAATATACCAGAAAATAAATGAGAACTTATAAAAAATTTAAAAAAATAGTTGCTGATATATTAACTATAATTGGTTCAATTGGAGGGTCTACCTTAATTGCATTAAATATTGGTTATAATTCCTTGGGATATTTCCTATTCATTGTTTCCGGTATTTCCTCAATGTACTTGATGTTGCAGAGTACCGTGTCACGTTCAATTTTAGCAGTAAATGTGTTTTATATTTTTATTAATGTTGTAGGATTTGGGAGATATTTATGAAATACAAATTGACTGCAAATACCAAAACCACAAATGGTGTGGTTCTGTATCAAATTCAAGCACTTAAAGACTTTGGTGCCGTTAAATCTGGTGATCTTGGTGGATGGATTGAAAAAGAAGCAAATCTCTCGCAAGAAGGAAATTGCTGGGTTTTCGGTGATGGACGAGTATTAGATAATGCAAGAGTATATGGCAATGCATTGGTATATGATAATGCAAGAGTATATGGTGGTGCATTGGTATATGGTGATGCATTTGTATCCAGCAATGCACAAGTATACGATAGTGCACAAGTATATGGTCATGCACGAGTATATGGCAATGCACGAGTATATGGTGCTGCATTTGTATCCGGCAATGCACAAGTATCCGGCAATGCACAAGTATACGATAGTGCACAAGTATACGATAGTGCACGAGTATATGAATATATGGCTGTTCAATTTGGTATCTGTACATCAGATCTATCATTGAACTTAATTCAAAATATCGAAGTTCAAACAAATTTAAAATCTATTGGCAATGAAGTATATTGTTATAAGCATGTAGATAAAAATTTATGTTCCTTATATAATTCCAAGTTTCAATATGTTGTCGGTGAATATGCAATAGAACGGAATCCAAAACTTGATAGCTCATCATGTGCAGCAGGACTACATGTTAGTCATGCAACATATTGGAATGGGAACGGAGGTAAAAGAGTTTTATTTTGTAAAGTCAATTTAAATGACATTATAACAGTTCAAGAAGGAAAAATTCGTTGCTCAAAATTATTTGTTATTGGGGTATGCGATGGAGAAACATGTTAATGAAACTACCAATTAGATTAAATACAGAATATGGTGCAATTCAATTTCAGATACTGAATGACCAGTTTATATTTTACAAAAAAAACAACCAACTTGAAGACTTTAAAAGTAGATGCAGGGGTGATTTAATAGTCCAAGACAAATATTTGCAATATTTCCTTGATGATGATATAATGTCAAAGAAATATAAAATGGATGATGTTGATGCAGAGGGATGGAAACTTTTTAATATGCAGTCTGATATTTGTAGTGTTCTGAAACATTTTTCTGAAAAAATTTATTAAGATATGATTAATAGAAATATTTGACATTATAAGTATATTTGGAGGGGATTAAATGGGTAATTTTAAATATCATAGTGATGGTGAAGTTCCAAAAAATGGGGAGATTTTTGTTTTTGGTAGTAATTTGGCTGGCAGACACGGCGCTGGTGCTGCCAAAGAAGCTATGGAAAATTTTGGTGCAACATATGGTCTCGGTCTAGGTATTCAGGGGCAATCGTATGCAATTCCAACTAAAGATTGCAATATTCATACCATGAGTTTGAATATTATAGAATTATGCATTAATCAGTTTATTGAATATGCAAAGAATTCTAAAAAGGTGTTTTGGGTTACTCGAGTTGGTTGCGGGCTAGCCGGATATTCTGATGGAGATATTGCGCCGATGTTTAAAAATGCTCCGGAAAATTGTATAATGCCAGAACCTTGGAAACAGCATCTCGAAGAACATGTTCTCAGAAATGAACTGAAGACGGTGCTTTCTAGTAATGTTGTTAGAGTTGGGTTTACTAAAGTAAACGGTGATATTAGAGTAATTAATTGCACTTTAGACAGTTCACGGATTGACAGCGAGTATGATGTTCTTTATAATAAAAATGCAAGAAAAATTAATGATAACGTATTAGCAGTATGGTGTGTTGATCTTAAAGAATGGCGTTCATTTAAAATTGAAAATGTTATAAACTATGAGGTAATATATGACAGTAATTAAACAAGTAGTAATTCCAACAAATCTAGCAGATCAAAAGGCAATTTTGGCTGCAGTCAAAGAAGCATCAAATTCTCTTATTCGTATTGAAGCAGAGAAAGATCAAGTAAAAACTATTGTTGAAGATCTTGCAGAAAAGTACGAAGGTCTTAATAAAAAGTTTATTCGCAAATTGATTTCTGTTTATCACAAACAAAACTTTGATAAAGTAACAACTGAAATGTCTGAATTTGAACAGTTATATACTACAATTGTAAAATAATGAAAACACCAAAAGGCCATGTGATACTAAAATCTAAACAACAGTTTCCCGTATTTAACTTAATTGACTATAATAATTCTTTAGCAGAAAACTTAGCTTATTACAATCTAGAAGTTGATACAAAAACAAAGAAAGATTGGGCAATTGAGTATTACAAATCTCAAGGAAATCCAATTGACCAATTAAAGAGAGTGCATGAGGGGTATTTTCCAACAGTTGGTTCAGTTATCCATATGTTAAAATATCGTGAAATTCCTCTTGAAGAAAAACAAGTATTATATATCCGCAATAAGTATAATGAACTACTAACTCATGTTCCTATTGAAAAGGAAGAATTGCCGGTTCTAGAACTAACAAAAGAAGAAAAAGGTGCTACTATGTTATCAGGTCATATAGCAGAATTTGAAGCCATGATTGACCATAGAGATGCGGTAACTGTTGATATATTCACATCAACAACTAAGAATTATCTCCTTAGGAATGAAATTAAGCCGCCAATGGCAAAGAAAATTTCTATTTGGTTTAAACCAAATGTTAAAGAGATTAAAGATGTATTAGATCAAAAAGATGAACAATTGGTAGAAGGATATTCCCATTTATCACGGAGGGAATTAAAGAAACTCTTGGAATGTTATCAAAGTTTAATTACCTCATGCGAACTGACATCTGCAATAACAAAAGCTGCAAGAAAACCAAGAAAGAGAAAAGCAAAGGCACCGAGTGAACTATGTAAAAATGTAAAATTCTTGGCAGAAATTCCTGAATTAAAATTAAGATCTATTAGACCAGAGAAAATTATTAATTCAAGTGAGGTATGGGTATATAATATAAAAATTCGCAGGTTATTTAGATATACTGCACTACAGGGCCATACAATATCAATTAAAGGGACAACGTTGATAAATATTGACCCTGAAAAATCTGGTGGAAGAATTTTGCGGAAACCAGAGACACAGTTGAAAGATGTTGATGCATATTCATCGAGGCCGATGAATAAATTATATGATGGTATTAGAGCTACAGAAAGTCGTGGAACTGGAAGATTGTCGGAAGATACGTTAATTTTAAAATGTTTTACTTAAAGGATAATAAAATGTATAATTTAATTTCTAATGGGGGTATAAATGGCAGCAACTGAAGCTCAAATAGAAGCACTTAAACGTGCACGAGACGCTCGTGCAGCAAAGAAAAACAAACAAGATAATGTGATTGATAATGGGGTAGAATTAACTCCATTTATTGACGATGAACATGTTGTATGGAGAGATGCATTTTTTGTTGCAATGCGTTCAGTTGAAGTTAGGCATGCGAATGACTTAATGAAATGCATTCCAATTGCTAATAAAGTAGTTGAAATCTTCAAAGAACAAGGAAAACTATAAATTGGCCATTACACTAGTTGATTTTAGTCAAACTGTAATATCTTCCTGCGCCGTTCAATCTAAAGAATTGAGAGGCGCAGATAAAGGTATGATTAAACATATTTGTTTAAATCAAATTTTGTCGTTGAAAAGGAAGTTTCCAGGTAAAGTTATCCTCTGTGTTGATGCTAAAAATTATTGGAGACGTGATAGGTTTCCCCATTACAAAGGTCATAGGACACATTCAAGGGACTCTTCAAGTTTGGACTGGGAGTTGGTGTTTGAAACTCTCAATGAATTTAAAGAAGATTTGAAAGAAAACTTCCCATATATTGTGCTTGAAGTACAAAACGCCGAAGCAGATGATTGTATTGCTGTACTGACTAAACATTTTCAGGAAAATGAATTAATTAACACTGGGTTGATTGAAGAACCTCAGGATATAATGATTGTTAGTTCAGATGGTGATATGCGGCAATTGCAAAAATATCATGGTGTTCGTCAATGGTCAAACATAGAAAAGAAGTTTGTTGTTGAAAAAAATCCTAAGAAGTGGTTAATTGAAAATATATGCTCTGGCCAAGCAAAGGATAATATTCCCTCAATTACAAATGGTGATACATGGTCTAAGGCAAGAGCAGATAATTGCCCTGTAAGAGCATCACCATTCAAAACTGCTAGACTGATTGATTTTTATAATAAAGGAATTGATGCCTGTTTAGATGAGTCTGAAAGAACTCATTATAAACGTAATGAGTTACTTATAGATTTTGATTTAATTCCTGATGCAATATATACTAGAGTAGTTAAGGAATATATGGACTATGAGATTAAAGGTAGTAAAATAAAAGTATATAATTATTTAACACAAAACAGAATGAAGTTGTTATTAGGTTCTGCAAGTGATTTCTAAGGAGAATAAAATGGCAGTATTAAAATTAATCCATGCATTTGAACAATTGGATGCAATTCAAAAAGCAAAAGACGCAAGAAAAATTGAATTATTAAAAGAGTACGGTAATAGAGCACCCCTCAACTATATTCTATCGTTAAATTTTAATAAAACTATTCAAATGGATCTTCCTGAAGGCATGCCTGCAATGGATTTAAAAGATATGGATGGTGTAACGCATCCAGATTTCCAAGGTCTTTTGGCATCAAACCTTCCCAGACTTCGTCATTGTTTAAAAGGTGGTGATCTGAAGAAATTCAAGAAGGAACAGATTTTTTATGAGGTTCTTATCAATTGCCCATTGAAAGATTGTGAAATTTTATGCAGTGCAAAGGATAGAGCATTAGAAGAATTATATCCAAGTATAACCGCAGATTTTGTTAAGAGTGTATTTCCAAATTTTGTTAAGGATGTTAAAATTGTCAAGTAGGGATGATGCGTTATATATTGATCTTGTAAAACGTATAGCCCAACAATCTAGAGCTATTAGATTGCAAGTTGGATCATTACTTGTAAATGATGGTGTTATGGTTATGGGATATAATGGGACTCCACGGGGCTGGGATAACTGTTGTGAACATTATGTCCCAATATTAGACGATGATGGTGATTTTTAGTAACGAATCCAATTCCAGTAACTAAACCTGAAGTTGTACATGCAGAGGAAAATTGTTACGGTAAAGCATTGAAAAATGGCATAAAAACAACAGGATCAACTATATATCTTACACATTCACCTTGTATGTTTTGTAGTAAATTGATATTTAATTCTGGTACTATAAAAGTTATGTATTTAGATGATTATAGAAGCAATGATGGGTTGAAATTTCTTGAAAAATGTGGGTTAGAGATAATTAAATTTAATAAATAATGTTATTCATGCAGAAAAGAATTAATAATGAACCCAACTTATTTATATATTAAACACCACTCTATAACAGGAAAACTATATTTTGGCAAAACAATAAAAATCCTTTAACATATCATGGTTCTGGTAAACATTGGAAATCTCATATCAAAACCCATGGAAAATTATATGTTGAGACATTATGGTACTGCCTATTCTATGATAAAGAATCTATAAAAGACTTTGCCTTAATATGTTCTAAACAGTGGAATATTGTTGAATCTGATAATTGGTTGAATCTGAAGTTAGAAGATGGAATTGCTGGTGGCGATGTTTATAACTTATGTAACGAAGAGACTCAGAGATTTATAAAGGAACATATAAAGGAACAAGGAAGAAAATATGTAAGAGAAAATCTTGACCGAGTTAAAGAGAATATGAGAAAAGTTACTAACTCTTTAACTCGTGATGATCGAATTGCGTTAGGGAGAAAGGGTGGCAAATATCATAAAATGAATAAAACAGGCGCTTTCTGTGATCCCATTTTAAGAAAATCAATAACAAGAAAAGGCGGAGCTACCCAAGGGAAACGCAACGCATTATCTGGTCATTGTAAAAAAATCTCGACCGATTATTGGCGTAAAGTTAAAACAGGGGAAATAATACGACAAAGTAGAATATGGATAACAAATGGTATTATAAATAAACAACATCTTTTAAAAGATGAAATACCGCTCAAATTTTATAAAGGTATGGTAAAGGGTTAATGAGTGGTATATATATTATAGAAAATGAATTAATTTCATTTGCAGATTTTATAGAATTAGAAGAATCTATAAAACCTAGAGATACTGAATATGGTACAGATTCCAAAAATGGTAAATGGTATGATTCTGAACATTGGAAACACACTTTTTTTTCCCATACACCAGAACATCATGTATTAGTTGCACTAAATAAAACATCTGGTGAACTAGCATTTTCATCGCATCACGGCAAATTTTCCAATAATATTGAAAAACATTATGATGACTCTAGATCGAGGTTGGGCGATTCCATGAAAGTTATAAATAAAGTATTTCATGTTGGATTAAAAGGTGCAAATGAGTTTGGCCATAATGTAATAAGAACAAAACCTGCAGATAAAAAATTAGATTCTCTATACTCTGGTATTTTTACTAATAAGTTTGCCAAAAAACATTTAGGAGATGCTGGTTTTGAATATAAAGGTAAGATGAGAGATTTTCATACTTTGATTAGGAAATAAATGCCAAGTTACGATTATATTTGTAGTGCCTGTAATAAAAATTGGGATGAAATGCATTCTATTACTGATAGAAAGATTCCAGAATCAAGACCTTGCCCTAAATGTGGTTCCGAAAACACAGTAGAGCAATCAATTGTTATATCACCTTTAAGTATCGGTGACCCAGTAAGAATGGGTCACATAAAACCCCCTAAAGCATTTCAAGATCGTCTGCAACAGATACATAATAAAACTCCAGGTAGTAGAATGGATAAGACAAGTACCATAACCCCAATTAAAAGTAAAACTTAAGATTCATAATGTCTACTGATAAAATCTCAAAAGTTGAAACATTTTCTGTACCAGGATTTTACTTATTATTTGGTGAGATTTCAAACGAATCATCAAAAGAAGTTATAGAATGGATACTAAATGCAAACTCTTCTGATACAAAACCAAAGTCATTAAATTTGATAATTAACTCAGCTGGTGGTTTTGTAAATGATGCATTTGCCATTATTGATGTAATGCAAGGTTCACATATTCCAATTCATACAACCGGATTAGGTGAAATAATGTCATCAGGTCTTATGATATTTTTGGCGGGTCAACCGGGACATCGAACTTTGACTCCAAATACAAGTATTATGTCTCATCAATTTTCTGCTGGTGCAATAGGAAAAGATTTTGAGCTATATGCAGAATTGAAAAATTTCAATCTTCTTCGTGATAGAATTTTCAATCATTATCAAAAGTGTACTAGTTTGACTAAAAAAGTGTTAGAAACTACATTATTTCCCCAACATGATGTATATTTAAGCGCTGAGGAAGCACTTAAATTAAAACTTTGTGATAGAGTTGCTTTAAAATAATCAAGTAGTTACGAAATACCTTGCATTTAATTCGCAATTCTGTATAATGCGTTATATTAATTGATTAAACAGGGGCGGGAGATGAATGAACTTGAAGTGATACGAAAAGAGATGATTGAACACCTTGCACGTATTGGTATACCAAAGTTTACCTCTATAGAAAATAAACAAAAATGTTATGAAGAGTCTCTTAAATCATATGATAAAATGACCACAACTGATATTTTTAAGGAATATGGGTATGAAAGGTACAAAGAAGGGCAAGACTCATATCAATTTTAGTTTGACCCTAAACTCCGGTAGGTAGTCCGGTGAACAGAGAGGTCTGGAACCCATATAAAGGGTACGTGAATGAGCTTGGCGAACTGGCGTAGCAAGCAAGGAACCTCAATCTAGAGCGCAGTAGGGTTGTTACCAATCCCGACCTTATGTAATATAAGGAGATAATGGTAAATTATAATCTAAGGTGAATGATATGAGTATATTGAAGATTCTGAATGAAATTGCCGCAACTCCTTCTCGCAATGAAAAGGAAGCAATTCTAAGGCGTGAAAAGGATAATGAATTGCTTAAGGCAGTATTCTCGGCAGCATATAATCCGTTTATTCAATATTATCAGAGTTTTATTGATGATTCTTTCATTACTGCACCAACAACGCAACAACACAGTTTAAAACATGCACTCGCAATGTTATCTGGGTTGTCCAATAGAAATGTGACTGGACATGACGCCAAAACATTCCTCGCAAATTTGGCAAATACACAAACCACAGAAAATAAAGAAGTATTGTCTCGTATTATTCAACGTGACCTCCGTTGCGGTTGTTCAGAATCAACTCCAAATAAAGTTTGGCCTGGTATTGTGCCAACTTTCGATGTTATGCTCAGTCATAAAGATATTTCCGGTATTAAATTTCCATGTTATGGACAAATAAAGTCAGACGGTGCACGAGCACATATTTCATTGGTTAATGGAAAGGCAGTGGCTCTTTCCAGAAATGGTAAAGAGATCGAACTGCATGGATGTTTAGATAAAGATCTTGCACTATTGATAAATGAAGGTGAGACACTTGACGGTGAATTGCTTTGCTATAAAGATGGTAAAGTTCTTGACAGAAAAACTGGTAATGGTATAATCAATAGGGCTATTAAAGGTACAATTTCAAAAGAAGAAGCTGAACTTATTAAGTTTGCTTCTTGGGATATTGTTGATTTTACCTCAACTATTCCATATAGTGCCCGGATTGAAGAGTTGACCAAAATATATTTTGCATACAAGCCTCAAAAAATCTATGTTCTACCCACTGCAATTATTTATAATGAATTAGAAGCTCAAAAGTTCTTCGAGAATTGTGTTGCAGTTGGACAAGAAGGATGTATTCTTAAGAATATTGACTCTTTATGGGTGGGTAAAAGAACAAAAGATTCTGGTAAAATTAAAGAAGTTGAAGAAGCGGATTTAATCATATCTTCAATAGAAGAAGGGACAGGAAAAAATCTTGGTAAATTGGGTGCGTTTGTGTGCAAGACATCTGATGGTTTGCTAGAAGTTAATGTAGGGATTGGGTTTTCTGATACACAGCGAGAGATATTTTTTAAAGAAACATTAATCGGAAAAATAGTAACAGTTAAATATAATCAACTAATACAATCAAAAACCTCTAATATAGTTTCTCTTTTTCTGCCAAGATTTGTAGAACTAAGAGAAGATAAAGATAAAGCAAATTCGTTGAATGAACTCAATTAGGTATAAAATAGAAGCCAACTTCACGGAATGTTTTATTTATCCATTCTTCAGGAAATTTATTGATGTAATAATATATTTATATTAACTTTAAAAGTGAGGAACTAAAGTGAAATTTAAGACAACTAAAGATATAGAAGATTATATACGCAGTAACGGGGATAAATTTGCAAGGAAGATGTTAAACTGCTATAATGTATTTGTAGATATTTGCAATCCTATTACTATTGAACAACAAGAAGATATAATGTGGACTGTTTTAGAAGTTTATGATGCAATTTAAGGGAGATTGAATGATTATAGGATTAACTGGTGCAGCCGGTTGCGGCAAAGATACAGTAGCAAGACATTTGATGGTAGATCCTCATTGGGTGAAGTATGCTATGGCTGGACCACTTAAAGCCGGTCTGGTTTCAATGTTCAATATCCCAATTGAAGATATTGAAAATCCTGAATTAAAAAATTCTCCAGATTATAAGTTTGGTAAAAGTATTCGTTTCATGGCGCAAACATTAGGTACTGAATGGGGTCGTAATTTAATCGCTGATGATGTTTGGGTTTTACTTGCAAAAGAAAATATCACAAAATTAAAAAATTCTGGAAAAAATGTAGTAATTACAGATTGCAGATTTGATAATGAAGCTGATATGATACATGAGTTGGGTGGAATTATTATTAAAATAGAAAGACGTGATAATCCTCATACACGCCATGTAATGTCGGGAGGTCTTATAGCACATTCATCGGAAATTGGTATTTGGCTTGACAAGGTTGATTTTATCGTGCAAAATAATTGGTCAGTTGAGATGTGCATGGAAGAAATTAATAAAATAATTGTTGCAATATTACTAGAGTCAGAATGATATTTTATACCTATTGCAATGTTAGTGGAAATAATATCCTATATAGAGGATATAATAATGGAAAAAGAATAACTGAACGTATTCCATTCAAACCGACACTATTTGTTCCCGCTAAGACTCACTCTGAAAATTCTTGGCATTCTCTATATAATGATGACCCCCTTGAACCTATAAAATTTGATTCAATAAAAGAAGCACGAGATTTTACTGAGCAGTATAAGGATGTTCAGGGGTTTTCTATTCATGGATTTCCTCGCTGGCAATATCAACTGATTAATGAAGAATTTCCTGATGAAATTGAGTATGACGTTTCAAAGGTATCAATTCTTATCATTGACATAGAAGTCATATCAGAAGATGGTTCTTTTCCTGATATTCAGTCCGCATCCTCTCCTATAACACTTATTTCACTTCATAATACATTAGAAAATGTAACTCTTGTATTAGGTTTGAAAGATTATATTTCTCAACCGGAAGATAATTTTGAGTATAAGAAGTTTGAATCTGAAAAAGCTTTATTGCAATATTTTATTGCATATAACAAGTCTAAAGCTCCGGATATCTGGACTGGCTGGAATACTTCACATTTCGATATACCATATATGGTTAATAGGATTTCAAGATTGTTTGATGATGCAATGGTTAAACAATTATCACCATTTGGTTATATAAGAGAAAAAACAATCGAGATTCGTGGTAGAGAAGTTCAAACCTATGACATTTATGGTATTGTGGATTTGGACTACCTGGAATGTTATAAAAAATTTACATATTCTGCAAAAGAATCATACGCATTGGGTTTTATTGCACAAGAAGAACTTGGTAAAACAAAAATTGAATTACCAGGGGAATCATTTAAGGACTCATACGATCATCATTTTCAAACTTTCGTCTCTTATAACGCAGTCGATACTCTCTTAGTTAAAGAATTAAATGATAAGATGAAGTTGATTGAGTTAGTTTTCTCTATCGCGTATCAATGTAGATGTAATTTGCAAGATGTTTATAAAACAGTATTGCCTTGGGAAGTTTATATTTACAATCATTTGTCAAAGTCAAAAATTGCAGTGCCACCAAGAACGTCGAAACTAGATAATGAATATCCTGGCGCATGGGTTAAGGAACCAAAACCTGGAATGTATGGTTGGTTAATGTCATTTGATTACGCTTCTCTATATCCAAGTATTATTCGTCAATGGAATATTTCACCTGAAACGTTTGTACCAATTGAGTATGATATTGGAGTTAAAGATTGGTTAGATATGAGTGAAAAAGTTTTGAATGCTCATAGCGATTCAATAAAATATAATAGAACTATTGCAGCAAATGGAACAATGTATAGGAAGGAGAAACAAGGATTTCTAGCAGAATTAATGGAATTTTGCATGGAAGGTCGCAAAATTGCAAAATCTGAGATGTTGAAGTTGGAGGATGAATATCAGAAAACTAAAAATAAATCATTATTGCCTAGAGTATCTGCCCTTAATAATAAACAAATGGCTCTTAAAATTCTAGCAAATTCCGTTTATGGTGCTATTGGTAATAGTGGGTTCCATTACTATGATTGGAGAATGGCGGCGGCAATCACTTTAACAGGTCAATTTTCAGATATTCATTTAGCCAATGCAATGAATTCAAGATTTAATAGAATGTTAAAAACTAAAGATGTTGACTATGTTATGTATGGTGATACAGATTCTATCTATTTGAATTGCCAACCTATTGTTGATGAATTAACAAATTCAGGTAAAACATTATCTAATGAGTCAATTGTTAATGCTCTAGATCAATTGGGTGAAATAGTTTGTCAAAAAGTAATTCAAGAATCAATTGACGATGTTTTTGAAAAGATGAACTGTTACCAAAAAGTGATGAAGAATAAACGCGAGGCAATTGCATCCCGTGGCTTGTTTAGAGGTAAAAAGAACTATGCGTTATATGTTCATAACTCGGAAGGTATTGCATATAATCCTCCAAAATTAAAGGTTATGGGGATAGAAATTGTTAGATCATCGACTCCTCACTGGTGTAGGGCCAAACTAAAAGAAGGATTGAAAATGATTTTTGAAACAGGGGAAATAGAATTTCAAGATTGGTTTAGTAGAATAAAATCTGAGTTTGTCGATCTTAATGCATCTGATATTGCATTTCCAAGAGGAGTTTCTGATATTGACAAGTGGAGGGGTAGTAATGTAGTATATAAAAAGGGTTGCCCAATTCATGTTAGGGGGTCTTTATTGTATAATTATCATACAAAAGGTAAACTAGCATCAATTCAAAACGGAGATAAAATAAAGTTTATTTATCTTAAAATGCCAAATCCTATAAAAGAAAATGTATTTGCATTTCCAACAAGTTTAGGAATTCCAAAAGAATTAAAACTTGAAAAGTATATTGATTATGATTTACAATTCACTAAAACTTTTTCGGATCCACTTAAATCATTAACAGATTGTGCAGGATGGCAGTGTGAAGTGCAATCAAGTTTGGAGGAATTTTTCGGATGATGCCTATTATGATGCCCGTTATTATGACTTATACAGGAAAATATTTTAATTTTCTAAAACCTTGCATCGACGATATTAGTATTGAAGATATTGCCCATGCATTATCTAATACTTCCAGATTTGGTGGACATTGTAAAGAATTTTATTCAGTTGCCCAACACTCAGTTTTAGTTAGCAACTTAGTTAACAACTTAGTTGCGCCTGACCCTAATTTACAATGGCAAGCTCTTCACCATGATGATGCTGAGGCATATTTGGGTGACGTGCCAACTCCATTAAAACAATTACTTCCAGATTTTAAGAAAATTGAAAGTGATGTAGAAAGAGTAATAAGTAATAAGTTTCATTTGAATATGGTATTAGATCCAGTTGTTAAAATTGCAGATCTGCAAGCTTTGATGTTAGAACGTGAAGTATTAATTCCAGCAGATTCCAATAATTTTAAATGGACTTGTTTTAATGGAATTCCTAAACCCAAACATCAAGATATTGTTCCATTATCACCAAAGGCTGCGGAGCAATTATTTTTGGATAGATACACAAGTATCTGGTCAGATGTATTAAGAAAACCTAAGAACCATCTTTCAATTAATCGTTATGGATATAATTGATGGCAATAAATAATAGGTCAGAGTTGGTTCTGACATTAAATACGATAAACCTTATAAATCCTTAAATGAAATTACCTCTGTATAATACTGGAGATCCAGTATTTCTATATAAACTTATGTTAAAACAGCATTTTGAAACTGGCATAAGTTATCTTTGTGTGACCAAAAGAACCAATTGGAACGATTATACTGGTTCTGGCATCAGATGGAAATATTTATTAAATAAATATCCCTCTAGTATCATATCTACTCTTTTATATACATCAGATGATATAACTATTTTTAATAGTATATGTCTTATATTCAGTAATTTTTTTGAAGTTGATAAAAATAAAGATTTTGCAAATATTATACCGGAATATGGATATAATAAAGAACATTGGGGTACTGATGGTCAAATTGCCCTCAAACGGAGTGGTAATAGGAGAGGCTGTGCGACAAAGGAATGGATGCAATCAAATCCGGAAAAACAAAAAGAAAATGCATCAAAAGGTGGAAGAGTGGGTGGCATTGAAGTCGGTAGACGATTATGGTGGAATAATGGGGAGATCAATAAAAAATCATATAAATCTCCTGGTCAAAATTGGGTAAGAGGGATGTTAATGAGTGAAAAGAAACTAAAACAAATAATGTCTATTGCGGGTCATAATAAAAAGGAGATCAAATGAACAATTTAATGAAAAAATTATTAGAAAATAGTACAACAAAATATGCATCAGTTTTATCGCAATCTCCGTTGTTCAATGAAAAGGATTTAATTTCAACTGATGTGCCTATTATAAATGTTGCATTTAGTGGATCATTAGACGGTGGCTTAACCTCAGGATTGACTTTATTTGCAGGACCATCAAAATCATTCAAATCTTTATTATCTTTGGTGTGTGTTAGAGCATATTTTAAAAAATATAAAGATTCAGTATGTGTATTGTACGATACGGAAGGTGGAATGACACCGGAATATCTTAAAAGTCAAGGGGTTGACCCAACTAGAGTAATTCATATACCAATTGAACACCTTGAAATGTTGAAGTTTGACATTGTAAAACAGTTAAAAGGGTTGGATAGAGGTGATAAGGTAATATTCGTTATCGACTCAATCGGAAATACCGCGTCGTTAAAAGAATTGGATGATGCAGAAAATGAAAAAACGGTTGCAGATATGCAACGTGCAAAAAGTTTAAAAAGTTTAACAAGAATGATAACCCCTTCATTAGTAAATAAAGATATTCCATGTATTGCAATTTGCCATACTTATCAAGAAATGACATTATATCCAAGACAAATAATTTCAGGTGGAACTGGGCTAATATACTCAGCGAATCAAGCATTCATTATAGGAAAATCCCAAGAAAAAGATGGAACTGAAATAACAGGGTATAAGTTCACAATCAATATTGAAAAATCTAGATTTGTAAGAGAGAAAAGTAAACTGCCATTCTCAGTATCATTTAATGATGGTATAAACAAATATTCAGGATTGCTAGATCTTGCGCTAGAGTCCGGCCACGTTATCAAACCAAAAAATGGATGGTATGCTAAGGTTGATAGAAGCACTGGTGAAATTGAAGGTAAAAATTATCGTGAAGATGACACCAATAATAAAGAATTTTGGTTGTCAGTTTTATCCGATCTAACATTTTCAGAATTTGTAAAAAACAAGTACAAATTGGCTGTGACATCCATCCAGGATTTGACTGGTGAAGACTAATGGCGGATGTTAAAATTGATTCATTTACAATAGAATCAAATATCGCTAAAGTGGATGGTGAACCCGTTTATAGAATAAAATTTCATATAGATATTTTTCCAATGAGAGATGAATCTGCTAAAAATGTTGATATATTAAATGCACTAGAAGATTATTTTAAGGATATCAAATGATAACAGTCAAAGAAATCTTGGAGATGGCAAAAGAAATGCAATCCCCACACTCACATGTATTAGATTATGAACAGACCAGAAAAAAATCCTTTATTGTTCACTCTAAATCACCCGTCATTGATTATAATACTGGTAATTCATCAATTAAAGTTCATAAACAAACGTTGGGGATAGGTAAAAAATCATTAACAACATTGACAACGAATGACCATGATAAAAAGGAAACTTTGCATCATGCTCAAATTAGAACTAATGAAAACTTAATTCCAGGATTAAAAACTGATGAACAAGTGACAGTAGAACGTAAAAGGGGCGACGAATTGCCTAAAGGCCATGCAACTAATGTAATTTATAATCATTTTAAACATTCAAATAACCCTTTGCAATCTTCTGTTATGCAATATGATAAAGGGCATTATATGTGGAAAAAACTTGTTAATAAGACGTTAAACGATAATTTACATGTTTACCACTATGATGGTTCAAAACTACATAAAACAACAAAAGAAAATGCAGAAGAACATCTGAAAAATTCTTTTGGTAAATCAAACGATCATTATGACAAACACATGATTTTATCAAAAACCGAATTGGAGAATAAATGAGTAATGTGATAGTAAAAGGCCATAGAATTACTATGGATACAGATAGATTTATTGTAAAGCATGTTATTGATTTTTCAGTAGAAATTTTTCCCGAAGATTGCGTTAATGATAAATTAGATATAGAACATGCATTAGATTATTATTATACAACATTAACTAAGGACCTTAAATGATAACAGTTAAACAATTATTTGAGATGGCCAACAATTTGGGGAGACCTGTATCTGATATGGATCTTCCAGATTATAGAAAAAAATTATACAATCATCACATAAATTCCCCAAAAATAAAAACACTTAGTCACAATATTTCACTTCATAAATTAGAAACACCTAACAAAACTGAAATTTCAACATTAGATAATGATAAAAAAGAAGCAATACATCACGCTATTTTTACAAACAATAAAAAATCTAACAATTTTCCATTTGATAATCAAGAACAGTCTCTAATCGAACGCAAGAAGAATGAAAATAGTAGTGATTTGCCAAAAGGATATGCCACCAATATTACATATGACCATTTTAAAGGTTCCAAATTACCATTAAGGTCATCAGATAATCAAACTACTGCAGGTCATAATATGTGGAAGAAACTTGTTCACAGATCTTTAAAAGATAATTATCATGTTTACCACTGGGACGGTTCAAATCTACATAAAACAACAAAAGAAAATGCTGATGAACATTTAAACACATATTTTAATAGTGGACATGAATTCAAAAATAAGCATATGATTTTATCAAAAACTGAATTGGAGAATAAATGACTTTTGAAGTATTAAATAAATTTACTGATGCTGGTTTCCACATTATAAAAATAACTGAAGGTGAATTCAAAGATGTTGAGTTTAGTTATGGTGCAGTTGAAATAGAAGAAAAAAATGATGAATGTCATTTAAAATTTGATTTTAATGTAATTTCAGATCCTAATAATAGTACTTCAGATTCTTTTGGTCAATATATTGGAAATATTCTACTAGATATACTAGAAGAACAAGTCAATAAAGAATCAGTAGTTTACGCAGGCGGAAAGTGATTTGACATTCATATGAAATTCTATTAATATTAGATATTCTTTATCTCCAGTATAAAAATGACAGTAGAAAAAATAATTTTGGAAAATATCATCAACAATGATGAATTTTTCCGACAAGTTCTCCCATTTCTTAAAGAAGAGTACTTCGACTCGAGAATAGAAAGAACAATATTTAAGTTTATAAAAACGTTTGCTGATAAACATAATAAATCACCAAATTCTAAAATTCTTAGATTAATGGCAAGCGAATTTCCTAAGTTCACCCAAGAAGAATTTTCAGAGGCAGATATTTTAATTTCAGAACTTAATGGAGTTGAAGAAAACAAAGATTGGTTAATTGAAAGAACTGAAAAATTCTGCAAAGATAAAGCAGTATATAATTCTATTATGACTGCAATTCAAATTCTTGATGGGAAGAATGATAAGTTCAACAAAGAAGCAATTCCTTCAATCCTTCAAGAAGCATTAGCAGTATCATTTGATAAGTCTGTAGGTCATAATTATTTGGAAGATTCGGATCATCGTTGGGAATATTATCACTTGAAGGAAAAGAAAATTCCTTTTGCTATTGATATAATGAACAAAGTTACTAATGGTGGGGTATCAAGCAAAACTCTTAATGTTTATTTAATGCCAACTGGGGTGGGTAAAAGTTTAACAATGTGCGATCATGCAGCATTTTGTATCCGTAATGGATATAAAGCTCTGTACATAACACTTGAAATGGCAGAAGAAAAAATTGCAGAACGAATTGATTGCAATCTACTCGATTATACACCGGTTGAATTAAAAAGGATTTCAGGTAATGTATTTAAATCTGCATTTGAAGATATTAAATCATCTGCGAAGGGTAATCTGATTATAAGAGAATACCCAACCTGCGGTGCTCATGCAGGACATTTTAGACTACTTCTTGATGAGTTGAAGTTAAAACAAAATTTCATTCCTGATATTATTTTTATAGATTATATCAATATTTGTTCAAGTCAAAGATTGAAAATGGGTGGTTCAGTCAATTCATATGCATACATCAAGTCTATCGCAGAAGAGTTGAGAGGATTGGCTGTTGAGTACGATGTTCCTATTATTTCTGCAACTCAAACTAATAGAGGCGGAGCAAATAATTCAGATATTGATTCTACTGATACCTCAGATTCATTCGGTTTGCCGATGACAGTAGATCTACTATGGGGAGGAATGCGTACGGAAGAATTGGATAAACAGGGTATGATTTTATTTAAACAACTTAAGTCTAGATACGGAGATATAAATTATTATAGAAAATTCGTAGTTGGTGTTGACTTACCACATTTTAAGTTATATGATGTTAGTGAATCTGCACAGCAAGATTTAGATGATGGTGGTAAAACTGATAAGGATACTCCATTGTTTGATAAGAGTAGGTCAAAAGCAAAAACTGATTATTCAGGTATAGATTTTGATTAATATTCAATAAGTTACGAAATAACTTGCATTTAATTTATAATTGTGTATAATATGTTGTATTGATTGATTGAATGGGAGAATATATTGAAAATTATAAAACTGCAAACTATAAGCCAATCTTATGGACCAGATTATGTGTACCTGCATACGGATTTGCCAAACGGAATTTGGCCTTTTGAGGGAACAGCAACTTTAAAGTTGGAGTTGGCTAAAGGAACTTCTGAAAAATATTGTGCCGAAAATTTTCCGAATATTCCCCACGAAGTGCTCAAGTATTAATGGAGATGTGATGAAATTACAAACTGTTGGGTTTAGGTAATTTTATAAATTTCCACCCTAAATAATGGGGTATATTGTGGTTATATGAAGTGCGTACATTGCTTGCGCCCAACTTATGTTCCTTACAAAAAGTATCAACATTTCCTTCTATTAAATATTCAACACCGTCAGGTGAAATTGCTTTTATTTTTAATGCTCTGGGATTATTTTTGCCAGAATTATCCTTACCTAATAATCTAATTCTTTTTTGTTCTTTTAACTCTTTTGCTTTATCTTCACCATACATTTCTTCATATGTTTTACCTTTATTTTTACCAGTTTGTCTTTTTGATGCAGATAACCGTTGTTTATCTGACCATTTATTATTATAGTTTGGGTTTTTATTCCCAACTAAAACTCCTTTTAAATGGCCTTTACTACATCCACCTAAACCGTTTTCTGGAGTTTGGTTTGCCCAAGCGGTGGACTCAACTATATTCCATTGATTAGAACACATTAAGGCAAATTCTGTAATAGACTCTTTATCATAGAAAAGGCAATACCAAATCGTTACTATATGTTCTTTACCATGTTTCTTTATATGATTTTTCCAATATTTTCCCGAACCATTATAAATTTCAGGATTTTTAATAGTTTTACCGAAGTAACGTTTACCGGTAATAAAGTGTTGTTTGATATAAAGATAAGTAGGTTGAAATTCTTTATAAATATTCATGCTGACATCTCCGTTAAAGTTATATGTTAGAGCCTATGCAGATTCCAGTCTGGCGATAGGCATTATTACTTGATATGGTATATTTATATGCAGTATTATAACTCATTGAGTTTTATGAATACTTGACAATTAATAACAGTTATTATATAATTTATCAATAAACTTAAATATAAGAAAGGAGGTGCAAAAATGCTTGTCAGAGTTTACTCAGATTTGCATTTGTAGTGGATCACTATCAAGATTCTGGTACTCTATGGTACCCACCAGCATTGCCCGATGATAAAGAAACTACTCTACTTTTAGCTGGTGATCTTTGGATTGGGACTAAATCTATTTGGTATAATTCTGACTCATGGTTGAGTAATGTCGCTGGACACTTCAAGCAAGTTTTAATTGTTCTTGGTAATCACGATTACTGGTCTCAAGGAGATTTAACCATCAAAAATGGTGGAATTAAATTTAACTCTATGATCCAAGATTTAGAATTGCATAATGTGAAGGTTCTAGATTGTGATACTTTTCTTGATGGTGATTACCTATTCGTAGGATGCACTCTTTGGACTGATATGAACAACGCATGTACATTAGCAATGTACAATATGCCTAAATTTATGACTTATGACGGTAAGATAAAATACGATACTGGTCCTGATGGTCGGTATAGTATATTTTCTTCTGAAAAGTGGGTTTCTACTCATTATAAACATAGAAAGTATCTTAATATTGTTGCTGAACTTAATAAAGATAAGAAACTTATTGTTATAACTCACCATTTGCCGTTAAGAACTTTAAATGATCCGAATTTCTCTTACGGTAATGAGTATTATTCAAGTGATTTAAGCAAATTAATTCTTGATAATACAAATATCAAATTGTGGTGCTATGGTCATACTCATTATCAAAAAGATGTTCAAATTGAACATTGTAGATTAATCAATAACTGCGTAGGCTACCAAGGGGAGCATTTTGAGCAAGAAGGTTTAGTTAAACATGAAGTAATAGAAGTATGAAAATAATTTTTTTAGATATTGATGGGGTTTTGAACTCTGTTGGTTCCATGATTGCATTTAACAATTGTGATGAAAATTCTCTTGATAAAGTTAGTATCGGCTTATTAAAAGAGTTATGCAAAATAACTAATGCTAAAATAGTTATAAGTTCAACTTGGAGAATGTTATATAAAGAAGATGAGTTTATTTCAATTTTTGCAAAGTATGATTGGGATGATTTTCCAATAATAGATATTACTCCTATAAATTATGGGGAATCTCACCGTGGGCAAGAGATTCAATTATGGTTAAATGAAAATACTATAGAATCTTATATAATTCTTGATGATGATTCCGATATCCTAGAATCTCAGACAGATTTATTCATATATCACGAATAAATGGATTTAGATGTGAAGATTATTGCAAAGCTCTTAGATTATTTGGTCGACCAGATGACCAATTAGAAAATATGGTTAATTTTAAAGGAGATCCAAATGAGTAACATTATTGACTTATTCCCCAAACCTATCATCAAAAAGTGTTCATTTTGTAAACAACCTTATCCTGGTAAAGAGGCAGTAGAGACAGAGAAAGGTGATGTGTGCATTTGTTATAAATGCATTAAACTTGCTACTGAAAAGTTGAAAGAATCGGATTAACATTAATGAATATTTTTAATAAACCTCATCTGATGGTAGACTTGGAAACACTTAGCACGCATCAGAACGCAACTATTGTTTCAATTGGTGCAGTAAAGTTCACATTTGAAGATGGTTTAGGAGAAGAATTTTTAATAAACATATCTCCTAAAACTTGTATCGAAAGAGGCCTGCATGTAGAAAAGGCAACTCTAAAGTGGTGGTTAACTCAACCAAAAGAAATTATTAACTTATGGAAATTTAATCCTCAACCATTAGATGAAGCATTAGTTAAATTTAATGACTTTGTAGGAACTACTAAAAATCAATTTATTTGGGCGCATGGTGCTATATTCGATTTGGGTGTTATTCGATCTGCATTTGAAGCATGTGGTGTAGAACGTAACTGGAAATACTGGGTTGAAATGGATGACAGAACTATATTTAATTTACTCGGTATTAGAAACGATAAAATTCGTGCCCAGGAATCTGGACATCATTCTGCATTAGATGATGCCAAGTCTCAAGCGAGGACATTAATTAATGCTTTCAAAACTTGACACCAAACTTAGTGGAATGTATAATAATATTGCACACTATTATAGATATGATGGTAGAACTGGTGAAAGATTGAGATATGCCGTTCCACAACATAACGTGTTACCTCACAGTAAGTCAGAATACTATTTTGATAATAGGTATTTTACAAAATCAGGCAAACCAAGAAAAAGTATCAAAATTAATAGTAACAGATTTTATCTGGAAGGGCATAAATGAAATCAAATAAAACGTTAGGTTTAGAAGTAAGAGAATATCTAGTTTCCATCGGTATGGAAACTCCTCTAAATCATTGTGGTGTTCCTAACATATCAAACGAACTAAAAATAAAATCTATTTCAAATTCAATACGTGATATAATGTTTTCACTTGAACTGAATCTTGAAGATGATTCATTAATTGATACTCCCGACAGAGTTGCAAAAATGTACGTCAATGAATTTTTCATAGGTTTAGATTATTCAAATTTCCCAAAATGCACAACCATTGAAAATAAGATGGATGCCGGAATGGTTGTTGAACGTAATATTAAAGTTATGTCTAATTGTGAGCACCACTTCGTAACTATTGATGGTGTTGCAACAGTTGCGTATATTCCAAAGAATAAAGTTCTTGGTTTGAGCAAATTAAATAGAATTGTGAACTTCTTTTCTCGCCGGCCCCAGGTTCAAGAGAGATTGACCAATCAAATTTGGCATACACTTTCATTTATTCTAGATACAGAAGATGTGGCAGTTTATATTGATGCGAGGCATTATTGTGTTCGTAGTCGTGGTGTGGAAGATGCTAACTCGAGTACGGTAACAAATAAGTTGGGCGGTCAATTTATGAAGAGTCCAGATACACGAGCAGAATTTATGAGTATTGCGAGAGGTTAAAAATGAAGCTAGAATATATAGCTTCAGCACTTTCATTTGTTTTCACCTCGCCAGTTCAGAGATGTGAAAATGAAGATTATCTAAAGTTTATTCATAATACATCTCAAAAAGCAAATACTTGGTTTCCTTATCACAAGTTTGGTGTATTATTTAATGGTTATAATGAACCAGATGATGCTGAATATCATAAAAGGTATTTTCCAAATAATTCAATTCAAGTCGATTCTGGTGGGCTTCAAATGATTACACTAGGAAGAACTCCAAATGATGAACTACGTGAAAAAGTATATAATGTTCAGGCCAAGTATGGAACACATGCAATGTGCTTTGATGAGATTCCTTTAAGAGTTACTGGAAAATCACAAGCGGTTGATGTTGTGTCTAATGCAAGAAAATTCGATAGAAGTATGATTGCGGAGTGTGCAAAACAAACTGCAATCAATATTATAAAGCAAATAGATATTTTTGATAAGTTAAATTCTAAATGCAAACCTTTTATGATTATTCAAGGTAACGGTGTAGAATCTTATCAAGAATGGACTGATAAAATTTTAAATAATATACCAGATGATTATCAAAATAAATTGGCAGGAATTGCATCGGGTGGTGCATGTATTGGTGATGGTGAACTTGAAGATCTTGAACGATACTTTACACTTTCACATTTAAATGCACCAAAACATCTACTTAAACATTTCCATTTGCTTGGAGTAGGTTCACCAAATAGAATTCAAACTCTTATGAAAGTAGAGCATTTGTTTGATGATACTCTTATTTCATATGACTCAACTAAACATACTGGTGGGGTAGTTAGATCTCAATTCCAAATTGATGCATCTATTAAAATGATTGGTAGACATAGAAATAATGTTTACTGGGAAGTATTTAATAAGTTCGATGCATTTCAACACTCACAACTATCCGAGACATTTACTGAAGAAGAATTTCATGACGCACTTTTATTCAGTCAAGGATTGTTAGATGAAAAGTATGGAAAACCGGATATTAATCCTGAATTCTGCAGACAACAAAATAAGATAAGATTTGCAGCATGTATGTTTTCCGTGTACAATCTCTTTAATTTGATTGATAAAGTAAAGAGTGATACAAATTTTGTTAGTAAATCAAAGAAAAAGAATGCAGGTCTTTACCGAACACTTGAACAAGTTAAGAATTTCGATGACTTCAAATATTGGAAATTGAATTATGGTAAATATTTGGAGAGTAATAGGACTAAATCAGTAGAAGATATAAATTCATCATTGGAGGAATTTTTTTAGTATGAAAACTATGATATGGGTTACTTTTAAAAAAGAAGGCATGCATAGATACCCCGAAGCTGCAACAGATCCAAAATTAAAAGATGTGTCATTTCTAAGTGAACTTCACAGACATATTTTCCATTTCAAAGTTTCAATTGAAGTATTTCATGCTGATAGAGATATTGAGTTTATTCAGTTCAAAAGATGGTTGGAAAGTTTATATCAAGATAAACTTTTGAACTTAAATTATAAAAGTTGCGAGATGATTTGTGATGATTTATATTCCCAAATTTTAAAGAAGTATAAAAATCGTTTAATTATTATTGAAGTGTCGGAGGATGGTGAAAATGGATGCATCTGTGAATATTAAGAAAATTTTTATTGTTCCCATTGAACCTATAGATCAAAGATATACTAAACAATGGTACGACTTCTTGCCTCGATGGCTGGAAGATAATACTGAATATCTGGTTGAGACGATTGATGGAATTTCAATCCCTAATAAAACAACTAAGGGGGCATTTTTAGATTTTGGTGCAACCAATGCGTATAAAGCATCGCAAATAATTAAAATTGCAGAGCTATTTCAAGCGGGTGAAGTTAAACCTGGTGACAATTTCATTGTAACTGATGCATGGAATTTTGCTATAACTTCTATTAGATATATGTCCGAATTATTGGATATTCCAGTTAAAATACATGGAATATGGCACGCCGGAAATTATGATCCATCTGATATCTTAGGAATGAAGATGAGTAATGATTGGGCTGGTAACCAAGAACGTGCATGGTTTTTAGCATGTGATTATAATTACTTTGCGACGACTTTTCACTTAAATATGTTCATGCGTAATCTTTTTGGTGATTTACGAGGAAGATACGAAGATAAAATATTCAGATCAGGACAACCGCACGGACTAATTATTGACTTTATGGAAAATTTACCAAAGGTCAAAAAAGAAAATATTATAATGTGGCCGCATCGTTATAATGATGATAAGCAACCGAAAATTGCAGAAGATTTAGCAAAACATTTTAATGTTGTTATTACTCAAAAAATGAATCTGGGTAAAAAAGAATATTATGAAATAATGGCCAAATCAAAAATTATTTTTAGTTGTGCATTACATGAAAATTTAGGTATTTCTGTAATGGAGGGAACAATGGCGGGATGTGTTCCAATAGTCCCTAATAGATGTTCTTATGGTGAAATGTACGATTTAATGTTTAAATATCCATCTAAATGGACTGAATCATTTGAGTTGTATTTGCAATACAAGGATCTGATATTAGCTAAAATTTCAACAATGATGGATGAATATAACAATAGAGAAGTTCAATCAACTTTATTGGAACAACAAAAAATCTTAAAAAGTGAGTATCTTTCTGCAACCACAATGTTGTTAAATTTAAAATAGGAGAAGTTCATGTCTAAAGTTTCTGAGTCAAGAGGTTTTCATAATTTTACTAGAATCGGTCGACCCCTTGTTATTCATGACCAACGAACCACTTATAATATGAGTGTGGAAGCTTTCCAACAATACTTAAATGATAAAATGAGACTTGATGCATTGCCATCAGATGATGGAAAACTCGATATTTTTGTAGAAATTCCTGTAGATAATCAATAAGTTATAATTATATAAAATAGTTCTTGCATTTAATTAAGGTTTCTGTATAATGACATCATTGTAATCAATAGGAGGTGTCACGTGAATACCAATATATTGTTTGAACAGATCAAAAATGAATTGAAAGTCATGACTTTCACCGAGTTGAGAGTACTTGCTCACAAAGATTTTAATATCAACTCGAATCTTCTGACAAAAGAAGAATTGATTAATGAGATTGCATTAGTTGAAGTTCAAAACTACTTAAAATGAATCTAAGTATTGGAACATTATACAGTGTAAAGTGCAAATACAATGCACCTTACAAAACAAAAGATAATTTGGTCACTTACACAGGAAAAGTTGTTCCTAGTGCTAAATATGATCCGCCCAGTACATTCCGACTAACTACTGAAATTGCAGATTTTCCATTTCGAGTAATTGATTTTAAGAGTGTTGTATCATTTAATGGTGATACTTTTAACTATGAATTACCAAAAGAAGAAGTCCGAACTGTACTAGGTTCAAGGGGTGATGTATATACTGTGGTAACTACTAATGGTCGAACAACCTGTACTTGCCCAGGATTTCAGTTCAAGAAACGCTGCAAACATACAGAAAGCTAAACATGAATGAAATACAAAAATACTGGGGCAGCATAAAGAGGCATCCGGGCGTGCCAATTGCTTCGCTTTGCATGGCTCTTGGTTTTATAGCTGGCGTGAAGCGCGGCGATACAGATTTTATTTTTAGCGGATTTGTCGGCACGGCGGTGATGTGCATTTTTTGGATTCCCGTCTTAATCACTGCATGGCAAATGCGGAATGATGTCTAACGTAAAGATTAACACAAGGAGATAAACATGATAGTCTATGAATGCTGCCCTGTTAAGCGCGGTGAAGTGAAGGCGACTAACGTGTAGCTAACCAGCCCGCCGAACAGGAGAGAAGCATGAGTGAGCAAAAGCCAAAGCATTGCAAAGGGTGCCCGCACCACCACAGCGCGGGCCATAAACAAGGAACTGCTTTGCACGGTAGCCGATTTAATAATTGGTGCTGCAAGTTTTCGACAGCGGCACCGAGGGCTGTTTCTATATGCAAGGCACAAGATGGTAAGCCTTCTAACGGTTGAATTCACCGGTTGCTTCGCAGCCCGTCTTGAATGCAGGTCCGGACAACTTTTAATGGAGACGAATGATGAAAATTGATGTGATGACGGTTAATGATGTGAAGATAAAACGCTGGCATTGGTTTTCTCAATGGATTGATATTGCAGTGTTTGATTACGAGTGTCGTCCTTGGTTGGTGCAGATGCGAATCAGCAGGGCGAATGCCAAGAGTTTCCGGTCGGTGAGTATAACCGGGAGGTCGTACAAACAGACCACAGCATCTCAGATAGAGAGCCTGACGCAAATGGTGTCCAGACTGCATTAGCGTAACAAAGTATGAAATAACTTGTATTTAATTCAGATTTCTGTATAATGACTCATATTGATTAAACAAGAGAAAATGATGGGATCAGTGATTGTGTTGGTAACAGAAGGAAAGCATGAGAGCGTTGATTACGTGAAGGTTATGCTGTTTGACAACAGGACCTTGGCACTTGAATTTTGCAAAGTCAATAATAGAGGACCAAAGAAGAATTGGGTATATGCTGAAATTATTGATGCCGGTACACGAATTGAACTCGGCCAAGCTGACTACAATTAAGTAACAAGACTGACCAAAGATAAATTAAAATGATACCTCAAAACTTAAAAGATTTGGAACATTTCCGTTCGGATCCCCGAGTACAGTTTAAAGAAGAAACTGTCGCTGGGATTGAAGTTGTTATTCCTTGCTATATGATAGCAGATGCGGAATTTTGGGATATTCCTTTTGCACGAGAATTGCGCGGGCATACTTACCGCAAAGATACTGGCGAATTGATTGGGGCTGCATTCCACAAATTCTTTAACATTGGGGAACGAGAAGATACCCAACCACATATGATTGACTGGGATAGCTTGCAGTGGCCCCAAGAAAAAGTTGATGGTTCGATGATTAACGCAGTTGTCATTGATGGCGAAGTTTTTTTTAAGACCAAGAAATCATTTTACTCGGATGTTGCTGTAACATTTACTAAATGGTTTTGGGAACATCCAAAAGCACAAGACTGGGCAGATGATATTAAGCAATTGTCTGATGTGAAAATTCATCCTATTTTTGAGTTCTTCCATCCAGATTGGCAAATTGTATTGAACTACGGTGAACCAAAAATGTGGCTCCTCAATGCTCGTGGCAGAGAAGGTATGTACCTCGGTGTTGACTATGTGGATGACCGGTTTGATGATATGCCTCGTCGTGAAACTGAATCTACGATGAATGGTAATGACATTTTAGAAGCCGCTAAAGTAGTTGAGGATTTTGAAGGATGGGTTCTATTCGATCAAAAGAAAAATGAACTTTTCAAAGTAAAAAGTCAATGGTATTTGAAACAACATCGAGTCCGCACCCAAATGCGTGAACGTGACGTGGCTGAAATGGCAGCGTTGGAACAACTTGATGACGTCAAGTCGTTAGTATCCGATGCAGGTTTAGATTTATCTAAGATTGAGTGGATTGAAAAATCTGTTATGGTTGATATAACATCAATTCGTACAAATGTTGAATCTTGTGCAGAACTTCCAACGGATCTAACTAAATTTGGTATCGAAATTGGTGCTAAGGAAATGGCTAATGCATTTAAAGAACATCCATATTTTGGGTTGATTATGACAAAATTTCGTGGCAAAGAACCGAACTATGTGGAGTACTTCTTGCGTAATATATTGAAAGAAAAATATACATTAAAAAATGTATATAATAAAAAATTCTAGGAGAGTAATATGTATGAAGCATACGCTAGATTTAAAGGAACAAGCGATAATTTTAGACATTGTACTAATTTTGGGCAAAGATTTTATTGCAGTGAACGTGGTTTATTGGAGTTTATGATCGAGATTGCAGAAAAGAGATATCCAAATCTAGAATTTAAAATTATTAAGGTGAACTAGATGAAAGCTATAATTACTGTAGGGATTTCCGCATCAGGTAAGTCAACCTGGGCGAAGGAGCAGACAAATTTTCGTGTATTGGAACGAGATTATTTCCGCCGTGAAGTTCTAAGAGAATCCGGTAGAAATCTTATTTCAGAAAATATGTGGAAGTTCTGGAAATTTTCTAAGGAGAATGAACATAAAGTAACAGATATGTATAATTCAGAGTTGGAACTTTGCAAGAAAAAGGGATTTAATGTTATTTGTGCGGATACAAACTTGAATATTAAATACCGAAATATACTCATTAATCAACTGGAAAATCTTGGTTATGAAGTCGAGATTAAATACTTCCCTATCCATTTTATGGAAGCGGTGAAACGTGATGAATTGCGGCGGGATACTGTTGGTCGAGACGTGATTTATAAACAGTTGAAACAATATAAAGAACACGATCCGGCACCGAGAAAAAAATATGAGCCATCTAAGGAATTGCCAATTGCAATTATAGTTGATATTGATGGTACTTTAGCGCATATGAATGGTAAACGTAGTGCGTTTGAGTGGGATAAAGTTGGACTTGATGATATTGATAGCAGAGTTGAAAGTATAATTAATAAGTTTGGTGACTCTTATAAAATTATCATTATGTCTGGGCGTGATGGTTGCTGCGAAACTGAAACCAGAAACTGGTTAATCAATAACGAGGTTTTGTTTGATTCTCTGTTTATGCGAGCGGCTGGAGACATGCGTAAAGATTCAATTGTCAAAGAGGAACTATTTTGGACTCACATTGCGGCGAACTATAATGTAAATTTTGTAGTTGATGATCGTCCACAAGTTTGTCGTATGTGGAGAGATCTTGGTTTATTTGTTTTTCAAGTAGGAGATCCTCATGAAGAGTTTTAAAGTTACTTTAGAAAAAATAACCTTTGATATTCCACCATCATTTGATATTCCACCATCAAATAACTTAGTTCAAGCTCTTGGTAAGATAGTCGAGGCAAATTATAATTACGCCTTTAAGAAGTATGGTAATGTTGATAAAGTTAAAGATTATGAATGTGTTAAGATTGCACGAGCGGCATTGGAATTACAAGGATTACAGATTATATTGAAATTCCAATAAATATTAATTTGCACTAGGAGATATTAGGATGACTAAAATTCTACCTTTGAGTGAGTATAGAATGACATCTAATGGTATTATTAAATTAAATGTCATTAGTATAAAACGTATCACAACATTAACAATAGTTATATTAGGTATTATTGGGTATATCGTATATTATAATTCAGATAAGTTATTTCCAAAACCACAAATTATACCAATAGTAGTACAAGAAAAGAACAAAACACTGATTGCATTAGAGCAGTTCATAGAAACGACCAACCGGGATCTCGAATATAGTGAAATTGAAAAATATGCAACGTTAATCCAAAAATACTCACTCAGAAATGATATTGATCCATATCTTTTAGCAGGACTTGTGAAAGTTGAATCTAAATTTGATCGCTATGCAATTTCATCTGCTGGTGCAATAGGTTTAACTCAAGTTATTCCTTTCTGGCATAAAGAAAAGATATTGATACTGAGTAGACAATTTGGTCACTTTGATATATTTGACCCTGAACAAAATATTGCCTTGGGTTCAATGATATTGAATGAATATAAAAGAGGCTCTAACAACCATTTAAAGGCTCTTCTAAAATATAATGGTTCTTTGGGTATCTCAACTAAATATGCAAAGTTGGTAATGGCTGAACGTGAAAAGGCATATAAATTTAGGAGACAATTAACATGAAGTGTGTGAGTGGAATGGCTAAAAAATATGAAAAAGAAAAGAGATTTTATGTTTCTATAATTGATGAAATGTCACCTTTACCAAGATATATTGATTGGTGGGGAAATGGAACTGCAAATTTTATCTATGCAAGACATTTTGAATCTGCAAATGATTTTAAAGAATGTGTAAAAGATAAAAGCTGGTCTGGGGAATATTATAAAAATAAATTGGTCATTCGTAGCATTTATATTGAAGTCAATGGTTTTGATTTAGGTGAAATTTTAATGAATGTTGATTTACATCAGGAGATGAGTAATGTGGACAATTGATAAAAGTTTTAATTTTGAAATGGGGCATAGAGTTTGGCAGCAAGAGCTCAATAATCCTGAACTAAGTATAAGCACTGAGTGTGCATGTAAACATTTGCATGGTCATAGCTATGAATTAAAAGTATTTTTGAAGTCTAATACATTAGATAAATCAAGTATGTTAACAGATTTTAAGAACTTGAATTTTATGAAAAAATTCATTGATGAGTCATTAGATCATAAGTTTATGATTGATATTAATGATCCAAACTTTGAACTTATAACAAGTATAGTTCCGGAGGTTATTACCGATCCATATTTTAAACAAAAATTTATAAATTTCTATAACTTATATAATTATGTTCCCGATTTAACTGGTAAAGATCGTATCTTGCATGTTAAAAGTTTTTCTGTTGTTGATTTTTGTCCAACTTCTGAAAATATTTGTAAACATCTACATAGATATGCTAGTCTAAAAATGAGCGGTATTGCTGAAGTATCAGCAGTTGAACTTTGGGAGACAAAGAAATCTCATTGTAGATATGAAGTATGATAGCAACTATATTGATGGGGGTTGTTTATTATTTTATGTGGGTTTTATTGGTTTTTACTCCAATAGGATTTTTAGATTGGTTAGTCATGGTTTTTATGTATTTTTTGACAAACACAGCTCACGGATTTATAATGAGTATTCTTAATGATGATGACGATGAACCTGATGGATATATTTAAAGGATAAATAATGGTAAAAATTATTAAAATGCAGAACGGCGATGAATTGTTGGCTAAAGAAACATCTCCTGGTAAATTTGCAAAGGTTAGAGCATTTCACTTAAATCAAAACGGTCATGGCGGTTTAATTCCTTGGATGATGCTTTCACCTGATGCTGAAGTTGAAATTAATGGTGTTGCATCAATTGTGGATGCACCGTTAGAAATTGAGAAAACTTACATTCAATCAACAACTGAACTTATTTTAGGTTAAATAGAGTCTCGCAGGTAAAGTACATATAAATATAATCAATGAATAAACAACTCCCCAAAAATTTACACAATATATCAAGTCAGTGGCATTATACACCAGCCATGCCGACTAATGCACTCGTATTTAATATTGGGTCAAATGAGGGTTGGGAAGATGAGGGTTGGGAAGATTAGGGTAAGATTAAAGAATTAATGTAGTATTAATCGAAGCCCTTAATGAAAGTTAAGGGCTTTTTGTTTTAGTATCAATAAGTTACGAAATAGCTTGTATTTAATTCGGAGTTCTGTATAATAGCATCATTGAATCAACAAACAGAAACATCAAGAAATTAGTAAATTGTTGATTTTAGAATAAAGTAACAAAAGATTGACATTAAATCGTAATTCTGTATAATGTTAATCATTGATGAAGCAAAAGTGATGTTTAATTTTAATTATGGAGATTTAAAAATGAATGGAAAAGAACTGATGGCAGCAATTAAGGCCAAGCAAACTGAAGTTAAAGCGATGCGTGCTGCGCTGAAGGATATGCGGGCAACATCGAAGACTGAAAGGGTTGCAGCTAAGGAAGCTCGTGCTAAAACAAAGGCCGATAAGAAAGCTGTAAAGGAAGCTAATAAGACAGCAATGATTAAGCGAGCAGAAGATCGTCTTGCAAAGTTGAAAGCTGAAGCTTTGGGCGCAGTTGGATCTAAGGCGATGCGCCAGGCTCGTAAACCTGGTAAGGTTACAGTAATTGCAGCATAAAAATGAATTCAGTTAGACCCATGAAATGGACTGTGGGGCAATATAAAAATATTAGAAGTATTGCCCTGCAGAAAGAATTGCCTACAATTGAAGATGTTAAAGGGCATTATCCAAAATTTAGTGAACGCAAAGCAACTCGAATGCTGGAAAAGATAAAAGATCTCAGAAAAGAGATTGTGGATAAATTTAATGTAACTGATGTTTGTGGTATAAGAAATTCAAAAGGCGAAGGCTTCATTTATTTGGTTACACACGAATTATATGTTGGCTGGGTTAAATGTGGTATGACTACAAATACTCGGAAAAGGTTAATACAATATAATTGTAATGACCCAATGAAAAGATTTAAATTTATATCTGCTAAAAATGTTGCAGATAGAATAAAATCGGAAAAATTATTAATTTACAATTTGAAACAAATATCCACAATTAATTGTGGTGAGTGGTTTAAGGTAGATGAGAATAGAGCAGTAAATATTTTTAATTCTATCTGAAAACGTGGCAATGGGTCGGACGGCGCCCCTGATTACACGCTAAACATCAAAGCGAAAGCAAAGACGGACACTAGGATGAATTCCTTCTTGTAGGATGAAAAATCAGTGTTTACATACTCGAAAGAGTATGTTTTATAAACTGTGTGGTATAATAATTCGAGATAAGTCAGTATGTTACTGCAGTAACTGCTTATGTAAGGCGATAAAAATATCCAATTTGGTGTCAGTTCGACAGGCGAACAGCCCCTTTCGAGGGAAGAAGTAGGTTAAGTAAAAGTACAACTCCTACATACTAAATTCAGTTTATAAAACATATTAAATGAGTGTGTTATGTGGAGTACGACTGGCATTGGCGACTAGAGAAGGCTGTAACCCTTTACCCTCCGGGTGCTTGGTTCGAATCCAAGGTGCTCCACATAACATATTTAAAGAATTGCCCTTGATCTGTTGGTCGCCATTAGCCGGATTTGAGGCCGGAAGTGGAGAGGTTAGATTCCTCTTAAGGGCGCCAGTATTTGCCGAGATATTAAAGAATTAATCGGAGTAATTAACCTAAAAGTAAGCTCATATAGGCAGAAGGTACCCGAGCCTAGCAGGTTAAGTACAATACCTGATATACATGAGTGGTAAAAGTCCAAACGGGGCTGCCAGACACTTTCCGAGATATGGCATAGATAGATGTGCATTGCTCTCATAAGGCAACCAGCTCAGAGCGTTACTGAGTATCTCGACCAAAATTTGACTGAAACATGCAATAAGGCTCATGTCGTTAGATACGGCTTATGTATGCGGATAAGTGAGTAAGGGCAGGGGCCGGTGTTGCCTCTAAAAGATATGCAGGCCAACTGACTGTAAAATATATCGTTGCTCAGAAAATGTCAACCCATTCATTTATAGGAATATAATATGAGCAATATCTTTTTAGTTTCAGATCATCATTTTGGGCATCAAAATTCTTGTCTTTGGCTCAGAGAAGATGGTATCACTAAACAAAGACCATTCGATACCTCTGATGAATGCGATGAAATTATGATTGAAAGACATAATGCGATAGTGAAACCAGGTGATAAAGTATATTTTCTTGGTGACCTTGCAATGTCCAAAAAGCATTTGCCGAAAATTGCTAAATTGAACGGTACAAAAATTTTGATTAAAGGCAATCACGATCAGGAAAAACTGAGTGTTTATCTGGAATATTTTAAGGATGTTAGAGCATCGCATCAATTGGATAAAATGCTGTTGACGCATATTCCAATTCATCCAGGATCATTGAGCAGGTGGAAGGCTAACGTTCATGGTCATACCCATACAGGCAACGTAATGTTAGATGATGGCACCAAGGATAAAAGATACATTTGTGTCTGTGTCGAGCAGATTAACTTTACTCCAGTTTCATTGGAGGAGTTGAAAACATTGTCTACATAATTCAATGTTAGAATTATAACGCGAGAGTGGAATTAGAGCGGGTGTAGCCTAGAGGTCAGGCGCCTGCCTTCCAAGCAGGTAGACTTAGTTGTCGCACGCAGGTTCAAATCCTGTCGCCCGCTCTAATTCCACTTAGTAATGATTCAAATCTAATTAAGTTTTATACCTAGATAGTTCAATGGCAGAACGTTCGGCTGATAACCGAGAAACGTAAGGTTCGATTCCTTTTCTAGGTACCAATTACATCGCATAAGACTAGAAGCTGGTCGCTTGGCTTTCAACCAAGAGGAACGGGGGCGGTACCCGTATGCGATACCATTTTAAATGTATTTGCCCTAATCTTATATTGGCTATTATGTTGAGCTGTCTACTCAACGAAGGGAGTTCGATTCTCCCTTGGGGCGCC
>JAHFUM010000003.1 GCA_023265135.1 Nitrosarchaeum sp. | reverse complement strand
CTTGAATTTGGAAAAAGTTTAGAGGAACAATTTTCTAATGATTCTGATTATATGTTTATGATGGGAAGCATTTATTTTATTTTGGAAGATGCAAAAAAAGCAATTTCATATTTTGAAGAGGCTTTGGAAATAAATCCTGACGATGTTGAAACTCTGACACTAAAAACAAACGCCCATCTTTCATTACAACAGAAAGACCAAGCAATAGATTGTTGTAAAAAAATCATAAAACTAGAACCTAACAACTATGAGGCTCACGGTCTGCTTGAAAAGCTAGAGTCTCTTTAGTTTTTTCACTATTCTTATTTTGTTTTACTTTTCATTTCATATGCATTTTCCATTAGCCAATCACAAAACTTTGTAACCTTTTCATCAAATTCAGTCCAAATGTGAACTGAATGAGGAAGAATGTCTATTTTCCAATTATCTGTATATACTCTTACACCCTCTTTATTTTCATACATGTATGCATCTTGAACTTGTATGTCTCCCAAAATTTCTTTTGCCTTTTCTTTGATTACCTCTCTGTTAATTGGAAATCTTTTCCTATCATAATCGATAATTAAGCTAAGATCTCGTTTACCATACATGTCAAATTCTTCTATTCTTCCCTCTTTTGGAAAATTTACAATTAGTTTGATATTGTATTTTTTACCTACTTCCTTACCAATCTCAACGATTCTCGCATATGCCATACCTTGGTTTTTCTTTAACATGAAGCGGATTTGTGCTAGATTCGTTTTTAATTGCTGCTGAAGATCTAAAACTAATTCTGAGAATATCATGATATTTGTAAATGAAATCCCATTATAATCATTAATCTTAAGGCAGGATTGGTTTTTTTAGATGTAAAAATAATTGTCATTATTGGCACTACCAATGGATTATGATGGTGTACGAACAGATGATGGCTCTGAAAGAACTGATAATGTAAATGACTACAAAGTAACATGTATTGACTTTATCAAAGACATATCTCATGACTATGAGGCATGGGTTGATTACTACAAACTTCCAGAAGACGAAGACAAGAAACGACGTGAAGGAATCAGGGCAACAATAGAAAGAACAAACGAATGGATTGCCAAAGTCTCTCAGACAATAAAAGCTGTAGATGTTGTAATGAATGACGGAATTCAAAAGATGGCCGAATCCACAGCTGGAAAGCCTATTGAAATCGGTGTTTTTGTAAATGGTAAATCAAGCTATACTATGGCAAAAGCAGGAATTATTGATGTTAATGTAAAGTCTAGTGGTAAACAGGGAAGAAAAACAAAACTTGGTTTTCATTTCAAAGATAATCGATTTAGAATTGAATCCACATGTGGTGCATTCCTGGAGGAAAATGATCTGCCTGTTCAGGAATTTGATCTTATGGATATTCATCTTAAACTTCATGCCGAAAATGCAAAACAAAGAGATGTAATCTCATTTACGGTTACAATTAGTGAAATGGAAAATGCCAATGAATTTGAACGAAGAGGTCTTACTACTATTGTTCATATAGTGTAATTTCTACCGCGACTCTTTTTTCATCTGCTCTTTTTTCGCCTGGATATTTTAGCTGAGAAATTTTTTGCTCTAGTTTTTCATCCTTAACTAAATTTGCTCTTCCTTTGTATGTTAGATTATTGTATTCTATAATTACATCTGGATTTGCAATGACATTTTTGAACCAGTCTCCATCTGGCCCATGTCTTGAAAAATAAATTTTATCATTATACTTTACAGCTCGAAGTATTACTGAATGTGTTCTTCCTGTCTTTCTGCCCTTTGTACTTAAAATTGCACGAAATAGTGTCTCTTCAATTACCATGAGCCCATATTTCTGTCAAGTAATTTAACCTCATTGATAGAAATTTCTGATATTTGGTATGATAAACAAATCTGACTAATCTAATACATGTCAGTTAAACTAGAAAACATGCCTGAGAATATTGTCACAGCTGATGACTTTGTTGGAAAAAAGGTCATCGATAGAGAGGGCATAGAGTATGGTAAAATTAAACACATACACATAAACCAATTTACTCTAACTGTCTCAGGCGTTACAATTCATCAGGGATTCAACAAGGATTATTTCCTTTCTAATGATTACATTGATAAATTTACTGAAGAGACTTTACTGCTTAGCAGACCACCAATTCGAACAGGTGTTCCAGTGGTTGACATTGATGGTCACAAAATAGGAAAAGTAAAACGACTTCATAGGAATCATGATACTAACGAACTTGAATCCGTTGAAATTAGTGATGGATTACTACATTCCAAAATTATACCCAAATCAGAAATTTGGGGCATAGGCGAAAAAATCATTCTTACAATGGCAAAAGACGAATACAAAAAATTGGAATAGTTTTTTTAAAATTATAATCTATTTTATGTCTTTTTAGCACATTTTAGACAAATGGGTATTCCTTTTTCCACTGCTATCTCCACATTAGATGAGTGACATTTTTGGCAAAGTCCTTTCATGCTGTAACTACTTTACAAGGTCTTTAAATTTTTTATGAGATGGATGTTTACGCTTAGCAATTTATAATTGAGACAAGCGATCAAAGTGTTGTATTCCGTAGAGACTAGATCTCTCTCAAAAATTTTCGGTACTGTGAATGCCGTAAATGACATATCCTTTGCCATAAAATCTGGTGAAATATTTGGATTTCTTGGACCAAACGGTGCTGGCAAAAGCACTACCATAATGATCCTCACCACACTTCTCAAGCCTACTTCAGGACAAGCTTTGGTTTCCGGATTTGACGTAATGACTCAAGCAAAACAAGTACGTCAAAGTATTGGATACGTACAACAAGAATCCACAGTAGATGAATATCTTACAGGAAGGGAAAACTTAGTTTTACAAGCAAGACTCAATCATATTCCAAAAGAACAAATCAATAAAAGAATCGATGAAGTTTTAGAACTAATTGAATTGTCTGATAGGCAAAATGATCCTGTGGTAACATATTCTGGAGGAATGAGAAAACGATTAGACATTGCTGGTGGGCTGTTGCATCACCCCAAAGTCTTATTTTTAGATGAACCTACAGTTGGATTGGATATTCAAACACGCAGAAAAATTTGGGAATATATAAAAAAAATTCACAAAGAATTTGAAATGACTATATTTCTTACGACTCACTATATGGAAGAAGCAGACCAATTATGTGATAGAATTGGAATCATTGATCATGGAAAGATTCAGGTAATTGATTCGCCTGAGAACATGAAAAATGCTATGGGCAATGAAGTCATATCATTGATATTTGAAAATGGAAATTCAAATGATTTTTTGTCTCAATTACACCAGATTGATTTGATAAAAAAGATCAATGCAGATAATAACAAATTAACCATTTTTACATCAAAAGGAACAGAAGTAATTCCTAAAATTTTTCAAATTTCTTCTGAACTCCAAATTAAAATCATCTCTTTGTCATTAACTCAACCTACACTGGACGACGTCTTCATTTCTTACACGGGTCGTGAAATAAGAGATGAGGACACTGGGTTTAATCGAAAACGTGAACATGCAAAAATGAAGAGGTTACGTGCATGAATTACTTGATGTATGACACATATACTATATTTTGGAGAGAGCTAAAACGATACAGAAAATCTCGAAGTGGAGTTTTGATTCGATTAATTCAGCCTGCAATCTGGATAATTGTAATTGGAAATACTTTTTCAGGAACTCGACCATTAATTCAATCCGTTGGTTTTGAAGGACCATATATAGAATTTATGGCACCTGGCGTGATTATATTGACTGCAATTTTTACTAGTATTTTTGGTGGAGTCAATACTCTCTGGGACAGAAGGTATGGGTTTATGAACAAAGCACTAACGTCTCCTATTTCACGTTCTTCAATTGCACTAGGAAAAATGTCTGCAATTTCTTTAATTTCCGCATTGCAATCTAGCTTGATTATAGGTATTGCATTGGCAATTGGCGTAACTTTTCCAAATCCGTTTATGATAATTCCAATTATGGCAGTTGTAATTTTATTCTCTATGGGGTTTTCTGGAATCTCTGTCATAGTGGCTGCAACTGCAAAATCTCAAGAGACTTTTTGGGGGGTGATTAACTTTCTTGGAATGCCTTTATTCATGTTGAGTCCTGCGCTCTTTCCACTTGAGTTGCTTCCTGGATGGCTGGCAACTATCGCAAAACTCAATCCTGTAACTTATACGGTTTTGTTGGTCCGAGAAATGATGACTGGAGTTTCAGAAGGCGGAATATCTGCATTACTAAGTATAGGCGTTATTGCTGTATTTGTGTTGGTAATGATTGGCTTGGCTAGCTATGTGTTTACCAGAGAAGTAAACAAACCATTTTAACAAAAACTGTAATTGATAGATCTTTTTTTCTAATTTTGAGATTAGGTTTTTCTATATAGTCATACGAGAAATATCTGTCACTATGTAATATCTATAGAGCATAATGATCCAGATTATAATCTCTAAATCTCTAATCCTAGTAATGAATTACAAAAACACAATAACTATAACATCTCTAAGTGTAATTGCAGTATTTGTAATAGCGTCATTAACTATCTTTGGAATCCCTGAAACTGACGCAGTTCAAGTTACTCAACCAGCAAAATTTGTATTTGTTGAAAATGTTACTTCCACTGCTAGTTTTCAATTTAGAGGTGGTAATGAAGTGATTGCTATACAACAATTTATCCAAACAGGAGGCTTTTCAACAACTACCTTTGATAGTGCAGACAAATCAAAATCCCAATCAGATGCACAAGTAACACTAAGAACCAAACCTTCATTCACATTGGAAAAAATTGCAAGTGCAACTCCGTACCTTTATCAAGCAGCCGATGATGCACAAAAGTATCAACTTAATGCAGGATTCGAGTATCCAACAAAGTATTTTGATGTTAGAATATTTTTAACTGATGCACATGGTGACGATTTCAGAACCTTTGATTATACTGATTGTAGAGTCACCGGTTATAATGTAACCACAAGAAGTGATAATGAAGAAGGTTATACTGGAAAAGGATTTGCTATTGTCGAACAATATTCCTTTGAATGTAATGGTTATACCCCAAACAATCCTGTGATGGATGCCATGCAAGTAAAAGAAACTGCAAAAACAATTGGTACCAGTGATCTGAAATCAACAGACAGATGGAAACCTGGATTTACTAATCAAAAGTAAATCCTTTTATTTTTTTACTCAAAGTTAAATTATTGATCGCTTCGCAAAATCATTTTAAATATAATTTATTTTTTAAAAAGAAATTTTTGATGTTTCTATATAGATGAATATATTACATGGTCAACAGTTTTATCTACAATCTTGTCAGACTTAATTCAAGGTAAACATGTTTTCTTGGATAAAATCAAATGAAAAGGAAATTTTATCAATTCTTGATAATCTGGCAAAAAAAGCAGTGGAAACTGCTGAAGCTTTGGTTGTTTTGTTTTCCGATCTAAGTAATTCAGAACAACATACAAAAATCAAAAATCTTGAAAGCGAAGCTGACGTTCTAACTCGTGATATTTTTGCGGAATTAAATAAAACATTCATCACGCCTTTGGACCGTGAGGACATGCAAAGAATTGCCTCAAAAATAGATGATGTCATTGATTTTATGGATGGAATTTCTGCACGAACACGTAGTTACAAAATTACTAGTCCTCCACCATATACATTAGAAATTGCAAAAGAACTCGTAAACGCAACAAAAGAAGTACAATACATGGTATCAAAATTAAAAAATATTAAGAATTCTCAAGATATGATATCTCATTGTAGAAACACTGGCAATATTGAGCATGTTGTAGATGATTTGTATAGAAAATCTATTGAAAAACTCTTTGAGAGCAATGATGCTATTACAATAATCAAACTAAAAGACATCTATGAAACAATGGAAACTGCATCTGATAGATGTGTTGATGTTGCAGATGTTATTGAAGACATAGTTTTGAAATATACTTAGTGGTAATTATGTATGAACTAGCAATCGGTGCAATAATAGCAGCACTATTTTTTGATTTTATAAACGGTTTTCATGATGCAGCAAATTCTATTGCGACAGTAGTTGGAACTAGAGTGCTAAAACCACTTCAGGCAGTTACCCTTGCAGCTATTGCAAATTTTGTTGGTCCATTTCTTTTTGGTGTTGCAGTTGCAACAACAATTGGAAAGGGAATAATCAATCCTGATTTTGTAACAATTCATATCATTATAGGCGCATTATCTGGAGCAATTGTCTGGAATTTAATCACATGGTGGTGGGGATTTCCATCTTCAAGCAGTCATGCCCTTATAGGTGGTATCATAGGAGCAGGCATTGCAGGTGCGGGAACACAAGCAATAATTTTTGGAGGACTTGAAAAGGTTCTAACTGGAATAATTATTTCACCTATAATTGGATTAGTTGGTGCATTTTTACTTGCAACCTTGATCATCAGAATATTTGCAAACAAAAAGCCAGGAAAAGTAAACTCGGTTTTTGGAAAATTACAGCTTGTGTCATCCACATATTTTTCGCTAACCCACGGAGCAAACGATGGTCAAAAAACAATGGGAATAATCGCGTTAATTTTATTGACACAAGGTGTGATCACAAAGTTTGATGTACCTTACTATGTCATAATTATGGCCGCACTTGCCATAAGTCTTGGCACATTTTTGGGGGGTTGGAGAATCGTAAAAACTATGGCAGTAAAAATAACCCAACTAAAACCATATCAGGGATTTGCTGCAGAAACTAGTGGTGCAACAATTTTAGCTTTTTTAGCACAAGCTGGAATTCCAGCTAGTACCACACATGCAATTTCTGGTGCTATCATGGGTGCAGGTGCAGTAAAACGTATTTCAGCAGTCAGATGGGGAATAGGAAAAAGAATAGTCTGGGCTTGGATTATTACAATTCCTGCTAGTGCCGGAGTCTCGTATTTGGCAATGCTTTTTATCAAACTTTTTGAATGAATTATTTTCAAATTTTGAGATGACATTATGAAAAAAATTCTCTTTGTTTGTGTTGAAAATGCTGGAAGAAGCCAAATAGCTGAAGCATTTTTTAGAAAATATATGCCAAAAGGATTTGAGGTAATAAGTGCTGGAACAAAACCTAGTGTTCAGGTAAACCCAACTGTTTTGCAAGCAATGAACGAAATTGGTATTGACATTAAAAATCAAACGCCAAAACTACTCTCAAAACAAATTATCAGCGAATCTGAAAAGACAATTAACATGGGATGTATGGATAAAGAATCATGTCCTGCTTTGTTTATGAACGATGTTCTTGATTGGCAAATTCCAGATCCAAAAGGAAAATCCATAGAAGAAGTAAGAAAAATTCGTGATGAAATCGAAACAAAGATTGTAACTTTAATTAAATCTCTTCAGGAAAATATCTGATGTCCTATTCAAACTTACAAATTTTTCTAGTTGAGTTAATTGGAACGTTTATTCTTGTTGTGTTTGCAACTGGCTCTATTGTTTATGACGTACAAACAGGTGGAACATTGGGCATTGCTTTTGCAGCAGTTGCACCGTTTGTTGCATTAATAATAGGTATCTACTCTTTTGGAAAAATTTCATTAGCACATTTCAATCCTGCAGTGACAATCGGTTATTACATTACAGGACATATTTCTAAAATTCAAATTGCATATTATTTTGCAGCTGAAATTATTGGGGCATTACTTGGTTCTTTGTTTGTTATGACTTTTATTGGTACGGGAGCAAATCTTGGAGCAAATGCACCAAATCCTGATTTTCCACTGTTTCTGATATTTCCAGTTGAGGTTTTAGCATCTGCCATGCTGATGGCTGTAATCTTTACCGTAGTTTACACAAAAGGACTCAAAGGATTCAGTGGAATTGTAATTGGTGGAATTGTCGGATTGGATATCTTTTTTTTGGCTTTTATCTCTGGGGCATCAATGAATCCTGCTAGGGCGCTAGCTCCTGCCTTGTTCTCGGGAGTATTAGATAATTTGTGGCTGTATTGGACCGCACCTTATGTTGGCACTGTTATTACGGCATTTCTGTTTCGAAACAAGTTTCAACAGAAAAAATAGCCTTCTGTGAATTATTACGAATAATAATGACCCAAACTGCAATTGATTGTTGTCTAATTCCCAAAAATTATTCAATGATGCTAAAAAAGTAATACCCTCAGGTGTAAACAGTCCTGTTAGATATTTTGAGCCGTATCCTTTCTTTGCCAAAAAATCTGACGGTGCTTACATTTGGGATGAAGACAAAAACAAATACATTGATTTCTGTAATGGCTATGGTGCGTTACTCTTAGGACATCGACGAAAAGAAATCCTCAATGCTGTATCAAAACAATTAACACAAGGAACTCTATTTTGTACTCCGACTGAATCTGAAATAGAACTCTCAAAATTAATTATCGGTAATTTTCCATCTATTGACAAAGTTAGATTGGTAAATACTGGTGGTGAAGCTACAATGACTGCTATAAGATTAGCTCGTGGATTCACAAAAAAGAAGAAAATAATAAAGTTTGAAGGCTGCTATCATGGAGCACATGACTCTGTTTTGGTAAAAGCTGGATCTGGTTCTGCACATAACGGAATTTCAGTATCAGATGGTGGATTAGATGAGGTTTCAAAAAATACACTTGTTGTACAGTATAACAATTCTGAAGAATTAGAAAAAACTATAACAAAAAACAAGGATGTTGCTGGGGTTATAATTGAACCCATATTAGCTAACATGGGATTGATTTTACCTGAAAATAATTTTCTCTCTGAAGTTAGAAAAATTACAAAAGATAATGATATTCCTCTAATTTTTGATGAAGTTGTAACTGGATTTAGAGTATCTCCGGGCGGTGCCCAGCAACATTTTGGAATCAAACCAGACATTACAACTTTGGCAAAAGCATTAGGAAGTGGATTTACAGTTGCAGCAGTGGGCGGGAAAAAAGAGATAATGGACTTGCTTTCCCCAGGGGGAAAAGTTTACCAGGCCAGCACATATGCTGGAAACCCAATCTCAGTCAGTGCAGCAATTGCATCAATAAAAACAATAAATAAAATAAAACACAAACTGTATTCAAAACTTGAACAGTATACTGCCACGCTCACTCGCGCCATAGATGATATGGCAACTGACATGAAAATCCTCCACCAAATCAATTTTACATCTTCCATGTTTCAAATCTTCTTTACAAACCAGCCCGTTACGGATTACAAATCATCAAAGAATGCAGATGCAAAAAAATTTCAAAAAATGTTTGTATCATTATTAAAAAAAGGTGTTTTCATTGCACCATCTCAGTTTGAAGTGGTTTTTTTATCTGATGCACATACACGATCTGATCTAAACTATACTATTACTGCTTATGATTCTGCATTAAAATCGGTGAAAAATTGAAATATGTAATTGGTGCAAGAGGTAGTCAGTTATCCATTGCACAAACAAACTGGGTAATATCAGAATTAAAAAAAATAACTTCTGATAATGAATTTGAGATCAAAACAATAAAAACCAAAGGTGATACTGATGCACGACCGTTATTTACAATTGATCAAAAAGGAATATTTGAAAAAGAAATTGACAGGGCAGTTGCAGATGGCGAAATAGATTTTGCAGTACATAGTCTCAAAGACGTTCCTTCCCAGCTAATTGAAAATTTGATTTTATCTTCTATCCCAAAACGAGAAACAGTAAACGATATTTTTATTTCATCTGATGGTTCTGATCTTGATTCGATAAAATCTGGTGCCATTATTGGCACAAGCTCTCTGCGACGTGCTGTACAAATAACAAGAAAAAGGTCTGATGTTACAGTTCGTCCAATCAGAGGAAACATCGAAACAAGAATCAAAAAAGTATTTGGGAATGATTTTGATGCAGTTGTTCTTGCACAAGCGGGAATTACACGATTGGGGGTCGATGTCAAATTTACACAGTTATCTATTGATGATTTTTCTCCATCACCAGGACAAGGTGCACTGGCTATAGTTTCAAGAAAAGATGATTTTGATTCCATTTCAATGCTAAAAAAAATCGAAGATGCTGATTCTAGACTAGAGATTCAGGCAGAACGATCTCTTTCTGACTTTATTGATTCTGGATGCCGATTTCCTATCGGTGCATATGCAAAATCACATGGGGATCAAATGACTTTGAGCGTATCTGCTTTTTCTGTAGATGGAAAAAAATCCCTTTTTGTAAAGAAATCTGGAATCAAAAATGACCCAATCTCTCTTGGTAGGAGCGTAGGTGAAGAACTGCGCAAGAAAGGCGTAAATGACCTTGCAATAAATTGGAGAAAAAAAGTAGAGGAATGGAATAAACAATGACAGGAAAGGTGTATCTTGTTGGGGCAGGACCTGGTGATAGTAAACTGATTACCTTAAGGGCAGTCGAACTTTTGCAAAAAGCAGATGTTGTTTTGTATGATAGGCTGGTAAGCAAAAAAATCATCTCTATGATTCCAAAATCTGCTGAAAAAATATACGTCGGAAGGGCAGTAGGTGACGATACAACTCATCAAAATAACACTAACGAATTAATGGTAAAATTTGCAAAATCCAAAAAAAATGTTATCCGACTAAAGGGCGGCGATCCAATAATCTTTGGCAGAGGTGGCGAAGAGGCAGAGTATCTTAAAGAAAATAATATCAAGTATGAGATCGTTCCAGGAATTACATCTGGAATTGGTTCTGCGACATATGCTGGAATTCCATTAACTCATAGAAAATATTCATCATCAGTTGTATTTGTTACAGGTCATGAAGATCCTGAAAAGAAAAATGAATCAGTCAAATGGAAACGTCTTGCACAATCTGTTGACACAATTGTAATTATGATGGGTCTTTCAAGAATTGATGTTATTTGTAAACAACTTGTTGCTGGTGGAATGGCTAAACAAACACCAGTTGCAGTAATTCAAAATGGTACTACACCACAACAAAAAATGATTATCGGTACAGTAACTAATATTGCAAAACTTGTAAAGACAAATAAAATAAAACCCCCCACTAATATCATTATAGGTAAAGTTGTGAATCTCTCTAATGTCATAGGATGGAGAAAAAATGCTTAAAGGAAAAACTATTGCAATTACACGTTCAAAGGATGATTCCTCCGAATTCATTGATTTAGTTACAAAATATAATGCACGATCAATTTCATTGCCTACTATTGAATTAATTAGCAAGGGAGAAAAAATAGTAGATGAATTTTTGGATTCAATCAAACAATATGACCCCGATTATTCTGTCTTTATGAGTTCAAAAGCCGTCACACTTCTTTTTGATACTGCCAAAAAGGTATCCCAATATGAAAAATTACAACTCGCTGTAGCAAATACTATAGTGATAGCAGTAGGACCAAAAACAAAAATTGCTTTAGAAAATGAGGGAATCAAAGTTGCACACATGCCAAACATCTACTCCTCTGTTGGAGTTGGTGAATTATTTACAAAGTTACATGCTGTTGGGAAAAAAGTAATTGTGCCTAGAAGTGGTGCATCTACCCCATTTTTGAAAGAACTATTAAAAAAAATAGGAATTGATGTGAAAGAGATTCATCTCTACAATGTTTGTGCTTTTAGAGATACTTCTCAATGGAATGAATTTCGGGAATTATTTTCTCAGAATGAAGTCCATGGAATTGTATTTACAAGCGCCTCTTCTGTTAGAGCCTTTTTTGAAATAATGTCAAAAGATTATGATGAAAATTCATTATTAAATAATTTAGAAAAACTATCCGTTGTTTCAATTGGTCCCTTTACATCTGACGAATTGCAAAAATTTCATGTAAAAAACACCATATCTCAAGTTCATACTGTACTTGGAGCTTTTGATACTATCAAAAGCATTCTTTCAGTTGCATAGTTTTTCTAAACTGTTTTCCGTCTTATTTTTTGAGTCTGCGATTTTTGGTGTCAACTGACTTGAAATAATGTGATTTTTGATCACCTCATACGAAATATTCTTGCCAAATTCCGTTTATTTTCACTGTCTTCGATCTACTTTTGTTCTTTTTACGATCTATTGACTTGATAGAAGTTATCTGTATAGTTAATATATCTCAAATATTTTACATTTAATCAGTGAATTCGCACATTATCTTACTTTCAGTAGTTTTTAGTATGTTTATTGTCGGTACAATATCTTATTCCTTTGCTGAGAGTAATTCTGTACAAGTATTGGAAAATTTACCTGTTACACTAGTTGGTAAAGGAGTAGACGCTGATGATACGACTTTGTCATTTCATTGGGTACAAACTGATGGTGAACCTGTAACTTTATCCTCATATGATGTAGCTGAGCCCCAATTCATGGCTCCAGATGTAGTAAATGGCCAAATTAAAGTTCTATCATTTACCCTAACAGTGACAGATCCAATGGGAGCAAGTAGTACTGATTCCGTTGAAGTCGTTGTAAACCCTGTTAATCATAACCCTATAGTTAGTGCAGGAAGGGATCAAGTCACTTTTAAAAGCATTAACGTAATAACTCTAGTTAGTAGTGCTGTGGATCCTGATGGTGATTCATTGACTTATAATTGGACTCAAGTAGCAGGACAGCCACTAGAGTTATCCGCTACACATGGAAAATATCTTTCAATTACTCCAATGGGAATTGATTATTCTCAAACTAATCCCCTGACTTTCCAATTAACTGTTGATGATGGTTTTGGTGGTTCTGCAAGTGATACTGTTAACGTTTATCCTCTTAGTGGCCTTCTTTCAAATAGATTAATTTCAGTTCAAACCGGTCCAATGCAAACCGTCAAAGAAGGAGAGACAGTTACACTTACTGCAACTGGACAAACTGCAAATGGACAACCAATAAGCTACTCTTGGGTCCAACTTATTGGATCTGATGTGGAATTGAATTCATACACTGGTTCATCTGTGCAATTCACTGCTCCTCAACTTCCTAGTGAAGCTGAGATGATTTTATCATTTCAAGTAACAGGTTATTCTCCTGGTAATGGTTATGCAAGTGCTTTGGCTTTAGTTAAAGTAGTTCCTGCAAATAGTCCTCCTACAGCTGATGCCGGTCCAGATCAAAGTGTATCTCCAAATGTCCAAGTTAAATTAGTTGGAACTGGTACTGATCCTGATAATGATAAACTCCGTTATTCTTGGAAACAAATCTCTGGAATTCCAACTACTATTTACGAACAGACTTCATCATCTGTCTATTTCTTCTCTCCTCCAATTTCTACTAAATCCGAAACCTTAGTTTTTGAGCTGACAGTTACAGATGCCCAAGGTAGCTCTGGTACAGATGATGTTGCTGTAACCGTCAGTACTGTTAACTTACCACCAAGAGCAGATGCCGGTCCAGATAGAAGGGTACTTGGTGACTCTGATGTCTCTGTTACTGGAATGGGTATTGATCCTGAGGGCGGTCCTTTAACATATTCTTGGAAACAGGTAGCAGGTGAATCTGTAACCTTTGATACTACTAAGCCAGCATTCTCATTTAAAGCACCATCTGTGGTTTCTGGTGAAACAAAACGATTGGTATTCCAATTAACTGTAACTGATTCTGAAAACCAAAGTAGTTCTGATCAATTAGTTCTTCTAGTGGTTCCAGAAAACAGTGCACCTATTGTAGATGCCGGTCCAGATCAAACTGCTAATGAAGGCACTATAGTGAATTTGACATGTTCTGCAATTGATCCTGACGGAGATATGATTCATCTAACATGGGCGTCTTCAAGTGATAAAGTTGTAATCGCTGATGTTGCATCTGCAAATACCACTGTACAATTACCGGCAACTATCAAAGATATGGTAATCACTATGACATGTACCGGAACTGATGGTAAATTATCATCCTCGGATAGTATGATGATAAATGTTGCAAATGTATTGAATCAACCTATTGTTGCAGATGCTGGTCCAGATCAAATTGTAAATGAACATGTTCCAGTTTCATTAGATGGTAGCAAGAGTAGTGATCCTGAACAACAAGTGCTTTCCTACATGTGGACTCAAGTTTCTGGCGAACCAGTAGTTTTGTCATCTGTATCTTCAGTAACTCCATCATTTACATCTCCAACTGTAGCTAATGGCGAGGTCAAAGTTCTAGTCTTTGAACTAAAGGTATTTGATAATAATGGTAGAGAAAGTGTTGACTCTGTAACAATTACTGTTGATCCTCTAAACGCACCACCACAAGCATTTGCATCTGCCAAACAAACTCAACCATAATCTTAATTATTTACATGAATTAATTTTTTTGAATTTATACCCTTTCTAAAGTCATTAACTAGATAAAAATTATCTAATTTTTTTAGCACATTTTATACATGAAATAATTTCATTATTGGAGAATCCATGTGCCAATATGATTTTGCAATAACTCCAACAGTAAAGGACTAATCTCAGATAATATCTGAGTAAATGATTTGGTTCTAAACTGGTTGACAAAAGATGGTAAATTACTATTTACTGCAAGAATAGTTCGAACATTTTCTTATGGATTTCTCAGTATGATTCTGGCAATTTATCTAAACATGATTGGATTTGATGAACTTTTAATCGGATTTATTTTATCTGCAACTCTTGTAAATAGTATAATTTTCAATCTGTTTTCTAGTTTTTTTGCAGATCGTATTGGACGAAAAAAAGTCTTGATAATTTATGCATCATTAATGGCCTTATCTGGCTCTGTGTTTTTTATCACTGAAAATTACTTTGCTCTGATCATTGCTGCATTTATTGGAACAATTAATGTTACTGGCTCAGAGACTGGTGCATTTTTATCATTAGAACAAGCAATTCTCCCACAAACTGTAAAGAATATCAAAAAAAGAAATACCGTTTTTGCACTTTACAACATAATAGGAACTCTTGCCATGTCTGGAGGAATTTTACTATCTTCTTTACCGCAAATCATACACGAAAACTTTGGTACTTCAACAATAGATTCGTTCAAGCCCATTTTTTTAATTTACTTACTTTCCGGAATAATTGTTACAGTGATCTACTTTTTCTTTTCAAAGGAGATCGAAGTAAAAAAAACACTTGATTCAAAAACATTTTCGTCAAATCTATCTCCTAAATCAAAACAAATTGTTCTTAAAATGTCATCTTTATTTGCATTGGATTCGTTTGCAGGAGGGTTTGTAATTCAAAGTATTGTTGCATTTTGGTTTTTTACAAAGTTTAATGTTGATCTTACAACTCTGTCTATAATTTTCTCAATTGCAGGAATACTTACTGCCATTTCATTTTTCTTTGCAGCAAAAATCGCTGATCAAATAGGTTTGATAAACACTATGGTTTTTACCCACATTCCGTCCAACATTCTTTTGATTCTAGTTGCCATTGCGCCTACTTTCTATATTGCACTGGCGTTGTATCTGGTTAGAATGAGTCTGTCTCAAATGGATGTACCAACAAGGCAAGCATACATAATTGCAGTTGTTGAAGAAAATGAGAGAACAGCTGCTGCTGGAATTACAAATACTTCAAGAAATGTTGCTCAATCTATTAGTCCCTCTATCACTGGGGCAATAATACATTCTCTTTGGTTTTCTGCACCTTTTGTAATTGGAGGATTGCTAAAGATTGTTTATGATGTAGGAATTTTTGCAATTTTTAGAAAGATAAAACCCTCTCACGAAATCAAATAAAATAATTTAACACGAGTTAGCGTTGATTAGAAACTCGGATGAGTTAGATTAGCTAAACTCTGATATTTAGCTGAAGCTATTTAGCTCTGCCTATTTTTCCTCATGTATTTATAATATAACGATGTTATGTTTTTCATGGCAACTGAAAATCTAAACATGGATTATTCAAAATATGATTTTAAAGATTCAACTGACTTGTATGTACATCTTAGCAAAAAAGGTCTCTCAAAAGATACCGTTATTGCCATTAGTAAAATGAAGGATGAACCACAATGGATGCTTGATTTTAGATTACGTTCTTATGAAATTTTTATGAAAAAACCAATGCCAACTTGGGGCGGTGATTTGAGCGTTATTGACTTTCAAAACATCTACTATTACGCAAAGGCAACTGAAAAAACTGAAAAGAACTGGGATGATGTTCCAGCAGAAGTTAAGGCAACTTTTGATAAATTAGGAATTCCTGAAGCAGAAAAGAAATTTTTGGCAGGTGTTGGTGCACAATATGAGTCTGAAGTTGTATATCATAGTCTAAGAGAAGACTTGGCAAAACAAGGTGTCTTGTTTTTGGATACTGATTCTGCACTAAAAGAATATCCTGAAATTTTCAAAAAATATTTTGGAAAAATAATTCCACCTGAAGACAATAAATTTGCAGCACTAAATAGTGCCGTTTGGAGTGGTGGTTCGTTTATCTATATTCCACCAGGAGTCAAAGTTGACATGCCACTGCAAGCATACTTTAGAATTAATGCTGAAAACATTGGACAATTTGAAAGAACATTGATCATAGCTGATGAAGGTTCTGAAGTTCATTATATTGAAGGATGTACCGCTCCAGTGTATTCCTCCGAATCATTGCATTCCGCAGTTGTTGAGCTAGTGGCACACAAAGATGCAAAATTACGATACACAACAATTCAAAATTGGAGTAGCGATGTCTATAATCTAGTTACAAAACGTGCATATGCGTATGAAGGCTCAACAGTGGAATGGATTGATGGTAATATTGGTAGTAAGCTTACAATGAAGTATCCTGGAATCTATTTGCTTGGTGAGAGAGCATACGGTGAAACACTATCTATTGCTTTTGCCGGAAAAGGACAACACCAGGATACTGGTGCTAAAATGGTTCATCTGGCACCAAACACTACATCAAAAATTACCTCAAAATCTGTCAGTAGATTAAATGGACGATCCACCTATAGAGGATTGCTCAATGTTGCAAAAGGCGCCACTAATGTAAAATCAACAGTAAGATGTGATGCATTACTATTAGACGATACATCAAAAACTGATACTTACCCGTACATGGAAATTAATCAAGAAGATGCTACAATCACACATGAAGCAACAGTAGGAAAAATTGGAGATGAACAAATTTTCTACCTAATGACCAGAGGTTTCACCGAGGAAGAAGCACTATCTCTAATTGTTAACGGATTCATGGAGCCATTTACAAAGGAATTGCCTATGGAATATGCTGTAGAATTAAACCGACTCATCAAACTAGAAATGGATGATTCAGTAGGTTAAACTACTAAATTTCAATTTAGGTCAATTATGTCTCAAACACTTTCAAAAATCAACTCGCACGATGTTGAAGAAATTTCCTCATCGCACCATGAGCCTGAATGGTTAAAACAGTACAGACAAAGTTCATTATCAATCTATGATACTTTACCAATTGAAACATCCCCATTATACAACAAGTACACTGATGCAAAAAAAATGGATCCACATCAAGTTTCTTTATCCACATCTACTACTAAGACAATACCTGCATTCCTTCAAAAAAGATTAAGAGAATTAGAAAAAGAAACATGCATTATTCAAATAGGGAGCAACATCCACAAAATCAATATCTCTGATGATCTAAAATCAAAAGGACTAGTCATCACTTCTATTGATGATGCTATAAAAAATAATACTGAATTAGTAAAAAAAGCACTTGAGGCATCAAACTCAAAAGAAGATAAATTCACTGCGCTAAATAACGCTGCATTTAACTCTGGAATTTTTATCCACATACCATGCAATCTAGTATTAGAAAGACCAATCCATTTCTTATCCTGTTTGTCTGATGATGGAATATCTATCATTGCTAGAAACATAATCTTTGCAGATGAAAGCAGTAAGGCAACAATTGTTCAGGAGATCTATTCTTCTAAAGCAGAAAAACAACAAGCATATCTCGAATTGTTAAACACAAACATTGCTCAAAACGCACAACTCGATTTTACAACACTACAAATGATGGATCAAACTACTTTTAATTTTTCCACTAGACGAACTGACTTGGGACAAGATTCTAAAGTTAACTGGTATTCTGGTTTGTTTGGTTCTATGTTGTCCAGATACAAAATAGAGTACTTTCTTAATGGAACAGGCGCCTCTGCAAATGATTCTGAAGTCATATTTGGAAACAATGAACAATCTTTTGATATTCAAACAAATGTGAATCACGAAAGTCCATCTACCGATGGGAGAGTTGTTGAAAAATCAATTCTTAGAAATAAATCAAAATCTCTCTTCAAAGGAATGATCAGAATAAAAGAAAAAGCCACAAAATCAAATTCATTTTTGTCCGGTCGTTCAATTTTGCTTGATAAAGATGCAAAATCTGACGCAATACCTGGATTGGAGATCTTTACTAATGATGTTAAAGCAACACATTCTGCATCTGTTGCTCAAATTGATGAAGAGCAGATTTTTTATCTTAGAACCAGATGTCTAACTAAAGAAGAGGCCGAAAGAACAATTATCGAAGGATTTTTGGAACCTATGTCAAGAAAAATGTCATATCAAGTTAGAGCATGGATTGCTTATCTGATTGAATCTAAATGGGATTCACGTGAATTGACAATTAACACTGATGAAGAACTTGCAAAATTTGTTGAAATTGAAGAAACGCGTTACAATGAAGATTCTGAAATTGAGCAACATTACAAGTATAGGTGATAACTTGACTCAATGGATTAAAGCTTGTAAATTAGATCAAATAAAGAATGGTCAGCTATTTGGATTTTCTCATGACAACAAAAAAATTCTTTTGGCAAATCAAAAAGGAAAAATTTATGCAACAGATCAAATATGTACTCATGCTGACGCTGATCTTTCAACAGGATTTCTCAGCGAAGAAGGAGTAAGATGCCCATTGCATCTTTCTGTTTTTAATTTACAAAATGGAACACCACAAAATCTTCCTGCTGAAATACCACTAAAAACATACAATGTTAAAATAGAACAAAACGAGATCTACGTCGAGGTTTAGAAATGCAAAGTATACAAACATCTTTTGAAAATTTACGAAAAGATTTTCCTATTTTACAAAGAACTGTAAGGGATAACAAAATACTTGTGTATTTGGATAATGCATCTACAACACAGAAACCCAATCAAGTAATTGATGCAATCAATGACTATTATAGAAATCACAATGCAAATATTCACAGAGCTGTTTACGCATTGGCAGAAGAGGCAACTGCGCTTTATGAAGCAACAAGAGATAAAGTTGCAAAATTCATTCATGTAAATAAAAGAGAGGAAATTATTTTTGTTAGAGGAACAACTGAGGCAATAAATTTAGTTGCATACGCATGGGGTAGAACTCATATCAAAAAAGATGATATTATAGTTACAACTGAATACGAACATCATAGCAATATTGTTCCTTGGCAACTCTTAACCCAAGAAAAAGGAGCCAAACTGGAATACATTGGAATGGATGATAACGGTGAACTAATTTTAGATGATCTTACAAAATATCTTGCTACAGGCAAAGTCAAACTTGTAACATTTAGTCTAATGTCAAATGTTCTGGGTACTATTACTGATGTTGAAAAAATAATTTCAAAATGTAAAGAATATGGTGTGTTAACTTTGATTGATGGAGCACAAGCTGTTCCTCACATGCCTGTGGATATTGAAAAACTAGGTTGTGACTTTTTTGCATTCTCTGGGCATAAAATGTTGGGGCCAACAGGAATTGGTGTTCTATGGGTCAGAAAATCTGTCCTTCAAACCATGAATCCATTTCATGGTGGTGGTGACATGATCAGAGAAGTTCACAAATATGAAACTACATGGAATGATTTACCCTACAAATTCGAAGCTGGAACTCCAAACATTGCAGACGTCATTGGATTGGGTGCCGCAATAGATTATCTTACAAAACTTGGAATGGATAATGTAAGAGAACATGAAATTGAATTGACAAATTATGCTATTGAAAAATTATCCAACGTACATGGAATCACAATTTATGGTACCAAAGATATTTCAAAACGGGGTGGTGTAATTTCATTTAATTTTGCAGATGTGCATCCTCACGATGTGGCACAAATAATAGATGAAGAAGGAATTGCAGTAAGATCTGGACATCATTGTGCTCAAGTACTAATGGAAAGACTAAATGTAGCAGCAACATCTAGGGCAAGTTTCTATATTTACAATACTAAAGAGGAAGTGGACTCTTTGATTAACTCTCTAAACAAAGTTGCGAGGATTTTCAAACTATGAGCAGTAATGCAGACATTTATCATGAAATGATAATTGACTATTCAAGAAACCCAATCAATTATGGCAAAATAGAAAACCCAGACGTCACTTTTCATGATTCAAATCCATTATGTGGAGACAGTATTGATATTGATATGAAAATCGTAGATAACAAAATATCTGATATTAAATTTCATGGTAAAGGATGTGCTATTTGTATGGCTTGCTCTTCTGTATTGACTGAAATTACAAAAGGCAAGGGAATCGAAGAAGTAAGAAACATCACTAAACATGATGTCTTAAGTGAATTGGGATTGGAAAATCTCCAGGCTGTTAGAATAAAATGCGCACTACTTTCTCTTAAAGTGCTAAAATCTGCACTTTATTCTTATCTTGGAAAACACATGAAAGATTCTCAAGATGCAGATAAGTTAAAAGAAGAGGCAGCAAACTTATACTAATATGGGTAATTATATTCCTAAAACTCCGATTCAACTTCAAATCAGAAAAATTATTTTTGATACCCATAACGGTGTAGATGAAAAATTTACCAACGATGAAATTTTTGAGAAAATAAAACAAAACGGAGATTTGGATCCTTCTTGGATTATAGATGATATCGAATCATATTTTCATGAAATTTGTGATTCTGGTCTTGCACGAAATATCGCACAAAATTTTACAACTATTTGGCTCAAGCTATTTGATCCTATGGAAAAACATCATTGTCATGCTTGTAATTTGGATGTGTATCTCAGCGTATCTGAAAAACAAATCTGTCCAAACCCTTCTTGTAAATCCTCTATTTAGTTCTGTGTTTGATAGCTGCATCTTCTAATGCTTTTATCATTGGAAGCTTTTCACCAGTAAGATAAAGAACCAGTGCTCCACCTGCAGTACTGATATGGTCTATTTTTTCTGCCAACCCATATTTTTTTAATGCTGATGTTAAGTGACCTCCACTTACAATTGTAGTTGCCATAGAATTTGCAACTGAGGTGAGTAACCCTTTTGTACCGTAACTAAAATTTTCTTTTTCAAAAAATCCTGCAGGACCACTTATGAAAACAGTTCCTGCACCAGCAATCAATTTTGAATAATGTTCTACTGTCTTAGGTCCTAAATCATAAATTTTATCTCCTACCTCAAGCTGTCTCACGTCCATTTCAATTCGTTCTCCATCTTTGTCAATTGCAATATCTACTGGAGTAGAAAATACATCTGGATATTCGCCGATTAGAGAGTGTGCTTTTGCTACCACATCATCTTCTCTTTTTATCCCTAACGGGTATCTTATTCTTCCTTGGGCACGCATGAAGACATTACCAATTAATCCTGTGAGTAATACATGGTCTGCACGACCGTTTTGAATCAATAATCTGATGGCCTCTAATCTATCTGATACCTTGGAGCCTCCAAGCACAATCACATGTGGCGCCTTGGCAACAGTCATGATTTCATCCAGATTTCTTACTTCTCTTTCGACAATTCGTCCTGCACATGCAGGTAAAACATACGGAAATCCGACTATTGACGGATGTGATCTATGTGCACTTGGAAACGAATCCAACACGCAAAGATCAAATAATTTTGATAATCGACACACCATGATAGTGTTTGCAGCTTCTTGTGGAGTAAATTCGTAATTTTCTTCAGCACATAAACGTAAATTATCTAAAAGCAATATCTCGCCATTTTTCAAATTCTTTATTTCATTTTGTGCAGCAATACCGATTATATCTTCTACATACTTGATTTTTTTACCAATTAATTTTTCGAGAACTTTCGCATGTTTGTCCATTCCAGTATAATCTTTGTTTCCCACTCTTCCTTGATGAGAGGCAACAACCAATTTTGTCTCTTCTAGTGATTTAATGGTCTCAATTGCCTCTTCAATACGTTTAGTTCCTGAAATCTCCATGGTTTCAGGATCTATGGGACAATTCATGTCCACTCTCAAGAAAACTGTCTTGCCTTTAAGCTCAAAATCATCTAGTGTGAGAACCTTCACGATTTTTCTATTATCTTCTTGGTTAAATTCTTTGAGTCGATCATTTTGGTTATGCTTTGATATTTACCCATTAAATTATTTTCAATACTTAACTACTTGAAAAAAATAAAAGTAACATACTTGAGGTTTATTTAATTGAAGAATTGGATTTTTGATATTAGGTCGCGTTTGTTTGTTTTACTTGTAATCATATTTGTCATCGTGTCCACACTGGTGTATTTTCACATTACAGAAAGTTTTGATCAATTCGTAATTACATTTGTTGCTAATAATGTGGGAAATCCGTATCTGGATATTGTCATGCAGATAATCACTGAAAGTGGTGATACAACTTACATGTTAGGTTTTGGAATCTTAATGCTTTTAATCAAAAAAACACGAAGAGTTGGAATCACTTTGATGATTTTAATTGTTCTGTCTACTATACTAACTGGATACATAAAGTGTGGAGTGGATAGAGATAGACCTGACTTTGTTTATGAAGGTGCACCATTTCCAGTACCAATCAGCCGTGATACATTTGCATTATTTTGTGAAGGAGGACCTGAGGCATCTTATCCATCTGGACATGCAGCGAGGGCTATGATTTTTGGAGTGATACTTGGATATTCCTTATCTGAAAGATTTCCACGAGGTTCATACTTGTTGCTTCTATATCCTATATTGATATCAATTAGCAGAGTATATGTTCTTCAGCATTTTCCAATGGATGTTATTGGAGGAACCATACTGGGTGTAATGTTAGCTGGAGTGATGGCCAAAAGAACAAAATTATACAAAATATTTGAGAAATCAAAACCCTAATTCTGTCAAGCTTTTGTTACTGATCAAAACGATAGCGTAATGATTTTCATCGTAATGATATGTCCAATATCTTATTTCTCTGATCTCCTTTTTTTGTCTAAGTCCATATGTGACTCCAGTTGTTATTGTATACCCTATTCTTTTTGCAAGTTTTGATTCTTTTGGCATTAACACTCGGTATCCCTCTTTTTTATCAGTAAATCCTAATTTTACCATATCTTCAACTGCATCTGATGCATCTTTGACATCTTTTAGATCATATGTTTTTGATACAGGCAGATCTTTTGGATGAAAATCCATTCTTTTTTTAGTAATTTCCTTTACTAATATTTTTTCAAAAAATCGATTTTTGCGATCAAAGCATGTTAATTTTGTTAACTGGTAAGTCAAATCATGATTATATTCACAACTTAACCGACCAATCTGTCTTTACACAATCGTTGGCATCACTTGAAAAATTAATAATTAAACTAAGACAAAAGAAACAAGAAGCATCTAATCTACGGAAAAAAGCTGAAAAACAACTCCTGCAAGTTAGATCTCTTGAAAGAAGATCGTCTTCTGGTTTGAATTCTATAGATCGAAAAATTGAATCTGAAAAAGAGGATGCAACTGACATATCTGGAATCCTCAATCAAAAGACATCTCAATTAGAAAGTATTGAAAGACTGATCACAGCAGCTCGTGAGAATCTAAATCGAGAAAAAGACGCATTCGGTGAAGTAGAACAAGAACTTGAATTTGCTAAAAATCTTGAAGAAGAACAGAATGCAAAATCACGATTAGGCACAATAAATGACCATATTCATGAGTTAGAATTTGAGATAAAAAACAGAGAAAAAACGGCAAAAAAGATTGCCGAAGAAGTTGCCAAATTCAACGAAATTAAATCAAAAATCAGCACAAAGATTCAAAAACAATCAAAATCAAAACCTTCCTTGCGTGAAGTGATGAGTACAAGTCACAAAGCTGCAGAAAAATTTACTAAAGAATTAGAACAAAAAACTAGAGCAGAAGAATCTGCTGCGAAAGCACTTGAAAAATTAACCTCTAATCTTCAAGCATTACTTGCAAAAAAACGAAAGTTATCTCAAAAACGTAAGTCTATAAAATCAAAAGCTCCTTCAAGAAAAGCAACAAAGAAAAAATCAAAAGCTCCTTCAAGAAAAGCAACAAAGAAAAAATCAAAAGCTCCTTCAAGAAAAGCAACAAAGAAAAAATCAAAAGCTCCTTCAAGAAAAGCAACAAAGAAAAAATCAAAAGCTCCTTCAAGAAAAGCAACAAAGAAAAAATCAAAATAATCTAAAAAATAAACAAATAAGTTTTTTTGACTAAAATGATTTTAGAACTCAAATATTGTTCATTTTATCGTTAGTATTAAAGTGGGGTTTATTTTTATTATTTTAAATAAAATGAAAAAACGTGGTTCTATAATTGGAATATGTGGCTTGATACTAGTTGTAGTGTCCCTCTTGATTATGTTCTCTGTTTTTCCTAATGATATTATTAATGGTAATGATCTTTACATTCCGTCTGTTTTTAAAGGAATGTTTGATCAGGTTTCTGACAAAATACAAATTCTACCTGGCGAATCTGGATATTTTTCATATAGTACAAAGTCATCTAATATTCCTCTATTATGGGGTATACAGATAATAGATTTTCAGGACGGCGATAAACTCTCAATATCCATATCTAATATTTATGGGGATAATTACGGAGTTTTTTCTCAAAATGGTCCCGTTATTTTTGAGACGTTAGAAATTCATCAATCTGATACATTAAACTTTGAAATTCAAAATCATGGTTCTAAAATAATCAATATGGTTGTTATGCTTTCTGAAGATCCTGATAAATCACATGCTCTTTCTGATCCTAATTCTTCTTTTATGAATAAGGTTTTACCTCTTGCAATATCTGGCATTTTGTTAATTATTGGAATTGTTATATTATTGATAGGTGTGATCTTATCTTTTGTTGATTGGAAAAATACTAAGAACAATAAACAGAATTTCTAGGTTGCATGTTTTGCCTGTTTTTTGTATGTGGGATATTGGTATAAAATAATTCTCAAACTATTTATTTTTATGTTCAATAATTTATGATAATAAATTTTGAATCAAATACATTCAAAAATTCATTTTACATAAGTTTGTTTTTTATATTTATCTTTATTGCAATTTCATTACCAAAAACTCATTGCATGACTACTGTCTTAAAAAATCAAAATATATATCTGTTAAAAAATATACTTGTTTGTTTGGATAAAATGATGCACTAAAATATCAAAAAATGATTTAAAATATTTTATTTACTGAGGATTAATTTCCATTTTACCAAACTTGCCTTTTGTTAGGGAAACCTCACCTTTGAATTCATTGGTATATCCATTTGTTATAACAACCACATCCCCAATGTTTACTGCTTTAATATCGTCTCCCCACAATGTCAGTTTGATGTCATCTGTTCCATCTGATATTACTGCATCACAAACATCTACTGTGCCACCTGTTTTGAGATTAACTGTTCTTGGGTCTCCTTTACTCTTTACTTCAGCTTTTAGATTAATTCCACTTCGCATTTTTTTTACTTGTGCAACTGATTGAAATTCTGCCATGTAATTTTCCTCCTGTCTGGACAATTATAAGCTTTTTTAAAATACTCTCAATGTCTTATTGAAACTGTATTATGTCGTTTATTCAAAATGATCTTGGTTTTTCTTAAAATTATACTTAATCTAAAGAAATTACCCGATCAAAATTGAGAGATCAAGACACATCTATTGATATATTCAAAGTTCTGTCTAATTCTAAAATGGTTCTATTATTACTAATTATTTAAATGGCGTCTATCGCCTATTATTACCATTCATTACCATTTATTACCAATAGTATATATAACCATATATGTAACCAGAATTACGAATATGCAAACCTCACAAACAAATCAATCGGGAAATGTCTATTCAATGTACAAGCAAAATGTTCAAAAATATTTTGAAAATGTTACAAAAAATGTACCGCAGTATTTTCAATCTTTGACACACCTACAAGAGGAATGTGTTAAAGCATGTGAAAAAACAATCGATGCTTCGATATCAATGCAACAAGAATTTGCAAAAAAGAATGGATTTTCATCTGAAATTCCAGATACAATGAAAACCTCATTTGTAGATATCAATAAGCAAGTTGTTCAAGCAAATACTGTACAAAGTCAAATTGTTAAAACTACAATTGATGCAACCGTACAAAACATTAAAACATTCAATGACAACGTCAATGCATTTGCTGATTTGAATAAAGATATTGTCCAATCTTGGATAACCCCATTCACACAAATCAAAAATTAATGTGTGATTGTTTTTCTTTTTTATTTTTTAAATTTTATTTCTTGAAAAAACTGTTTGTTTTTACTCTAACCAATAAACATTTGATGAAAAATGATGATCCCTCAGAACATTTTGTAGTCTTGTTTACTCTTTTTTTCTAGTAAATATCTTGTGAGATCTCAATCCCCCACATTTTTTTGATTTTATTCACTCTGAGTAGACATTAAACAAATAGCCAAATGTTTTGAAAATTCTCTAATTTTACGATCATTTTTTGAATTTTATTGTAATAGTAATTGAAAAATATCAGTCCATATCCAGTCTCATTGCAGAGGTATCGAAGCCCGGTCAACCGAGAAGGACTCAAGATCCTCAAAATAGGAAATCCTTTCTCTCAGGAGTTCGTGGGTTCAAATCCCACTCTCTGCACTAAATTTCTTTATTAAATTCTGAGAAAAATTCTAATAATTTTTAAAATTATACAGCGATCTGTTTTACTTTAGTTATGGAATGCTTTGAGATCTCTTTATGTATGTCTGCCATGTTTTCATCTTTCCATGTTAGATTACATCTAAAACACTTCCAGTTAACTTCAGACATAGGGAAGTTTACGTGGAAATTCCTTATAAGTATATTGGACGATTGTTCCAATTTCTTACAATTTGTGATCAATGTTCTAAAATTTATGAAATTTTTAGATAATTTTCATTCATTTCAAAGTATTTTTATAATTAAATAGTAATCCAAGGGTTTAGAAATAAAAAACCAGGAACAAAAATGAGATATGATGGATATTTTTGAAATTTTGGGCGGATTTTCATATCTTGGGCCTCTAATAATTTTGTTTTTGGTAAACATCTCGCCAATTCTAATGCCCCCTAATTGGTTAGTCCTTTCATCATTTTATGCAATAGATGACTCTATGAATATAGCTGTGCTTGCCATAGTTGGTGCCACTGCTTCAACATCTGGACGATTTGTTTTAAAACAACTTGTTTCTAAATTCAAAAATAAGTCAAATAATGAAACTTCAAATTTAACCATGATAGGGAATTATCTCAATAAGAAAAAGTTTGGTTATGTTATTTCTTCATTTGTTTTTGGAGCAACCCCTTTACCTGATAATATTTTATTCGTGGCATATGGCCTGATAAAAGCAAAAAGTATCGGCATGTATATTGGATTCTGGTTTGGAAAACTTTTAGCATTTTATGTTATGCTGACGATAAGTCCTGCTGTGCTTACTCCATTTACAAAAATGTTTGAAGACCGATTTGTTGGTATTTTATTAGCTGATGCTCTAGGAATTGTAGCAATTGTTGTTTTTGCTGCAATTGATTGGAATATTATGTTAAATGAAAAGAAACTTAGATTAGTCAAACCTAAGTTGTGGAGATTTTAAAATGAATGTTATAAATTCATTAAAACAAGAAGTATGTAATTTGATGATCAATGATTCTTCGCATGACTTTGAACATATTATGCGGGTATTCAAAAATGCTAAAAAAATATGTAATGATGAAAATGCTAATGAGAAACTTGTTCTATGTGCTGTGTTGTTACATGACATTATTTTATATCCGAAATCTGATAAACGCTCAAAACTATCCTCCATAAAAAGTGCAGAAGAATCAAAGAAAATTTTAAAAAAATTTGATTTTACAAAAGAAGAGATTCGGATAGTTTATGATGCCATTAAAGATCACAGTTTTTCTAGAAATAAAATTCCTAACACCATTGAGGGAAAAATTCTCCAAGACGCTGACCGTTTGGATGCAATAGGTGCAATAGGAATTGCCCGAGTTTTTGCTGTGGGTGGTTCTGAAAAAAGACCTTTTTATAATGTAAAAGATCCTTTCTGCAAAAATAGAATTCCTAATGATAAAATTTGGACACTTGACCACTTTTACCGTAAACTACTCAAATTAGAATCTCTTATGAACACAAAATCTGGTAAACTTGAAGCCAAAAAGAGAACTAAAGTAATGAAAGTCTTTTTGAATCAACTAAAAAAGGAATTAAAATAAAATTAATTTACCCACACAAAATAATTAATTTTTCTTTCCTCTAGGCTTTGTTCTTAAAACTGCTTTGCAACAAATACATCTTGTATCATCAACTGACAAAAATATTACACAGAAAGTGCATTTTTTTGCCCTATTTCATATCTAATTTTATTCGAAACAGGTTCTGTTTTATGTATTTAGCATATCCCCTTGCATGTTCTGTCAATTGAATTTCATTACCCTTCTGCAATCGACTTTACAAACGGAAACATTGTTTTGAAACCTAGACAGGTAAGAGAATTTTCCATGTTGTTTGGACCTCTAATTCCATACGATGGAACACAATTCATCTATGATCCTGCAAAAGATTATGTGTTTAGAATTTCAGAACCATGGGGAAGTACCAACATACCGCTGAATCTTCCCTAACTTTTTTATTTCTTATCTAAAAGTTTAGAAAAATCCTTTTTACCCATAATCGATGTATCTTAAATATCTCTTTTCGACCTCTTTATTCAAACCCGACATGATTTTTTCATACTCTTCTTGTTTTCTTGTATGAATGTATTTTACTATCTCCAAGAATCCTTCATCTCCTTGATATGATTCAAATATAGGTTCCATCATTTTTAGATACTCTAGAACTTTATTTCTATATTCTTCTCGGGTAGGTTTTTTTATTTTATTTAATCTAAACCAAATAACTGCCCAACTTGAACCAACAACATGAGGCAGTAAATCAAAAGCCCTCTCTATTTCAAAACGTTCATCATTTCTCATGATTTTTGAAGAAACTTTGCTGCTGATTTTGCAAAGTATGTTACAATCATATCAGCCCCAGCTCGTTTAATGCAGTATAGTATTTCTTCTGTAATATCTTTTTCATTTATCCAACCTTGTTTTGCAGCTCCTTTTACTAACGCATATTCCCCAGAAACACTATATGCTGCAATTGGCACGTTGAATCTTCTTCTAGTTTCTGCTATCAAATCTAAATATGCTAAAGCTGGTTTGATCATTACAATGTCTACCCCCTCATTGATGTCTGTTTCAACCTCCATCATTGCTTCACGGGCATTTGTAAATGGGACCTGGTAAGTTTTCCTATCTCCGAACTTTGGTGCACACTCTGCTGCATCTCTAAAAGGTGAGTAAAATGATGAACGATGTTTTGCTGAATGTGACATTATAGAAACATCTGTGAATCCCTCATCATCTAATGCCTTTCTTATTGTTGCTACCTGCCCATCCATCATTGCAGAGGGTGAAACCGTGTCTACACCTGCTTTTGCTTGACTAACTGCAATTTTCGCAAGCGTTTCTAGGCTAGAGTCATTATCTATTTTGTTTCCTTTTATAATTCCACAATGACCTGTGGATGTAAATTGACACAGACACACATCAGCCATAATTACTATTTTATCTCCAAAATTTTTTCTAATCTGAGAAATTGCTTTTTGAACAATTCCATTATCATCAAATGCTGAAGTGCCTGCATCGTCTTTTTTGGTAGGGATTCCAAATAACATAATTGATGGAATATTCAAATCTGAAATTGTACCCACTTCATCACTAATATCTTCTAGAGGTAATCTTTCAATTTCTGACATTGATTCCACTTTGACCCTAAATTTTAAATCTTCTTGAACAAACACTGGACAAATCAAATCCTTTGGAGTTAGAGTTGTTTCTTGAATTAACTCTCTCATTTTCTCAGAAGTTCTTAATCTGCGAAGGCGTCTAGTTGGAAATGACATTATCAAAATTCATTCTGGGTAAGATATAATCTTAGTCCATTTCATTCTGTTTTTTTATAGTCAAATAATTTACTTGCCATTTCAATAACATCTGGATTACCTTGTTCTGATGCCTTACGAATATTGTTCATAGGTGTTGAAACAATACTTTCCACAACTGCTTTTGTTAATTCTTCTATGATTTTGATTTTTTTCTCATCTTTTTCATTGAGCATCTGAAGTGCTTTTTGCAATTCTTTTTCTCTTAACGAATCAATATTTTTGAATACATCTTTTACGAGAGGTTCTGCATCTAATCTTTTCATTGAAGCCTCTAGTACAGTTACTTCCTCACTAATTATATTTTCAACACTTTTTACCTTGTTTAATCTAGATTTCATGTTTTTTTCAACCATTTCTGCAATTTGATCCAAATTCATCAATTTCACTCCTCCTATAGTTGCAACTTTCTCATCGACTGTTCTTGGATTCGATAAATCTAAAATCATCATTCCTTTTTTCTTTCCTTGCATTGCTTTTGTTATTCTCTCTTGAGTGACTAGGAAATATGGAGCAGTAGTAGCAACAAACAAAACATCATAATTTTCAAATCCAGTAAGAACATCTTCAAATTTTATAGGTCTCCCCCCCATGGTTTCACAAAACGCTTGAGATCTGTCAATGGTCCTACTAGTCACCACAAAATCATATCCTCTACGTCCAAGTGATTTTGCAACAAGTGTTGACACTTCCCCAGTTCCAATTAACAAAATTTTTTTTAGTTTTAATTCATCGATGTTTTCTTCTGCCAATTTAACTGCCATTGAACCCACTGAAATTCCCCCACGGTTAATTCCAGTGGAATTTCTAATTCTGGTTCCAATTCTGATTGCCTTATCAAATAAATTGTTAAGGTGTTGACCTGATGCTTTTGCATTTCTTGCTGATGTGATGGAGTTTTTTATCTGACCTAAAATTTGCTCTTCTCCTACTACCATTGAATCTAATCCTGATGTGAGTTTTAGTAAATGATGTAATGCTTCTCCATTTTCTACAAATTCTACATTTTCTTCAAATGCTGCTTCTTCTAACCCTGTTAATGAAGCCCAAGTTTTTTTAATTTTGTCAATGTCATAATTTTTTGCTTTACCAAATAATTCTATTCTATTACAAGTTTGAATAATTACACATTCATCTAAACCTGAATGTTCTCTGAACTGTAAATATGCACTTTCTAAATCTCTTATAGTGAATCTTTCAAGAATATGAATAGGTGAGTTACGAAAAGTAACACGTGCATTGATTATGTTTTGGTTCATTTCCAATTCCTCAATATTGTAATTGCTCGCTTTTCAGCTTTTTTCAACTGACCATCTTTTATTAACTGTTTAATGTCTTTATCGCTCATAATGCTATTTAGATACATTTTCCTCTCCTTTTGAGCAGCGATCATATCTTTAGCAAGTTCTCTTATTATATTCTGAATTTTTATCTGATTGATATCTTCTTTTGTGATTATTTTTTTAAATATTTTCTCAGACTCTATTCTTAATTTTTTTGACATAGCTGGACTTTTACCGCCTGTAAAAATTCCGATTTGAATTGTATTTTCAAAATCTATGATCGCAGGATTCGCAAAATCACTCGATTCTGGATTGTCTGAACTGTACGCTATGATCTTTTTCTTTATGGCGTCATTAATTATTTTTTGATTCAATTTTTTATTATTCGTTGTTGTGATCACCATATGCGGATTGTAAGCAAAAAGTATAGATAAATTTTGAATCTTCTGTTTTTTAAATTTTATTTTTTTGTTTTTAACCAATATTTTTATTTGATTATTTATTCTATTACTGATTACCATTATCTGACAATTTTCCTTTAGCAATGAATTGATCCTCTTTAGAGCTTCATTTCCGCCCCCAATAACAATGACTAATCTACCTCGTAGATTTAGATTAATTATCACCGATCAGAGGAACGAAAGTTTCTATTTATAGATTCAAACTAGATGCGTGACATTCTAGCTACGTTTTTAATTGAAGCGGAGATTACTGAGGTATTGACTCAATCGATAGATAATCTGGATAAGGAAATTCTAAATGAAATTCAATGGACTTTCCCTCTTACTCCTAAACCATTTGACGATATCGCAAAAAAATTTGAAACCTCACCTGAAATTATTAAAGAACGTTTAACACATCTTAAAAAAATTGGCGTATTGCGACAACTAAGTGCAATATTTGATACCCGACGACTTGGATACAAAAGTTCCTTGGTTGCAATGGAAATTGAACCTGATAGATTAGAATATGTGGCAAATCAAATTAATCGACATCCTGGAGTCAGTCATAATTATGAACGAGATCATCAGTTCAATCTCTGGTTTACCTTGGCAGTACCCCCTGGCTCTGATTTGAAGACGGAGGTCGACAAATTTTCTGTTTTGAAGGGAATTAAAAAAGTTAGAATGCTGCCCACTATACAGTTGTTTAAGATTGGAGTCAAATTGGATATGGTTGATGAAAAAAAACACGATGTTGCTCCGACAGAAGAGAAAAAAGAAATTAAAAATGTAAAATTCACTCCAACTGAGCAAGATAAAGAGTTTATCCGTGAACTGCAAAAAGATATGGAGATCACTGACAGACCGTTTCTGAATTCTGCCACTAAACTTGGACTAACTGAAGCTGAATTATTTGAGAAAATGAAATATTATGAGGATATAGGTGTGATGCGAAGATTTGCTGCCATTTTAAGACATAGAGAAGTCGGTTTTACCGCAAATGGAATGATTGTTTGGAATGTACCTGATGATAAAATTTCAGAAGTAGGTTCAAAATTAGGTGCTTTTCCACAAGTAAGTCATTGCTATCAAAGACCGACATATCCTGATTGGCCATATAGTGTATTTTCTATGATTCATTGTAAATCTGAAGAGGAAGCAGGAGAAATGGTAAAAACAATTCAAAATCAAATTCATGTGGATGATTACAAAATATTGTTTAGTACACGTGAATTCAAAAAGACTCGAGTAGAATATTTTGTTGAAAATAATTTTAGCCTAGAAGAAACAATCTCTGTGTCTTAAAATTCATTTTCATCATGCCCTACAACATGAATCATACAAAAATATTGGTCATTCATGTTACAATAATATTCTGAATTATCCCCACAAATCCCACATGCTAATTTTTCATCATGCTGCGATAATTTTGTGTGATATATCCTACTTCGGACAATCATGTTTGAATCCTTGTAAATTCGTGTTATGTTGGAAAAATATTCTAAATCCAAAGTGGTAAGCCCCTCTTTGTTTTTTATTTTTTTAATCATCATATTCCATTTTTTACCTTCTCCAATTTTTGCGAGTTTCATTCCTTGAATTATCTCTAGTGTCTTGATGATGTCAATTATTTTGTCCATCTGAAAACTAATTTGTTTGTGTTGCTTTTAATTCGTATGATGGCCAAGTATTGTATAGGTCGCCTATTTCTTTCATGTCTGAAGAATTGAGATATTTTCCGTCTGATATTGCAGCAAAAGTTTCAATTTCCTCAACACTCACAACTGTAGGTAATACAGAAGCAATTGCATTCTTTGACAAGATAAATTTTATTGCAAATTCTGTAATGTTTAATCCATTTCGTTCTGCAATTGGCCTAAATTGCTCTACCTTTTTTAATGCCTCTTGTCTCCATTCCTCCTTTCTATCCTTTCTGTGATCATTGCTTGGAATCACTGTGTCTGCTTTCACTTTGCCTGTTAGAATTCCTGATGCATCTGGAACTCTGACTAGAATTCCTACATTTTGTTTTTCAGCTTTCTTTATTAGTTCATTTCCAGGTGTCTGTTCTAAAATATTATAGACTGTCTGTACTGCAGAAACACTTTTTCTTTCCATCGCTTCTAATCCTTCTTGTGTCCATCCTATTGCTGGACCAAGTGCAACTTGTGATGATCTTATCTTTCCCTCTTGTATTAATTTATCAAACGTTTCAAATGTAGAATCATTTCTAATATGACTCAATTTTGGATTATGCATTCCATATGAATCAACATAATCTGTCTGTAATCTTTCTAATGATGCCTTAAGTGCTTTTCTTGTAAACTCTGGTTCAAAACTCTGAGGCAATTCGGTGTGCCCTATTTGCTCTACCTTAGAAAAATCATATCCATATTTTGTTGAAATTACTACCTCTTCTCTCATTCCTTTGAATACTTGACCAATAAGTTTCTCGCTAATTCCTTTACCATACATATCAGCTGTTTCAAAAAAATTAATTCCTAAATCATAAGCTCTTTTTAGCATACGTTTTGCTTCCTCTTCTTCTATTTTCTTACCCCACCAATCAAGTCCAATGGTCCATGCTCCGAATCCTATCTCGGATACTCTGATTCCACTTTTTCCTAATGTTTTGTATTTCATTTTGTTTTCTCCTCCAATTCATTTAGTTTCGATTCTATATCTAAATCACTCAAAACTACTTTTTCAACTGGAATTTCTTCATTTATGTTTATCCAAGATTTGCAGCCTTGATATCTGGATTTTAGAGATTATGCTAACCTAGACTACTAATCAGTGGAACGATGTCTTTTTTTACACATACTAACATTGGAGTATCTACTTTTACATATTTTGAAACTTTGGTTTCTCTCAAATCCATTATTAGATCTTGAAAGTTTCTTAAATCATCTGTCTCAAACGCTAACATGAAATCTTGATCATCAATACCAAATGAATATGTGGTGTTGAGAACTATGTCTGGATATTTTTGACTAACATCAATATGTTCATCCATCATTTTCTGTCTGTCTTCTTTAGATAGCAGATACCATTCTCTTGTTTTGGTAAAAGGATACACAACAACATATTTTTTTGATTCATTTCCTGCAACAAATGCTATTGTTCTGCCTTTTCTTGCATAGATTGATGGTCTCGTACATGAAACATACGTTTGTTTTGGAATAATGTACTTTCCAAATACTGTTAAGTATAATTTTGAAATCACACTTTGTATTTCCTCGACTGATTTTGCTGCAAACCAAAACAGAAAATCTGCATCTGAACGTAATCCAAGTGTTGAATATGTTCTAAATTTTATCCCTGAATTTTTTATTATATTCTCTACTTCTTTGGCTGATTCTTCTTTTGCTAAATCTGCCATCCATCTCCATTTAGGATCTATTTGGAAAAATGAAAAATTGAAAAAATACTTCTCATCATCATTTCCTTCCATATTTTGTATTTTTCTGAACCCTATTTAAACAAAAACTAGATTCTCTAATCTTGTATTTGTATGATCTTTTGTTTAGATTTATGTCCTGATTTTATCTGAATGAGCGATGTAGATATTCCAAAATGCTTTGCTATTTTTTTTATGATTTCCTTATTAGCTTCTCCTTTGATAGGTTTTGATTTTATTCCTATTGTAATTTGATTTTCTTTAACGATAAGAAATTCTTTGTTAAATTCTACGTTTACCTCATATAGCATGATAGATCATTCTAGCTTGAATTTGTTCATTTTAAAAACTAATAAAAATTTGATATTATACTTTTTGTTCTAAAATCCAATCATATCCCTCACTTTCTAATTTATCAGCAAGGGAAGCATCACCTGTTTTTAAGATTTGACCTCTAGCAAAAACATGGACATAATCTAATTTGTCTAAAAATTTTAAAATTCTTGCATAATGAGTAATCACAATTACGGTTGCGTCTTTTCCTGACACTTGACTAATTGCCTTAGCTACTGCTTGGACTGCATCTATGTCTAAACCTGAATCTGGTTCGTCTAGAATTGAAATCTTTGGTTTTAAAACTGCCATCTGTAACACTTCTGCACGTTTCTTTTCTCCACCTGAGAATCCTTCGTTAAGATATCTTGAAAGAAACTCTTCTTTTAATCCAACTTTATTCAAATTTTCTTTAAGATATTTTTGAAATTCTCTAACTGTAATGAATACTTCTCTATCTTCTCCTTGGAGTGCCTTACTTAGTGAATTGTAAGCTGTTCTGAGAAAATGTGAAAATCCGACACCTGATACTTCTGTAGGATACTGAAATCCTAAAAACAATCCTTTTTTTGCACGTTCATCAGCAGACAATTCTAAAATACTCTCACCATCTAACAAAATATCCCCCTTTGTTACTTCGTATTTTGGATGTGCAAGCAATGTGTATGCTAAAGTACTTTTTCCAGAACCGTTAGGTCCCATTATTGCATGAACTTCTCCTGGACCTGTTTTCAAATTAACTCCCTTGAGAATCTCTTTGCCCTCACGTGAAACATGAAGATCTTTTATCTCAAGAATTGCCATGGTGCATTTTGTTTTGTTCTATATATAATACCGACGAAATTTAGCTAATCCTAATAGAATTTTTATCTAAAATAATAAAATGAAAAAAGGGGGGATTAAATTTTGGCCAGAGACGGTCTCAAAGTAATTTTGAGTTTGTAACATGTTAGGATCTCTTTACATCTATTTCTGATAGTGACTTCTGTAACACCTGCAATACTAGAGACGTCTCTTTGAAGGACATTTTGTCCTAGCAAAACTGAGGCAACATACAGATATGCTGCAGCGATTCCATTTGGAGCTTTTCCATCTGCGATGCTTCCATCTTTAGTTTTTTCTGCTAATTCCAAAGCTAGTCTTTCAACTCTAACTTCAGTTTGTGTCATGTTTGCAATTTTTGAGATGTATTTGTCCATGGTAACTACTGGAGCACTTAACTGTCCCATTTCCATTACCATAGTTCTATAGTATTTTGCTGCAAGTTTTGTCTTTGACTTGACATCTTTTGGCGCACATATTCCTCTACAAATTTCTTCTAGTGATCTTACTACATCACATTGTTTGCATGCCATGTAAATTGTAGCTGCAGTAATACTTGCTACAGATTTTCCCTTCACATCAACATGTCCATCCAAGTTTCTGTATATCATAGAAGCTGTTTCCAAGACGTTTCTTGAAAGATTTAGACCATCACATGTTTCACCCATTTTTGATAAAACATTTGCTAATCTTCTTTCTCTTGGTGAAGAAACACGTACTCGTTGTTGCCATTTTCTGAGATTGTTCATTTGGTTTGCAACTTCGCGATTTATTGTTTTTCCGCTAAAGTCTTTTGTACTGATTGATATCTCAGTTGTTATTCCCAAATCATGTTGAGAATAAGTTGTCTGTCCTGTTGCTCTTGCTAGCTTCATTCTATCTTCGAGATTTGAGCTTATTGTTTCTGGACCGTGATCTACCATCTGATCAGCGACAACTACGCCGCAACCAGAGCAGATTATTTCACCATTCTGAACATCATCTACTAATGAAGATTGACATTCAGGACAGCTTTGTTGTTGTAATATATTCATTTTTTTCTTCTCCTGAATTTTTGTGTATTAGCAGGAGAATGTTCAATTGCGAAAACACTTTTGCCTATGTATTTTTTGATGTTGTTTGTTAACGGAGTTGCTGATGCAAACGGTCTTTTTATTGGACCAATTAATTCCATTACTTTTGCAACTTTAGTTCCTGTTTCGTCACAGAGTATTTCTCCTTCAGCTAGTTTTTTAGATAGCTGAATGATCACTCTGCCACTAGCGGCTAAGTGCATTATTTCGCCTACCTCCTGCAATTAGAAACCATAATCGTCATATTCTTATCATGTACTTCTGTCAACTTTACTTTAGCTAAGAGCTAGATTTGATTTTATTTTGTTTGCTTGGCTCTCTTTGTAACTAATTTTTCTGAAATTTTGTTAAGAATATTTGTCTTAGAGGATCCTTTTGGTAACACTATGTAGCCTGACCTGACATAAGGTCTTCTTGGGAATCTTACCTTTTCATCAGTTTCTGTGATTTCAAATCCTGCTGCTTGTGCAGCTTCTGTTAATTCTTTTAATGAAGGATCGAAAATACATTTTTCTTTTTCTAATTTTCTTCCTTTCGCTCTTGGAAGTGTTTTATTAAAATAATCTAACCAGATTACGACATGATCGTAATCTTTCATTTAATCACTTTACTAAAACTGCGTTAACTATTCCTGTTTGTCCTGGTTTAGAAACAACTCTGCATTTTCCAGCTTCTGTTTCTAATATTGCACCTTTTGTAATTATGCCTCTTCTTTGATAATCATTGTTTGTAGAATTTTCTAATACTTTGAGAATTTTTATTTTCTTTACTTTGGAATCACCTGATGCCAAATTGACAAAATCAATTGTTTTCAAAGCTGTTTTTTTATTATTACCTCTTACTCGTCTTGTTATTGTAACTTGAGCTCCAGCAACAGATTCATTTGGATATCTATCTATTTCATACTTTCTTCGAATTCTTGCAGGGTGTCTTCTTCCCCCAGTTATTTTACTTGTTGCAAGATTTTCTACTGATTTTCTCACGAATATTCTTTTAATTACTCTAATTTATACAAAACGCAAAAAGTTAGGCTTAAACTAAAAATAGTTAGTTTAGTTACTGACTATTTCTGGCACGGGATTTGATTCAGACATCTTTGCTGTTTTTCTTACTTTGGAAAACAGTCTTTGTTTAAGATTTTCTACATCTCCCTGTATTCCAAAATATTTTTGGAATTTTTCAGTTGTATTATAAATTTTTAATCTACCTACATTTTGATGAGTGATAAAATCTAACTGTCGTAATTCTTTGAGATGTTCGTATGCCCCAGAACCTCTTGTTTCAACAAGTTGTTTCGATGAAATTGGTTGCATGTATGCAATATATGATAATGTTTTAAGAGTTGCATTTGGAAGAATAGGTTTTGATGCATATCTTTTGATAGTTGAACTATATTCTGGTTTTAATTGAAATACATATGATCCATCTGGAAGTGTTACAACTTCAAGTGCCTTGAATGCTGACTTTGTCTTTTTCATAAGATCATTGAGTATTTCAAACGTCTTTGTTCGTGATTCTGTGCCTGAGGCTTTGATTAATTCTTCTATTTTCAATGGTCTTCCAGCAGAGTACAGGGCTGCTTCAATTCTTGCAGTTGGCTCATCGTTTGTATCCGTTTTTGTCATTCACTTTACTTTTCCTATAAAATCTACTTAAAGAAACCCTTTCTTCATTTTTGATCAGATTGTTAACTTCTCTTTTATCAAAACAATTTTAATATCTTCGTCTATTTGTACCAGTTCAACTTTTTCATCTCTTGCCAAAAATAATATTGCAAAAAAGCATCTAATTGAATCTATTTCATCAAGATCTTTTATAATGTCTTGAAGCATTCCATATCCTGTATTTGAAATTTTTCTAATGATTAAATCCTCATATTTCCCGATAATGTTCTCAAGTGAAATAAAATATTCTTGAAAATTAGGGGCTTCAATGGGTTCTATCTCTATCTTGTTTCTTCTAGATTGTGGGTTAGCTATTGTACCAATTAAATTCTGTAGCAATCCTAACAAATCATCTAATGATACAGGATAAGTTGATTCATGTCTGTATGGAATGTCTATTAATTCTATATCTACATCATTTCTTTGTCTAATTGGCTTTTTTTCCATGGCTGCACGTTGTAATGCAAAAATACTTTCCACCTTCATTCTGTAAATCAAAGAAGATGATAGTGCCGCCATTCCTGCAACTCTAAGATCTTTTTTTCCACTTTTTTCAAGAATTTTTATTAATAAATTCAAAATTTGAATAAGATCAATATCCCAAACATCTTTTTTGGCAACTGTAGTAGGATTAAATAGAATATTTACTGGTGCTTGCGAAATACTATCCGGAGTTTGTTCTTCACTCACAGATCATCTTGTTTTTTATTCAATAATATCTAAGGGCTCTATTTTTTTCTCATATTCTGTCAACTCTTATATTGTTAAGACAGAATTATCAATTTATGAAATCTGCTAGGATCACAGGTCCTAACGAACCATTGAAAATTGTTGAAATGGAAACTCCTCATCCTAAAGATAATCAAGTTTTAGTTAAAGTCAAAGCAGTCGGTGTATGTCATAGTGATTTGCACCTTTGGGAGGGTGGATATGATTTGGGTGATGGTAAATTCATGAAAGTTACTGATAGAGGTGTCAAATATCCTGTTACTCCTGGGCATGAAATTGTTGGTACTATTGAAGCATTTGGAGATAATGTTAAGGGTTTTTCAAAAGATGATCAAGTTTTAGTTTATCCTTGGATTGGATGTGGTGAATGTCCTGCATGTAAAGTTGGTAATGAAAATTTATGTGATACTCCAAAATCACTCGGTGTTTTTCAGGATGGGGGTTATTCAGATTACTCACTTGTCCCACATTTCAAATATTTGGCAAAATTAAATGGCGTTGATCCTGAATCTGCAACTTCATTGGCTTGTTCTGGGTTAACAGCTTATACAGCAATTAAAAAATCAAATCAAAATACTCCCGAATTTCTTGTAATAATAGGTGCTGGTGGATTAGGGTTAATGGGTGTGCAAATTGCAAAATCCATCACCAAATCAAAAATTATCTGTGTAGATTTAGATGATCAAAAATTGGAAATCGCAAAAGAAATGGGGGCTGATTTTGTAATGAACTCAAAAGATCCTGAAACACCCCAAAAAATAATTTCTGTTTGTAATGGTAAAGGGGCTGACAGTGTTGTAGATTTTGTTAATGCTCCACCTACTGCAAAAATGGGATTAGAAGTTCTAAGAAAGAGAGGCAATCTTGTCTTAGTTGGTCTGTTTGGTGGTTCGATGGAGTTGTCTCTTGTTACAATTCCTCTCAAATCAATTACTATTCAAGGTGCATATACTGGAAATTATAATGACATGATTGAATTATTAGATCTTGCAAGAAAAGGATCCATTAATCCCATGATCTCAAAGAGATATTCTCTTGATGCTGCTAACTCTGCTTTAGAGGATCTTAAAGCACGAAAAATTGTTGGTCGTGCTGTAATTAATCCTTAGATTGATATAAAATTTAAGAAAATTCTGATATGATTAAAGTGGGTTGAATTTACAAATTATGATGAGCGAATCATAATTTACCCTATGAATATACTCTTGGAGGGGTCAAAAAATATTGTTCTTTTTTAATTATTCTTCTAAAATCCAACCTGTTTCTATTTGGTTTTTATCTGATTCATCTCCAACTCCAGTAGCATATCTCCATATGAAAGGAGCATTTGTAGTCATTTTTGTTTTAATTTTCAACAGTGATTCTATTTCAGAATTTAAATTTTTATCAGCAGTTCTATGTTCTTTACAAAACTTACATTTTTGATCAAGTATTATTGGATTTGATTCTATTAATGGATAAGTCATACATGCAAGAGGTCGCTCATTGTATATTTTACACGGAAATCCACCATGAGGTGATCTAGATTCTGTTTCTGTATCTAAAAAGGGACATGTATTTCCATTTTGCTCAATTCCCATTAATTGAAATGCTAATATTTTTGTTGGGCTAGACTTATTTTCTTCTGATATTCCGATCCTTGGTAAAACTGTTATTTTTAATCCATTTATTTTTGCTAGATGTTGTATTCTTTCTTTTTCTTCAGGTAGTATCAAAACTCCAATTTTTCCGAATTTTTTAGTTGGATAGTATTCTCTTTCAATGCAACACTGAGAACAGTCTTGAACACATCTAAATTCCACAAACTAGATTTGCTATCTACAAATAAAACTTATTGGAAATATCAATTTTTATGAAAATTATAATTTCTTTATTTCACTATTTCAAAATAGTTAATGCTTGAAATACTAGAATTCTAAATTCTTTTTTATAGCAATCCTATGATGATAGAAAAATTAACTGCACAGTATTTTTTAAGATGAAAGTATGATAAAGTTACTTTCATTTTTCCAAGAAAAATGGGTAACAATAGAATTTAGTCAATTTATATGCTCATAATTGTTATGTATGCTATGGGTAAGCGTCAAGTTAAAAATGAAAGTGATTTAAAAGAAATGCGTTTACCCGAAGAGGGTGAGCTTTTTGGCAGAGTGCTTAAAATGCTTGGAGGGGAAAATGTCATGATAAAATGCACTGATGGTCTTACTCGTCGAGGCAGAATCAGGGGAAAATTAAAGCGTAGAGTATGGATACGTGATAACGATATAGTCATAATCGCACCTTGGGATTTTAAACAGGATGAACGAGGTGATATTGTTTGGAGATTCACTTTACCCCAAGTTGAATGGTTAAAAGACAATAACCACATTCCAAAAGACTTCTAAACTCATTATAACTGGAATATGGATGGGTTGTGCATAATTATCATGTATTCGATCTATTTTGATAACTTATCTTAATATACGGAATAATTTCTATTATAATTAAATGGAACAAGGCACCGTAAAGTGGTTCAACCGCACAAAAGGCTTTGGTTTTATCGAAAGAGAATCTGGTGACGATCTATTCGTTCACAAATCAGATGTTGATGGATTCATCAATGAAGGCGATAAAGTCGAGTTTGTAGTCGGCGAAGGTCAAAAAGGACCAGCTGCTCAAAAAGTCAAAAAAACAGCATAGACAATAGATATTTTTATTAATTTAAGAGTTCAACATTGTTTTCTTAAATTAGTCTATTTTTTTATTATTTTTAATAATTCGAAAAAACTGTGGTCCCAAGCGAAGGAATTGAACCTTCGACAACCCGGTTTCTGTATGCCTGATATGCTGTTATTCGGTCAGCCATCGTAAGCCAACAACTACAGCCGGAAGCTCTACCAGGCTGAGCTAGCTTGGGACAAAAAAGCCACACGTTCTAGTATTAAAAAACTATCGAAGGATGGTTATTTATCAAATTATCATGCCTACTTTCTATAAACATAAATATCATCTTCAAGAAATGAAATCAAGTGTCTGAGCAGCAATTATCTTATTCTGGTTATGTATGTGCACCATATCTCCATAATCATGAATCTGTCGCATTAAAAGAATCTTGGATGTCATCAAACAATATTGAGGCATTATATTTTGTAACTGGAACATTTTCTGATGAAAGTAAACCCTACTTTTCTGACTCAACTAATCATTATCTCTTGGGAAAATTCAATGATAGTCAACACATTAAAGATGACATGAACAAGCACAACCAAGAAAAAACATCTTTCATTTTCAATGTTACCGACGAACTATTTCAAAGAGACATAGATGGTGCAATAAATTTTGTTACTGTGTATTATTTGGAATTTGGAGAATATGAAGACTTGAAGAATGTTGCAAACATCTTATTAAAAAGAGATAAAATCGGAATTGGAGGGATTGGAAATATGGCGACATTTTGTACCTTGCCATCAAAATTCACTTTTCCTTACTCTGAAAATATTGTAATAATTGAGGTTGCAAGTGAAAAGGGTCATCAAAGTGTAAAGAAGTACTGTGAACAAACCAAACGAGATGTAAATCGAAAAGGATTGACAATGACTAATTTGTTGAGTCTTTCAATTCTGGAAAAACTAAAGTAAAAAAGTTAAATATTCGACAAAAACCTGCTTCATCATGAGTAAACCAGCTGACCTTGGTTCATTAAAAATTGGTTCATACATTCTACTACCTGTGTCAGATCAACCTGACGGTGAACCTTGTAGAATTGCAGAATATGATACATCTAAACCAGGAAAACACGGTGCAGCAAAAGCTAGAATTGTGGGAGTAGGTGTGTTTGATGGCCAAAAAAGACCCCACGTAGGACCTGTTAGCATGCAAGTGCACATTCCACTAATTGACAAGAGAACTGGTCAGATTATCTCTATTATTGGTGAAACTATCCAAATTATGGATTCAGAAACTTTTGAGACTATCGATGTCACTTTAGTTGATGATGAAATAAATGGAAAAATTGAGAATGGACAAAATGTTGAATATTGGAAAGTAATGGACCGCACCAAAATCATGAGAATCAAAAGTTAGGACGTTTGTAATCATTCTATTTTTATTCACAGTTTATACATAAAACAAGATGGCTCAATCGCTTGAATCTTGAAAAGCTACTTATCATTATCATAATGAAATCGCATTATGGGGAATGAAACTTGACAATAATTTTTTTACCAATTCAAAACTAGGATTTTTGTAGGCAATCTTTAAGTTTGTCAAAAATAAGAAAAAATAGTGAATAGGAAAGTTACTGGAGTTATTGCATGTTCTGTCATACTCATAGTTATAATTTCGTTAACATTTACAATGAATTTTATCTCATCAAACGATGTTACAAATACTCTCACAATGAAAAAAATTGTTGACACATATTATAAAGATCATACTGTAAAAGTAAATTCAGAAAATGATGTATCTATCTATATTACTCAAGAAGATGCAAAAAGAATTCAAGAAAAACAACCAGCACCACTAAATGGAATCAAATTCGATATACAAAAAAATTCTACCATCTATGAAAGGCTAAAACCCAAGGATAATGAAAAATCTGTGGTCATATATCCTATATTTACATCTGCAGCATACAAAGAGCCTGGATTTTATACATTTTATAGAAAAGAATGCGATGTAAAGTGCTTAACTATTAATTTTGAAAATCCTCAATTAATTTACACCTCTAGTGGAATGACTGCGCAGATTCTTTACAACTTAGGTTATGAATTTCTAACTGATATTGATGTAGACAAGAATCCAAATATTCTGAAAAACTATGACAAAGTAATCGTATTACACAGTGAATATGTTACAAAAAATGAATTTGATGCAATATCTCAGCATCCAAATGTTGTTTTTATGTTCCCAAACGCATTATATGCCGAAGTGACTGCTGACTATAATGCCAATACTGTCAAACTCATTAAAGGACATTCTTATCAAGGAATTGATAACGCCTTTGGGTATAAAATTGAAGAAGACTTTCATAAATTTGAATATGATCAAAAATGTGAAAATTGGGAATATGTCAAAATCAGTAATGGGCACCACCTTAATTGTTATCCCGACGCAGTAATTCTGAATAAACTGGAAATAATAGAATCTCTTAAAGGTCTTTAAAATTATCTATTTCTGCAAAATCAATACTCCGTAAATTTTTTGGAAATATTCTAAATTATTGTCAATGATTTTTCAAAAGTATTCACAGTAATTTGGCAAAGAGAATCTACTCATCAATAAAATTTGTAATCAAGATAATCTCAAATATTCTCTCTATCAAATTAATCGTCTAATACTGAATTCTATTACTCTTCGACCCTTTCATATTGGGTTCATGTGTTATTCTAGTTTAAAGGATATTGGATAATCCGTAATATGAAAAATGAAAATGTCCCTATTATTACAGCCAAAGTGATTATTTTTAGAATGGTTTCTTTACTTTTGATCTTGGCTAAATCTATTTCATTTCTTTTTAGCTCCTTGTATTTTCTTGATGTTGTAATTAGGAAATAAGTCATCAAAGCAGAGACAACGCTTAAAACTACTGTCTCAATTGAAATTGAATTTGTTTGAATTGCAGAACCTGCAAACACTGGTAAAATTCCCCATGAAACAATTGTCGATATGTTGTTGTGAAATCTTCCTCCAAAAAGTTCTAGATTATATGCAAACAGAAAAAACCCTTCAGCAATACCTATTGGAAACAATACCGGTGAATCCAAAAACACGTAATACAGACCAATTGCAAAAGTAATTCCTAGCGAAAATATTGCTACAGATATGATCTTTCTTTTTGGTAATGTTCCCCATGGTTTTGATTTTCCCCCCACTGCATCAAGACAATGAGCTGAGACACCGACTGCAAGAAAATAGATTACCCCGATTGCAACAAGTCTATCTAGAACAAATGTGCCTCCAAGTGAGCCCCAAATAGCAAAACATGTTACAATTGAAGTATAGGGCAGAAATAACATCCCTATGCCAATTCTAAAGTTTCTTGGACCGATCTTTGGTACAAACCATTCCGAAGTCCTATCTTGTTGCATGCTTTTTATTATCACTTGTTGTTTATATGAAAATTTGTAATCCAACTTGTTTTATACTAAAAATTATCAATTCATAATGTGCAGAAATATAAAAAATACATTACAAAAGGAATACGTGAACCTCTCTCCAAAGTTCCATTTCATAAAAAAGCGCCAATTAAACGAATTTTAATGCTAAATAAAAAAACCATGCCTGAATCAAATATTCACGCTGCTGTTCATTTTGTTGATACAGTTGACAAAAAAATATCAAAATATAGTGTATTACATAAACATGATACAGATGAAATTAACATAATTCTTTCAGAAAATGATAAACTTGTTTATGAAATTCAGCTTGATGATGAAATCTATAAAGTAAGTTCACCTGTGACTGTATTCATTCCAAAAGGTGTAAAACACAGAGCTGAAGTAATTTCTGGAAAAGGGTTCTTTGTTTGTTTGATCATGTCTAATAAATACGGCACATCATAGTTTTATCTTTAAGATCTATTGGGTAAAATGAATAAAATATCGATTATTAGTTAAATTCAAGACTTTTACAATACATTTAATGAATAAAAAAATCTCTCACGTTCTTCGTTCTCTTGAAAAAAGAGCTGATTACGAGCAAAAAAATTACCGCAAAATTCATCATGATGATAGGATGCTTGCAATAACTAAAGATACCGGAATTTTTTACAACATTCTTCTAAAAATACACAAGTCCAAAAATATACTTGAAATTGGCACTTCTACTGGTTACTCCACTTTGTGGTTTGCAGATGCAATTCCTAGGAATTCCAAGATCATTACCATAGAAAAAAACCAAAAAAAAATCGAGATTGCAAGAAAGAACTTTAGTAAAGCTGGAGTATCTGATATAATCGAAATCAAACAAGGTATAGCAAAAGATGTTTTAATTCAACTAAGTAAATTTAGAAAATCTAATCCTCATAAACATTTTGATTTTATATTTATTGATGCAGATAAAGAAGAATATTCATCTTATTTTGATATCTGTTTGCCCATGTTGAAAAAAGGTGGCATTATTGCTGCAGATAATATAATATTTCCTAGACGATTCCAAAAACACATAAAAAAATACCTAAATCACATTAAAGGAATCCAACATATTGAATCAATTACGATTTCTATTGGCAATGGACAAGAATTATCATTCAAAAAGAAATAAAGATTTTATCGTATTGGTTAATCTAAACTAATAGGAAGAAAAATATTCTTGATCATTCACCTACTTGATTAAAATCCTAATTCTTTACGTTACAATAAATTATTTTATTTCCATTTTCCTTGGAGTGATTTTTTGGTCTACAATATAATTGAAACAAATAAAACTCTAATAATCAGGAAAGATAAGAATAATCATTGAATTACGAAACTTTTTGCTCACAAATTTTAGAATCCAATCCTAAAATTAGATTTGCTACAGTTTATGATGAATGGGGTGTTCGTGTTGGAGGTGGCATGCGTGCCGGTTTGACCAGTTTGCTTTCAACGCATAAGGAAAATGAATTGGTATCCCTTTCTATTATTGATTGGAAAGCACGAAAAGAAATGTCAAAATGGCTTGGCAAAACAAAATACACTCTAGCTGAATATGATTTGGTAAAGCGTTTTTCCTTTTATCTTGGAGATGACCATTTACTTCTTGTAAGCACTCAAAAAGATATAGACACAGACGTAATAGTTGATGAGGTTATCAAACTCTACTACAAAAACCAAAACTAGTGTTTTTAATAATCAAATTCTATAATTTTACATAAATCTCAATAGGCGTTTGATTACTGAAAAATCTATGCTGGACTAATTGAAGACTCTTTTTTATTCATAAGATAAACTCCACCAAACATGATTCCTGCAGCGATGATTTGATAGAAACTAATCTGTTCCCCCAATAGTATGAAGGCAGATACTAAACCGAATACTGAGGACAGTGAGAATATCATTATGGTTCTGATTGTTCCAATGTGTTTGAGTCCATTTAAGAAAAAATAGAGCGATGATGCAAATCCTACTGTTCCAAGTAAAATGATTGCAGGTATTTGTTCGACATCCAAATCTAATGGAATTTTAAACCAAAACACGGTTATCAAAAAGAGTGATGTGCCTCCTATGGCAGATTTTATTTGTACAATTTTTGCAGAATGGAGTTTTTGAGCAATTATCCTACTGAGGTTATTATCCAATGCCCAAAATAACATTGATGTTATAACTAAAACATCTTGATAGTGTATTTGTTCAAGAGTGAAATCTGAAAAATTTAGATCTGTAGTTACTATGATTAATCCTACCAAAATAAGTAAGACTGAAACATATCCAAATGTATTTAATTTTTCTTTAAAAAATATTATTGCCAATAAAACTGAAAAGAATGATTCTCCATTTGCCAACAAGGCAGCATCAGAAGCTGATGTATGAGTCAACCCACTAAAATACAAACTCGGAGCAATTATGGCTCCTGATATTGAAATTAAAAGTATTATATAATAATCTCTTTTTTTCATAGATCCTAATTTTATTTTCTGAGCAAGTGGAGTAAGTGTAACAGCTGAAATCAAGTAAACAAACGATGCAAGCAATAACGGATTAACTGAAGACACTAGTGGTTTTGCCATGGCAGAAACAAGACCAAATGTTAGTGCAGATAAAAATGCAAATGCATAACCAAGACGTTTATTCTGTGAGACGGTCAACAAGTTTGTAAATTTTGTTTATGTTATTTAATGTACAAATATATTTTATCCAATAAACATGTTCATGATTATTTATCTGAAAATTGTGATTTTATCTAATCTTCACTCATTTACACCATTGTAAAGATCATGATAATAATAGAAAATCCCATTATTGCAACCGTAAACCATCCTAAAACATTGGATAGTCTTTTGTTTGTATGTGTATGAAGTATTTTCTTGTCATTTGCCACTTTAATGACTGCTATTAGTAACGGAACTGCGATTATCCCATTAATTATTGCAGTATAGTATAATGCTTTGATCGGATCCAATCCAATAAAATTAATCCATAATCCAACCACTGTAGAAGAAGCAATGATCAAATAGAATGATTTTGCTTCTTTGAATTTCTTACTTAACCCTTCCTTCCAACCAAACCCTTCTGATAATGCGTATGCTGAAGATCCGGAAAGTATTGGAATTGCCAACATACCTGTACCTATTACTCCTAATGCAAAGATTGTTTTTGCAATTTGTCCTGAATTTGGAAATGTATGTACTAGCGGTTCTAATGCTTTTGCAGCTTGATCTGCAGTTATGACATCTGAAATCCCACCTGTATGAAGAGTTCCTGCAGCAGTCATAATGATAAACCACATTATCATTTGAGAAAAACCCATTCCCAACATAACATCTATTCGCATCAATTTGATTTCACGCTTTGTGATGTGTGGTTTCCCTTCTCCCATATCTTTAATTTTATTTTTAGCAACATCTTCTTCTGCTTCCTCTGATGTCTGCCAGAAAAACAAGTAGGGCGATATTGTGGTTCCAAAGAGTGCAACGAACATCATGGAAAATGCTGATGTGAATTCTACATGTGGAACAATGCTTGCTGTAAATACTTCTTGCCAGTTCTCTCCAATAATTAGAGCAGTAACAAAATATGCAAGTAAGGAAAGTGTCAGATATTTTAATATCCTGACATATTTTTGATACGGAATTAAAATTTCTGATAAAATTATTGTTGCAGTAAAAAGCAATGTTATAAGAAGAATTGGAAATCCAGGGAATATCAGATTTACAGAAGCAGACATTGCACCAATATCTGCACCAATGTTAATTGTATTTGCAACAAGAAGTAATGTAATTATTGGGAAAACTGTTTTTTTAGAATATTTTTTTTTAATGATTCCTGCCAACCCGCTTCCAGTTAAAAGACCTATTCTTCCACACATTTCCTGCACTGTTGCCATTAATGGATAGAGAAACAAGGCAAACCATAGTGCTCCAGTTCCATATTGTGCTCCTGCCTGAGTATATGTTGCAATTCCAGATGGATCATCATCTGAAGCACCAGTCACTATTCCGGGACCAAAAATCTTTGAGAGTTTTTTTAATCTGTGTTTTGACATTAAGATAAAATCTCCTTCCACTCAAATCTATTATGAAAAGCCATGGTTTACCATACCCAAATTACTGTATTAACTGATTAAAGAAGTTTGTAAATTTTTATTTTATCTATTGAGAATAATGCCTAGTTTGAAATATTATCTATTGATGTTATGATGGTTTTATGAAATTTATTATTTCTTCTGAACAAACTGCGATAACATTTTGGCATATGTGTTCATCATGATATGGGCATACTGATCCCAAGAATCAACTAATGCTAGTCTAAACTGGACATACGATTTTAGAAACTCTGTAGATGTTCCAATCTGTGATTCGGTAATATGTGCAATAAATTTCAAATAATCATCAAAGGCTCTTAAGACATCTTGATCAACTTGCATCTTGTCAAAATATTGTTTTTCTGCGATATGACATACTCCAAATAAATCTTTTATTGAATGAAGATATCTGGAATATAGGTCTGAATAGTTTTGAAAAAGAATTGGAAGTTCTATTTCTAGTTTTTGAATAATATCTGATGTGTTGTTTTTCATTATTTCACATATGGAAATTTTTTGAACTTCCTTATTGATTTCAATTATTTCAGTTTCTTTTGAAATAAGATTAGTTGAATTGTTCATAAATTAGATTGTTTGTGGATGTTATTAACTTTCGATTAACAATGTTAAGCATGTGATAAATACAACATGTGCAATATCATCAATGAAAAAAGGATATTTGTAAAATGAACCGAAAAATTACACAATTTCCAAAATATGAAAAACTTCTGCTTAATTCTTTTATGGACTGGAATAAAAATAACATAGAATGCATTTCAAAACATGTGGTTGATAACATATGAATGACGTACAAAAATTTCTAATTGGAGCAGTAGTGATTCTTGGAATTCTTGTAGCAATTGCTCTTCCACCTTCTATGGACTTTTATTTTGGCAAGAAAAATCAACTAGTTACAAATGAAAAACTTCTTCCAGGAATTACTTCTGAAAACAATAGCAAAACAAGTCAAGATGTACAATCTCGCAATATTTCTCAACATGAACAAAGCAATACTGAACTAGGTGGAATTTATAAAAACTTGGAAAATTCAGTCGTACAAATAACTAGCACTGTTACCGAAACAAGATCAAATATTATCATTAACGGTAATCCTTTGGAACAACAATCCTCTAGACTAGGTTCTGGATTTGTGTATGATAACGAAGGTCATATTATTACAAACAATCATGTTGTTGCAGGTGTTTCTAATGTAGATGTTACTCTCTCAAATGGTGATGCCTTTAATGCCAAAGTGGTTGGTACTGATGAATTCAATGATATTGCAGTATTGCAAATAACCGATGATTATTCTAATGATTCAATAACTCCGATACCTTTTACCGATTCTTCTCAAGTCAAAGTTGGTGATCAGGTAATTGCTATTGGAAACCCATTTGGTTTAAGCAATACTATGACAACAGGAATAGTGAGTCAAATTGGAAGATTGCTTCCTAATCAAGAATCAGGATTTTCTATACCTAATATCATCCAAACCGATGCTGCAATTAATCCAGGGAATTCAGGAGGACCTCTCTTAGATTCCAGTGGAAATTTAATTGGAATGAATACTGCAATTGAATCCAAAGTAGGAGAGTTTTCGGGCGTTGGCTTTGCAATTCCATCAAATAATATTAAAAAAGTTGTACCTGTATTAATTGAGAAAGGAGAATATCCTCACCCTTGGTTAGGAATTTCTGGAACTACCCTAACGCCAAAATTATCTGAAAAATTGAATCTTCCCAAGAATTTTAGGGGTGCTCTAATTAATGCTGTTATAAAAGATGGACCTGCAGATAAAGCAGGAATAAAGGATGCTTTGTTTAATTCAAACAGAGAAATAGCAAGTGCTGATATTGTAGTTTCAATTGATGGCATGCCAGTTAAAAGAATAGATGACCTTATTGCATATGTCTCAGAAAACAAATCTGTAGGAGACAAGATTTTACTTCAGATCTATAGGGATGGTAAAGTAATTGATATTGATCTGGAACTAAGTAAACGACCTACAAACAGTAAATAAATTAGAAAATTAGATTAATAGTTTGATTTCTGTAATGATGTATGGCTGATTCTCGTAAATATCGTGATCGAATTTACATTGTAAAGGACATAATTCTTACTCTTTCTGAATATGGTCAACTTAATCAAACTTCCTTGTTTAGTTTTTGTGGTTTGAATATTTCAAAACATAAGGGAATTTTAGATAATTTGGAACTTAATGAAATGATAAAAAGAGAAGAAATTGAAGACGGGAAAAGAACTGTAACTATTTTTAAAGTAACTCAAAAAGGAATGAATTTTTGTCGTGACATAATAGAACCATACGAACATTTGTTTCCAAGAGGTTTCAAATCTTTACATGATTCATTCAAACTTGGATGTCTGCTTTTTATCTAAGTATGTATCTGTAATTGATTTATCTAGGTTCTCTTTTCTTTTTAAATAATTATAGTATCTGTTATTCCACTTACTTAGTGACCTGAATTGTATTAATCCTGTAACTAACCATATTCCTGACGTTATGAGTATCCCAACTAATAGAAATATTAAGACAACTCCGAAATCATCTTCTTGGTCTAATAGAAGTAAAAATCTAGGATGGTTAATGAGATACACTGAAATCCCAATAGCAAATGGTGCTAAAATTAGACCCGATAATGAGACACCTAGCATAACTCCTCTTAGATGTTGAATTTTATCAATAAATGAATCCATAGAACTTAATATATCATTATTATCATTAGACAAATTTTAATAACTCCTGAAAATTCTTAAATTATTTGTATTCATTATATATTTTGTAATTCTGTGGTATTTATCATATACTTAACATTGTTAATTTGGTTTTATTAGGTATTATTTTCATTTTTATTATAATGGTAAAAAATAACATTGACTTAAAAAATAAAATTGACCATAATAATTTCTATTGATCATGAGACATGGTATTCAATAGACCAATTTCATCTAGGAAGCAACATTTTCATAAAAAATGACGTATATCTACAATGGATCATCTATTTTCATAGTTTCAAAATTATCTGCTATAAAATATGAAAATGGATTAAAAGATATTTAATGTGTTTAACTTTCTTTGAAACACAAATTATGGTGTCCAAGTTGTAATGTTCTGCTTATGACAAGATCTAGAATAAATAAACGGATCTATTTTCTTTCAATTCTTAACAATTAACAATGTTAAGCATTATCTAAATACTAAAATCAAAAATAGTTGTTAATGCAGACGCAACAATATCTACCCCGAGGGAAAATCCTTAGAATTCATGAGTTTGTCATCTCATACATTCGAAGTTTTCATTTACTGCCTTAGACACAGCTTGTATTTTCCCTAGATACGCTTCTGCATTATTGTTTTAATTGAATCTGTTTCTGAATCTTTATTTCAAGTTAACATTGTTAAGTGATGTTTTAGTATGACTAATTTAATGATATTATATGGAATATAAAATACCAATTTCAAAAAAAATTAACACAACTCGCTTGAAAAATGTATTTAAAAAAAATCCTCAGTTTACAAATATGTGTCATATATGTAAAATGGAATTTACTGATGCAGAAAGAACAAAGAAACACATGATTAAAGCCCACTCAAAACCAAAGCGTGAAAAAGCGCACTAAATGCCAGCAAAAAATAAACATCCATGGAATTTGTCATGACAATAAAACTTCGTTGTAGTGATTATGGTTTTGAATGCAACTTTGTAGCTGATGGAGAAGTTGATTCAGTTATACGAGAATTTGGGAAACATACTAACGAGGAACATGGAATAGAATACACAAAAGAAGTTCTAATGCAGCTTATTCTAAGAAAAACCAGATGAATCTAAATTAATTATAAAAATTTAATTACTATACAAAAAATAACCTGTTAATACATCATGTTCGTGATTTTGGCTCATTTGTAGTGTTTTATATTAAAATATTCTGGTTGTGTTGAAAAGTTTGTTAAAATTGTCTGAAATAAATTTTCAAAATTCTATATATTTAGTTCGCCTTTATCCAATTCCAATTTTTGCAATTAGTGGACTCTTTGTTGGAAGTATTTTTCAATGGATTACAAATGTTCCTGATCTAGCTCATCTTGTTTGGTTAGTTGTTGTAGTTATGGGGGGCATACCCATTATATGGGACACAATTAAAGGAATGACTCATAAAAAATTTGCCGCCGATATTATTGCAATGCTTGCAATTTTAGTATCAATTATCACAAATAACCCATTTCCTGGTGTCATAATTGTTCTAATGCAATCAGGTGGAAAAGCACTGGAAGATTATGCATTTTATCATGCACAGGACTCGCTGGAAGAATTGTTAAAAAGATCCCCTCGAGTAGCTATTAGAAAAAACGATGGAATTCAAAGTGAAATAGATGTCAAGGATGTAAAACCTGGTGACTTATTAGTAGTTCGCACAGGGGAACTTATTCCTGTAGATGGAATATCTAAAAATGATTTAGTTGAAATTGACGAGTCTGCTGTAACAGGAGAGCCTCTTTCAAAAATTAAAATGATTCATGATGTTGTAATGAGTGGAACTGTAAATGTTGGCAGTACATTTGAAATGGAAGCACAAAAAACTAATGGAGAAAGTCAATATGCAAAGATAGTTCAGATTGTTCGAGAAGCACAACTAGAAAAAGCACCAATCCAAAGACTAGCTGATAAATTTGCAGTATGGTTTACTCCTACTGTAATCGTTGTCAGTATTTTGGGATGGGTCATTACACAAAATACAGTGACAATTCTTTCAGTATTGGTAGTTGCTACACCATGTCCACTAATTTTTGCAACACCAACTGGCATTATCAGCGGAATAAACAAAGCCGCAAAAAATGGTATAGTTGTAAAAACTGGAACTGCAATAGAGCAACTTGGGAAGGCAAAAGCAATCCTTTTTGATAAAACTGGTACCATCACATTTGGAACTCCAAAACTAGAATATCTTAAACCGATTGGAGATATTGAGTCAGACACACTTTTACGTAATTTGGCAGGACTTGAACAAATGTCATCCCATCCTGCTGCAAAATCTATTTTGGTTATGGCTGAAGGTAAATTCGACAAATTACCAAACCCAAAAAACTTTCACGAAATGTCAGGATCTGGAGTTGAAGGAGATATTGAAGGACAACATATTGTGATTGGGTCAGAAAATATTTTTGTAGAAATAAATTCGAAACTAAAAGAAGACATCCAAAATGCAAAGGCACAAATTAATTCAAAAGGAAAAATGTTGGCATTTGTTACGATAAATGGAAATCTTTCTGGAATACTTGTTTTTAGTGATTTGATAAGACCTGGGGTTGAATCCATGATTCAAAGATTAAATGATTTTGGCATTAAACAAACTGCAATGTTAACTGGAGACAATTTAGAAAATGCAAACAATATTGCAAAAAAAGCTGGAATACTTACAGTACATGCCAATCTATTGCCTGAACAAAAAGTTGAGATTGTCAAAAAAACTAAGGAATTATACAGTAATGTGATCATGGTGGGTGATGGAATCAATGATGCTCCTTCTTTAGCAACTGCTACAACGGGAATTGCAATGGGATATAGTGGAACAGCGATTTCTGCAGAAACATCAGATATTGTTCTACTCGTAGATGACATCACAAAAGTTGCAACTGCTGTTGAGATAAGTCAACATACTACAAAGATTGTAAAACAAGGGATCTTTTTTGGAATTGGAGCAAGTTTTGTCCTGATAGGTATTGCAATGTTTGGATACATTCCTCCGGTATATGGTGCATTGTTTCAAGAAATTCTAGACGTAACTGTGATTCTAAATGCCTTGAGAGCTCGCTAACTGGATATTCTACTCTAAATTTAAAAAAATGATTTTTAAAAAAACATTCTAATTAATAATTACAATAACGATTTTCTTAAAACATCGTTTACTGTTTTAGAATAACTATATGACTCATTTGTTTGTTATGTTACTTTTGCTTGACGTTGTATGAGTTTTTTTATTAATTCCTCGCCAATCATCAAGTTATCTTTTTTGACCTATTTCATAAACTGTAATTTCAGTATTTAAATTAAAATAGAATTTTTTCCTAGTGCTAATTTTTCAAACTCTTTTTTTTAATACTGTTCTACGATAACCACTCCCAGTCATTTTTACCGCACTTGCATTCTATCTTGTATGTTTTGATGTATTGCCGATATTCTAAATCTGTTCGTGGTCCTTGATCGTGTATTTTAGTTTCGCTTTTACATTTTCTACACTTGGCGATGAAATCATTCAATTAGTTTGTTTAACTAAAATTACTCAAAAACCATTCTATGTATTTTAAAATAAAAAATAAAGAAACTAGTTTATACTAATAAACTAGCTTTCTTTTCTTTTCTAATGGAGACTATGATGTATACTGAAACAACTATGATGCCGCCTTGAAGAACTTTGCTCAGAATGTCAATAAAACCGACATCGTCTTGTTGACCCACAAGTGGAATGTCTACATTTCTAGATAATACATATAGACATATCAGAGCCAGAGAGCCACCTATTGCCAAAATATAAGGCACCTTACTGGTATGTTTGGTGATCGTTGCCCACAATCCAATTGGAATGTATGCAGCACCAACTGCAGCAAAAAATGCGGTTTCAATAAAAGCTCCACTCTTAAACTCTTGTGGTTTACCTGCATTTTCTTTGAATTCTTGACTTGCATCAGCAATTTCTTGAGTAGATACAAAGAGATACAGAACTCCTGTAGCTAGCATCAAAAACACCATTGAGATTATGGATGACTTCATTGCTTTTGATTTCATGATTTGTATGAGTAAAATTGTATATAATAGATTACTATCATTTTTAAAAAATGAGAATGGAAGATATTAATTAAATGTAGATTAGCATACAAAAGAAGATGTCAGTTGAAATTCACTATGCGTTAATGGCATTTCACTTGATTGTGGGATTCATACTTGTGTTTATTGCTGTAAAGGCATTCAAGAAAACAAAATATCGCCCCATGGCATTACTTGCTCTTGGGTTCTCTTTAATTGTTATAGGGGATACAATAATTGGAGATGTAGTAGAATTTCTGCAGCAAGATGTTTTTGGTGAAATGATACAGGAAGGAATCGGTATTGTAGGTTTTATTGTTTTAATATTAGCGGTGAAACGAAGCTGAAATGGACTATACAAGTGAAATCATTTCTATCTTATCAGATGAACAAAGTAGAGAAATAATTAAACTAGTGTCAAATACTGAACTTACCATTCTACAAATTTCTAATTCTCTAAACATCCCATTATCCACCACATATAGAAAAGTAAGAAAATTGGAAGAATTGAAGATAATTAAAAAAACCAAAGTAGTTAGAACACTTGAGGGTCTAGATGAAAGCTATTATAAAAATTGGACATTTGAAATTGTAATTGCTTATAGAGATGGAGAATTAACTTACAAATTAGAACATGTAAAGATTGAAGACAAAATTGTTAGACTTTGGCAAAAGTTTTCTGAATGATTATTTATTTACAACAAATGAAAAATAATGATAGCCACTCAATCAATCTCTGTTTTAAAATTTTTGTGATTTTTTATTCTCTAGATCATTAGGTTATCATTACTAGATATCTAATACAAAAATTTATTCCTATATTGATGCAAACTCTAATTGATTTTAATACTTTAATACATTATTGCATAAAATGTGTTTTAAAATCATGGGTTGATTAAATCCACTTTTGGAACTGTTGTCTGTGCTTGTGATATTGCCTCATATGCAGGATATTGTTTTAACCCCCATGGATTTAATCCAAGAAATCCACTTTCATTAAACACGTTATTTGGGAATGTTCTGATGTTTATGTTAAAGTCTCGTACTCCGTCATTGTAATACGTTCTTGCCACAGAAATTCTATTTTCGGTTCCTGCAAGCTCATCCATTAGTCTTGTAACTGTAGAATCTGCTTTTAAATCTGGGTAGTTTTCATATGTTAGGATTATTTTGCTCAAAGTCTGTTCGATTTGGTTACTAAGCTGTACTTTTTCACCCGTGTTTACAGATGTTTGCCATTGAGAACGTAGTTTTGTGATTTCCTCAAGTACGCCTTTTTCAAATTGCATGTATCCCTTTACTGATTGAACCAGGTTTGGAATCAAATCATATCGTCGTTGCAACTGAACGTCTACATCTGCCGCATATTTTTTTATCACTTCGTCTTTAATCTGTGCAGAATTGTATCCAGAAAAATACATTGAATAAAGTAAACCCACGATTATGGCAATAATTACAATTCCTACAGTTACGACGATTATTTTCTTGCTTATCAAGCATCTTCTCTAATCATTAGGGTCATATTATTTTATTGTGTTATCTTCCTGCTCCGCCCCCTCCAGAGCCTCCACCACCGCCACCAGATCCTCCTCCTCCAAATCCTCCTCCAAATCCACCACCTCCAAACCCACCGAAATATCCCCCACCTCTTCGTTTACGTGAAATGATAAACACGATAATAAACACGATAATAAAAGGAAGAAGCGGTACTATTTTGTCAAATTCTGATTGATCTTGATTTTCTAATGGTTCAGAAGCAACATGATTAGGATCACTTTCTGAATATCCTGCTTTCTCAGATAGAACTATTATAGTATTCAAAAAAGCCTCATCAAAAATCTCCACATCATTTGTTTCTTCAAATGCTTGCCTAGCTGGAACCAGATAAGAATCCAATATTGCTCCTGCAGTACCATCTGTAATATTTCCCTCTAATCCTTTGCCAATTTCAATTCTCATAGAGCTACCTGACTCATCACGTTCTTTTGATAATAGAATCAAAATGCCATTATCTTTACCTGCTTTGCCTATTCCCTTTATGCCACTTAAAGAGACATCATTGAAGATATAATGTGCAAGCATATCCCTATCATGAATTTCTTGATTGTCCTTTTTGATTCCATGACCATAGAAACTAGGAGTGGTCCAGATGACAATCTCAACTGAAGTTGAATCATCTACCTTTCTTAGATAGTTGTCTAATAGCGACTCATATTCATCACTTATCACATTTGCATTATCATACACATAGGCAGGACGAGATCCAATTGCAGTTTGTTGTGCATATGATTGAGAAACCAACGATATTGTGATTAGTAAAGCAATAATCATGATCTGAAATTTTTTCATCATTACGTTGATTATTTATTATGATAAAATTCTTTAGATTTTTGTTCTATCTTGATATTGTTCTAAATTTTATATTTCTATTGAAAGATTGAATAGACAAATTTTAAAAAATTCATTTCTTATCTGCTAGTGGATGTTATATGCAAATTTATTCAGATCCTGTGATTACTAAATTGTTTCATTATGGGATATATTTGACTACTGTCTAGTAATTACAATGACATGTTTCCAGAGAATTTGTGTTATAAATGCCCATAACCAATATCCATAACTAAAATAATGCGTACCAGAAGTTAGTATGGATGCTGATGATGAGCGGAAAAGCCGTCTGATGTATGATGAGGATTATGAGTAATGAAGCATCCTACATCTCTTCTTGAAAGGTTTATTGAGTTATTTTTAAGATGAAATTAGCATCTCTTTTTTCAGGTGGAAAGGATAGCACATATTCAATTTTCTTGGCAAAAAAACAAGGTCATGAAATAAAATGTCTTCTGAGTATTTTTCCAAAATCTGATGAAAGTCATCTATTACATCATCCAAATTTGCACTGGACATATCTTCAATCTCAATCTATGCAAATTCCTCAACTAACAATTGAATCTGAATTCGATGAAACTAAAAATGAAATAAACGCATTAGAAAAAATTCTGATCCAAAGCATTGATGAATATAAAATAGAGGGAATAGTACACGGTGGTATTCAAAGTCAATTTCAAAAAGAAAAATTTGAAAATTTATGCAACAAGTTGAATCTTAAATCAATAGCGCCACTATGGAATCGTAATCCAATAGAGTACATGAATGAATTACTGTCGTCGAATTTTCTCTTCATTATTACAAGTGTTTCATCTGGTGGATTAGATGATTCATGGCTTGGAAAAATAATTACAAAAAGCGACATTGTTAATCTTTACAATCTCTCACAAAAATTTGGTTTTAATTTAAATTTTGAAGGCGGGGAGGCAGAAACATTTGTAGTTAACTGTCCTCTTTTTTTACATGAAATTAAAATAATTCAAGGAAGGAAAATTTGGGATGGCTATAGAGGAAGGTTTGAAATAGTGGAAGCGAGGCCAAATTACAATGCTTGATAGCCTAAAGAATAATCTTCGTGATGCAATAAAGAAAATCATAAAATCTTCTAGTATAGATGAGGAACTTATCAAAGAATTATCAAAAGATGTCCAGAGAGCATTATTGCAATCGGATGTCAATGTGAGGCTGGTTCTAGAAATTACCAAGCAATTAGAAGCCCGTTCGTTAAATGAAACACCTCCACCTGGGCTTTCCAGAAAAGATCATATTGTAAAAATATTATATGAAGAACTTGCAAAGTTGTTAGGCAAAGAAACCAATTTTGATTTCAAACCTGGTAAACAAAATAAAATTATCCTGCTTGGAATTCAAGGAAGCGGAAAAACAACCGTAACTGCTAAACTTGCTAAATTTCTAACTAAACAGGGTTACAAAGTCGGTGTAATAGGGGCTGATACATATCGCCCTGGAGCATTAGTTCAATTACAAACAATGTGTGAAAAATCAAATGTTGAAGTACATGGTGAACCAAACAACAAAGATTCTCCTGACATAGTCAAAAATGGTTTGAAATATTTTGAAGCGCTACCTTTAGACGTAATAATAATCGATACAGCTGGGCGACATAAAGAAGAAAAAGATCTATTGGCTGAAATGCAACAAATTTACAAAGTTGCGGTTCCTGATCTTGCAATCCTTGTTATTGATGGAACTATTGGCCAACAATGTTTTAATCAAGCTGAAGCATTTCATAAAACAATTCCTGTGGGTGGAATTATTATTACAAAATTAGATAGTTCTGCAAAAGGCGGTGGTGCAATCGCAGCCTCTGCAGCAACCGGTGCTCAAATCATGTATGTTGGAACAGGAGAAAGAATTGATGATTTAGAAAAGTTTTCCCCAACTCGATTTGTAGGTAGATTACTTGGAATGGGTGACATTCAAGCAGTTTTGGATTTGGCAAAAAGATTAGAAAATGAAGGAGATGATGTCCGATTAAAACGAATTTCTAGTGGAAAAATGAACATGGATGATTTTTTTTATCAGTTGGAAGAAGTTACCAAAGTAGGCTCGCTAAAAGGATTTCTTGATAACATGCCTGGTCTTTCAGGTATGGTAAAAGATGATCAATTAGATCAGATGGAAGGAAGAATATCAAAATGGAGATTCATTATTCAAAGTATGACTAAGACAGAAAAGGCAGATCCTGACATAATTAATGCATCTAGAATTAAAAGAATTTCAAGAGGTTCTGGATGGCCAGAACATGAAGTAAAGGAACTCCTCAAAAATTATAAAAATTCAAAGAGCATGATGAAGGCATCAAAAGGCAGACAAATGCAAGGTACACTCCGTCGAATGGGATTCGGTTAGGATCTTGTTTGTTTGTTAAAAATTAGAAATTAATATGATTACTCTTAAAGAAATTATTCCTCTTGCAAATCAAATTCAGAAAGATTATGAATTATGTGATAGCTGTTTAGGGAGGCTTTTTTCAAAACAAATGAATCTGTCATCTAACAAATTACTTGGGAAAAAATTAAAATTATCTTTAAGTAAACCTGCCAAAAAATGTTTTATTTGTAAAAATCTTTTAGATAATCTTACCCCATATTTGAAATTAATGTTCGATGTTTCTTCAAAATATGATTATTCTTCTATTGTTGTTGGAGCTTTAATTAAACCATCCATAATAGACCGCGATGATTACATAAGATCAAAATACAAACTGAAGGGAATAGATAGTGTTAAAACTGATATTACCAAAGAACTTGGAAAACGATTTACTAAAAAAACAAAGAAAAGAATAGATTTTCTAAACCCCGAACTTACTTTTACAATTAATTTTAAAGATGAATCATGTCAACTACGCTCAAAACCCATTTTATTTCATGGACGATATACCAAATCGAATAGAGAATTACCTCAAAAACAAAAATCATGTGCTAATTGTTCTGGAAAAGGATGCAGAATCTGTTGTTTTCACGGTATTTCTGAATATGATAGTGTTGAAGGCAAAATTTCTGAATTTCTTTTTAACAAATTTGGGGGAACAACAGCAAAATTTACTTGGATTGGTGGTGAAGATAAATCTAGTCTGGTTTTAGGTTCTGGACGACCATTTTTTGTAAAACTTCAAAACCCATTCAAAAGAAATCTTTCTATACCAAGAAAAATAATATCTGATTCTATTGTCATACACAACTGTAAAATAATTTCTGAACTTCCAAAACCACCTATTAAATTCACTTCATTAATAGAATTGAAAATCTCTACAACTAATGAAATTAAATCCGGCACTATGAAGAAATTAAAGAGTATTCTCAGTGGACCTGTGGTGATCTATGAAAAATCTGGAAAAAGGTCTGAAAAGATTATTTCTGCTTTAAAATACAAAAAAAATGCAAAAGACTGTTTTACTTTATTTATTAAAGCAGAAGGTGGGCTGCCTGTAAAACGATTTGTAGATGGTGATGATGTGTTTCCTGGAATTTGTCAAATCATGAATGATAAATGTACTTGTATTACATTTGATTTTCTTGAAATTAACCTAAAATGATAACAATTAACTAATGCCTGTTTTTCACATTAATCATGCCAATACGAAAAAAGGGTAAACATAAGAGACATGCAGATCAAAGGGCTGATCGACGTAGAAAAAAGACAGCGAAATCCGGGAAGCCAAAATCCAGATAGAATCAACCTTTTTACATTCAATTTTCTCGAGAGGATACATTGGATCCATTAATGCAAGTTAAGGAAGCGCATCTTAAGGGATTAATCCCTGACGATGTCTATGATCTTGTTGTAAAACGTTTTCCTATCATTGTAGATGGTATCAATAGGATTGAAAAAGCATCTGGAATACGTTATCCTGCTGCTTATGTAGATCCATCAATTGTTATTTCAACTCCAAATCCAAATTCTTATGAATTTGGAATATTATTTGCTCGTACTATCCCGATATTTTTTGATGATAAATTTCATGTTGTAATTCAGATCTCTGCCCCACTGGTTGCATACGGTCTTAAAGGAACAATTCATGCAATTTTGGCACATGAATTTTTACATTTTCTTGAATTGATTCGAAAAATCTCAAAAATGAATTTACTTTCAGATGAAATCACCGGAAATCTGTTTGAAAGTGTTTATGCTGATGAGACAAGATTGTTTGAATCAAAAGCAGTATTCAAAGATAGAACTTTGTTAGTTCATATAACAAAACGATTTCCAGCAGGTTTTAGAGATTACAAATTAGAAGATAAAGTAATGAAATTTTGGTTAGAAAAAAATCTCCCAAAAATAAACATCTCTCTTGATGCAAATACTGTTAAATTATCTGCTGAATCATTATCTAAAATAAAACTTGATCCTGTATTTTTACACAAAATTGATCAATTAGAACAAAAAAGTGCTAAAATTCGTAAGAAAAAACTCTATTGATCAAATTTCCTTAAACTTCAACATTTTTTGAATTCTTTATTTCATTCAGCAGTGGTAGGTTAGTTCTTTGAAAGAATTAATTTTAGACCTCTGTAATTGTGGAATTAATTTTAGAAATTATCTTCATATAATCTGTATTTGGGTCAGTACTAAACAAAAAAAGATTTCCATTAAGATGTAAACTGATCAAAGTAACTTTCTCATATTCTGTAATTGATGCTTTTTCTTTACCTAATTTGTAAGCAAGATTTTGAAGACGTGTCCATCTCTCAAAAGTATAATGAATTGACATTTTCACTTCATTAGGATCAAGTAATTTTGAGTCATCACGATTTTTCTGAATTACTAAATCTCCTTTAGAATCCAAAACTCCGGTAAATCTAATATGTGGATCTATTTTCAATACTTTATCGCATAATTTTTCATAATCCATTTTTTACCTGTTGATTTTTATTTAAAATTATCTCGCTATTATGTTTTATTTGTAATATTTTTTGATGTTTAGTTTCACAAACAGAATATTTTTAATTTTGTACTTGATTAAACAAATTTTGTTGAATTGAGCAAAACTCTATTGATTAAATTCTGTTAATCCACATTTACCACATGTGTTTCTATCTTTATGTTTGGACATGAAAACACCTTTTCCGCATCTAGAACAATTTTTTCTACCTCTTGAAATTTTATCTCCTTCAATTTTGAAATATTTATAAACATTAGGACTGGAGCCTTTTTTTCCAACTGCTGGTTTTTTTGCAGCCATTACTCCAATTTCTCCGGCACTACAGTAGCTGCACTATCTACTTCAGCTTGTTTAACTTTTGATTTTTCTAACCTTTCAAATATTACTGGATTGACGTGTTTTTTTGCAAGTCTCTCATCGTCATAAACATAGAAAGTTCCCGTAATGAGTGGTTTTCCAACATGTGTTTGTAACCTCATGGGGATTACTACTTTTCCAGACAGCTTGAATTCTTTTGTAATCATATCAACAGCTTCAAGTTTTTTGAGTTTCCCACCCAATCCTGTAAAATTGCAGATTATCTCTCTTCTTGATAAGAAGGTGTTATTTACATCATTTATCGTCTGAATAATAGGCATGTATCCAAAATCCTTAAGATATTTCATATAAACCTTGATTGAAATTAGAGAACAAATTTATGAAATTTCAGTCTAATTATCACATGGAACGATACATGATTCATTTAAAAAATAATGGATACCTTCCTGTACATTCATCTGATCTTGTTCATAGAGCAAGGAAACTTTGTTTGGACATACCCGCCTCGATAAGAGTTGCTAGAGTGGCAAGTAAATTTGTGGAGTTGGATGTCTCGATTAACCCTGATGATTTAGATATACTAATTGGAAAATTGAATCCAATTGGGGAATTAGACAATACAAGACATGTAGTTGAAGAAAAAATCGAAAAGGAAGAAGGGCTCAAAGATGGTATTTTTTATTTTAATAATGAGAGATTTTGGGAAAGTCATGAATCTTTAGAAGGTGTTTGGAAAAAATGTTATGGTAAAGAAAAAGAACTTGTACAAGGAATTATTCTTCTTGCAGTAGCATTTGCTCATAGACAAAAAAATGAAAATAGTATAGGTGTTGGTATGTTAGGTCGAGCATTAGAGAAATTAGGTGACTCTCCTGCCATTTATGGTGAAATAGATGTTGATAGAATTAGAAATAAAATAAAAGAAATGCAAAAAGCTAAAGCGTTGACTATATTTGAGATTTAATTAAATTGAGAGCTGTTGTCAGCACATCTGCTCCTTGGATGAGGCCTATGCTTCCTTTCTTAGCTTGATTCTCAGTCATTCTAGTTGTTCCGTCATTTTTGATAAAATCTCCTGATACTAAAATTGGTACAGGATCATCACTATGGCCTTTGTTGATACATGGGGTTGAATGATCTGCAGAAATAACTATGGCCACTTTACTAGAATCAATATTTGCAAGTAATGTCTTGAAAAATCGTTGGTCAATTTCCTCGATATTTTTCATTTTTCCAATCGCATCACCATCATGACCAAATTCATCTGGACCTTTTAGGTGAACATAAATCGCATTTTGAGTTCCCATTGCTTTTGCAGCTACTTTTGCTTTCTCCTCGTAATCTGTCAATCCTCCTGCTTCAAATGCTTTCATTTTTAATATCTCTGAAATTCCAAGTTCTACGGGCATATCTACAATACATGAAAAGTTCATTGAATACATTTCATTAATTGGTTTTACATCTGGATAATTATTTCCTGCATCTCTTAGTAAAATACAGCTCAGGCTTTTCTTTTTAGCATCCATTCTTTTTTTATTGACTAGACTTTCTTTCATAATTTTTAGAGATTGTTCTGTAAATTCATTAACTAATTTTGCTGTTTTTCTAGCTGTTTCTGTTTCCTCTAGAGGGAAACATTTTTCTATTCGTAAAAAATCTCCAACAGCTTTTGCAATTCCCATGCCTTCTACTCGGGCATATGCAGGATCCGTGTTGGTTATCTGTGATGAGAGTTTTTCTCCATCTGTTCTAATTCTCACTGTGACTCTATGTCCTATTGTAGGTGATACAACTACCGATGTATTTGGATATGAAAATTTAATTTTATTTTCGATTTCTTTTGCAATTGCATCTGCATCATTTTTTTCTATATGTCTTCCTGCCCTTCTATCGATAATTATTCCCTCATCGTTTAATGTGGCATAATTTCCTCTTAATGCCAAGTCTCCATCTTTAAAGTCAATTCCAACACCAATCGCTTCCACTACTCCTCTACCAGCATAATCAACATGATGAAACCTATATCCTAACATATTGAAAACTGCAATGTCTGATTCTGGAGCAATTCCTTTTCCTACTGAAATCACTTCTCCAATCACTCCATTTCGGGCTAGTTTATCTAGAGTTGGCGTATTAGCAGCCTCAAGTGGTGTTTTTCCATCTAAATCTGGATGTGGTAGATCCCCCACCCCATCTAAAAGAACGTAAATCATATGAACATCAGAATTTTTCATGCTGTTCCTATTTCCAAGATTTTTACTGCTATACTTTAAAGCTTGCATCAAAATATGCGATCATTATAAAATTATTACTTATATGACTGGTAAAATAATCTGATTGTTTTTACTAAAGAATATTTCTATTTTTAATGAATATTGCATTTTATTAAAATAAAAAATTATTTCAATTCTGATTTGTTTTTATTTTTCAGTGATGAGAAAACGTTTTAACATACTTAAACTTCAAGTATGAATTATGGGGGATATGCGTAAAGATTATGTTTCTGAGCGTTTTATGATTGTCTCCAAAAAAAATGATAAGGTCATTGATCCAAAAAAATCTCCTTTTGCTCCTGGAAACGAATCTATGACAAATCCATCTGTTCTTTCACTAGTTGCAAAAGATGGAATGTTGCAACGTCTACAAGACAGTGAGGATGAATATGTTGAAGGTTGGTCGATTAGAGTTTTTGAAAGTAAGAATCCTATAGTTTCAATTGAAACTGAAAATTCATACAGTGATAAGCCTCATTATAGTGAACCAGCTTACGGTTATCATTACATTGTGGTTGCTTCTCCTAAAGAAAAAGATACTCTAGCTACTATTGATGCTGAGCAATGGTCAAATATACTTGTAGTCGTTCAGGACCGACTGCGATGGCTGTATACTCAAAAGGGAGTGACATATGTTTCAATTTATGCTGATCAGGGTGAATCTGCAGGTAGTCAAAATCATCATCCTCATTTGAATGTCTTAACATTTTCAACTATCCCTCCAGTCATTGAAGGAGAGGCAGAGGCATCTTACAAAATTCTTAATGAAAAAGGAGTATGCCCAATGTGCCAAACTGTTAACGAGGAAATGGGAGGTCCTAGACAAGTTCTTCAAACTGAAGGATTTATTGCATTTTGTCCGTGGGCGCCATCATATCCATACGAGTTTTGCATTTCTCCAAAAAAACATACAACTAGTTTTTCTAAAATAACTCAGAAAGAAATCAATGATTTGTCTCTTATTTTACGAGCTACACTTGGTGGATTGTCAAAAACAGTTAAAGATGTTTCATACAATATGGTATTTCATTTATCTCCTGAAAAGAAAAATAGCAGACAAATTCATTGGCATATTGAAATTTATCCAATAACCAAACCTTGGTCCGGTCTTGAGCGCGGTTATGGTATTTTCCTTAATGACTTGTCCCCTGAACAGGCTGCAGAAAAACTTGGTGTATCTTGTAGAAAAGAATTGGCCAATCTAGTTGGCATTGTTTGAATAGTTTAATTATCAACTGGATTTTGTTAATATCATGGCACTAGAAAAATGGGCTGCAATTGCTAGTATCGGATTGTTTACAATGTTTGTTGGGGAAATGATCTCTATCTATCATTTTATGACTGATGTTTCTGCCAATCTTGAATTTGGTGTTGCATTTGATCCCACTCCAAAAATTCTGCAATTCATTTCTATTGGTGTGGCACCAGCATCCATTCTAGCTGGACTTTCATTTATCCTATCAAAGCGCTATGGGTCTAAACAAATTGGTTCTATGATTCTTTGTGCTGGAATAATTTTGTTGATTGGTATGGCATATTGTTACACTCTTTTGAGCAAGCTTGTTGTTTCCTATGTGACTGACTCTGTAGTAATCACTCCTCCTCTCTTCATGGGAATATCTATCCCAATAATGATCGTTGGAATTATTCTAATGAAAACAAACAAGCAGCGTCCAAAAAAAGAATATTTTTAAACATGATCAAATCTTAACGCATTTGCATTATGTTTAAAGCCTAATTTTTCATAAAATGGTTTTACATCATCTGCACAATCTAAAATGGTTTTGTAACATCCTTGTTCTTTCGCATATCTTAATAGATACATGATGATTTTCTCGCCTATCCCTTTTTTTTGATATTCTTTTTTTACGACAACATCTTCAATATGGCCAACTTTGCCACCCTTATGAATAAACTTGGTTTCTATTAGAAGTGTAGTTGAACCGACTATCTTTCCCCCCATCACTGCCACAGCAATAATATGTTCTGGATTTATATTTATTTTATCAAATATTGTCTCTGCCATTTTCTTATCTATGTTACTTGCTTCACGAAGTGAATCTAATGTATGTAAAAATCCATTTGAAAGATCTTCTTTTTGTAATTTTCTAATTATTATGTTGCTCATTTTTTCTTATCATATTTTTCCTAGTTTTTGAAGAAACTCTTGATTTGCTTTTTTGTATGATGTTTTATTTCCAATATCTAAAAATCCTTTTTTGGAAACCATACTGTGGACTGGTTTCTTTTTAGCCATTACCTTCTTGATTACATCGTCCATCCCATACGGTATATTTTTTGGAATTAGACTCATAATATCTGGTTCCATAACATAACATCCCATATTGATATTTGCTTTAATCTCTGGTTTTTCATTCCAAGCAATTACCTTGCCTGTTTTAGTTGTTTCTATAACTCCATAGGGTAGATTTGTTTTGTATTCATACAAACTCATAGTAACAAATGATTTTTTTTGAATATGTTGATTTATCATACTTCGTAAATTAAAATCAAAAATAGAATCACCATACATGCAAACAAAAGTACCCTCGATTAACTTCTCAGCTGTTTTTAGTTGACCCGCAGTAGCTAATGGTTTGTTAGAAACTGCATATTCAATATTTACCCCAAATCTCTTACCATCTTCAAAGTAATCTTCAATTGATTTTCTTAGATAGCTAACGCACATTACAACTGATTTTATGCCATTTTTCTTCGTCCAATCAACAAGGTGTTCTAATATCGGCTTTTCTCCTAATGGTAGCATAGGTTTTGGAAGAAATGTAGTATATGGCTGCAATCTTGTACCTAATCCCCCTGCAAGAATTACTGCTTTCATAAATTTCTATTTAAGATATGACTATTTATGTTGAAGTATGGATTTCTATTTTACTTTAAAATTAAATAAACAGTTTTAAAATTTTTTCAATAATCTCTGTAGGTGTTTTGGCAAAAATTATTATCATGGGCTCTTTTCCAAAAGATCCTTCATGATAAATTACATCTGGAGATTTTTCTAAATTTTTTATAGCGTATTTTACTCCCCAACCCACAGACGATCCTTCTTTGTTTTTAATTTTATTTGGCTCTGATCTTCTGTCATAAAAAGAAATGATCATTCCTGCTTTTTTTAATTTTAAAATAGTTTCTTTATTATATTTCAGATTAATTGCTGAACGTATGTCTAAATATTTTTTATTAATCTCGATTAATGCTGTTGCGACATGTTTTGATCCTCCGTATGACAAATCTCCTGCAACTGTCACCGTGTTTCCAGTTTTTACTATTCTGCCTGACACTCCAAGAATATCTTTAATTGACTTTGGATTTTTCTTTGAAAAGACAAAATTTGTCTGACATTCAGGAATGTTTTTATAAATATTTTTTATTTCTACAAATTTGTTGATTGCATGAGTTAGTTCTGAATGAATAATGTCTTTGTTTTTTATTTGCGTAATATCTATCCCATGTCCTGTTTTTTTGGCATTTTTAATTGAATTGTAAGTGAATTGTTTTGAAAATTTTACTGCTTCTTTTAGAGAATTTCCACTTACTAACGAAAATAACAACGATGATGAGTAATTACATCCACTACCATGATTAATTTTTTGAATTTTTTTACTTGTTATAATGTATCTATTTACTTCTTCTTGAATAAAATCAGACATCTGATCCTTTTTTAACTCCAATCCAGTTATTACGATATTTTTTACACCCATATTCTGAATTTTTTGAGCAGCTTTTTGCAGTGATTTTTTTGAATTAATTTTGATTTGAGATAAAAACTCTGCCTCAAATTTATTTGGTGTAATAACTGTCGCCAATGGAATTAGAAATTTTTTAAAATCATTAATAGCTGTTTCTTCAATTAGTGAGCCGCCAGTTGTGGATTTTATTACTGGATCTATTACAATTGGAACCTTTAGATTTTTTAATTCAGCCCAGATTGTTTTTATTATTTCTGAATTGTATACCATTCCAATTTTAATTCCATCAATTCTAAAATCTGACATCACCGAGTATAGTTGGTTTTTCAATATTTTTTTTGATGCAGGTTCAATCATCCCAAAACTTAAAGTGTTTTGGCCTGTAATTGCAGTAATCACTGTTAATCCATGGGCATTTAGCGAATCAAATGCTTTGATATCGCTTTGTATTCCTGCTCCCGATGATGGATCAGAACCTCCTATTGAAAGTAAGTTCATGCTGTATTTTAAAAACTCCTTATACTAATCTATTTTTCCTTTTTATTCTGATTTTTTTTGATTTCTATTTTCTCTGAACTATGCTATTGATTTATTTTCTGATCATGATAGAGCATTTATAGATCTAAAATAATTTTTATTTGTTACTTTGGACAAAAAGAAAATTCCTTTAACGAATAATACTTCTATTGAATTACTTTGTACTGTCTGTCTACTACCTATGCAATATCAAAAGAAAATCAACGATATTTTTCTTTGGCAATGCTTCAAGTGTGGTAAAAAATATTTCATCTCTGATGCTTCTCATAATTACGATATAACTGAAACTTGGAGCTCAGCGAAATAGAACACATTCATGATGGAATTTATTTACCAAGAAAATCAACATTTTAAAAAACATCTCTAATTTCATATTCGATGAACTAATTCAGAGTTGTAGAAATCACACAAAATTTTTATTCTGATGATTTTGTGTATGCCACATCTATTTTAGAAAGGATCTTATGAATAAAACTACAGGGTTATCATTAAAATCCAGTTGTCTTATCGTATTTGAGAATGATGTTCCTATGATATTCATGATTGTTTAAATCAGGCAAAAACATACATTATTTTATGGGTACTCAAATGAGTGCAGCCCGAAGAGGTGTTGCAACTGAAGAAATGAAAAGAGTGGCAAAAGATGAGGATGTGACATTAGAATGGTTGATTCCTAAAGTTGCAAGTGGCTCAATTATTATTCCAAGTAATAATGTTAGATCTCAAAAAATTCATAATGTTGGAATTGGAAAAGGACTTAAAACAAAAGTGAATGTCAATATTGGTACTTCAACACTCAATGTAAACTTGGAAGAAGAAATTGAAAAAGCAAAGATTGCAGTAAAATATCATGCCGACACTATAATGGATTTAAGTGATGGTGGTGATGTCAGAAAAATCCGACAAACTTTGTTAGCCGTTGCACCAATAACATTTGGAACTGTGCCTATTTACGAAGCATACAATTATGGTGTTGAAATTCATAAAAATCCTTTAAACTTAACTGAAGATGATTTTTTAAATGCTTTTGAGAATAATGCAAAAGATGGTGTTGATTATACCACAATTCATTGTGGCATTACAAAAGATATTGCAAAAAGAATTTTAAAAGTCAAAAGATATGGTGGTGTTGTAAGTAAAGGCGGAACAATTACAGCAGCATGGATGTTAAAACATGATAAAGAAAATCCATATCTTACACATTATGATTATCTTATTGAGATCGCCAAAAAATATGACATTACTTTTAGTTTAGGTGATGCATTACGACCTGGGTCTATACTTGACTCTCATGATGAACTTCAGGTTCAAGAAATGATCAACGTGGCACAATTAACCAAACGTGCTCATGAACAAGATATTCAAGTAATGGTTGAAGGTCCAGGACATGTTCCTTTAAACGAAGTATCTGCCAATGTTAGATTAGCTAAATCATTAATTGGAGATGTTCCATACTATGTTTTAGGTCCTTTGGTAACCGATATTGCATCTGGTCATGATCATATTGCAAGTGCTATTGGAGCTGCAGTGTCTGCAAGTGAGGGTGTAGATTTATTGTGTTATCTTACTCCTTCTGAACATCTTGCACTACCAAATGCTGAAGAAGTTAAAGCTGGTCTGATTGCATATAGAATTGCTGCACATGCAGCTGATTTAGTGAAGATTCGTGATAAGGCAATAAAGTGGGATATGGAAATGACTGAAGCACGTCGCACTCTAGACTGGGAAAAACAAATTGCGTTATCGATTGATCCAGAGGAAGCTGCAAGAATTCATAGCAGAACTGGCCAACGTCCTGGAAATAATGTCCCATGTACAATGTGTGGTGGTGCTTGTGTCTATGTAATGTTGCCTCAACAAAGAAAATATGAAAAAGAAGAAAAATTACAACAAACTTTGTAATACTTTTTCAAGACTAGGTACTGTATTGTAATTTTTCAATTCATCTATAGTAATCCATATGTATTCCGAATTTTCCCAATTTAGTTTTATATTTGGATTTTTTGCTTCAAACAAAAATGGAAATATCTCCCACTCGTGATTTTCATACTGTGGTGAATTTACCCTTAATTTCTCTGCATCTTTTACGAACCTAATCTTGTCTTCGGATATGCCTGTCTCTTCAAAAATTTCGATTTTTGCTCTTGTCAACGGGGGCTCATTTTTTTCTATAATTCCACTAATTCCGGCCCAAAGACCTTTCATAGTTTTTACTTTGTTGCTTCTTTTGAGAATGAGTAATTTTTGATCATCTTGAATAAACGATGTCACGATCTTGGTCGAGTTCATTTCTTTTATTTTTCAATTGCATTTACCATTTTTGTCAGTTTTTTATATGATTCCTCTAAATTTGTATTTGTCGAGAGCTTATCTTGACAAGTTTTAATGTAATTTATCACTTCTTCTGTTTTTGATTCTTGTACTGCTGTTAGTAGTCTTCCTATGTCTTTCCAAAGCTCTTCTGCAACTCTTCTGATTTCAGGATTTGCAATAATTGTTTCAATCAATTCTGGTGATTCTGTCATAATACTTTCAGCTAGTATTTTTTGAACTCTAAAAGTTGTTCCAGACATTTTTTCTGTTAATGACATTTTTTCATCTTTTGAAATTATGTTTGCAAAAACAAGATTCATCAAATGTGTTAATCCTAATATCACTGCAATTTTTTTATCATGTTCAATTGCATCAATAGTTACAAAATTTGCTCCTTCAAAAAGCTCTTTTGCTACTGCCAATTCTTTTTTAGCATCTTTTACTGGAATTGAAATTATGTTCTGTCCTTTGATTGATTTTGCTCCAGGTCCAAACATGGGATGAATACATATTGGATTGATTTTTGTGGGCATTTTTGCCAACGATGCTACTACTTTGGATTTTTCAGACGATATCTCAATTAGATATGTTCCTCTCTTCATTTCTTTTGCTATCAATCTAATTATTTCAGGAGTTCTTCTTGTAGGTGTACACAACACTACATAATCTGCTTTTAAAATTCCTCCTACCAATGAATCAGCTTGAATGGAACCTTTTCCTTGACTTTTATTTTCTGTATCGTAGCCAGTTACCTCAAAATCATTTGCTAAAAAATATTTTGCAAACCACTGTCCCATTTGACCTCCGATTCCAATTATTGTGATCTTCTTTTTCATTGCTCATCCCTCATCATATTGCTAAGTATATTCATTCCTTCCATTAGTGTTTTTTCGTTCTGACAAGCAGATATTCTAATGAAATTCTTAAATTCTCCAAAACCCTCTCCAGGTGCTATTGCCAATCCTTTCTCTAAAAGATTGTTTGCAAATTGTACTCCATTAAACCCCTCTTGATTAACACGGGCAAAAATATACATTGCTCCATCAGGCACTACAAAATCCAAATTCATTTCCTTAGCCTTTTCAGTCAATACCTTAAGTCTAGTTTGTACTGTATTAGTATTGTTTGATATGTCTGCTTCTAATGCTTTCATGGCAATGTATTGAATAGGCTCAGACACATTTGTGAGACATAGAGCTTCTAATTTTGACATTATATCTATGATTTTGGGGGTTGCTATTGCATATCCTATTCTAAATCCTGTCATTGCATGAGATTTTGAAAATGATTGAGTTACAATGCTTTTATCGTAGTTGTAACAAAGTATGCTTTTCCATTTTTTAAATGCATATTCAGAATAAATTTCATCACTGAGAATGTATAGGTTATTTTTAATTGCTAAATTCACAATTCCATCTTGTAATTTTTCAGGAAGAATTTTCCCTGTTGGATTATTTGGATAGTTCAATACAATCATTTTTGTATTTGCATTGATTACTTTTTCAATCTGTTCAATTGTAGGTTCCCATTTTCCTTCTAACGTGGTAGCGATAGTTCTAACTTTAATTCCTGAATTCAATGCACAATCCTTGTATGCAGGCCATGCTGGTTCTATGACTATTATTTCATCTCCAGGATTTAACAATGTACTAATTGCTGTGAAAATTGAAAATCGTGCACCTGGACTAACTATTATACACTCTTCTGAAATATTTGCACCAAATTTTTTAGATGAATATTTTGCAAGTGCATCTCTAAATGATGGCATGCCTTTAGCTTGACCATATTTTAAAAATCCTTTATCAAAAACTTCACTAAGCGATTTTTTAACAATTTGTGGTGGTAAAAAATCCAGCTCACCCACTTCCATGTGGATCATTTTCTTGCCCTCCAGTTCCATTGATTTTGCTTTTAGAAAAATTGATAGATGTGTCGGTTTATTATCTGATTGTACTTTAATTGATTCATTAAGTAAAAAATTTAAAAATTTTGTTGCTATTGATTCGTCAAAATTTAATTCATTACACAATGAAATTACTTTCGTTCGTAGATTACCTTCTCGTGTTTCATCTGTGATACCTTTTCCAATATTTTTTTTGATCTCCCCTATCTCTTTAGAAATATCTGTTCTGGTTTTGAGCATTTTGATCATCTCAATAGTGATCTCATCCATTCTATTACGAAGATGGTTAATATCAGACATGTCTCTATAATACAGGCTTAATTGCACCAGCTAAAAGAGCATGGTCTGCCAAAGTCAGAGATACTAGCGAGTCTACTACTGGAGGAGCTCTTGGAACTACGCATGGATCGTGTCTTCCTTTTACTAATAATGTTGTAATTTTTTTAGTCTTAATGTCTACCGTATTTTGTTTCTGTGCTATTGATGAGGCAGGTTTGAATGCAATTCTTATAGTTATTGGCATGCCGTTTGATATTCCACCTAAAATTCCTCCTGAATTGTTGGTTTTTGTAACTATCTTTCCTTTTTTTATGGTGTAAAGATCATTATTTTCTGAACCATACATTTCAGAACCTTGAAAACCAGAACCAAATTCCACTCCTTTCACAGATGGAATTGAAAATATTGCCTTACTCAAATCAGATTCTAATGAACCAAAAATTGGCTCTCCTATTCCAACTGGTACATTTGTAGTGATTGATTCAATTATGCCTCCAAGCGAATCTCCTTTTTTTCTGGCATCTAGTATAGAGTCTTTCATTTTTTTTGCAGTATTTTCTTCAGGACATCTCACTTCATTTTTATAAATTGAATTGATCATTTTTTCATCAAATTTGTTTTTCATTTTTATTTTTCCAATTTGTGCTGTAAATGAATTTGTTTCAACACCCAATGTAACTTTTAACAGTTTTCTTGCAATTGCACCACCCATCACATGAGTTGCAGTTAACCTTCCTGAAAATCTGCCACCTCCTCTGTAATCATTAAAATGATTGTATTTTACCATCGCAGGATAATCTGAATGTCCTGGCCTAAGCTTTGTTTTCAAGTTTTCATAATCCGTTGATTTTTGATCACTGTTCTGAATTATCATTGTTATTGGTGCTCCAGTTGTATGTCCTCTAAACACTCCTGAGATAATTTCTACAATATCTCCTTCTTTACGTTGTGTAGAAATAAGTGATTGACCTGGTTTTCTAAGATCTAGCATTTTTTGAATTTCTTTTTCATCAATTTCTAATCCTGCCGGGCAACCGTCTAAAACAGCTCCTATCGATTTACCATGACTTTCACCAAAACTAGTTAACACAAGACGCTGACCAATTGAACTTCCCGGCAACATACTTTGAAAGTAAATTGATGCTTATAATTCCTCATCATGTAAAGTTTTGAAAACTTTCATAGATTTTATACTCATTTTTAATATTTTTCATCTTTTCTTAAAAATTATAAATTTAATTTAAATTAGTTGTAATAATTACAAAAAATTCTTAAATATAATGATAACGTGTACTAAATATGCAAAAACGTGCAAATTCTAACAAATGAATTGCGCGGCCCTGTGAAAAATACATGTTATCTTCGCATAGGCGTTGTGGGTGAGGAGAATGCTTTTCACCCTATACAGGGTTGCGCCTTTTAATAATTTTAGTTAATTTTTAGAATTGGTTATTTTTGTATTAGAATTTTTGCACCAAGTTTATTCATCTCATTGATAAAATCTGGGTATGATACCGCCACTGATTCATGATCTGTTACAGTACAATTGCCTACATACATTCCAGATATGCAAAATGCCATGAATAATCTATGATCGTTTTCAGAATTTAATACAGCTCCTCTTAATTCCTTTGGTGGCTCTAAAATTAACCCGTCATCATTTTCTTGTACTCTAATTCCAATTTTGACTAACTCTCTAGCTAAAATCGAAATTCGATCTGTCTCTTTCAATCTCGCATGTTTCACATTTGTGATTTCAATTGAATTTGTTGTTTTCAATGCCAGAATTGCTAGTGGTGGAAGTAAGTCTGGTGAGTTACTTAAATCAAATCGCCCCCCACTGAGTTTTTCTGGCGATTTAATTGTTATCTGATCTTTATTTATTGAAACCTTCACTCCTAATTGTTCTAGGATATCTATGAAGACTTCATCTCCCTGAGGTAAGTTTCCAATCTTCCCATGAATTATCAAATTTTCTCCATTTAATACTGATGCTGAAAGAAGCAGTGCTAAACTTGAAAAATCTATTGGGACTATGAATGTAGATTGTTTGTACACTTGAGGTACAATACTGTATTTTTTGTATGGAATTAATGTTTTTACTGTAACTCCGAAAACTCTCATCGTTGCAACAGTTGCATCCAAATATGGTTTTGAAACTAAATTCCCTTCTATGGATAAATTAATTCCTTTTTCTGTTAATGGTGCGCAGATTAACAATGCAGAAATAAACTGACTTGAAAAGTTTCCTGGAATTGAAACATCTCCACCCAAAATTCTTCCAGTAATTCTGATGGGTGGCATCCCGTTTGTTGAACTACATTTAGCTCCTATGCTTTCTAGCGCATCTAATAATGGTTGCATGGGTCTTTTTTTAAGGCTCGAATCTCCTGTTAGCGTGATTTCTTTTGTAAAGAGACTAGCGATTCCTGATGAAATTCTAATTGTGGTGCCTGAATTTTTTGCATCAATTTCAGGCACGATTTTGTTAAAATTTATAGGTTTTCTGACAATTATTGATGATTTTGATTCTTCAATTTCGGCTCCAAAATTTCTACACGCATCAATTGTTGCAACAGTATCCGCGGAAAATAATACATTGCCTATCTTGCTATTATTGCCTGCAAGTGATGCAAGAAAAATTGCTCTGTGTGAATAACTTTTATTTGCTGGACATGTGATACGTCCTGACACTTTTGATTTTTCTACTTTACAATTCATAAACTTCTGCCTTATTATTATTGATTTTAGAAACTATTACATTTCCTTCTAATGACGAAAACAGTTTTTTAATATTAGATTCATTTTCTTTTTTTGTTATTGCTGCAATTGATGGGCCATTTCCTGAAATTGATGCTCCATAGGCTCCTTTTTCTAATAGATTTATGATTATTTTTGAATCAGAGTTTAATATTGCGGCTGTCGCTAACCCATTAATGTTCATCGCACTCCAGTAATCTCTCTTTTTAGCTAATTCCCAAGCGTTTTCAAACACTGTCGAAAGAATTTTAAGATTTTTCAAATTTCCGCGTTTTCTGTTTTTTGGAATAAATATTACAGCAATTAAATTTGCAGGTGCCTTCTCTGAAAATACACGATTTCTCTTAAAATTATCTGTTACATTGAATCCACCGTAATAACACGAACATGCATCATCATATGCTCCAGTTATGCTTACTTTGGATTCAATTGATGCTTCTACTCCGGCAAGTAAAATTTGTTTATCTGTAAATTTTGGTTTAAAAATTTTAGAACAGGCAAGAGATACAGCTGAAGAAATTGCACTAGAACTTTTTAATCCATACCCTGTAGGTATTTCTGAATCAATGGTAACTTCAATTTTATTTTCTTCTAGTTCATTTTTTGAGATGATTTTTTCTATTGTCTTGCTGATCAATCTTGAACTTAGACTCTTATTTTCTGATAGGATGTTGATTCCTTTTCCAGGAGTTGCTTCAACTGTTGCATCCACCTTTAATTCAATGCCTAATGTTGCACCTTTTTGGGTTGCAATTGCATTTACCAGTGAAATTGCACCATGTACTGTGGCCTTTACTTTTACCATTACACTCCTCCTAACAATGCTTTTTTCATGGCATTATAAGGTGCTTTCATCCCATGCCATATCTCAAATGCTCTAACTGCTTGACCGAGTAACATTTCATATCCATAAATTATGATGGCTCCTTTTTCTTTTGCTTTTTTTAGAAAATCTGTATTTATTGGCATGTATATAATATCATATACAATTGTTTTTGAATTGATGCCATTCAATGAAATGGGACTGGATTCATTTTTTAATCCAACGGATGTTGCGTTTACAATTATATCATAATTTTTTGCAGTATCTCCAATATCTTCTATGGTTATTGAATCTGCATTTAATCCAATCTTATTTGAAAATTTTGCAATGTTGTTTGCATTTTCTAAAGTTCTATTTGCAATAGTTATGCTTCGTGCATGTTCTTTTGCAAATCCTGCGACAATAGCTCTTGCAGCACCACCAGCTCCTAGCAGCAATATTCTCAAATCTTTCACACTCAAATTTCTTTTTTTAAATGGATCTAAAAAACCATCCATGTCTGTGTTGTATCCTTTTAAAATTCCATTATCGTTTGTAACTGTATTAACTGCTCCGATAATACTGCATGATTCATCCAATCTATCTATATATTTCATCATTTCAACTTTATGTGGAATTGTGACATTGAATCCATCAATTTTAATTTTTTTAAGTGATTCAATTCCTTCTTCTAATTCTCCTTTTGAAATTCTGTATGCAATATATGAGCAATCTAAATTTAATTCTCTGAAAGCTGCACTGTGAATATTGGGAGATAATGAATGATCAATCGGATCTCCAATAACTGCAAATGTTTTTGACATCTTGTTTTCTACATTATTATGATTGATTTAAACTCTCAACTAGAGTTTTGAATATGTCTGTTAAAATATATTTTCCAAAATCTAGTGTTATGATTTGTATTTTATAATAACTTGGATAATTTTATACTTTAGTATTTATCCTATGTTTAGTGAGATGATTTTCTTTACTTCATCCACGCTGAGTTGTCCAGGCGCGATTGGTTTTCCTAATGATACATAAGTGTATGGACTGCCCAAATATAGGCATAAAATTCTTGACACTCTACCGTTATTCCCCATTGCAAATGCAATCAGGTTGTTTTTTCCATTTTTACTATACAGTTGCAGAATTCTAGTTGAATCATCAACTGATTTAGCTGTAGTAACAATTTTCACATTCTGTGAAAATTTAGTCATTTGATTCATTATGCTTCTTAATTCAGAAAATTTTGGTGTTTTTTTAAAATCATGCCATGAAATGAGTAGTTTTGTTTTTGTTGAATTTAGGTATTTTACTAATTCTTTATTTTTTTTAATCGTGTTGAACTCTACATCTAATAAAAATGGGTTGTATTCTGCAATTAGTTTTAAAATTGCAATTCTTTCTTCTTCTACACCTTCAAACTTTCCGCCTTCTGACTTGGGTCTTAATGTACAAACTACTTTTTTTATATCTTCTTTAATAATTTCTAGTGTTTTTGGAATCTCATCTGTTCTTAAAAAATCAAATCGTATCTCAACATAGTCTGATTTTTTTAGCGCGGTTTTAAGACTCTGTTTAATTTTATGTGATGATTTCTCTGCAATTGATACACAAGTTTTGTATTTCATTTCCTTACTTTTCTAAAATGTATTCATCTGAAACTTCCATTCCAAAATGTCTGCCTGTGGCAGATTTTGCATGCACCATTACATTATCTCCTTTCTTGAGATGTGTAACTGATACTAATTGTCCATTTGGTTTCACAAATCGAATTGTCTCTGCATCTTGTGAAATGATTCCCCCTATTTCTCCCCCGACTGATGCTTTGATCATTAACATTGGACGTCGTTCTATTTTTGATCTTCCTACAGTTGCTCTTCTTGCTTTGCCTTTTGAATTTATTATCAATACCTCGGATCCTGTTTCTATTTCTGAAAGATAATTTGTTGTACCGTCTGGAGAAAGTGTATAACAATGAACTGCACCCGCATTGACTCTAAATGGTCTTGGTGATGTAAATGAAGATCCCACTGATTCATTGTGCACTAAAAACAAAAAGTTTGATCTGCTTCCAATTAACATCCCTTCTCCTTTATGTAGCATTGATGCGGTATCTACACATACTCTCTCCCCATCTCCTACTTCCTTAATCTCAATAATTTTTGCTGGTCTCAAATCAAAACTTCTAGTTCCTAAGTATACCATTGCTTCTCTAACTTCGTTTATTGAACCTGTGTTGAAAATGACTCCATCTACACCCACTTCTAAGATTGAGAACATTTTTCTGACTTCTTCAGGCGTGTTTGCTATAGCAAAAATCTTAGTATTGATCTTGTGTAGTTTTGCAATTATATTTTCAAGTGGAATTATCTTCCAATCTTTTACTTCAACTATTACAAAATCTAATCCTCTTTTTGCTGCAGTTAGAATGTTTTCAATGTCTGCATTAGATAAAACTTGGAATTTTCTTCCTAATTTTTTCCCCTTTGATTTTGCAGATCCTTCTTTTTCAATTATTATATATTTTGCAGCAGGTGATGGGTATATTGCTTCTAATTTTATTTTTTTTAAATCTGATTTCTTTGGATCAAAATACACTATCTTAATTCCCTCCTCTTGCAATTGAGGGAGAAATTTTGTTAATTGTGCTTGAGACACTTTGGGCGAAATTATTAATTCTCTAGTCTTACTCAATTTTTTTCATTGCTTCCTTTGCGGATTCTTTTTTGAAAATTATCGATGCTAATGCCTCTACCATTTTTTCTGGGGTTTTATGTGCAAAAATATTTCTACCATATGTTACTCCTTTTGCTCCAGATGTCATGGCATCTTCCGTCATTTGAAGAATATCTAAATCTGTTTTTGCTTTTGGCCCTCCTGCAATCACTATTGGTACTGGAGTACTTTTTACAATTTTTGTAAATGAATCAATATCCCCAGTGTATACTGTTTTTACTATGTCTGCTCCGCATTCTGCACCTATTCTTGCAACATGTCCTACAATTTCGGGATCATGCGGATCTTTGATGTTTTCTCCTCTAGGATACATCATTGCTAAAAGTGGCATATCCCATTCATGACATTGCTCTGCCATCATTCCAAGTTGTTCTAGCATTTCCGGCTCTTCTTTTCCTCCTACGTTGATATGGAGTGAAACTCCATCTGCTCCCATTCTAAGTGCTTCCTTTGCCGTCCCTGTCAACATCTTGCGATTAGGAGACATCGATAATGAAGTACTGCTAGAAAAATGAACTAAAACTCCTATCCTAGTTGGTTTTGGTAATGTCTTGAGAATTCCTTTGTTAATTATAACACTTGTGAGACCGTGTAATTCACATTTGTAAATTATAGAGGCAGGGTCTGTAAGGCCTTCAATGGGTCCGTTTGAAATTCCATGATCCATTGGAATACATAACATCTTCCCTTTTCTAAGAATTCGATTAAGTCGAATCTGATGCCCCGATACCATGGCTGAATCTGTTTTTAGTGCCCTACTTAAAAATAACGTGAATCACTGAACTAACGCTATCTGATTTGTGCATGATCTGATCTTTATGATTGACTGTTTTTGATAGTTTTTTCTATCAAGGAATAAATAGAAATCATAGATGTTGTTGAACAAGTTAATTGAGTCAAACTACTGAGCAAATTAATCAAAGTGCTATTGGAGACATTCTAGAAACCTCTCTAAGTGGGAGTAGACCAAGTCCTGCAGACTGTCTTAGATTATTAGAGTCCAACGATGTTCATCTGATGGGTCTTGTTTCCGGGTATCTTACAAGAAAACAATTTGGGAAAAAAGCCTCTTTTGTAAATAACATAATTCTAAATTATACTAATGTGTGTGTTACAGATTGCAAATTCTGTGCATTTTACAGATCTCCTGGTTCTGAAGAATCATACACATTAACTCTTGATCAAATTGAATCAAGAGTAAAGACCTCATGGGAGATGTTTAAGATAAGACAAGTTTTGATTCAAGGTGGGCATAACCCAAACCTGAAAATTGAATATTATGAAAACGCCTTTAAAATGATTCGAAAGAAATTTCCAGACATTGGTGTACATGGACTTTCTACATCTGAAATAGATATGATTGCTAGAATTGAAAAATCATCCACAAAAGAAGTTTTATCACGATTAAAAGATGCAGGACTTCAATCAATTCCTGGCGCAGGAGCTGAAATCCTTGTTGATTCGGTAAAAGATGTAATCAGCCCAAAAAAAATATCTAGCGCTGATTGGATTAGAATCATGGAAGAAGCTCACACACTTGGACTTCCAGCATCTGCAACTATGATGTATGGGCATGTAGAAAACAATTCTGATATAGTAGATCACTTTTTTAAAATTGTAAAGTTACAAGAAAAGACCAATGGATTCATGGCATTTATTCCTTGGAATTTTGAACCAAATAATACTCTGATGCAAAAAGAAAATTTGGTGCAATACGGTACCGGTGGAACTCAACTTCTAAAAATGATTGCTATCTCTAGACTCATTTTTGATGGACTAATCCCACACATTCAATCTTCATGGCTTACTAATGGAATAGGGATGGCACAACTCGCTCTTCAATACGGTGCTGATGACTTTGGAGGAACTTTGATTGGAGAAGAAGTTGTATCATGCACCGGTGCTCGTTCCACTGAACTGACTGGAAAAAAGATTGTGGATGCAATTCATCAAATTGGATATCAGGCAGTAGAGAGAAATAATTTTTACAATCCAATTGCTTTGTTATAGTCCGTAACTAGACCATTTTGAATCTACTAAATTCTTTGTGTCTGTATCTACTTTGACTTGTTGTTGAATCTCTCTCTCATATCCTTCTTCTCGTGTTTTTTGAGTGGCGTCTATTCCTAACTTTGAACCCAAATTCACTAGTGGGGATGCAGGATCAAGTGTATCTGTAGGTGTATTGTTGATTATGATAGTATCGCGTGCAGCATCAGCCCTTGTTGTTATTGCCCATATCACATCGTTGATGTCATGAACGTTGATGTCTTCATCAACTACAACAAACATCTTTGTAAGAGCAAGCTGCCCCATTCCCCATAATCCCATCATTACTTTTTTTGCTTGACCTGGATATCTTTTTTTGATAGATATTATTGCAAAACCTTGGAACCAACCTGCAGGTGGCATACTGAAATCTACTACTTCGGGGTGAAACATTCGTATCAATGGTAAAAATGATTGCTCAATGACTTTTCCAATATATGCATCTTCTAGAACTGGTTTTCCTACAACTGTTGTTACATAAATTGGCTTTTTTCTTCTCATTATTCCTGTTAATGTGAAAGTTGGATATTGTTCAACAGGAGTATAATATCCCGTGTGATCTCCGAACGGTCCTTCATTTCTAGTATCATGCGGATCTACATATCCCTCTAAAACAATCTCTGCATTTGCAGGTACTTCAAAATCAATAGTTTTACATTTAACTGTCTTGATTCCTTTTTTTCTTGTAATTCCTGCAAACAAATACTTGTCTAGTCCTTCTGGAACTGGAGCTATTGATGAAAAAATAGTTGCTGGTTCACATCCGATAATTATTGCTACTGGTATTTTTTCACCACGCTCTTTTGAAATGTCACCGTGATGTGCACCGCGTTTATGCTTCTGCCAATGCATTAGTGCATGGGTGCTATCTAAAATTTGCATTCTGTATACTCCTAGATTTCTTACACCTGTTTCTGGATGTTTTGTAGCTACTAATCCTAATGTGATGAAACGTCCTGCATCATTTGGCCATGATTTTAAAATTGGTATGTCATCAAAAGATGGAGAATTCGATGTGATTTCAGTTACGGGACCACTGTTTTCTAGTTTAGGAAACGATTCTGCCATTTTTGAAAGTTCTGGAAGTTTTTTAATTTTATTTAAAAATCCTGATGGAATATCCATTTTTGTCATATCTACAATTCTTTGTCCAATTTCTGTAAAATCCACCATTTCAAGACCTATCTCTAATCTTTTCATTGATCCAAATGCGTTACCTAATACTGGCATGTTATAATTTTTTACATTTTCAAAAAGCACAGCTGGACCTTTTGAATACATCTCTCTTCTAAGAATTTCTGCAATTTCTAAATTAGAATCAACTTCTGTTTTGACTCTCTTTAACTCTCCTTTTTTTTCTAACTCTGTTATAAATTCACTAATGTCTTCAATTGGCACAATCTTCCTAAAAATGGATCAAGTATAAGCTTAACTAGATTTACGTAAAGAGGGTCATGCTTTTGAAATAACTTTGACACATGCATTTTAATTCCCATCATGAGGAAATCTATTGTGGTTGAGGATAAGTGTGTAGTATGCAAAGGGACAGGCACTATTGAATTATTGGGAACTCAATGTCCTTTTTGTAATGGAACAGGTGAATCAAATAAACTTGCAAAATCATATCTTGATTCTCATATCTGTCAATGTATTTTTCTTGATAGAAAACAATGTCCTTTATGTGGTAAGAGATGTCATCATGACACTCCAAACAAACCAAAAATTTTACTTAGTCCAGAATAGAAATTTTATCTCATTGGTGGAAGCTCATTCTTTTTATCATGACCACCAGAACCGAATTTACAGTAAAAACACAACTCTGATTCCATATACTTTAGCTGTTCTATCTGAATAGCTCCAAGTTTTAATGCGATTTTTGTCAAAATTCTGTATTTTAATGGCATAGCTGGAATAACTTCTTGTGTGTATACTCTGTAATGATCTGGACAAAACTTTAGTGTTATCTTTGATGGCTCTTTTCCTTTTTGATTGACCTGTTTTGTAAAATTAATCTGTTCTCTAATGTATTCATGTTTTGGACATGGACAATCCTTCCCACCTGGGTGTTTGTATGCTGGTGTGTTTTTCCAATCAAACCCAGGATATTCTTTCTCAAAATCGTCCATTGACATATCTATGTTCTTTATGCATATAAAACTTGATCAGACTTTGTATTGGTAATTGACCCAAATGTAAATAAACCCCGGAAATTCATCCAAAGTAAATGTCAGCTGCTAAAAAGCAAACAAAATCGGATCTTGAAAACAAGATTGCAGAATTAGAAGCTAAATTGAATAACTTGGCAACACAACTTGAAGCCAAACCGGTAGCACCAAAACCAGCTGAGACAAAACCAGCTGAAGTTAAACCAGCTGAGACAAAACCAGCTGAAGTTAAACCAGCTGAGACAAAACCAGCTGAAGTTAAACCAGCTCCCGCAAAACCTTCTGAAGTTACAAAACCAAAAGGCATGCTGCCAAAAGGATTTGATACAAAACCTGCAGATGCACCAAAACCAGCTGAGACAAAATCACAACAACCATCAACTATACAAGCAGCATTAGAGAATGCTTACCAAAATGCTCGAATGACTGATTTTCATTGGTATAGAGCACATGTGACTGGTTACTCTCCAGCTCCAAACAGATACTTTGTGAGAAGAACTGCTCCCGTAGGTAAAATTCCAACAACAAATTGGAATGACCAAAAAGCAAAAACACCTGGTTATACACAACCATCAAACCAATACTTTGCAACAAGAGCAAGACTTGCATATCATCCAGCAGACAAAACGTTTGGTAGTTTTAGTGGTAAACCCTTAACTGTTGATGGATCCGTTGCACAAGCTCAAACATATCAGGCACCTCCACCAAAACCAAGTAGAGGCACGTTGCCAAAAGGTCTCTAATTCAACTATTCCTTTATTTTCTATTTTTAATAATTTCTTGTGGTGAACAACTCGTTATTCTTTTTTGATTGATATTGTAAACGCATCTCTGCTTATAATTATAAAATCATTTTAAATTTATGAAATTTTTACATATTATTATTTACTTTTTACAATTAATTTAACTAAAAATTTAACCTGATCAAAATGTAAATAAACAATGTAATATTTAACGAAATGAATGGCAGCTAAAAAAGTAAATCCCAACCAAGATCTTGAAAACAAGATTGCAGAATTGGAAGATAGATTAAAAAAATTAGTAACACAATTTGAAGCCAAACCGGTAGCACCAAAACCAGCTGAAGTTAAACCAGCTGAGACAAAACCAGCTGAAGTTAAACCAGCTGAGACAAAACCAGCTGAAGTTAAACCAGCTCCCGCAAAACCTTCTGAAGTTACAAAACCAAAAGGCATGCTGCCAAAAGGATTTGATACAAAACCTGCAGATGCACCAAAACCAGCTGAGACAAAATCACAACAACCATCAACTATACAAGCAGCATTAGAGAATGCTTACCAAAATGCTCGAATGACTGATTTTCATTGGTATAGAGCACATGTGACTGGTTACTCTCCAGCTCCAAACAGATACTTTGTGAGAAGAACTGCTCCCGTAGGTAAAATTCCAACAACAAATTGGAATGACCAAAAAGCAAAAACACCTGGTTATACACAACCATCAAACCAATACTTTGCAACAAGAGCAAGACTTGCATATCATCCAGCAGACAAAACGTTTGGTAGTTTTAGTGGTAAACCCTTAACTGTTGATGGATCCGTTGCACAAGCTCAAACATATCAGGCACCTCCACCAAAACCAAGTAGAGGCACGTTGCCAAAAGAAACCGAGCAAACTCATGTTTCATCACAACCTGGTACTGGAAAATCAAGAAAAGAACAATTAGAAGAATATGAAAAAGAATACTTGCAAAGAATAGAACAAATGAGAATTGAACAAGAGCAAGCATATCAAGAGTCTGTAGAAGAAGAGGTAAACACCAGAACCAATTCAACTCACGGTGCTTTGCCAAAAGGTTTTGAGACAAAACCTGCTCCTGAACAACCAAAAACTTCTAAAGGCACGTTGCCAAAAGGTTTCTAATTTTTAATCTCATATTTTATTTTTTTATTTTAATTTTAAAAAATCATCTAATACTTCTTTAGAATGCCCTGCCGGTTTTACTTTGGGATATATTTTGAAAATTTTCCCTTTTTCATCAACCAAAAACGTGCTTCTGGCAACTCCCATGTACTCTCTTCCCATGAATTGCTTTTTACCCCAAACACCAAATTGTTTCGATACTATTTTATCTACATCTGCAAGAAGCGTATATTTTATTTCCATTTTTTCACAAAATTTTTTATGAGATTCTACATTATCTGGACTAATCCCTATAATCTCAATTCCTTCTTTTTGAAATTTTTTGTAATCATTAGAAAATTCGTCTGCTTCTGTTGTACAACCAGGCGTAAAGTCTTTTGGATAAAAATAGATGACGTGTTTTTTACCCTTAAAGTCACTTGATTTTACACTGTTACCATTTGCATCGTTTATTTCAAATTTTGGGACTAAATCTCTTTCTTTTATCATATGTTTACGCTTCTTCTTCCATAATTAATTACTTTTTGACTTTAAACGATCAAAAAATCTCTCCGAATCTTTTATATGGAAACTGAATTGGTTTTTGCTTAATGGTAAATTCAAGGGCATATCTTGCTGAAGCAATTGCGACATATGGCTTGGTGTTTTTTGGTCCACTTTCAGTAATTCTGGCAATTGCATCTTTTGGTGAAGAATTAACCACTCAATCAGTGCTCTTCATATCTCTTGGACACGGTGCAGCTATTGGTTTAATGGTATATGCATTTGGTCATATTTCTGGCGCTCACATTAATCCTGCAGTTACAATTCCTATGATGATAACTAAAAAAATTGGAATTGTAGATGGTATTGGTTATATTATTTCACAATTAATTGGTGCAGTTGCAGCAGCAGCTACGCTAAAGGCAATTCTTCCAGAACTTGGTGCCAAAGTAAACTTTGCAACTCAAGGAGGCCCAAGCGCTCTACTTAATCATAGTATTGGATCTGGATTTGCCGTAGAGGCTGTGTTGACCTTTTTCTTAGTAACTGTAGTTTTTATGACTGCCGTTCACAAAAAGGCATCTCCTGGGTTACATGGATTATCAATTGGAGGGATTATCTTTTTGATACATCTTGTTGGTGTTCCTTTGACTGGTGCATCTGTTAATCCTGCAAGAACATTTGGTCCTGCGTTGATCTCTGGATTTTGGGAATATCATTGGATGTATTGGGCAGCACCAATTTTAGGTGGCATTATTGCAGGTTTGATAATGAATTATGTCTATGTTAAAAAAGCAGAAAAGGAAGCATAATTTTTTACAAATACCAAAACATTTTTAAAAATTTGATAACACTCAAGGCGCTCAGGCTCTTAGGGAGAAATCACAATTAAAATTAAGCCTCACTCCCCGAAGGGGAGAGGACTCGTTGCATAGCTTGGATAGTGCGAACGCTTGCGGAGCGTTAGGTCGTCGGTTCAAATCCGACCGAGCCCGCTTTACTTAAATTTTACAATGAAACAGATAATTAAAATGCAAAATTACTTGAGATGCTCAAGAACTGTCTTAGTGTTTTTATCTGCAGTTTTCATTTTTAGTTCTTTGTCTATCTCAACCTTGTCAATAAATGCAGAAACGGGATCTGGAAAATCTAACTTGATTTCCTTATCCGACAAGGCCTGTAATGATGGATTATGTGCAGATGCCGAATCTTATTCAATGCATCTAATGGAGCACAATCTTGTCACTTACTTTTCCGCTCCACTTAAACAACTAAAACAGGGAATTAGTTCAGATAATGTAAAATGCCCTGATGGGTTGCAACTAGTACTAAAACAATCAACAGGTATTCCTTATTGTGTCAAGCCATCTAGTATTGAAAAATTAATTCAACGAGGTTGGGCAATTCATGTTTTGCCTAATTACTCTAATGAAAATAATAATTCTGAAATTTTTAAAACTGGAAAATATAAAATACAAACTGAAAATGTAACTTATTCTGATACTTCCATTGGTTATTTAGCAAGACCTACATCTGAGGGTTCTTTTCCAGGTGTAGTAATGATTCACGAATGGTGGGGTCTGAATGACAACATTAAGGAAATGGCAGAAAAACTGGCATCTCATGGTTATGTTGTACTTGCAGTTGATCTCTATGATGGACACGTAGCAACCACTTCTGAAGAGGCGAGAAAACTTCTAACATCCTTTGACAAAAACAACGGAATTAGTAACATGAATTCTGCCGTGTCTTATCTTAACGAACATTACTCTCCGCCAAAAATTGGTTCCATCGGGTGGTGTTTTGGTGGTGGACAATCTCTCAATCTTGCATTAAGTAATAACACCTTGGATGCCACTGTGATTTACTATGGCAGTCTAGTAACTGATACTGAAACTCTTTCTGCAATTAACTGGCCTGTTCTTGGGATATTTGCAGAACTTGATAAAGGAATCACAGTTGACACTGTTCACAATTTTGAAAATTCTTTAAATCAATTGGGAATCAAAAACAAAATAATCATTTATCCTGGTGTTGGTCATGCTTTTGCAAATCCTTCTGGTACTAGTTATGCGCCTGAAGTCTCTCAAGATGCATGGCAAAAAACACTAGAATTTTTGAATTCTAACTTGAAATAGTAGTTAATTCTAGAATGTTTTTGTCTTTCTTAAAAAAACCGTAACTGTTATCATATAACAAGCAGTCGAAATTATCTCAGACACCAATGATGCAATATATGGCTCTATGCCAATTTCAAGAAAATAATAAAGTGTTGGCCATCTTATTACAAGAAAAATAATTTCACCAACTCCAAATGATGAAATCATACTTACTATTTCTTTTCTAATCAAACTTGTTTTCATTTGCTTGTATCTGTTTTTATTATCAAAATAAAATAGAATCGAGAAAATTCCAAAATAAACAAGATATCCTGTTCCAATAGTAATTGTGGTTTTAAGATGGTTTTCATATCCTGATAATGACTGAGCAACAACTGCTGAAAGTGAAGCCGAAATGACAAAACAAACTATGAAATTTCTATTAATTTGTAGTAACTGCTGATTCATTTTCATATTTTATTTAAAATCTAGTAACTATTATTTTATGTTAAAATGGTTAGAACCAGTATGACAATTCGATGTAAATGGGCAAAAGATGCTCTTAACATAGAATATCATGATAATGAATGGGGAATACCGCAATATGATGATAGGAAATTATTTGAATTTCTAATTTTAGAAGGTGCACAAGCAGGATTATCTTGGTCTACTATTCTTAAGAGACGAGAAGGATACCGGAAAGCATTTTCTAATTTTGATCCTCTCAAGGTTTCAAAATACACTTCAAAACATGTAGAAAAATTACTAGATAATCAAGAAATAATTCGAAATAGATTAAAGATTACATCTTCAATAAATAATGCAAAACACTTTTTGGAAATTCAGAAAGAATTTGGCTCCTTTGATAACTACATTTGGAATTTTGTAAATTATAAACCAATAATAAATAATTTTAAAAAACTCTCTGATCTGCCTGTATCTACTCCTATTTCTGAAAAAATGAGTAAGGAACTAAGGAATCGTGGATTTAATTTTGTAGGTCCTACAATTTGTTATGCTTTCATGCAGGCAGTTGGCATGGTAAATGATCACACTGTGGATTGTTTTGCAAAATAACCATTTCAACTTCAGAAACCTACATCATAGTTTAAAAATAATAAAAAACACCTTATGTTGTTGAAGTTTTTGCTTAATAAAACGACATACATTTTGTCTGTATTATCAGTATCTTTTGTAATTGGAATTATTAGTTTTTCATTTGCTGCTTATGCTTCAGATGCTGTCATTCCTGATTGGGTAAAAAATAATGCAAAGTGGTGGGCAGAGGATTCAATCAGCGAAGATGATTATATCAAATCTTTAGAATATCTTATCATGCATAGAATAATTGATATTCCAACACCAATTACTGAAGTTATTGCTGCTCAGACTAACTTAACCGAAGAAGAACAAGCTCAATCCTTTAAAGTCACAATATCTAACATTGTGAAACCAATATCAGTCAGCTATTTTGAAAAATTTGAGATTACTTCTACTAAGTCTTCAAATGAACTTTTTAGTAGAGTGTATTATTTTCGCGATGTAAATCCAACTTTTTTTCTAGAATCAATACCAAGTGCAGATAAAAAACAATTCTACAAATTTGTTAGTGATTGGATGGACAGAGGTGATCTACTCAATGAATTTAATGTTGATGTTGATGTTTTAGATGGTAAAGGTGGCATTATTCAAACTTGGTCATTTACTAAATGTGAAATTACTAGTTATGGTACATATTTGCAAGATATATCTAATTTTTATCAATTCTCCGGAAAAGCATCTTCTGAAATTAGAGACAGGGCTAGTTTTTCATGTGTGGGAGTCTCTCTAAAAACTACCTGATGAAATTATCTAAGAATAATTTTTAACCAAATAAAATTCATAAGAAAACCATTTGAATTTGATTTACAAAATTTGTTTACATAAAAAAGATGTTTATGACTAAATGAAAGTCTAGAGTTTCATACTCTGATAATAAATAGTAAATAATTATACATCAGAATGTTTTAGGTTTAAAAAATTATTTAAATTTCTATTGTTCTATTTGAAATTTTTTGATTGTTTGATCATAAAGATTCATCGGTACTATTTTGACTGTGCTTAAAGATGAAATTCCAACATCAATACATAATTTTTCTATGTCATGTGCATGAACTGCATCTATGACTATTATCCACTCATGTTCTAAAACAGACATGTAAAATTCAACAATTCTATTTATGTTGTATTTTTTCATCTCTTTTTCCATATTTGTTCTGAGATTGATGAAAATTTTCTTACTATTTTCATTGTTCAGTGGGCACAATTCTGGACTATGTACTGCAAAAACTCCAAAAAGCATAAGAAAATTATTATCTGCTAATATTTAACTTTGATTTTTTATCTAAAATATTTTTTGATTATGGATCTTTGGTTAGAAGCATGATGAATTTTATGATTAGAGTTGTATCTCATCTTCGATATCTTAGATGGAATAATTTTTAATCAAGCTAAACTAACTTATATTATGAAAATTTCTGAAAATATGAAAAATGCATTGAACAACCAAATCCTTCTTGAAGCAAACGCATCAAACGTCTATTTGGCAATGGCGTCTTGGTCCGAACTTACTGGATATGAGGGCAGTGCAAGTTACTTTTATGCGCAATCTGATGAAGAAAGATCACACATGCTGAAATTTGTTCATTATCTAAATAATTTGGGAGTTCCAGCGGTAATTCCTGCAGTAAAATTGCCTTCAAGTAATTTCAAATCTCTCGAATCAATTTTAAAAACTGCACTCAATGGAGAACAAACAGTTACAAGTGCAATACACAAGATGGTTGAAATTGCACAAAAAGACAAAGATCATCCGACACAAGCATTTCTGGAATGGTTTGTAAATGAACAAGTGCAAGAGGAAACAAAGTTTGAAACTCTGATAAAAAAGTTTGATCTAATTGGAAGAGACAAGATTGCAATTAATGTGATAGATAAAATTCTTGCCGAATTCGTTGAATCACATGCCTCAAACTCTACTTCGTAACAATCACTTTTCTAAAATCATTAATACTCCATACTTTTTCAATGTTTTATGACCGTTACAGTTACAAAAATGCCAGGAGGAATTACCCAATTATTCAATACTGAAACAGGGAGAGTTACCTACAAATGCAAGTCTGAATCTGGATACATGTTAATTGAAGCATTTAGTGGAATTGTAAAATTTCATCAAAAAGGTGCAATGGCAACTGTTACTGGACATTTGACCTCACTTGATTCTTGTAGTGTAATTAAAGAAAATGATTCTAATTACAAAGAGGCGCTGACTGCAATTATTCATGCACAAAAACAATTTGCTCAGGCAAAATCTGAAATGTATCAAAAAGAAATTCAAGAATTGGAAAGAAAACTGTCATTTCTTTAAACAAAACACTTCTAGTTTTAACTGATAATTTTTATCTGAATTAATTTTTGATTTGAATTTTAATGATTTGGATTTTTTGAGTACAATTATGACAAATGATTTTTTGTCTGACGTTTATTGTCTGACTATATATTTCTCACATTTGCAACCTTTTACAAGACATTTGCCATTACCTTCAAAGTGAATTGAATTGTCATGATAACACCCAATTTTTTTATTATTGCAATTCATTACCCGTTAACCTCAATTTCCATCTTCTTTAATCTTGTTTGTTAGACAATTATAATTACACACTAATCATATTGTATTTGTTGGCTAATATCAAAAGTATAGGTCGTTTTTTCCTTTTTATTATAGGAGGAATTATCGCTATAATCGTTGGCTCTTTTATGATTCGTGGAACTATGCATTTATGGGATAAGCCTGATTCAGAAAAAAAATCCGATAAGAATAACGACTAAGAAACTAGTACTGTATTAAAATTTTTTTAAATTAACAGAATAACTGTGATGATTCTTTATTTGTAGAACTTATCATGCCTACATCTTTCATATTTGATTTTATTTTGAATTAACATGATTTATGAAATAAAAAAGAGTTTTTCCGTGAAGTAGAAATACTGCTTTAAAGTAAATCTAGACATGGTTGGACCTCAAGATGGTGGATTTGGCTTTGATCAATCAAAAAAATACACTAGTGTTGATAACATAGATCAGGTATGTGTTCAATGTCAAGCTGGTCAACACAAAAAATGCTTAGTAAAGTTAAAACAGCAAACAAATTGTGAGTGTGAACACTGTTTAATTTACGGCTAACTTAATTTACCTGCATTATTTTTAATACCGACTTTGATATTTACAAGCTATATGCAAAATCTATTAATGTAAATTACACTTTGAAAATCAAATAGATTCAATAATATGTTTATTAAATTTACAGTAATGTCTAAAATTAAACAAATTGTTGCATGGGTTGCCATCATAGGTGGTGGTATTGCATTTTTCTTTTTCTCATTATATGCTGTAGATTTCATGCGATGAATTGAAAATTAATTTAATCGTTTTTAACAGAACGTAAGTGTTAATTCTGATTTGATTTTTCTTTTAGTTTTTGAAGTTCATTTTTAGTCTGATTGTGTTCCTTACGCTCTTTTTCTAGTAATCCATGAACTGTTTCTAACTCCTTTTCTGTCATACTTAATTTTGATTTTAATGATCCTACAACTACACTTGCAGCCTCTATGATTCCTTTTACTTCTTTTTTAGCCACCGTCTCTCCTACTATGAACTCTTTTTCTTTAGATGTAAACACACTTGTTTCATCAATATTACCTTGTGGATTTCTTACTTCTTGTCTTGCATTGTAAATCCTTGAATTGATCTCCTCTAACTCTTTTTTTGCTTGAATTATCTGTGCACGTATTCCATGCAAAGTGGTTTGTTCTTCTGAGATTTTTTCTTTAATTTCATCACGTTCTTTTGTATATTTTTCAAATTCTTCCTTCATTTTTATGAAACTTGATTCCGTTTTTTCAAACTCATCAGTTGATTTTTTGTCTTTATCCAGTCTTTCTTCTGCATCGCTTATTTTTGATTTAATATTTTTATATTCTAAATATATCGTGTCAAGTTCCATTTTTTTCTGATTGGATTCTTTTTTTACTGACATCAAATTGCTTGTAGCTAAGTCGTATTCATCTTTTACATTTTGTAGTTTTTTTGTGATGCTTTCAATTTCTTCTTGTTTTGTTCTGAATTCTTTTTGTAAATTTTCTACTTCTGCCTCAAGTGCTTCTTTTAGAACCAATTCTTCGCTTTTTTCTGATATTTTTTCATCTGCTTCTTCCTTTTTCTTTCCAAAAAGACCCATGATTACCTTCAAAATTTCCCAAAAGATGAACGTTTCTTTACACTTGTTTTGTTTTTGTATGAATGAATTTGAGATAAAATCCAATTCCACCAATTATAATTCCACCAATTAATGCAATGATTCCTAATTCTGGGTTGCTGGGATGTATGTTGGGTGCTAAAAATAATAACAATGCTCCAAATATTATTAGTCCAAAACTTCCACTGTTTCTTGATTTATTGTGTTCACTGTGTGCCATAATTTTTAGATGTATTCTGAAATTGTTTTTGCAACTTGTTTTCTTCCGATATCTGAGATAAGTGGTCCAATTTTAGGACCTCTTGATGTCCCCAATATTATTTGATATAATATTTTAAAGAAATCCTTTGGTTCTACCCCGTTTGATTTTGCAATTTGATATATTGTATTTTGAATATCTTCTGGTTCCTCTTCTGCATAAAGTGTATCTACTAGATATTTCAGAATTTTTTTTGCTGATTCATTTATGTCTATTTCTACTTTTTCTTGTTGATCAAACTGATCTGCAAAATTTCCTGCCAACTCTATTAATTTTTCTATTTGAGGATCTGGATTTTTGATTACTCCGTAATCTAACAATTTTTTCATAACTCTTTCAGTTCTATCTTCTTTGAACATTTTGCATAATTCTACTAATAGCCGGTAATTGATGTGAATGCTTGGCTCCTTTGGAGATTCTAGCAGATTCACGTATTCATAAAGTCCTTTTGATTTTATTAGCTTGGCTTGATTGTCTACTTTGATTTTTCCAAAAAATATGTCTTCTAATTCATTGTATTCGTTCATTAATGATGGAATGTCTTCAAATCCTAATTCTCTTGCACCTGTAATTCTTTTGTACAGAAGTAATAGTATTGATTTTGGACTTCCAAACTCCATCCATTTTTGTCCTGTAACAACATTGCCTAATGATTTTGAAATTTTTTTCCCACCTTTATCCAAAAACATTTCATATTTGACATGATGAGGATGAGGAAAATTTAAAATTTCATCTGATACCCAATCGTTTACCTTTACAGAATCCATGATGTCTTTTCCATATGCTTCGAATCTGATATCAAATGCTGCCCATCTTGCAGCAAATTCTACCTTCCATGCTAATTTTCCCAAATCTTTGGTAATGTCTGCTTCTCCATTATGCCCACAGCCTTTCATCATTTTTGAGCCAATTTCTGCATCATGGCACTTGTATCTTACTTTCTTCTCTTCTGGTAAATACTCGAATGCTTCTGCTGTGTAGAGTCTATTGCAATTGGAACAAACTGGAAAATATGGAAGAAACTTTTGAAATTTATCTTGTCCTACAAGTTCTGAAATCTTATCACCTATCTTTGAACTATTTTGCAGAATTGTGTGAATTTGATCTTTTAGTAATCCTTTCTTGTATGTGTCTTGTGCTCTTCTAAATTCATATTTTATTCCCATTTTGTCAAGACCATCTAAAAGAATACTACTCATATGCATTCCATATGACTCATGACATCCATATGGATCTGGAATTAATGAAACGGGTTTTCCCAAATGTTCTTCTAAAGAATCAGGGAATCCTTCTGGAATCTTTCTTAATCCATCTAAATCGTCAGAGTATGCAATTAATTCTGACTTGTATCCGAAATTTTCTAGTGCAAGTTTTACTCCATATGCTCTAACTGCATCTCCTAAACTTCCAATATGTGGTACTCCTGAAGCTCCTAGTCCACTTTCAACTCGTAACAAATCTAAACTCCTATCTAAAGATTTTTCACGCTCTAGTAATTCATGAGCTAACTTGTCTATCCAAGTTCCTTTCCCAAATATTTCCTGCTCTGACATATCTTATTCCTGATTCAATGATTTTGTCATGTATGGTCCATATAACGAATACCCTAATTTTTGATAATATTCTCTTGTTCCTACAGCACTTATCACTAGGAGTTTTGTAGCATCAAATTCTTCTTTAGAAATTTTTTCAGCCTCCTTCATCAAATTTTTCCCCAAACCTGAATGCTGTATTTCATTTTCTCCCTTCTCGCCTAACTTCAATGACTTACCGTATACATGTAATTCCCGTACAATACATGAATTGTTTCCAACTTCTTTTCGGTGTGCATGAATACTTGGTTTTCTTAATCTAAGAAATCCATAGATTGAATCGTTTGAATCTTCATATGACAAAAATACCTCATTTCCTTCAGATGATTCATAATTAATTCTGTTTAGATTCAGATTCTGATCATGTGACTTTTTATTTGTCAATCCTGCCTCTCTGCATCTAATACATCTACATGAACTACCTTGTTTGCTTAGATTTTGAAGTACTATTTGTCGAAGATTCCCTGATTTTGGACCTGCTATAATCTCATTTGGTGATATTTCTCTTTGCACTCTCATAATTCGAACCCATTTTGGAATATTTTTCTTTACTTCGGTTAGAACTCTGATCATATCTTGATCTGAATATGGCGTGTATTCCCCACGTTTGTATTCTTCATAAAGTGGGGTGTTTTCTATTACTAACGACGGATAAATTTTCAACATGTCTGGTTTAAGTTGTGGGTCATCAAATAATTTTTTAAAATCAGAAATATCTTCATCTGGAGACATTGTAGGAAGCCCTGGCATCATATGTGCCACAATTTTGTACCCTGCATCTTTTGAAATCTGAAATGATTCTACGACGTCATTGTAATTGTGTCCTCTGTTGACAATCTTGTAAATTCTTTCTTGTAATGTCTGTACTCCAATCTCTATTCTCGTAATTCCATAATTTAACATTGCATCGATGTGCTTTTGTTTACAGTAATCTGGTTTTGTTTCAATTGTAAATCCCACATTTCTTATTTTTGCATGTTCGTTGTTGGATTTTGCTTCTTCTAAGTTATTTGAATCAACTCCGTTTAGTGCATCATAGCAAGATTTTATGAAATTTTCTTGATAGTCTTTTGGCATAAACAGAAACGTCCCTCCCACAATTACTACTTCCATCTTTGATGGATCATGTCCATATGCAATTAATTTTTCAATTTTTGTTGTGATTTGGAGTTTGGGATCATAATTATTTTCAATTGCATTAAGTGTAGATGGTTCCTTTCCTGTGTAGCTGTTTGGCGAATTGTATTCAATTCCTCCTGGACAATACGTACATCTTCCATGTGGGCATGCATATGGTTTTGGCATTAATGCTATTATTGATACTCCTGATGCTGTTTTGATTGGTTTTTTAAGCAATACTTTTTGTAATCTAGAAAAATCTGAATTTTTTGCCATTGAAAGAATTTCATAATTTCTGGGAATTCTCTCAAGTGCATATTTTGCACATATTTTTTTAATTTCTTCTTTGACCTGTTTTTTAGTTGGTTCATCTACAGTTAGAAGATTTTGCATGATCTCCCCACACGCTTTTGAAAATATGGGCTCCAACTTATTCATGAATACTCCTGTTATATTATACATAAATTCGTTAAATAACTTCATAGTTTCTATTTTCAATATCTCTTAGAGTTTGTTATTTTGTACTTTTGGAAGTCATTTTAATTGGTTAGGATTTCATCATTAGTCCAATCATCAAAACAGCACTTCCTGTGGCTATTGTTATTATCATGAATGGGAATCCTATTTTGAAGAATTGCATAAATGAAATTTTATAACCATACTTTTCTGCCAATCCTATTGCAATTACACCTGCACTAGAACCAATAAGAGTCCCATTTCCACCAAGTCCTACTCCTAATGATAATGCCCACCAAAGCGGACTAACTGCACTATGAAATTCTGCAGTAATGGCTGGACTTTGATTAAGTACTTCAATTAGCGGTATCATTGTTGCAGCAAATGGTATGTTATCTACAAAAGCACTCGCAATGCCAGATACCCATGTTATCATAAAGAAACTCGTCCATGTATTTCCTGCTGTAATGCTAAGTGCAGTCTTAGCTAACACATCAATCATTCCTGATTCTTTTGCAATGTTTATCGTGATGAAAAGACATGCAAAGAATATGAGGGTATTCCAGTCTACTTCATGTAATACTTTTTCCGGTTTTATTTTTGATATTAGTAACAAAACCCCCGCTCCACCAAGAGCAACAAGTGAAGGTTCAATGTTCAAAATTCCATGAATGACAAAAAGTATTATGACGCCAAACAAAACCAATAATGATTTTACCAAAAGTGATTTATCTTTAATCAAAGATCTTTCATCTTGGTTCATTAATTCTTCAAGATTTTGTGGTTTTATCTTTAGATCTTTTCTGAAGAACACTTTGAATAAAATCAGTGATGCTATTAACGAAATTCCAATTGCAGGTCCCATGTGAATAAAAAATGTGCTAAAATCAATATTGGCAGCTGAACCTATCATTATGTTTGGTGGGTCTCCAATAAGAGTTGCTGTTCCACCTATGTTTGATGCAAGTACAAGTGCGAGTATAAAGGGAATAGGTGACATACGAAAAGTTTTGAATATTGAAAAAGTTACGGGAATCATAAGCAGAATTGTGGTGACATTATCTATGAACATAGATGTCACTGCTGTAAATACACTCATCATGACCAGAAGCTTCCACATGTTTCCTTTAGATGCCTTGCACATCTTGATTCCAATGTACTGGAAAATTCCTGTCTCTGCTAAAATGGTCACAATGATCATCATCCCTAACAAAAGACCTATTGTGTTAAAATCAACAGAACGAACTGCAAATTCAAAACTTTCGTGAGCTGAAAAAAGACCAGTAGTGATTCCAATTATAATCGCAATGGTGGCCGCCATCAATACAATTACTGTTCTATGAACGATCTCAAACGCTAGTACGACATATATTGAAAGCAAAACTATTGCCAAAAGACGCAAGGGAATACTTGCGTCAAATCCAATTATCTCTGGAATTATCCAGATTAGAATGGAACTGATACCTAAAAGAAAAAGTCCTATTGCTGTCTTTTTATTAATTAATGCTACTCGCATTTCTCTATTTTTGAATAAACTCTGCTCATATAAGGTAATTATTGATTGAACGTTCTTTCATAATTGTCAAATTATCATGCAATTTTTGTGGAATTTACAAAAACTCCTTTATTGGATGTAATCTGACCAATTTTTTGACTTGAGATGTTATGTTTTTTAAATATTGATTTTATTTTATCTGTTTGATCTTTTGATGCAATAACGCAAAATCCTACCCCCATGTTAAATGTCTTGTACATCTCATCTGGCTTCACACCCTGTTCTTCAATTAATTTCATTATAGGTGGAGTCATCGGTAATGAATCTATGTCGTATCCTATTTTTTTGAGACGGAGTAATTTTGTAAATGCTCCGCCTGTAATATGTGCTAATCCATTGACTTTGCATTTTTGAATTATTTCTAAAACTGGTTTTACATAAATCTCTGTAGGTGCCAAAAGAGCTTCTCCTATTATTCCCACTCCTTTTACTCTATCTTTTATAGAATATTTTGTCAAAAGTGCTTTTCTTGCTAACGAATACCCGTTTGAATGGATTCCACTACTTTTTGCACCTGTGATGATATCGCCTGTTTTTATTTTATCTCCAAGCACCAAATCTTTTTTTGAAACAAGTCCTACTACCATTCCAGCTAAATCAAATGAAAATCCTTTTCCCGCAATGACATCAGGCATTATTGCTGTTTCCCCTCCAACAATTGGCATTGCAGATTTCTTCGCACCTTTAACCAGTCCATATACAATTTCTTTAAAAATTCTTTGATCATTTTTATTTGCTGCAATATAATCTACAAATGAGATGGGAGTTGCACCAATACAGATTATATCATTTACATTCATTGCAACACAATCAATTCCAATTGTATCGTATTTTTTCATCAAATTTGCAATTACTACTTTAGTTCCCACACCATCTGTATGGGTAGCTAATAATTTTCCTCCTGGAATTTCTACAATCCCTGCATAATGTCCAAAACCATGTTTGATTTTTGCCATTTTTTGGAGTCTATGTGTTGATTCAATCATCTTACCTATTACATCTTGACTTTGTTTGATCCTAGCTATGTCCACGCCTGCCTTTTTGTAGGTTAAGACCATAGTTTCATGCGTATTTGCTGTGAATAAAAGAATTTGCCTAGTTATTGGCTCACATGTACATGCCGGCAAATTCCTCTCTATGTTCTACATATTTTTGAGATAATTCGCTAAATTCTGAATTGATTCTATCTTTTTCTTTTTTTAAATCGGATGTATCTATTTTCATGTCATAGAATCTATTTAGTGCCTCTATTAATGTCGATGCAGCTACAGGGTCAGGTGATGTCTTGTTTGCTTTTGCAAGTAGTGATATTCCTTTAATCTTTCTTACAATACATTCATTTAAAATTCCTCCTGGAATTCCAGTTATGAATCCCTGTGAGATCATATTGATGTCTTTGTCTGCCATAGTTCTTATCAAATCTTCTCCTGCTGCACAATATGCTTTATTGTCGTGTTCCTCGCTTGCTATCCCATCAAGAATCACAATTTCTTTTGAGCCTTTTTTATCCGCCCAATCTAAAATAGCTGAAACAAGTGAATACAATCCTTCCATTCTTAATGTTATTTCGCAAATTATTGTACATACTGTTCCTTCTTTGTTTGCATAAAATCTAAAAGGATGACGTAATCTGCCATTCATAAAAACAGTTGATGGTGGAAGATATTTTGATCTCATTAACCCTATTTCTTCCATTTTTAATTCTTCAATAATGTGACTAATTGCAAGTGGTCCTACAAGACCTGCACCTACAAACCCTGCAAATATTATGGGACTGTTGAGTTCTGCTTTTTTAATTTCAAATACTTCTGCTTCTGGAAACCCCTCTTGCATTCTTTCCGTCGATTGTTCTGTCTAATTACTTTTGTGCGTAGCAGTTTTGTATCATCATTTTTAGACATAGAAAGAATCTAAAATTATACTATTACCCATCTTATCTAAGTAATAAAAATTACCATGATTTGTGGAAAAAGCAATAATTGCCTTGAAGAAATTTATTGAACATAGGAAAGAACTGATCACTACTTTTAGAGATAAAAACCAACCATGGCATTTAGGAAATGTTGAACTTTCTATGCAACTTGCTGAAGGCATTGCAGATTTTCTTTCAAATGAAGTTCAATATCTTGACAAAGTAGTTTTGTCTTTAGAAGGGGAAAAATCCAAGTGCAGGCATCCTAAAAAATACCGAGACAAGGCTGGAAATGTCTGGTATTGCATGAATTGTAATGAAGATCTTATTCATCGTCTCTAGTATTGATTTTCAAAACATATATCAAATGATATATATATCAAATGATATATTATAGTAGTCGTGGCAAAGTTCAAAATAGGCAGTCCATCTTCCCCAAAAGAACTCATAGATAGAAAAGAAGAGTTGGCAGATCTCCTTACCAAAATGAAATCAAGATCAATAAATTACAATGTAGCAGTTATTGGTTATCGTAGAATTGGTAAAACATCAATTCTTGTAAAACTACAAGATTTATTGGAAAAAGAAGAGAAAATTATTCCGATATATTTTGATGTGCAAAAAAACATGACAGAGCCAAAAATTTTCTTTACACGGTTACAAAAAACAATTTTTGATAGTTATATCCAAAAACTCAGTGGAACTCAAAAAGCAAAAACAGTAACAACAAAGATTATGGGCGAGGTACTATCAAAATTACTTGATGCGTTTAAATCAAAAAAAATAACAAGCATTAGTGCACAAATTACAGCAGAAGGAGCAATTATTCCAAAAATAGACTTTGATGAAAAAAAACCAGACTATACCAACATATTTTATTCTGTTTTTAAAACATTAAAGGCATTATCTGAAGAAGGTGATGTCAAATTCGTTGTAATTTTAGATGAGTTTCAAGATTTTACAAATCTTACGAGATATGAAGGATTGAAAGATATTTTTAATTTGTTCAGAGCAGTAGTTCAAGAACGTGGAGATAACGTTTCGTTTATCATTAGTGGATCTAGGGTTCACATGTTAAATAAAATATTAGATAGTGGCAAGTCACCGCTGTTTACACATTTTGAAAAAATCATCATTCATGAAATGAATAAGAAATTCTCTATAGAGTTATTTACAAAGTATCTTAGTGCAAAAAAAATTAACGTGGAAGAGGACATTCCAGAAAAAGCATTTGAATTAGTTGGTGGAAATCCATTTTATTTAATGGCTCTTGCAGAAGCATGGAAACCAAAAAAAGACATCAAAGAGACTTATCATGATATTCTCACCAGCCCTCTAGGTTCGCTCAAAAACTATGTTGATTATATCCTATCCGAAGATTTGGGAAATGTGAAAGGTGGAACAATTCTAAAAACAATACTAAGAGCATTAGCAATCTCAGAAGAAGGATTATCCTATTCTGAAATTAGTCATGCAATTGGAGTTCCAATGACAAAATTATCGTTTTACATGAGTAACTTACAAAATTCAGATCTAATAGAACAGGTAGAAAAAAGATTCAAAATTAGGGATAACATAGTAAGAGATTACTTGGAAATCGAGGCTAAGGAATTAGAATAGTATATCATTTGATATATATATCAAATGATATATGTTTTGAAGCTCCTACTGGTCTCTTGAGAATTTTTTTGTGTCTCTGTCTGGATAATTTTTTAATTTACCCCTAAACCTGTTATTAAATTGAAATCTATCTAACTACTGGTTAGGTCTAAGAATTCAATATATTTTATTTCAGAGTTTGGTTTTTTTAAAATTACTTTGGGAACAAAAGAGTTTAGAATCTAAAATTATCTTTACTATTCAACACCTTCAAGCCATACTTGGTTTGAATTACAACCTGTTTCTGCAATATGTGATAGTCTTTCCTCTCCTGCTATCTCAATGAGAGAAGCACTTGGGGATGTATATCCACATGCATCACATGCCACAGTATAATGCCCAGAACTGACATTAAGACCGTACTTTCTAAGCCATAATTTTCTTACAAATTTTACATGTCTATCTTTAACGCAATCGTGTTTATGACACAAAAGATGGTCAATGCAACAAAATCTATTACAAAATTTGCATTCTTTACCATTTAAAACACTTTCTGTAACATCACAATCTAATGCACAACACATGCCAATCTGATTTGTATCTCCGTAGGTTTTTCCTATACTAGCAAGTATGCTTTCTTCCTCTTTCTGATTTACCTTCTCTAAATCTTCATTCTGTTTTTGTTCTTCGCTATGCTTTTTTCGGATTTTTTCTGATTCTTCTTGGTTAATTCTAGCAATTTCATCAGGATTAGTAATTAATTTAATTTTATTTAATTTCTCATTAGTTATTTTATTTGGTATATCAAAAACATCTCTGTTTTCTTTGATTTTTTTCAATTCATCTCTTGCTTTTTCTAGCGTTTCTTTTTCTTCCTTAGTGAGTTTCTTCTTTTTACCGAATAAACCCATAATTTTCTAACGATTGTATTTAATTAAGCATTTAGGAAGAATTTAGATTTTTGATATGTTTAATGTCTAACCATATATTTGAACTATAATTTAACGTAGGAAACATTGACTAGTTTTTTTAACCAGTGGCTATTTTAGGCAAAACAAATGACGAGCCTAGCGTCTAAATAATTCAAAAATCAAAATAAACTCTTTAATTCATGAAATACAAATGTGTGAAATATGCCTCAACAGCGAACTATTGCTCAGGTCAATCCTAAGGTAATAGAATGGATTATCGATAGTAGTGGTTGGGAGATTTCAGAATTAGCTGAAAAATTAGATGTTGATTCACAAACCATTCAAAACTGGAAATCAAAAAAACAAGGAATAGATCTTCAAATCTTGGAAAAACTAGCAGGGTATGTTAAACGACCTCTTGCAATTTTCTTTTTACCAGATCCCCCTTCAGAACCCAAAATCACAGATTTTAGAAAAATTCTCAGAGCGTCAGCTTGTAATGGATTATGATAATTGGCAACAGGAATTTTTGAATTATCCAAATAGAGTTGATTACAGAGACATAAAGAATAATCAAAAAGATTTTGTGTTTTATTGTAGTGACTTTAAACTTCAAGAATTAATTGATGTACAACCAAAAGAGAGTTCATCATATATTCGCTCATTAACCGAGCCATTTGATGAGGAAATGAAGCTAAAGGAAAAACAGATTAAAAATTGGTTTGAGCACTTTGGTGTCTTGACAAAAGAGGGCAGTTGGTATCAAGTCCATGTTTCTGGTCACGGGGATGGCACCCAAATTAAAAAAGTAATTGATGGGGCAGATGCCAAAAAACTAATTCCTATTCATACCGCACATGAGGAATATCATAAAAAATGGCATGAAAACGTGCAGTCTGTTAATCAGCATGAATCCATAAGCATGTAAAATGCTGTTTCTCTAAAATATTACTTTCATAAAAGTAGTAAAATACTCGTTTTAAGGTAGATACAAAGTGGAGCCAGAAGAAGAAGCACGAAAAGACATTGATATAATGCTTACCGCATCTGGCTGGATTTTACAAGACTATAAAGATCTTAACTTGGGTGCAGGACTAGGAATTGCGGTAAGAGAATATCCATTATCTAAAGACGCATCAGACTATGCATTATTCATTAATCGAATGCCAGTAGGAGTAATTGAAGCAAAACCAAAAGGCTGGACACTAACAGGCGTTACAAATCAATCAGAAGGATACCTAGAAGGATTGCATCTAAAGTTTCCAAATGCACCACGAAAACCACCATTCTCTTATGAAAGCACAGGAATTGAAACAATATTTGCAGACAGACGTGATCCTGATTATCGCTCACGATATGTCTTTACATTTCACAAACCAGAAATGCTTGCAGAATGGCTCAAAGAACCAGAGACATTACGTGCAAGATTAAAAAAAATTCCAATGTTGGATTACAAAAATTTGTGGACATGTCAGGAGCAAGCAATTAAAAATCTTGAAGAATCTTTTTCAAAAAACAAACCACGTGCACTAATTCAAATGGCAACAGGTTCAGGCAAAACATTTACTGCTGTGACTGCAATATATCGATTAATCAAATTTGCAAATGCAAAGCGAGTTCTGTTTCTAGTAGATAGAGGAAATCTAGGAAGACAAGCACTACGAGAATTTCAACAGTATGCAACACCTGATGACGGAAGAAAGTTTACTGAACTGTATAATGTCCAGCATTTACACTCGCAGACAATCGATCCCGTATCCAAAGTTGTAATTTCTACAGTTCAAAGAATGTATTCTGTTTTAAAGGGGGAAAAAGAGTTTGATGAGACAGCAGAAGAATTTTCAGAGTTTGAGAAAAATTTTGATGAAAAGCCAGTCGAAGTAGAATACGATGATAACATTCCAATCAGCGAGTTTGATTTTATTGTAATTGATGAGTGTCATCGTTCAATTTACAACAAGTGGAAACAGGTTCTTGATTACTTTGATTCATTTTTGATTGGACTGACTGCCACTCCATCAAAGCACACTATAGGATTTTTTGACAATAATCAGGTTATGACATACACCCATGATAGGGCAGTTGCAGATGGCGTAAACGTAGGATACCACGTATTTCGTATTAAAACCGAGATTACTGAGCAGGGCGGACTATTGCAGGCAGGCGAACTAGTCGAAAAACGAGACAGGGTGACCCGTGAGAAAAGAAACGAGTTACTAGATGAAGATATTCAATTTGAGCCCAGCCAACTGGATAGAGACATTGTTGCAGAAGACCAGATAAGGCTGGTAATTCGCACATTCAAAGAAAGACTGCCAGAAATATTTCCAAACAGAGCCACAGTCCCAAAGACTCTAGTTTTTGCAAAAGATGACTCTCATGCAGAAGACATTACAAGAATTATTCGAGAAGAGTTTGGCAAAGGGAACGAGTTTTGCCAAAAAATAACATACAAGACTACAGGGGACAAGCCAGAAAATCTTATTGCAAGTTTTAGAAATTCACCAAATCCTAGAATTGCTGTATCTGTAGATATGATTGCAACTGGAACTGACATCAGACCACTGGAATGTATTTTGTTTATGAGGGATGTAAGATCAAAGATATACTTTGATCAGATGAAAGGTCGTGGCACTAGAACAATAAAGCCTGATGATCTGATTAGCGTGACTCCTGATGCAAAATCAAAGGATCATTTTGTAATTGTTGATGCAGTGGGAGTTTGTGAACACTCCATGACTGATACCCATTCCATGAATAGAAAGTCTGGAATATCATTTGAGCAACTACTACGAGATACATCAGAAGGAAGAGCAGATGAAGACTCACTAGAATCATTGGCATACAGACTTGCAAGACTAGATAGAAATCTAGACAAGAGAGGAAAGGAAGAAATTGCAGAAACTTCTGGGGGAATTACAATATCGCAAATGGTAAATCACATTTTAGATAAAATTGATACTGACAAGCAAATTGAATATGCAAAAACAAAATTTAACACTGTAACACCAAACAAAGAACAGATGGAACAAGCAAGAAAAGAATGTGTCCTTGAGGCAAGCAAGATATTTGATTCTGCCAAATTACGGCAGACAATATTGGATGTAAAGAAAAGAAACGAGCAGATTATTGATAAAATATCCATTGACAAACTAATTGATGCAGGATTTACTGCTGAGGCAAACGATTATTCAAGAAAAACCATTGAGAACTTTAAGGAATTTATTGAAAAAAATAAAGACGAAATTACCGCACTACAGATACTGTATTCCAAGCCCTATAAGATTAGAGAATTGACATTCAAAGACATTGAGGATTTAGCCTCAAAAATCGAGACTCCGCCGTACAATTTGACGCCTGAATTACTATGGAGTGCCTACAAACAACTAGAAAAATCAAAGGTAAAGGACAATCCAAAAAAGATGCTAACTGACTTGATTTCAATAATTAGACATACTATAGGTCAAGAGGAAATACTGGTTCCATTCAGAGATAAGGTGACAGAGAAATTTGAAAAATGGCTAGTAGAACAGGAATCATCAGGAAGGAAATTTACCTTGGAGCAAAAAGAATGGCTTGTAATGATAAAAGATCAAATCTCTGCATCAATGCTTGCAAAACTAGATGATATGGATTATTCTCCATTTGTGCAAAAAGGCGGACGTATCAAACTATTCAAATTATTTGGAGATGATTACGAAAAAATTTTATCTGAAATGCATGAGGTGCTGATTAGTCAATGAGTGAATTAATCTTGGAGAAAAATGAAAAACAAAATTTACCTAATGGTTGGATTGATACCGTATTGGACTATCTTGTTTTGAAAATGTCATCTGGAACCACAGAAATTCAATTCAAAGAAAAAACAAATTACCCTGTAAGTAGAATTGAAACAATTTCAAATGAATTTGTAGATTTTGATAAAGTTCAATATCTTAAAAAACCATCACAAAATATAATCGATAAATATCAATTAGAGAAGGGAGATATTTTATTTAGTAATATTAATAGTGACATCCATTTAGGAAAAACAGCAATTTTTTATGATGATAAATTATTGATTCATGGAATGAATTTATTATTAATTCGTCCAGATCAGAGAATAATTTTTCCTAAATTTCTTAATTTCTATTTTAAACACTATAGGAATTTAGGTCGATTTATTTCAATATCACAACATGCAGTTAATCAATCATCAATTAATCAAACTAAACTAAAGAGTGTACACTTTACTCTACCACCATTAAATGAACAAAAAAGAATTATTGTAAAAATTGAAGAATTATTTTCCTTGATAGATTCAATCACCAAAAATCTAAAATTCATTCAAAACAGATTAGATATTTATAAAAATAAAATCCTGATCTCCGCGTTCGATGGAACTCTCACTACATCATGGAGAAATCTCAATTCAAGTGAATCAGCAAATGATCAGTTGAAGAAAATTTTATCAAGAAAAAAGGACAAATCCAAATTAAAGAATAATTCTCTGGGCATATCGGATCTAGTGCCCACAAACAAATACTCCTTGTATGAAATCCCTCAAAATTGGGCATGGTGTACCATTAATACTATTTCGAAACAAGTAACAGATGGTGAACATTTTAATCCAAAATATTGTGATAAAGGTAATTTGTTGCTATCTGCAAAGAACATACGTGATGGATTTGTTTCGTATGATGATGTACATTATGTAAATGATGATGATTTTGAAAAGTGTTTACAAAGATGTAAGCCTGAACTAAATGATATTTTGATTGTTAGTGTAGGTGCAACTACTGGTAGAACAGCAATTGTTAAAAAAAGCACTCCTTTTGTAGTTTTACGAAGTGTTTTGTTGATAAAACCTGATTCTATAATTCCTGAATATCTTTTACGGTATTTACAATCACCAATATCTTCAAAATGGCTTACGAATGCATCTGGTTCCACTGCTCAAGCTCATTTGTATATTCGAGACACAAAAAATTTTCCTTTTCCGATGGCACCAATTTCGGAACAACTAAAAATTATAGAAATTTTAGACGAACAATTTTCTAAGATAGATTTCTTGAATTCTATGATGCTTCAAAAAATTATTCAACTTAGTAAGTTACGCCAAATAATTATAAAGCAAGCATTTGAAGGAAAACTAGTTCCTCAAGATCCAAATGATGAACCAGCATCTGAATTACTAAAAAGAATAAAACTACAAAACTAATTTTATCTCCATCTATGGTAACATTCAGTGCACTGCCATTTCGGATCATGATTAGTAACGCAACAACCGCCACCAACAATTTTCTTTGTCTTTATTGATTTGAGATACCAATCCATATCTGCTGGATACCCATAAAATATTTTAGCAATATTTTTTCCATTGCATGAAGGACAAGTTTTAGGCATTTGAAATCATGATGATATTTGCTGTAAAGATATTAAGAATTTAATGAATTAACTGGGTTTCGGAAATTGATTATAGCCAATATTTGGTTCATTTGATTTTAATAATTTTATAAATTCCATTTCCTTTTTAATTACTTCACTCTTGGTTGCATCTTCAGATTCCCAGATGATTTCTTTTCTAATAGTGAAATCACGCCTCTGTTCTCTTGTAAAGTCTTTTTTGATTAAATCACTGCTTGCACTTCCAAAATAATTAATACTGTCTGTAAGGTCACTTCCAACGTAGATTTTGCCGTTTGGATATGTTATTTTGTAAATTATTTTCATATGGCTAGGAATTTTTGAAATTAGTTCAAACTTAAGGATTTAGGAACGAAAAGAGAGAATGTCAGAAACAATTCCTGAAACTATAGGGTTATCCTGTGAGTATCTACGAACTTGACTGGAGATTATCAATTTCATTAACCACCTCATCTTCTAATTTTTCTGAAAATTGTTTTATTGTGTCATCGAATGTAGGATCTATTTCTATTGCTTTATGGAATGATTCTATAGTTTTTTTGTCTGCAATTATATCTCTAAAAATCTGGCGTATTTTATTTTCATCGATCTTGCTTTCATCCAAGCTTGCCATGAGAATATCTATGCTATTAGACTTTAAACACCAAAATTCATGATTTTTCCAAACTTTCAATCTTGATAATGTGGTAACTTCTGGTTCTTCAGTAATATTACTTAGAGATGAAAATAAAAAATTTTGAATCGTATATATAAAATATGCATCATTACGACTGTTTTGATCTAATTTTTTAATTTCTTTGAATGTTGGAAATTCCTTTTTCAGTTTTGCAGTTACATAATTGCCAAGTTCTTTCTTGAAGTTCTCTCTGTTTTCATTGTGTTCATCTAATACATTTTTAACATTTAGCCATATTTGGTATATCTCATTATAATGAGATTGGAGATAGTTTTCACCTATTTTTAAGGCTGGAATAGATTGTTGTATTGACATATACTCATTTGCTTGATCACGATTCATGATTTTATCATTTAGCCACATATAGTAGGCATTTGTTGTACGTGGCTGTAATGCTCTATCATCTATTGGGATTTCAAAAACTAGATTTCCTTTGTAATCTGTTCTGTATTGTATACGCATTAATTTTTTGAATACTGTTTCATTTAGTTTCTTTGTGTCATATTGTTTTGTATTATCTGATGTATTCTTTTTGAACCATCCATACTTTTCTTGAAGTATCAGAATTCCCCCAATTGCCATAATAATTACTGCAATACCCTCAACGATCAAGAGGGGATTCACCTTCCAAATTTCTGTAACTGAATTGATGATTAATGGTTCTACAAACCCAAAAATTCTTTCTAAAATGATGGTTGCTATTCCAACAAGCAAGAAGCTTAGACCTTTTTTGAATGGTACACTCATTTGATATTCTTTTGAAAATCATATTTCTAATAATCATGCCGATCGTCTCCATGAGCTAACAATTTACAGAGAAAATATTGGCAGATTGACAGCAACCTAAATTTTTATTAACTTAAGGATTTAGGAATAAAATTCATACTTTAATTTTGATAATGAATTCCTTCAAACATTATTCCCCACGACTCATTATGTCCAAATAGGTTTTATAGAAATTTTGTATTATAAAATATGGATTCATTAAGAAAAAAGCGAATGCAACTAAAGCGGAAGGTGCATTCCATTATTCTTACCAAGGGGCAAGCTTGGAGAGATGTAAAGATGGAAGAATGGAATGCCAAACAGAAATTCCTTAAAGCGTGGACAAAATACACCAAAAATAGCAAAAATTCAAGTAATTTTTTGCATATTGCAATGGAACTAGGAACAATACTCAAAAAAGAAAGGATTGAGAATCGGAAACTAAGTCAAAAATATCAGCCAATTCTCAGTGAATTAAAAACTGTGGAAAGGAAACTAGGCATTAGATAATTTTTAAAATATGCAGATTTTCTAAAATATTCTTGAAAACTCATAATTGAATAGGATATGAATATTTAATTATGTTCTAACTATGAGCATTATGTTGACATATCAATTAGATAATGCTAAAAAATTGTTGGAATCAGGAATGGGGGAAATAGATAGACTAGAAAATATCGTACAAACCCTTGAAAATAACAAGGAATTATCTGCATCAGATAATGAATATCTTCAAAAATTATCTGAACAGTATATTAAAGAAAAATTATCGAATGTCACATCTGATGAAAATGATTCGGCATCAAATGAGTCTGTGAATAATAACACTGTATCCCATAACATGTCTGATTCTTTCTGTGGAAAATGTGGTTTTATGATTAAGGATGAGAATTTTTGCCCAAAATGTGGTGCCCCTCAAGAAAAACAATCAGAGTCATTTTGTGGAAAATGTGGTAATAAAATATACAACAATAATCCATGTTCAAAATGCAATACACAATACACTCAGGGAAATAATCCAAATTCAAACTATGTGAGACAGAGACCACTGGAATGGAAATCTGAAAGTATAACTCTAATTTTAACAATAGTTCTTGGAATTTTAGGTCTAGGGGGAATTGGGCATATTTATCTTGGTAAAATTGCACGAGGAATCGGAATAATGATTGTTGGGTTTATTATACTGATAATTGGTGTAGGACTAGCTATGGTAAATCCCTTTGCGATAATAATTTCAGTAATAATATTAATTCCATTTGGAATATGGGTCATATTTGACGCAAGAGATGAATGTAGATTTTATAATGATTATTTAGAACAAAATGGTAGATCTCCATGGTAGATTCATTTTGTACAAAATGTGGTGAAAAAATCATACCTGAAAATGACTTTTGTATAAAGTGCGGTGCTAAATCAAACAATGAAAAACCTTTTCAAGTTCCAATACGTAGAAAAAAATCAAGAGCTACAAAAATTGTCCTAAGTGCATTAATTCTCATTATAGGATATATTATTTCTGTAACTGTGGCTGAGAAATTTGTACTAAACGGAACGATAGAGCGATTTCTGGTGGATGAAATATTTGCAATTATTGTTGTTGTAATCATAATCATTGTTGTTATTAAAAAAATCATAAAAAGAAAAAATAATGGGAAATAAAACAAGAGATTGTTTCAGAAACTAGTTTAGGTGCTAAATCCATCTACAGACATGGCTTTCTAAGTATGTCATTAGCCAGCAAAAACAGGACATTGTGGAGACATAAAATATGCTCATTTTGACAAGTGTAACCCTAAGAATTCAATGTTCAAAAACCTTTTCTAATCTAAAATATGGTAAGAATCATTGAAAAATGTCTTATTGGATCAACATTTGACATACTTGAACCAAAAGGAATTTTCAAATCATCTGAAAGATTATGATACAATTTTCTCTGTTGGAGTAGATATCAAAGCCACGAGTTTCGATGAAAACTGTGCTAATTTTTGCTTAGAAAGAGATTGTGATTTTCTTACAACGGACAAGAAATCATACAGTCATTTTTTTAAAATTAGACAAGTAAAATCGATGGAAAAATTCCAATTCATGAAAAAAGAGCCTAAAATAGACAGACCTGTTTATTGTATGAGAATCAAATGCTAGAAAGAAAATACCTGCTGTATCTCAGTGAATTAAAAACTGTGGGAAGGAAACTAGTAAGACATAGCTAAGAAAAAGTGTATAGAAGCATAGTAACGTTAGCTACGTTGTTTTAACGTTATTTTGACGTTAGCTACGTTACTTTTTTGGTAACATCTCTTGAAAATACAATTTTACTTCAATAATACAATAGAATGTTCAAGATGTAACATCTTCTCTGTGGCGGAAAAAATTAGTTCGCATTATAGGCACGAAAGTGAGACAATAAATCACAATTGCCCTATGAATAATCCCTATTTCTTATCTTTCTCATTTCTAATTGTATCTCCTTTAGTTTTTGTTTTGATAATCTATCTTGTTCTTCTCGTTGTAGATCAAGTGGTTCGAATTTCTTGCATTCAGAACCATAATGACCTATTCTAATCCATTTTCCCTCAATTCTTACATATGCAGTAAGTGGTTTGCATTCTATTTCCTTGCAATTATCTGATATTTGCCAGTGTTCACGTCTATACACCATTAATCTCACCTAAAATGAAAACAATCCTCTGCATGCTGGATTGTATAGTGATGCTTGTCTTTCAACTATCTTTGCAAATTCGTTAAGTAGAAGTATTTGTGAAGGGGCGATATTTGAAATATCTCTATTATTTGAATAAAGATAATTTCCCAAATTTTTCATATCAGTAAACTGTTCTTTCACAGTACATTCAGGCGTGACTATGCGCTCCAAACGCATTCTAAGGGAGTTATCTGGGAACATTTTTGCATATGTTCGGATAAAACCACCTGTCATATCGGAAATAGTTCTATGAAATGATTCATCTGAAAATTCGGTTAACCCATCTTGGTTTAGGTGATAGTGGGTTACAATCCAATCAAGACTGTTTGGGACGTCAGGAGTTTTAAAACTTGAACATAAATCTAGACGAAGAATTTCAAGATGACCTAAGAGTTCTTGTGCTCCCCTAATATCATAAATTATTGGCTCCCACGTACATGACAAATCAACTGTAACTGTTTCGGGATAGATTGCAATCTTTGCGTAAATGTCCTTTGCCAGTGTTTTTTTATCAAGAAAAATTCCTTTGTTAGTTGGATTTACATCCATTCCTTTCTCCACTGCATTTTTGTAAAGTTGTTTTGATGAGAATTTTATTTTGACATCATGTATTGTTGGGATTTGTTTGCTTGCTTCGTTGATAATTTCTTGCATGTTGGTGCCGACCCCCATACCCTCATGTGTTACAGTTCTTTTTTCATGAGATGTGCATTCCCCTTTTATTCTGTAGTAACTAATCCATCCTTTGACGGTAGTAACTATCCATCCAAGTTCTCTTAGACGACGTATTCTCTGCCTAAATGTTCCTTTTTTTAACTCTGGAAAGTCTCTAAAACAAAAATCTTGCCCAAGTCGATTGATTATTCTTCCTTTTTTTACAAACTCTTGTAGTTTTGGTGAAAGGCTGTTTATGTTGTATTCGTTACTTTCATCCGTTACATTCAAAATAATTCACCCTCAAAAAATTCACTCATTGGAGAATACTTTACAAAGGATTCTTCTACTTGTTCTCTAACTATGTTGATAATTAATTGTGGATCATTAATTCCCACTGTTTCACTCAGAAAATCTATTGCTTCCCAAAGGGCAAATTTCAATTTCATGCATTGATCATAAATTATCGCTTCAGGTTTTTCGTCATCACTAGAACTAAAATTGGAATTGATCAAAATAGCATCTCCATTGAAATCTCATACTGTCTGTCATCAGAATCATAGCATTTCTGACAATACTCTACAATGAACTTGTCCCCAAACCCACCATCTTGCACTGTTCTGATTTTCTTTTCATTATCACAATAACATTCCAAAGAAGGAACTGAATTCTTTTCTTTCCTGTCTGTTTCTAAGTCCATTATAGAATTATGTTTAAAATAATATATTAAGTCAAACGTCATGACTTAATCGGAGTTATGACTTAAAAATGGCAAAAAAAAGAACCGATCCTAACAAAGCACATTTTCTAATTTTACGCAAACTAGCACATAAAAAATCGCTAACAAGAACTAGTTTTGAGCCACCAAAACTAGAGAAATTGTATTTCATGCGTCAAAAACAAACAATTCAATCAAAAATTCGAACTCAGTATATTCCTCACTCTACTTTGATAATGAGACTGCAAGAACTAGTTGAGTCTCATTTTATTCTCGAAACCTATTCGGGTATTCTATCTAAAAAACACCTTCCTATCAAAAAATATGATCTCATGCTTTATGGTTTTATCCGATTACTTCAATTATGTGAAGAAGGTACATTCTATTCAGATATCTTTGAGAACTCTAAAACTTATTTACCATTTATTATTTCGAATCAGATTCAAGTATTGATACAAACTAAAATACTTGATGAAAAGCAATTATTTTCAATTTTAGTTGATGTTGCAAAAAATATCGACATTCAAATCGATTACAATCCAAGAAGACAACATGGTTCTACCATATCTCGACCGTTCATAATTCCTACTACATTACTGTTCAAAGAAATCAAATGGGTTCATGTTTTTGATGTCTTGATCAAAGTAAGACAAATTGATAATGACTATAATCTTCGTAAAACATTCATTGCATCAGGTAAAACTGATGAAGAAATTAAAATTCAAGACGGTACACAAACTAAAAAAATAAATGAAATGTTAATTTTTGCATTTGTTAATGAATTAATTATGAGATGTTATAGACTTGATGGGAAATATGTAGGATATCCTACTCCTGATGAAGCACCGTTTTTGTTAGAGATGTTAAGATTTGATCCTCTTCTAAAAAGAATCTATTTTGATTATGTTGATGACATTTTGTACCAACAAAGAATAGAACGAGACACCATACATAATGTTAAAAAATCTCTGCGAAGTACAAGATCGTTGACTAAGAAACTTATAGATGCTAAAAAAGTAAAAAATTAGATATACAGAATTTTTTTGATAAACATAAAACATCGATAATCTATTTTCAATTATTCTTGAGGATAGTGAATCACATGATGAAATCTGCCCTTTCTGAAATTACAGAATATCTGAATAATAGAAAAGCCCTAAAAACTATGATTTAGCGACTTGGCTAGGCTTTTGCTTTAACCTGCTCATTTTCTCAATTCGTGCATGCATTTTACGTATCTCTGCCTTCATCCAGTCCCTTTCCCCCATTAATTCTTCCTTGTCTAGTTTTGCCTGCTCCAGATCAGTTCTTTCTTTTTCCAACTTTAGTTTCTCCGCCTTTATCTTTTCTGTGTCCTCTATTGTCAAATCTAAAATTGCCTTTGAGAACTCTGCAAAGCATTCTTCTAGTGTTGGTTGTAGATATGCCCCATCTAGTCCTCTTCTATGTGCCATTAGTTTTTCTGCAATGTTAGAGTTTACTTCGTTATTCATTTTGAGTTTTCCGTTGAATCTTTTTCTAAACATTCTCATTGTTGCCTTGTCATATGTTGCACCTTTCTTTACTCTTGCAATTCCTGAATTTCTGATTGCCTTTTCTACAATTTTTCGTATTCCCATTTCATCCATATGATCATTTGTTTTGTTTTTGTAAAAATTTGCAAATATTGGAGTTTCTTCGTTAAACTCTTCTCTTCTAATTGTTTTTCTCCATTCAAAATAATTGTTTAATGCTCTTGTTGCTTCTGGTGTTAAAAATGCCCAATACCCTTCTTTTGATTCATCGTAGATTTTAATTGCCATGCATTCATGTGGCATTTTCTTTAGATGTTTCATTCTTAAAATTGGATCTGAAACTCCTGCTGGTCTTGCACCTGTGCTAGCAAGAAAATGAACCACTGCTGTGTCTCTTGTGTGTTTGGTAGCATCTACTATTCTTCTTACTTCGTCATCTGTAGCTGGCATTTTTCCCCCTTGCTCCTGCTCATCTTTTTTTATGGTCTTTCTAACTAATTTTCTGTGCCAAATTTTTCTATTCATATCAAAAAATAATTCTGGAGATGCAAGCATTGTACTAATTCCAGTTGCTTTTATCTTGTCATTTAGATCCATGACAAACGCTTGTAGTAAATCTGTAATTTTTTCTCCGTCAAAACTTGCTACTATTTTATAGTCTTCATTATTTTCAATCTCTTTCCTTTCTACTAGATAATCCATGAATCTTCGCATATTGTATGCATATGTGGAACGTGTAGCTGGCGTCTTCATTCCAGCAAAGAATTTTTGATATTCTATGCACTTTTTTGATTGTTCCTTTGCATAGATTATCCACTTCTCTCTTATCATACTATTGACTGAAAAGCGTCTAATAAAAATGATATAGATTAAGTATGTCTAATTACTTTTATGAATAAACAGATTCAGCATTGTTCTTCCTTTGTCTGTTATGGAGTAAATCATATTTGCTCCAACTGCTTCTTTTTGCACAAAGTTGTAATCTACACAAAGATGCAGATAATTCAGAAATGATTTTTTCATTCTTATTTTTGATTTTGAATACAAATCAGAAAACGTCATTGGATTTCCTCTAAGTTGGTATAGTAATTTTAGCAGAGATAATGTGCTATAATCTCTGGTCCTTGCTTTTACTGCATCTAGTATTTGGACGTCTCTTTTTATAATAAAATCTTCGAATTGGTCTGCTACTTCTACAGGTATGTATGTTAGTCTTGCTCGCATCATACCGTATGGTACGGTATATTACCTTATTAATGTTCAACTCGAGCTTTGTTGATCAAACTGGATGGTTTTTTTACACCTTGTTTTGTGCCTATTATTCTACGATTTTGTTTTACCTCTTGCTTAATATGGTGTGTTTTCCTAATGACCTGATTTGAGAATTCTCAAATATTGTGTGGTGTTTTTTTTAAATTAATTGCATGTAATATTGCAATTATTATTGTCTTGGATTCTTGTATTTGAATTTGTTAATTTTAATTAATTCTGCATATGATCCGAATTTGGTTGAATCTGAAATTTTGTCTAACTCATCTTCTGATTCATCATTATTATCAAATTTCTTTAAAATTTTATACTTGGTGTTTCTCTCTGCAGGAACTCTTCCAATTTCCCTTACTAATCTTCTTATTTCTTTTGGTTTAATTAATTGACCGTGATTAGATCCTGCAGATGTTGAAATACTTTCATTGATCAAAGTTCCTCCAAAATCATTTGCTCCCCACATTAACAACAGTTGTGACATTTTCTGTCCTTCTTTTACCCAAGACATTTGAATATTGTCTATGTAATTATTTAACATAATTCTTGCAATTGCGTGTGTTAACAGTACATCATTACCACTACCTCCTTGTTTAATCTCATTATGCAATTGGTGTTTGTACATTGGAGCTTCACTATGGATAAAATTAAGTGGAACAAATTCAGTGAACCCTCTGGTCTCTTTTTGAATTTCCCTGATTTTTACAATATGATTCACTCTGTCTTCAGGTGTTTCAACATGTCCAAACATCATAGTTGAAGTTGTATTGATTCCAAGACTGTGAGCTGTTTTGATGACTTCTATCCAATCTTTTACACTGATTCTTCCTGGAGAAATTTTATCTCTTATCTTTTGTTCTAGTATCTCTGCTGCCGTGCCTGGCAAAGTATCTACACCTGATTCTTTGAGTCTCTTGAGGTATTCTCTGATTGTTGTATTTGATCTTGATGCACCATAAAGAACTTCTTCTGGTGAAAATCCATGAATATGAATATCTGGAATTTCTTTTTTAATCGCTCTGCAAATGTTTTCATACAAATCCCCTTCCATATCTGGAGGTAGACCTGCTTGAATGCATACTTCAGTTGCACCTAATTGATATGCTTCTTTTGCACGTCTTACAATTTCATCTGTTGGGAGAAAATATCCTTCCTCTTCTCTAAAATCCCTGCTAAATGCACAAAAACCACATTGTTTTATACATACATTGGTAAAATTGATGTTTCTGTTTACAACATATGTAACCGTATTTCCTACTCTTCTTCTTCTAATTTCATCTGCAACCAATCCTACTAAATGAAAATCAATCCCAGACGTATTGTAGAGTCTTATTCCTTCATGCGCTGTTATCTCTTTATCTGATAGTGCCTTGTTTAATATCTCAGAAACAAAAGAATCTGAATTCTTAAGTAATGATTCTAAGTTGATATTCATTGCCAATACTCCTGTCTCACCAATCCTTCTTCATCTTCGATAACTTTCATCTTATCTCTTAACTCTTTGCCAACATACGAAAAAAATTCTGGGTACACAGGAAACCTGCATTTTAATTCAAATCCTGCATTTTTAGAGTTTTGCTCTAATTTTTTAATCTCTGGCCAAGAAAATTCTGGATTTACATAATCTGGTGTAAGTGGAGAAATTCCTCCCCAGTCATTGATTCCCACTGTTAGAAAACTATGATATGAATTTGGAGATAAATTTGGAGGAATCTGAATATTCATTTTTGGCATGATTATTCTTGCTAATGCAACAACTATTTTGAAATAATTTTCATTAGCAGAAGGAAAATTATTCATCACAGTATCTGGTTTTGGCTGAAAATTTTGTACAATCACTTCTTGTATATTTCCATATTTTTCTTGGAGTTTTCTAATTGCTAAAATTGAATCTATGATTTCAATTGGTGTTTCTCCAATCCCCACTAGTATTCCAGTTGTCATTGGAATTCTTAATTCTCCTGCATGCTCTAGTACTTCGAGTCGTGCTTTTGGTTTCTTACTTGCTGCAAGATAATGTGGCATTCCTTTTTTTGTTAGTCTTTCACTAATATTTTCTAACATTATGCCCATTGACACATTACTTTTTTGTAACTCTTTTAGATCTTCTTTGTTCAAGTTTCCTGCATTAGTATGAGGAAACAATCCCATTTCCACTGCTAATTCTGATGAATGAATCAAATATTCTGCAGTTGATTTGAATCCGTTTGTCTTTAGCCAATCTCGTGCCTCTTGATATCTATGTTCTGGGTGTTCTCCTGTTACAAACAAAGCTTCCACACATCTGTATTTTTTTGCAAGAATCAATAATTGTTTTATCTCTTGTTTTGACATCAAAGATATTTTTTCCTCGCCTGGCTCTGCCTTGTAAGTGCAGTATGAGCATGTATCTTTACATAAATTTACAATATTGAAGAATGCTTTTTTTGAAAATGTTACAGCTCTTTTTTTGAATTTCTCTCTCAACATTTGAGCAGTAGAAAACAACTCACTGGGATTCTTTTCTGAATTTTCATAGATTTGTATTATTTCTTCTCTAGAAATTGTCTTGTTTTCTAAAACATTGCTTAAACTCTCAGAGTTTAACACAAGTTTATTCAATAGTTGATGTGCTTGTCTAGAAGTATTTATGCTTGTATCGCTTTAATTCCCGTTTGGTCTTTCTTCTAAGTTGATTTTAATATTGGTAGTTCTACCATCTCTTAAAATTTTTAATACCATTTCATCCCCAACCGATTTTTCCCTTTGTAGGTGAATCAAAATATCGTCTATTTTTCTCACATCTTTGCCGTCTACTGATAATATGATGTCTCCTCCAATTTGATAATCTACTCCCTCTGCCTGAACTGTTTTATCGGATCCATGAATGCCTGCTTTTTCTGCAGGACTCTTTTCTATTACTGTGATTACAAGAAATCCCACTGTATCGTTTAGATTCAAAACTTTGGCTAGATCAGGATCAATATCTCTCCCAGAAATTCCTATCCATGGATGATGATACTTCCCATTTTCTATTAGATTTGGAACAATTTTGGCTATTGTTTGTGACGGAACTGCAAATCCAACTCCAGTAAATTCTCCAGTTGTGGATTGTATTGCAGTGTTTATTCCAACAATTTCCCCTCGCATATTCAATAAAGGTCCACCTGAATTTCCTGGATTAATTGCAGCATCTGTCTGAATTACATCTGGAATGGAATAACCTGATTCTGAAGGTAAGAGTCTTCCTAATTGACTAACAATTCCGGATGTCATGGAACCTGATAATCCAAATGGATTTCCAATGGCTGCAATAGATTCTCCCACTTTGAGATTAGCTGAATCTCCCAACATAAGTGGTTTTAACAATGATAAATCTGCATTAACTTTGATAACTCCTATGTCTGTGAATTCATCGTAACCAATTCTCTCAGCATTGTATGAACGACCATCCAAAAATGTGACTACTATTTTTTTTGCATCTTTTACAACATGAGCATTTGTTATGATATGACCTTTTTTATCAAAAACAAAACCTGAACCAACTCCTGTTGTTCCATTTGCTTGATCTGATCTTTGAACATTGACTCTGACTACTCCAGGCTCTGATTTTTCAAATATTTCTATCAATGAAAGATTTTTTGAATATGCTGGAGTTGTTTCACCTATTACACTTGGAATTGGTTTATTATCTAAGACAATTTCCGATTTAATTGTAGACGGTGTTATCAAAATCACTGCAAAAATAACTGAAACGATAATAGCTCCTATTGCTCCGCCTAGTAACATTGCTGACTTATCCATGTAAATTCATTGCCAAATTTTCCATCTAAAAGTATTGTTATACGCTTATCGAATTCTGAACGTGATCTTTCATGGAATACTTTCTTCCTCTCCAATGCACAGTACTACTTTTCGCATGAATTAACCCGCTCAAAAATCCTAGTACTACCACCAAGCCACCTAGGGGGGCAAAAAATGCATCAATTAATCTCAACTGTAATAGTTTTTTCACTTCTATTATAGCTCCCAGGTAAACCATGATTGAAGCAGCAAATGAAGCCACAAATAAAATTGAAAATGATATTGTTTTTATTGGTACTAAAATAGAATATGCCAAAATTGGAAATGGCATAAAAAGTAAGAATAACACTGCAAAGAAACTTCCAATTGCAATTTTCTCGCTTTGAAGATATAATGGAATCATTAATCTCTTGAGAGCATTCCATAGAGTGCTTTTGTCTCGTGCCCACACTGCTTCTATTAGATGGTCTCCTCTAACAATCTTCATCTTGTATCCTGATTCTTTTACTTTTTTTCCTAGTGCACCATCTTCAATAATTTCATGTTTCACCCCTTCATGCATTCCTACCGCTTCGTAAGTTTTTTGTTTAATTATGAAAAAACTACCAAAAAAATATGCTGTTTTCTTTGAAGGATCGTTTACTCGAATGGCTGAAAATCTTGAATGAAGAAATATTGAAATCATAGGAAGTGTAATTCTTGTCCAAAAATCCATTACACGCATTTTTGGAATTGCTGATAACGCATCTAAATTCAGAGAAAGTAAATGTGACACTGCAAGAGAAATTACATTTTTTGAATGTTTGGTATCTGCGTCTGTAAATAACAAAAGTTCTCCTGTTGACTTTCTATATCCTTCCATGCATGCCCAATTTTTCCCCATCCACCCATCTGGTTTTATTTGTGCGTTCACTGGTATTATCTTGGAGTTTTTCTTTGCATATTCTAAAATGATCTTACCGGTTGTATCATCTGACGAATCATTAATTACAATGATTTCATAATTTGTATAGTCTTGCTCAATTAGCGAATCTAAACATTTTTCAATAAATCCTTCTTCATTTCTTGCAGGAAGAATTACTGAAACCTTGGGATTCTTATGCTCCTTTCTTTCAAATTTATCTAAATATGGTGTTAATCTGGCCGAATCTACAATTGATTTGATTAGAAATACCCATGTTGCAGATATTCCAATTAAAATTGTAGTTAACGAATAATTCAAAACATCTAAAATTAATTCCATTGAACTTATCTCTCGATTTCTTCTTTGATATTTTGCAATGCCTGTTCTGTTCCGCTTTCAATGTGTTTTTTTATCATCCCTGTAAATATCCCCATCATACCTGTAAGTTTGATGTCCCATTTTGCTTTCATTATTGTTTTTTCATCTTTGGCAGTAAGGGTGATGATTTTGGTTCCATCTATGATTCCTTTTGTAAATCGTACCTCGATCCTTTCTTTTGGTTCTAGTTTTACTTCCTGTATGCATTTTTGATCTCTAAATGCGATGATTATCTCACGATTAACGATATTCCCAATTTTTGATATGTTTCTAATTTCTTTAGTTCCCTTCCAAAATTTCGGTTCATTATCTATATCTGATACTAAATCCCAAACTTTGGCTACTGGAGCACTAATTTCCACTGAAACTTCAATTTCTGCCATGCCTTATACTCGTTAATTCCGCATTAAATATATTAGATTCCTATTTTTAGTGAAATAGACTGTGATGGGCAACATGCCTAAAATCCAGAACAGTAACTCCAGTTCTAACGGCAATTGCCAAACTTCCGTCACAGTCAATTAATCTTAAAAAAATGAAACCCTCACGATACATGCCAAAAATTGGAACCTTTGATGGAGCAGGATTTTGGAAAAATGCATATGCTCATCAACGCGGTAAGTTACTTAAAATGGTAAATGTTCCTAATGATCAAATAATTATTTTAGTTAATAAAAAATATGTTGAACTTCCAGCAGCTCTAAAATATGAAATAGAGACAAGCGGCATTGATAAAAAAGTTCTAATGTGAAATTTCGAAATTCATTTTAATGAGATAGTTTAGGAATCTTTATGTCAAATGTATCCTATAACGATTTTGCAAAATTAGATATTCGTGTTGCAAAAATTATTTCAACAGAATCCATTCCTGGTAAAACTCGAATCATAAAAGGAATTATTGATATTAGTAGTGAACAAAGAAATGTAATAATTGGTGGTGCACAATATTACAAACCAGAAGATCTTATTGGAAAAATTGTAATTGCTATTATAAATCTAGAACCAAAAACTATGGCAGGTGTTGAATCAAATGCAATGCTTTTGGCAGCAGATGTAGATGACAAACCATTTTGGTTAACTGTAGATGAAGATGTTCCATTAGGAAGTCCAATAAAATAATTAGAAAATAAATAGAAATAGATCTTATCTATGATTAATCATAGATCATCAGGTTTTTTTCTTCTAGCAACGCATGCAAGTTGTTTACTGATCTATACACATCTGGTTCTTTTTTAGCTCCCGTACAGACAAGTTTTCCAGAAGAGAATAACAAAATTACTGTCTTTGGATCTAGCATTCTATGAATCAACCCTGGAAATTGTTCTGGTTCATACATGCTTCTTGGTAAAGTTCTGGCTGCTTGTTCAAGATGAATTTTCCCACCTAGATTAATTGATGCTACTATGTTCTGAATTTCGACCGTTGCATCTTTTTTGACTTTGATTCCACCTTTTCGAAGTTTTTGCACTACTGTTTTTACTGCTTTTCTTGCCATTTCTTCAGATTTTGAACCTGTACATACCATTTTTCCTGAAGTAAAAATCAAAGTTGCTGTTTTTGGACTTTTCAATCTAAAAACTAGTCCTGGAAATTGATCAGGATGGTATTCCACATCGGGAAATGTTCGGGTGATCTCATTCAAGTCCATTTTTTGATCAACAGAAGCAGATGCTACAACATTTTCTACGCTTACAATAGGTTTTGTTTGTGGCATATTCAGGTTTTTCCTACCCTAACTATAATAAAAGCACTCGCCATTTTTTTACCTTCAAGTGGACTATTTTTACAATTTTCCTATCCTCTCATATTTTCATCCTAGCCATAATTATACGAATGATTTAATTTGGTTTCGTCCCTCTCTTAGTTTATTGGATTTTACAAACATCGATTTTGATAAACTGTTTGGATCAAGTGATCAAACAAATCCAATTATGATGCTGATTTGGATTCTTCCGATTTTTATTTTTGTATTTTATGGACAGAGAATTCAATTAGCAATCACATCTGGAGAAATAAAAAAAGGGATCAACAAACTAGAAGTGTACAAAACTCAGTCAAGAAACGAACTAATTGATTACATTAAAAAAAGTATGAATCCTAAAGATGATCCTACGAAAAAAATTGATCGTTTTTTAGATTATTTTACAATAATGCCCGTTGATATGGATCCAAATGGAATTGTTACCAAAGTCAGACATATCATAAGAGCACGAGAAGATTACTCTAGAGAACATGTCAAGTCATTATCTCCTCAAACAAGTGCTTTGGAATTAACTAAAATTCAAACACTGCTTGAGATTGCCACTTCGTTACAAATGATTTACAAAGTAATCAATCATCTATTTTTGACCGCAAAAAAACAGAATAACTACCCATTAATTTTACCACTTCAAATGATGTTGCCTTTTATCATGGAAGAAGCAGAAGCTATGCACAAAGCTATCTCTGCTTTTAAAATGGGGCAACCAATAGGTGATGGGATAGGGCCTATGGTTGTAGGCAAAATGATGCTTGGTACTAAAAAAGAGTCAATTGCTTTTCAAACTGTTTTTAGTGAAACTCAATATGATGGAAGAAAATTGTTTCTATTAAAAGCCGAAGGCCCTGGTTCTACTGTTGGCAGGCCTGGGGATGCTGTAGAATCGATTGTTTTTAAAAACAAACCTGACATCATAATCATGGTTGACGCTGCACTGAAAATGGAAGGGGAAAATTCTGCTACTATAGCACAAGGATTTGGTGCTGCTATAGGTGGGATTGGAACTGAACGATTTCAGATTGAGGATATTGCGACAAAAAATAACATCCCTATTTTTGCAATTGTGATAAAACAATCTGTTAAGGATGCCATCACTTTGATGACTAAAGAAATTGCAGACAAGGCAGACGATGTACGCTCCCAAATATATGAAATGATTCATGACAATACAAAACAAGGTCAGTCAATTTTGTTAATTGGTGTAGGAAATACTATGGGAGTTCCGCAATAATGTTCTCAAAAGAAAAACCTGTCATTGCATATACTGTAGAAAAATGCACCCAATGTAATTTAGAAAGAAAAAGAAAGTTCAACGATGGAGATTTCCTCTTTACTGAAACCTCAAAATGTGATTCTTGTAACGGACTTACCATGATAGAAAAAATCTTTGGTGAGTCTATAGAAAAATAGATTCATGACACCATTTTCATAGAAATCACATGCCGTTAAATTATTATCTTCTTTGAATTATGCTCTAAAAAATTAAAAATATCAAACGCTTGTCAATATTTTAAATGTGATAATATGAAAAAATGTTACAATGTATAATAATTGGGTTAAATTGAAATTTAATCAATGCATATATCTTCTATGTATGAGTATAAGATATGACAAAAAATGGTTCTACCGCAAATGTCGTTTTAGTGCTTTTTATTGTGTCTGTTTTAGTTCTTGGTAGTTCAAAACTAGTTCATGCTGAAAATGCAGGAAATGTAGAAATCCAAAATCTTAATGTGAAACCTGATGCCATTATGGTTGGAGATGTATTTTCGTTTAATGCATCCATACTGAATAACTCTACAAATACAATATCTGTGCATAATAGTTGTGGTGGACCATTCTCTGTAATCTTTGATTATCATGCCACAGTTAACGTGGAAAAAATATGTAACTGGATGCCTATTCAAATAATATTAAAACCTGGTGAGAATACTCCTCTTACAAGTCTTGTTTCTAATTTATCTTACAATGCATCTTCATCTGGTGTAGTAAATGCAAATGTGACTGTATCCTATGATATTATCAATCAAACAAATCCAGATTCATCAATCAATGACAATGTTGTTTCAAAAATATTGATTTTTACGGTAAATGATAAAACTAGCCAACCTGAAGAACCCCCACATATGCTATCTCCTCTAAAACAATTAAAATCTGGAGTTGCTGTAAAAGATATTCGATGCAGCAATGATCTTGAATTAATAATTAAAATTACAAATAGTTCCCCTGCATGCGTAAAACCAGATTCTGTCAATAAACTAGTTTTACTTGGTTGGACAAAATCACTGCCTGATAATGTAACTGGAAATGAAGAGTCATCTACTAAGAACATCACACTTGAAGACAATGGCAAATCAATCAGTCTTAAGACTGGTGAGAGTTTTCTTTTAAAACTTGGTGAAGATTTTGAATGGAATGTTGAAATTGATAATCAAAATGTTGTAAGTAGAGCCTTAAACATCATGGTGATTAAAGGCGCTCAAGGTGTTTATGATGCTCATGCTCCAGGACATGCAACATTAACTGCTGTGGGTGACCCCCCTTGTCTTCATTCTGATCCTCCATGTAAAATGCCTTCTATATTATTTACATTGGATATCGAAGTAACACCGTAATCATTAATCTGCAAGGCATGTTATGCCATGAATAAACTGATGATCAATTGTATTGCAATTCTTTGAATTTAAAAAACAGAATCAAGAATCTATTGAGAAATAGTTGTTACTGTAACTCCATTTTCATTTGGAATAAAAGTATGTTCTGCCTGAGCCACTCTTTGTTCGTTTATTTCAATTAATACTGGATATGCTTGAACTGCTTTTTTATTTATAAGATACTCTAGTAATTCTCTGGCTCTTTTTTCCTCCCAATCTTTTGTAATCCATCTTAATGCAAAAGGTAACATGTTAAATTTTTCCCAGATATAGTCAAGTAATTTATCTGCTTCATCATTTTTTGTTTTCTTTCTAGAGTTTAATGCAAAGATGTTTTTTATTTTTCCATTTCTTACAAATCCTCCCCCCTTCTCTGTGGTTACAAATGGCTCACATGCATAAGCTGTATTTTCTGATAAGGTGAATCCTCCAACTGACCAAATGTTTGGAATAGATCTTCCTGCATGAATTGTATACTGTCCTAAAGAATGACCACTAAGATTCGCAATTGGTTTGAATCCTGTTTGCTTTATTGTTTTTTCTATTGTTCGTCCAATATCACTTGCTTTGACTCCTACTTTTATCATAGCCATTGCATTGCTTAATGCATCTTCTGCAGCTTGAATCAATCCATCATACTGTGCATCCTGACAAACTGTAACTGCTGTATCTGCAATGTATCCGTTAATTTGTGTGCCAAGATCAATCTTGACTAGATCCGAGTCTGTAATTACAATTGGATCATTTGGTTCTGCTGTATAATGAGCTGCAATTTCATTGATACTCGCATTAACTGGAAATGCGCATTTTGCTCCACGTTTTATGATTTGACTTTCCACCTCTTCACAAATTTCATAGACTGTTTTTCCAACCCAGTTTTTCTTTCTTGTCATCTCTCTTACTTCTGCTGCAATCTTTCCAGCTTTTATATAATCATCTAACTGCATCGCGTCTCTGTTCTTTTGAATGCCTTTAAAATGATTATCTGTATCTCTGTACTCAAGAACTTTTTACAACCTTTTTTCCTACTGCACTTGTGATAATTTCTATTCCAGTTAAAAGCATCTTGGTTGATAATACACCACTTATCAATATTAATGACCAATCAGGATATGCCAATGATAATCCAATCAAAGGCACAACGGAGACTCCGATTATTATTTTTGGAATTCTAATTGCTTTTGCAATATTTCTTTGAGTAATTCCTGCTGCAACAAATCCAGCCCCCTGAATAATTATGAATAGAAAAATAAGTAAAATTGAGCTAGATGATGTATCAGTCAAGTAGAACTTGACAAAAAGTCCTACAGCTATCCCAATTGATCCTATCCATATGTCGATTGATTTTACAATTTTAGATTCGTCTTTATTTAAAATTCCTTTCAATATGTTGACAATACCAATCACCAATACAGCTATTCCAGGATACATTGCAAAAAAAGGCGATGGATTTGTTATGTTGGAAAAACGATATCCTGCAAATACAAGAAGAATTCCTCCTATGCCAATCTTAATAATTTTTAACTGTTGGAATTTTTGAATCAACTCTCTCGACTTTTTTAGATTTCTTGAATGCTAAATAAATTTGATGATAATCTTGTGACAAATTATACTGAATATTGACCTTATATGGTGATTTACCTGTTTTATTCTCTAATATTCTATCAATTGAAAAAAGCCCTCAATCTTTACTTTAAAATTTGGTCAAATTAATATCTGTCAAGCTTAAATTGGGCGTCTTTTAGGATCTACTGGGATCGTGGTCTAGCTTGGTATGATTCTGCGTTTGGGACGCAGAGGTCGTGTGTTCAAATCACGCCGATCCCACCATAATCATTATCTTATTATCAAATGATACGCTACTTTTACTGCCGAGCAATGAGGAAGAGTTAGAGAAATGACTTTGATATGAAGTAAAACTAATGGCTCTGAGCTCCGGCATGTTTTTATGAATTCTTGTTGATTTTGTTTCTATTGAATTTCGAAAAACGTGACATCCTTTTGATTGTGGGGCTTTTACTTTTTATGATTGGATTAATCCCATTTATAGCACCAATATACGCTGCATCAATTGTGGTCACTATGTATTTTGGAATAAAGTTCTATGAAGGAAAACGAAGAAAATCTATCAAAAAAGAAATAGGAGAAGGAATATGTGCTGATTGTGGCTCTAAAATATCCAATCAAAAGTGCCCAAATTGTGACTCTGTAAACGAATAACTCCTTCGAATCACTTAAAACAATAAAAATCCATTTTTTATGATGATTTTAAGATATATGACTTTAACAACTAGCTCAACTTTTCCTCAATTCCATTCTAAAATGAGGCAATCAGGCATTCCATATAGGGACACACAATGAAGACTATTATTATTTTACTTTCCATTTTATTTCTTGGCGGATTGACTATCATGGCAAATGCTCAATCTACACCTAATCATGTTGTAATTAATGAAATTGAACTTAACCCACCTGGCGATGATTCTAAATCCATTATAGAGTGGATTGAACTCTATAATCCTACAAGTTCTCCCGTTGATATCAGTGGTTGGCATATTGCTTCAACTAACGGATTGAAAAAAATAATGACTATTCCCACAGGCAGTTTTATTGAACCTGGACAATTTTTAACATATTCCTATCAAAGTTTATGGTTCGCTGATTCTAGTGAATCAGTTGAGCTAAAAGACAAGAACGGAATAATTGTAGATAAGACTTCTTTATTTTCTGATGCGAAAGATGATTTTACAACTTGGCAAAGAATCTACGATGGATATGATTTGGATAGTGCAACTGATTGGAAATTTGTAACTTCTACAGCAGGCTCTTCTAATGGAAAATTGCTCACAACAACAGAGCAAGAAGGCGTTACAGTATCTGTATCATCAGATAAATCTTCATATCTATTTGGTGAAACTGCTACCATCCAAGGCAAAATCTCAAAACAAATATTCATTGTCGCTCCTTATTTTCATGCTGATCAAATACTAGTAAAAATATCTGGTCCTAATTTTTATAAAACAATTTCACTTTATCCTGATCTTAATTTGAATTATAAAACAACTTTAAGTCTTCAACAGGTTCTTGGAATAAACAAAGGAGATTATTCCGTTTCAGTAAGTTATGGTGGCATAACATCTAACACTGGTTTCTCAGTAGGTGATCAAATTATTACACAATCTATTCAAGAAGCTGCTACTTTGAGTCTCACTACTGATAAACCTCAGTATCTTCCTGGAGACACTATATTCATAACGGGCATTACTTCCAAAGTAATTCCATTTGAGGGATTGAAATTCAACATAAAAGATCCAAATGGCAAAACAATTTTTACGGGTAGTTTATTTCCCACAAATGGAAAATTTTCTACAAATGCATACATGACTACTGTAAATCCTGTTTATGGAAAATATCAGATAACTGGTGTATACTTTGACACATCAGCTGTTGCATCTTTTAATCTAGTTCAAGATATCAAAGAAGAAAAGGCAATATCTCTATGGACAGATAAGGACGCATACAATTTAGGTGAAACTGTTACAATCACTGGCAGATTAAATAATGTGTGGGTAAACTATATGGATTTAGAAGTTCTTCAGACCAGAAACGCAGCACTTGCAACAACAGCACTTGGTGGAGGAAATTCTGGATTTAAAATTTTAGATGTGGTAAAAATATTAGGTGATGGCTCTTTTACATATTCTTTCAAAATTCCAGATAGCGATATTCGATTGGGCGATTACAAAATCACTGTTTCAAAAGATCTTGGAACTATCTCCAAAACTATTCATGCAGTCACAAATTCTAGCGAATATGTTGTAAGTGCTGATCCTCTATCACTTTCAACAGATAAGGTAATTTATGATTTAGGCGATGTTATGACCATTAATGGTTTTATTGCAAACCCTGTTGCAAGTGCAAGCTTTCAAACTAACTCTGTAACTGTTTCAATATTCCATGAAGATGGAAGTCCATTACAAATCATTGCACTTCCCCCACATGCTAAAACAAGAGCAAATAATGGTGTGCCAGTAGCATACGAATTTACCGCAGTACCTGAATCTTCTGGAAGATTTTCTGTTCAAACAAGTATTATACAAAATGCTTTCACCGAAGGAACCTATGTAATTAAAGCAGAATATCAAGGACTTACAAAAACTATTACTGTTGGAATTACAGATCCTTTGAAACTGGATGGCCCGTTACTTACTTTGAACAAGCAAGTTTACGGTTTAGGGGAAACTGTTCTTTTGACAGGATTACTTCCTCCATCAGGTGATCATTCAGTAATAATCTCTATTACAAAACCTGATGGCAGCGTAATTGACTCTGGTGCATCTGTTGATAATCAGCGATTTTCTTGGTCTTGGATTACCCCTATTACTGAAAAACCTCTAACTATAAAATCCGATGATCGTTCCGTATCAAAAACCAATTATGGAGTTTACAAAATTCGTGTATCTGCAGCTTCCTCTAGTAAAGATGAATTCTTCAAAGTTTCTTCTGATCCAACAAATGACTCTTTATCTCTAGTTCCACTTTATGTTTCAACTGAAAAATCTCTATACAAAGCTGGAGACAAATTAAGAGTGATTGGCAATATCATTAAAAGAGATCAAGGCTCTGAGGGATTGATAGTTCCAGATAGAGTTACAATCCGTGTAGTTGACGGCAAAACTCCGTTTAAACAAATCTATGAGGCAATGGTCTATCCTGATCAAGGTGGAAATTTCCAGAGCTCATTTGAATTACCAGTAACTGTCTTTAGTGAAGGTGAGTACAAAGTAAAAGCATTGTATTCAAGCAAACAAGTAGAATCTATCTTCACTGTTGCAAATGATTTTTCTTTTGGTTCTAAAGAAAAGTTATCTCTTTTACTTGTTACAGACAAACCTGAATATCGTCCTGGTGACATGGTGACTATATCTGGTAAACCTAACAAGCTAATCTATATTGAAAAATTTGATGTAAGTGTAATTCAGAAAAAAGACGGTGAAATAACATGTGGTTCATTTTTCTGCGGCAAACATTTAGGTCCTGTCACTACTATTAGACCTAGTCCTTATGGTTCATTTTCATATCAATTCCAAATACCTAGTACTTCTTCCAGTGTTGGTTCATACGAAGTTACAGTAGACGCCGGTTTTGAAACCAAATCCATGATCTTCAATGTTGTGGAAAAACCAACTGTTTCAGAATCAGAGAAATCTCCTTTAACTGTCATTGAAAAAGTAAACAGAATTTTAGAAAATAAAATCTCTATTACTACAAACAACAAAATCATAGATGACAATCAGGCATTGCCACGAGTATTCTCTGGCTCATTAATTACTACAAAAGATGATCAATTAAATGTCAATCTCAGAGTTACATCTGAATCTGGAGTCTGCATAATTGGTCCTGAGAAAAACTGTCTTGTCAAAGATTCTACTAGAGAGCCAGGACAAATATACCAAGTTGTTTCTGTAAATGGAACTAGTCTCAAAGTCAGATATAGCGGTCCAGATGCATATGTTGAGAAATTTGATATTCTTCCGGAATTATCATCAGAATTTCTCCCTAATGTAAACTGGAATGTAGATGTAATCAAAGATGATCAAGCATCTAGATTTTACTATAAAATTACCTACAAAATACTAGAGTAAGTTCAAAATACCAATTTGTTTTATGACTAATTAGATGAATCTTCAAGTTTTGATGTTTTATCAGGACGATCCAAAAAAATGCACCGCAGCAAAAATGGTTAAATTTGGAATTGCAAAAAATATCAAAAAAATAGGTAATAAAGGGCTCGTCTTAGATCCTTTTTCTGAAAAGACTCTTTTGCCTAAAGACAAATCTTTGATAAATTCAATAGTTGGAATTGATTGCTCCTGGACTCTTGCTGATCAGGCATTTTCCAAAAAATTCAATGGGATCAAAAGAAAATTACCTCCACTACTAGCTGGAAATCCCGTCAATTATTCAAAACTCAATAAACTCACTACTGCTGAAGCACTTTCTGCATCGTTATTTATTTTAGGTTTTAGAGATGATGCGCTTGCAATACTTGATAAATTCAAGTGGGGACATACTTTTTATGAGTTAAATCAAAATCTTCTAGAAGAATATTCTAAATTAGAATCTGAAGATCAAATTGAAGATATTCTAAAAGAATACGGTTTATTTAATTAGTGATTGACGCTGTTTTCTTTTTCTAATGTATATTGCAGCTACTATTGAGATTGTTATTGGTAGTATTATCCATAATATCTCCAAAGAATTATTTTCATTAAAGTCAATTTTGTTTTGATCCGTTTTAGGAAGTAATTCTTTATTTTCAACCACTAAGAAGCTAGTAGCATAGTAATCTGGTTTTAACACTGAATTCGAAATGGCAAATATCTTAAGATCTTTTGCACCTGTGCCTAAAGTCGCCGTTTTTTCACCTGGAATTTTAATGCTGGTTGAATTTTTATCTACCTTGATCAATTCTGATAATGTTTCATTTCCATTAATGTCTGTCAAAAAATAAAGAATTGAATCTGCCTGTGTTGTTTCCACGTTCATCTCTAATTCAGTTCCTTTTTGAATGATATCTGGAACACTCACCTTTGTTATTTTTGGTAATTCTGTTTTTTCAAATTTTGACCAGTATCCTAACTTTAATGGGTACGTCTCATCATCAAAAGCCTTGACAGTGATGGTTCTTGATTCTGGGGAGTAATCACTAAGGTAAAATGGACCATTACTAATCACTGCATGATTATGTACTTTAATCCATTCTGATGAAGCAGCATATCTATCATTAAAATAATTTTCATCTTTTTCAAATGACTCAAGTGATTTTGGAATGTATTTCTTTTCGGTGAAATCATTCAAATAACTTTGAATTATTTTAGCATCATTTGGAATTATCAAAGAAATCCAACTGACATTTTTATTGGTTGCCCCGGACCTGGAAAATGATGCTTTTCCATCTATTACTGCTTGTTCCATTGCGGCAGTGATTTCCCATGGTACAGAGCTCCATAAAGATGCCCAATCTGCAATCTCCCCATCATCAAAGTGCCAATAATTCACATACACATCAATTGTATCTTCATCAACAGGTTTGACTCCAATAATAGTTTGAACCGACTGTGAGGCTATTGGTGTAAATTCTTCATCATATGTCTTATCGTTTTCATCCGTTTGTGTTCCCCATTCCATTGTAAAATATAATGAATACAGAATATCCTTCATATCCATTTTTTGTCCATTATGCCAATTACTAAATTTAAAATCTAATCTGACTTTGCTGGTTGCCTGAGTTCCAGGAGGCACTTTTTTCCATTGTTGATCTGTTGGACTCCACATTATTGCATCCTCTGGCAAATTTAATTTTTCGTCAGGTCCTGCAGTTTCTACCTTCCAATCAGCTCTTAATGGAAATGTTTTTCCTGTGAACGGATGCTTAAAAGTAACAGGATCTGAAATTATTCCCCAAATTTGTCTACTATATGTGTCACTTAACCCCATTACTGGATTCCATGCTCCTTGATAGATCTGTTTGACGCCAATCACTAACTCTGTCTCGTTATTTCTGGAATTAATTGGTGTAAATCTATTTGGAACTCCTGCTCCCAAATCATTGATTATTCCTTTCATTTTTTCATTTGCAACATACTGATCAATTTTACTTGCGAGAAAAATTCTAACTGACTGATCAATTCCCTCATTAATTGCATCTTTAATTAAATCTGCTCTTTGATCTTCTGACTTAAAGTCGCCGTTGTAAATTTTTTGAGTTACATTATCTAAGTGATCGTTTTTGTAATTCCAATATGATGGATTATTGAATCCCGGCATATTTGAAAACCATGGAGAATACATTTGAGCTAATCCAACTGAATCATATTTTACAAATGCAGATCTTCCCCACCCTTCAGTGTATATGTTCCATTTCAATTCTGCTGGGTCTGAACCATACACAATAACAAACGCCTTGTTTAAATCACCATAGTCTTTTTTTACTGTGAATCCTATTTTCTCTAATTCAGAGGCCAAAATTTCTCCAATGGATTTTCTTACAGGATCATCACTTCTGATAAAAATTGTAATTTCAATTGGTTTGTGATTAATTTCCCACAGTTCATTTGATTTAGTTGCACCCTTTTCCTTCAGTGCAGTTGAAATCATCTTTTCTGCTAATATCGGATTGTATCTGAAATCAAATGTCTCTAGCTGTTTTATTATGGTGAGATATTCTGGATCTGAAGGACTATAGTAAGAAATAACGGGTGCGCCGTAACCTCCCATCAATTCATTAACAATTAATTTTCTATCTATTAGATAGTTTAGCGCAAATCTGACATCTTTAATTGAAAATGGATTGAATTCTTTAGATTCTGCTGGATTTACAAGTATGCTGTAAGAACCTCCTGCTGAATCAAACACTTCTAGCCCTTCTCGTGATTTTTGATTCTCTAACCTATCTGAAGAAATTTTATAATAATACAAGTCTAAATTTCCATTTCTTACTTCTTCAAGTGCAGTATTTTCGTCTAAATATTGAATGAACTTTACAGAATCAAAATAGGTGCTTTTTTCTGCAAATGCATTATTGTAGATTAAAGATATGGCTACAAGAGCTAGTATGAATACTAGCAATAATTTCATATTTTTATTTAGCTTGGTTGTAATAAAACTATTTCATAATGACAAATTGATTGTGTCTCCTAAAACCTATATCGCCTTAATTCCTGAAGAAAAATAATATGAGATATAATCAAAATATGCTTTCAGGACTAAAAGGAATTATTTCAGGTGGAATTTCTATTGAAGATTTTATTGCAATTACAAAAATTAATGCAATTGACTCCCAAAAAATTCTGGATTGGTATATTGAAAGTGGAATTGGAACAAAACAAGAAGACAATTATTATTTTGAAGATGGGGATAAACTAAAAGCTGCAATTGAATTAATAAAAAATGGTGGTCCATTAGATGAAATTTCAATTATGCTTAATTGGAAGGATTTTGAGGGTTTAGTTGCTGAAATTTTATATTCAAAAAACTTTGCAATTATTAAAAATCTAATTCTCACCAAACCTAGAATGGAAATAGATGTAATTGGTATAAGATTAGGTATTGCAATGCTAATTGATTGCAAGCATTGGAAACGTTATAGCTCATCTACATTATCATCTGCAGTAAAAAAACAAATTGCAAGGACAAAGCATTACATTTTAAAAACACCAGGTGCTATGGCCGTGCCTGTAATTGTAACTTTGTACCACGATAAAATTGATTTCATAGACAGAGTACCTATAGTTCCAATTTTTCAATTTTCATCATTTGTAGATGAGTTTTATGGAAATCTTGATCTGATGAAGACTATAGAAACAAAGTGATTATGAATAATATGACACTTCCAATCATAAATCCCTTTGTTAATTTTAGCGAATTATCTAGAGCCTTGGAATAGTCCTCGTATATCCCCTGACCCATAATTTTTACATCTGCCTCATTTTCTAAAATCTCAAATTTCGCTGACGTTGTTTTTGATTCCGCAATCTTTGCAATTTCTAAAAACCATTTGGTTAGTTTTTCTGCCCCAGTGATCAATCCTAACTGATAATACCCATTTCTGTTTCTTGCTTTAACTGGGGCATAATGTGTATCCGAAGTACAAATTTCTAATAATTGATATCCTTTCTTTGTAAAATTATCTACAATTTTTTCTCTAACTCCGTTTTCCATATTGTTAGCATCTGCCCATCCGAGGAAGAATTTTTTATCATTAATTTTTAAACATACTATTCCTAGACCTCCCATTCCTAAATCTTCTGTCCATACATCCATGCTTTCTGAATTTGCATAACCAAATTCTATGGGATAACTATCCTTTGTAATTAAAGAATCCAGACAAGATTTGGCTGCTTTTAGCATGTCTTCCCCATCTTCTTTTGAAATTTCTTCTCCCATTGCATTATGGCAATCAACAATCAATATTCTTGTATAGTTTCTATTTTTGGCGTATTGTTCTATCTCCTTTTTCATATAGTTTGGAATATCTTCCATCCCGTGCGGTGATAATGAGAGAAACAACAGTGGATTATTTCCAAAGAGTAATCCCGTGACTCTAGCTTTGTTAATTTGAACCGTTACTGGTTCTGTGCATACAAGCCCCTCTTCTTTAACTGTGCTTTTGTCTAGATTTTTTAAATAATTTTCAACTTCGTTTTTTGATGGAAGGTTTAACGAATGATCTGAAATACTATGCATTATCATTGCTGAAGAATCTAAATTTTTGTAAATCAAATATGGTATATTACTTCCCCCGACTGGGTGATATGGTCCCGGATGAATTTCGGGCAATACCATCCTAAATTCTGTGTCTCCATTTGATGAACGGAGTCTAATTTGAGAAGTTGATACTTTTGTTTTATATGAACGCTGTTCGATAATCTCCTCAGCTTCTGTAAAATCATTACCCTGTGATGCCAAGTATGCTTGTATTGTTTTATGTGTACTCTCCATGCCAGGCCTCCCCGCTCTATCTGTTAATACAGACCACACACTTGCAACTATCAAAAACACTGCTCCGAATCCTATTGCCATTGGATTTAGCAACATTGAACCCCACATATCATAAGGAATAATTACTAAGAACATAGCGAGCGGTTGTACCATGCAAATGGCCCATGCTTTACTAATACTTGCACCTAAAGTTGTAGTAAAAATACCTATTCTAAAACTAGCAAATAAAAACATTCCATATGTTACAAACCATGACATGTCTTTTGATAGTACAAAACTTGCAAGTAATCCCATTAACAATGTGGCAATCCACAACATATTTCCAAACAGGGATGCGTGTAACGATTTTGAATATTCTTTTTTTCTAGTAAAGCGAGTATCAATTAATTGGATTAATGCCAATGTTCCTATCACAGCTGGAATTCTAAACCATATCCCATCTGAGATGTTATATCCTAAATGGATTGTAGCTGTGATTACTGCTGCAATAACTAATGAACCTAACAGAGAAAAGTAATGTGACGCTGGATTGATTAGTGTAAGGGAAAACCTACTGTGTATATTTGAAACATCATCTGAGGATTTTTCCATGTCCTATCAAGGAGTTATAAATATGTCAACTAACCATGAAACCACAATTAAGCTAATTGGGATTGAAACAACAATTTTTGGATCAACTTTGAATCCTTTAGTCTCATCCTCAAAGAATCTCATGAGACCTCCACTTGATGCTGGTAGTGGTGCCCCTTTCTTTTTACTGCTCATTGCTGTTTTTCAAAGCTTGATTTTTGACATAAATACTTTATTGTTTACTCTTTAATTTTTCCATTGTTTCTATGAGTAAGTTAATTGATCTTAGGATCTGTTGTTGTTTTTCATGATTAGTCTCCTTTTCTAGCTCTTTTGATAGTTCTGATAATTTTTTTCCTAATGTGATATCTATCTCTGTTTGTTCTGTAATTTGAAAAGCCTCTACCTGAATCTCTTTTTTTTCAGGCTCTCTCCCACAATTGATACAAAGAGCATGACCTTCTTTCATTACTCTTACACCTGAACAATATGGACATGGTTCACTTAACAGGGTTGCCCCTTTCAACAACATCTCTGCTGCCTTTTTTGTAAGATCTTTTGACATGTACTAAGTTAAAATTTCTCTCTAAAAAATACAATTGTTTTTCGATCTTTTTTCATATCTCAAACAAGGCTTAATAGTGCGTAAAATTGGAATAATTTAGAACGTATGGCGGTAATTTGTAATACATGTGGTCTTCCTGAAGATCTGTGCGCTTGTGGTGAGCTCGCTAAAGACAGTACAAAAATTATAATTCGTTTGGAAACTAGACGATTCAAGAAAAAAGGAACTATGATTGAAGGATTAGATCCTAAATTAAATAATTTAGAAACTGTTGCCAAAGAATTAAAAAACAAATATGCCTGCGGTGGAACTGCAAAAGACGGTTACATATTTCTTCAAGGTGATCATAGGGATACCATCAAAGATACTCTGATTCATTTAGGATTTCCTGAATCCAGCATCGAGCTTCACTAGATAGACATTGCAAGTAAATAAAATTCTCCAAATTATAGTAATTCCACATTCTGCACTTTTGTCTGTCATATTTGGTATGATGTTGTTGTCATTTCCAATTGGTGTGTTTGTTATATTTAATACAGATATAGGTGGCGACATTAATTTTCAATATCCTCTAAGCAGCATTGCTATTTTTGAAAAAATTGACTATCGAATTCCATTTGATATTGAAATAGGCGATGTTTTTATTGTTCTTTGGTCTATCTATGCCATTCTTTTTGCAATCTCTATGTTTGGTCCTGATAAAGGATTTTTAAAAGCATTAGCTGCAAATCTTAGTCATGAAAAATTAGAAACAAAATCAAACTATATAATTATAATTGCAAAATGGTTTTCAATTCTCATTTTGATATCTATAATTATAGATTTTATTCAACAGGGGTTTGGAATAGCCACTGTTCCTCCACTAGTTAAAAATGATCTGACTCAGTTTTTGTATGTGAGTGCATCTCCTATCGTAGAAGAATTTGGATTTCGAGTAATTCTCATAGGCTTACCTCTCTTTGTGTTTTATTCGTACAAATTATCCATAAAGCATTTTTTCAAATCTCTTTGGAATCCCAATCGCAATTTACACATCTATGATTTTAAAAAATCTCTTTTTTTGATAGTTTTAGTTGGAATATTTTTTGGGCTAGCTCATATTATAACTGGTGAGCCTTGGAGTGAAGGAAAATTTGCACAAGCAACTGTAAGTGGAATAATACTTGGTTGGCTTTATCTAAGATTTGGTTTGATAACTGCAATTCTTGTTCACTGGGCTACAAATTATTTTATCTTTGCATATGCAAATTTTTTATCTCAAATTAACGAGATCACTATTGAAGAGGCATTTTCACATCCTCTGATAAATACAATGGAGATATTGTTTTTAATCTCTGGTGTATTTTCAATTTCTGTATTGCTAATTAATTATTTTAATTCTAAAAAAGAACAAAAATTAAAAATTGAATAATGTATTGTTTAAAATATATCTAATTTTAATTTCAAAATTTAATTACATGTGATATTTTTTGTAGTCTGATTGTGATTATAACTTTGAATTCATTTAGAGATTCAGTGCAAGTTTTAAGCCTTTGTACCTATTTCTTATTGTGACTTCTGTCACTCCAGCTGCTTCTGCAACATCTCTTTGAGTTTTATTTTCACCATTTGTAACACATGCCACATAAAGTGCCGCTGCAGCTAATCCCATCGGGTCTTTTCCTGCTGATATTTTTTGCTCTTCTGCGGTTTGAAGTATTTTTGTAGCTGCTCTTTTTGTTTTTTCAGACAATCCTGCTTTGCTTGCAATTCGTGAAATGCATTTTACTGGATCTACTACTGGCATTTTCAAATTTAACTCTCTTAATAATAGACGATAACATCTTGCAATGTCTTTTCGTTTTATGTTGCTTGCTTGTCCAATATCTTTTAGTGTTCTAGGTGTCTCTGTATCTCTACATGCTGCATAAAGTGCAGATGCAATTAATGCTGAAATTGAACGACCTCTTACCAGGCCTTTTTCTAATGCTTTACGATAAATGTATGCTGCTTTTTCAATAACTGCATCTCCCACTGCTAATTTGTCTTTTAATCTGTCTAATTCGCTAAATGCCTGCCTAAAGTTCCTGTCTACTGGCTCATGAACTTGACTTCTACTATCCCATGTTCTAAGTCTTTCAATCGTGCTTTTCATAGCAGAAGTAAGTGGTTTACCCGTAGCATCCCTGTTTTGAGGATTGATGACAGTTGCTAATCCCATGTCATGCATTGCCAATGAAGTAGGTACACCTGCTCTGCTTTTGTTTTCACCTTCGTTAGAAAAAGATCTCCATTCAGGACCTGATTCATCAACTTTATCAGTAATTACAAAACCGCATTTTCCACAAAAATTCTCAGCCGTGGTTGCATCTGTAACTAAAGTACCCTGTCCACATCTTGGGCATCTGTCCTTTGGATTTACATTTTTAACCATTTTTTTTCCTTTTGCAACCTTTTCTGATAATATATAACCATTGCTAATTCATTTCTTATAAATCTGATGATCATCCTCTAAAATCACCGGATTTTTTGAAAACTAGGTGTGTTTTCCTATCTTGAGTTTAAAACCATCTTAATTTTTTCTGCGATCTCTGGCTTCTCATTTTGTTCCAGGAGAAATTTCAAATCTTCCATATTGTCTACATCCCACATTATTCTTTTTACAAAAACAAGTGATACATTTCTTGTATGTTCTTTTGCGGTATTCATATGAATCTTGTAACTATCTTCATCATAATGTGTGATCATCAAGTCTGTTGGCATTCTTACAAGCGCATTTGTGCCATCAAATCTTCTCGAAGGCACAACTATTGCAAAATTTGGAGGTATTTTGTAGTTTAACATAAAATCAATGTCTTGAGTTTTGATAAATGGTATGTCTTGTGGGAAAACAATCGATGCATCAAATTGATTTTCTGTAAGATATTTATCGGCTAGAGATACCGCACTGTTGACACTTTTTTCTTCATTATCTGGAATTATAATGGCCTTGAATTTTTTACCTAGTTCTATAGCTTTTTCTTCTTTTGTTACAATTACTACTTTTTCAATTTGTGGCGAAATTGATAATATGTGTAATATCTCTTCTAGCATGATTTTACATAAATCTTCTTTTTGTTGTGGTGATAAATCCAAACGTGTTTTTGCTAAAGAGAAAGTCTTAACAGGAATGATTGCTGCAATCTTCAAAATTATACGTGTATTTGTTTTAAAATGAAATTTGCTAATGCGTCTTCAGCTAGTTTATTGTTCATGGTAATTTTTGTTTCGTACACTTTCATGTCCAAACTTTGAATTTTCTTTACAAGTAATCTATCTTTTGCATCGACTACTATGTTTGAGCATACATCCGAATACATTTTTGCAAGACCGTAGGCATTTGTTTCAATTCCTGCGGCTTCCATGTATTTTGCTGCTGGCCCACTTATGGCTTTATCTCCAATGAGTGGACTAACTGCGACAACTTTCTTTTTAATTTTTGAAAGTTCTTTTCTAATACCTTTGATTTGTAACATTGGACCAATAGATGTTAATGGATTTCCTGGTGCTAGAATTACCATGTCTGCATCATGGATTGCATTTACTGCTTCAGGATTTGGGCGAGCTTTGTCTGCACCGATATACTGAATTCCTACAACTGGATCTCTTCCACGATGTTTTACCCAATATTCTTGAAGGTGTAATTCCCCCTTGTCTGTAATTATTCTTGTTTCTATACTGTTATCTGTAACTGGAATTATGTTTGCACTTACTGCAAATTTTTCACACATCCATTTTGTAATATCGCTCAAGTTTTTACCATTTTTTAACATGTTTGTTCTAATCAAATGAGTTGCTGCATCTCTGTCTCCCACTCTAAACCATGTCTCTTCTCCAAATACTTCCATCTGTCTTAGAAAATTGAACGTGTCTTTTTTAATTCCCCACCCTCTTTCTTGATCTAGTAAATCTGCTAAACCATAAACAATTGTATCTATATCTGGGCAAACATATAATCCATAAAGCCAATAATTATCTCCCACATTACTTATTACGTTAACTTTGGATTCTTGAGATACTAATCCTCTGACTAGTTTCACCGAACCTGTTCCACCTGCTAGCACTGTAATCATTTCATTTTCTCCTAAAACTGTAAAGTCTACTGATGTTACTACATATTACTTTTTCAGAAATACTCGATCTAATTTTCAAGGATAAGTTTATTACTAATTAACTGTCGATTTTATTCGTGTCTAGGACTGTATTTGTAGCAGTTTTGATTGCCACTTTGTTTGTAATTGGCTCAAGTTCTTCTGTTTGGGCAGCCCAAATTGATGCTAGAGTAAATCCTAACAGCAATGCGTCTCCATTCTCATATAATTTTCAGAAAACTGTTTTCATTGAATATCCAGATGGGGGAAAAATATTTGATGAGTTGCATGAAAAAGAATGGACAGTTTCAGGTACTGCAGATGCCTCAAATCCTGGTGTTCAAAAATTAATTGAAAGTCTAAATCACAAAATTCTCTCTCACAAAAGTAACACTAAAGTTTCTGATCTAAATGTAACTTATGATATTCATCTTAAAGGTAGAAATCTCAATACTTCTATTGATTACAAAATTAAACTCGAAGGAACTATTTCTGATTATGTAATTACAAAAGATCAAGTTCGTACATTAATTGATTTGGGTTGGAGAGGTATGGGTACTGATGATCCTGTAATAATCGACGGTGTAGAAATTAATTTCCCAATATCTGTGATAAAAGACAAAGAGCCTGCAGTATATGACATTCTTGCAAAATCTGAGGCTGATTCTATATTGTTAAAAAGTGTCATAAACTCTGATTTTATTTTGGAACAACCTATGACTAATTGGCACTTTTTGTTTGATCCTACAGGTGTAACTGCAGATGCTAAAACATTTGGATTGGACAAATCTATCTCTGGATTTGTAGTATCTAAATGGACGATGGGTGAGAGTAGTCTTAGAGAAGGTAGACAAGTGGAAAAAGTTTTTGAAGCACCTGTATCTGCTGATAAAAATTATGTAGTTAGAAGTGTTCAGTCATCTGATCAAGGAAATATTGCAGCAATTGGATTTGGAGCCCTGGACGTACTTGATGGTTTAGAAATTGCAGGGATTACTCCAAGACCTCCACAAGGTTATCAAACAACTTCAACGGGTGGATTTCCAGTAACCATAGTTTATGGAATGGCTGCAATGGCTGCACTTGGTGGCATAGGATTTTTCATCTTTAGCAATAGAGCACTAAAGAATCAAAAAATTGGCCAGCAGGGAATTGATCCAAGTAGATTAGTTAGTTATCAAACAAGTGCATCTGCTGGAGGTTATCAAACTAATAGAGGTGAAGCATATCTTGCTGATACTTCAGATTATGAACAAACTAGAAGTGTATATGAAGATCAAAAACAGAGTCCACCCCCCTCAATTCCTAGCAGCAAAGAGGAGGCAGCATGTGGCTGTGCGGCATCTGCAGAAATTGGCTCTGAATGTGATTGTGAAATGCAGGATTCATGCTTATGTGATGCAACATGTCAATGCAGTGCTGATATTTGCAAAGACCAAGTTAAATCAATGAAATGATCTCTTTTTTGGAATTATGATATTTTAAAAAAATCTACGTGTGTGCTGGGAGTAACCCTCCTTCTGTTTTCACGATATTACGCTTTGCAGCCTACCTGAACTTGGTACAGGATCCTATAGTTCTGTTTGGCCTTGCTCCATGTGGGACGTCTTTTTCATTCCTTCTCTGGAAATCTCAGGTTTTGCCATCATCGTGCGCCAGGTTAGATTATTTTCTGCTCCGTTGCCAACCATCTCTGGTTATCCATCTCCGGATCACATTTCCTGTATGGAGGGAGGAGTTTCCTCTGCCGTAGCAGTGTATCGTGCTCCAGCTCACACATGTTAGTTGTATTTTTGATTTAATTTGAAGATTGCCATTCCTATTTTTTGTCTACTTTAAACAAAATTCGTGATTCTTCTATTATTCCAAGTAATGTTTGGTTTTTTAACCGTAGAAACGTCACTTGTTTTTAGTTTTTACCAAATTGAATAACTGTCTAACTGCTAATTTTGGATGATGTGTTGCTAATTTTATCATGTTTATCAATCCAAAATCTGCTTTAATAAAATCTAAAAATTCTTCAGGTTTTAGTTCTTTAATTATGTCTAATTCCTTGTCCCATTCGTCATCTGATAATCTAATCCATCTATCTTGTACTTTTCCTGCAGATTTGATCTTTGTTTGAATATCTTTTTTCCAATTTTCTTCATATGGATATAGTGCAACTTCATCTGTTTTTCCTGATTTTATTGCATTTGCTGCAATTCTTCCTGCAACCCTTCCAAATTTTATTGCATATCTTATTCCCTCTAGAACTAATGGATTAGCTTGACCTGCTGAATCTCCAACAAGAATCAAATTATTGTATACTGTTTTTCTTGATAATCCATCATTTGGAATCAATCCGTAATGAAACTCAATTGGAGTAATTTTTCCTAATTTGCCGATAGGGCCAATTTTTGAATCCATCAACTCTTTTAATCGCTCAGTAGGGTCTACTGCTGATTCTGGTTTTCCAATTCCTACTCCTATTCTTACAATGTTTTTTCCTACAGGGAAAATCCATGCATATCCAGCAGGAGAATATTTCTGTCCCACCATTAGCCACCATGTTTCTTGATCTACCTTTTCAACCTCTACTTCATATTCTGCACCTGCTCCAAATCTTTCCCACTGTGTTACAAATCCCATAGCTTTGGAAACTGTTGAAGAAAATCCACTTGCATCCACAATGACTTTAGAATGGAATATCACCTCCCCGTCCTTATTTGTTCCACTTACTCCAACAATGTCCCCTGCTTCATTTTTTATAACCCCTTTGATGTTGGTTTTGAGAAAAATATCTGCCCCTTCATTTTTTGCCTGTTCTGCTAACCATCGATATGTTTTTCTTACATCCAAAACTGCAGCTTGTGGAATTGTATCGCTAATGGTAACTTCGTTATTTGGTGAACAAAATGAGTATTTTTTAATTGGATTGTAACAATCATCTGGAATTCCAAACTCTTTTATGTTTTGTATCCATGTGACTCCACTGGTTCTGACTGACTCTGCTATTGTTTCTTCTTTCTCTAAAATTGCAACTTTAATTCCATTTTTTGATGCTTCATATGCCACCGAAGAACCAGCAGGCCCTCCACCAACTATTACTAAATCATAATGATATTCTACTGCCAATTTCTTTACTTTGTTAATCCTAGGATATAATATTGAGGTACTGTTTTGTGTTTTATCATCTAAATTATTTTTTTAATACTGGAGTTCCAGCATCATCATTTTCTCTTTCTGAATCAAATGTACTCATATGGGCTAGATCTCTATGCATATAGCTATGGGTTTCTTCTATTTTTTTTCTACAAAATTTTCCATGTACTGTCTGAAGTATCTTTAATGTATCTTCATTCTCATGAAATAATCTCTTTCCGCAGTCTGGACATGTAAATTCAGGCATGAAAGTGTTCCGCATCAAATCTATTTAGATGTTTTCAGAAATAACTTTGTATTTAATTTCATTATCTTATTTTAACCCGAAACTTTAGATGTTTAATTGTCTCTATTTGGTTAATGACAGAATCTGATATTGCTTCCTTTTTACTCTGGTCTGTAATCACAGTGTTAATTATGGGAGTTACTGGTTTTAGCTACAAATCTTACAATAAGAGAAGAAAAAATGAGAACACTCCATCTTGAAAAAAAGGGCTTGCGATGTCTTGCTATTGCTGAGAGCTTCAGACAAAATTCAAAGAGATCTATTTTATCTGGATTAATAATGAGACGAGATTTTGTAATTGATGGATTTGTTTTTGGAAGTACAACTCTAGAAGGTAATGATGCAACTGATCAAATATTAAATATGTATGAAAATCTGCGTCGTTCTGATATTAACTACATTCTTCTTTCTGGATTGATCATTTCAATGTATAATGTCATTGATATCAAAAAACTCTATACTTCTTTACAAATACCGATCATTGGAGTCACATACAATGAATCTGTTGGAATTGAGGATGCAATAAAGCATCATTTCACAAAACATTCTGAATCTAAAATTCATGAATATAGCAAATTAGGAAAAAGAGAGCAAATTACTTTGCATACCTCTCATGATCTTTTTGTTAGATATGAGGGTTGTACAATCCACGATGTTAAACAACTCTTAAACAAATTAACTTTGCATGGTTCGATTCCAGAACCACTTAGAGTCTCTCAATTACTTGCTAATACATTACTTCAAAAACAATTATCCTTCTGAAGCTGTTTTTCCACCGTCTACATTAAGAATAGTACCTGTAATCCAATTTGCCTCATCTGATGCTAGGAATAAAACTGCATTTGCAACATCAACTGGTTCGCCAATTCTCGCTAGAGGTAGTCTTTCCTCTAAAACTTTTCTTGCTTGTGGATCATCAAGATATGGTTTTATCATTCCCGAATTGATAATTCCAGGATTTACACAATTACATCTAATGTTTCTTCTTGCATATTCTACTGCGATTGATTTTGTGAACATTGTTATTGCTGCTTTTGTTGCAGAGTATGCTGCCAAATGAACTCTTGGTATGGCTCTTTCACTTGAAATTGAACCGATATTTACAATGGCTCCATTTTTGGCATCTGACATTTTATTTAGTACAGCTTTTGTCATGTGAAAAACCCCAAACAAATTCACATCAATTAATTTCTTAATTTCTGACTCTGGCATTTCATGAAAGTGAACGGGATCATTGATCGCCCCTGCATTATTAACTAAAATATCAATTCTTCCATAAGTGTTCATAATTTGACTGACTGTTTGCATTACTTGGGATTCATTAGTTAAATCACATGACATTGATGCCGTATTCTTTTCATTTCCTATTTCTTTTCTAGCTTTTTCTAGCCCTTCTAAATTTCTTGCAATGAGAATTACTCTAGCTCCTTCTTCTACAAATCGCTTTGCAACTCCTTTTCCAATATCACTTGATGCACCCGTAACTATTGCAACTTTATCCTTTAACCGCATATTGTAATTTTATTGGTGTAGCTTATAGAATTTTTGGTATATTTCAGTCACGATTCTTATCTATTTTGCTAAGAATTGTTTACTTTTTTGATGTATGCTAAAATTCCGGTATAGTCTATGTCTCCTAATCCCTCTCTCAGTGCATTTTTGTATATCTCATTTGCTTTTTTGATCATTGGCAGTTTTACCCCAAGCAATTTTGCAGTTTTTGTGATAGCGTCAATATCCTTTTTCAAGTTTGCAAGAGTAAATGTTGTATCAAATTCATCTTGTATCATCTTATATGCTTTATTTTCACTCATCCCAGTTTTAAAATAAGTTGAATTCAAAATATCTAGAAATATTTTTGGATCTACGTTAGCACTTCTTACTAATGTAATTCCTTCGGAGAGTGCAAGTGCAAGCATTGTAATTTGAAGATTCATAGCAAGTTTTATCAAATGTGCTGTTCCATCCCCCTCCAAAAAAAATATTTTATTTGCTATTTTTTCAAAAACATCTCTGAATTTATCAAATGTTTTTTTATTTCCCGAAACCATCAACACCAGTTCTCCAGTAATTGCTACATTTGGTCCTCCCATTACCGGCGTATCTAATTTAATTATTTTATATTTCAAAAATTTTTCTGAAATCTTTTTTGATTCTATTGGATTTATCGTACTCATATCTGCAACTGTTAGCCCTTCATGCTTTCCTTTAATGATCCCATTTTTTCCAAATGAAACCTCCTTTACAGCAGCTGCATCTTTTACAACTATGATTATTAATTCTGACTTTTCAGCTACATTTTTTGGTGAATCTGCAACTGTAGCCCCATTCTTTTTTAATTGATTTGTTTTTTCTTTTGTTCTATTGTAAACAATCAAGTCAAAGCCTAATTTCAATAAATGTTGACCTATTGCATTTCCTAACATTCCTGTACCTATAATTCCTATTTTTGTCGTTTTTCTTTGCTTCATGATTTGATTTTTTTTAGCGACGTTCTTCATTTTTTACCCCCCAATGTCCATTGCCAAACCTTGATGCCTCAAATTCTAATTGTCCTATTGTCTTTTCGTCTTTTCTGACCTTTGCATAATCAAATTTTTTCATTCGAAATAACTTTTCTTTTGGTTTATACCCCCCTTCTATTATTTTTATTTTGAATCTTTTACTTGCTTTATTGATCATTTTTCTTGCAATTTGCACATCTCCAATCCATGAAAACATTTCAAAATCTCCGAAATTTTTTGTAGATATTGTATATCCATATAGTCTTGCCTCTAATTTTGATTTTTGAGCCTTTGCCTGTTCATTCAGCCATGCAATTACTTCTTCACCATATCCTTTTTCTACACCGAATGTCTCTGAATCTCTCATCTACGAAAATTGATTATCTCAAACCATAATAATCATTTTCAATACATGTTAAACTAAAATATTGATTATTTCACCAAATCTTATGCTTACTATTGATTGCAGGGATGTAGAATCAATAAAGAACGAATTGGTTGTTTATGTGTCAGATCAAGTTGCTGCAATCCCTACTCTGAAAACTCATGAGTTCATGCTTTCTTCATTAGATGACGAAAAAATCGATAAAAACATGGTGATCACTGCAATCAAAGAGTTCTTAGAGTCAATCGGTGAGGGACGAAACTTCGCTGTAATCTCTAACAATGATGTTATATCCATTAAATCTATCTCAGGAAAAATCATTGAACGAGATACCCCTCCTCCATCTGAAATGTTTTCATGCACTCACTGTGGGCTTGTTACTAGATATGAAGTAGAACTTCAAAATCACATGAAAATACACTATCTATGATTTTTGGTTGTTGACTGGAATATGTTACCGTATGATTTCTGAAATCTCATAAATTTTCATGTAAATCATATGCCATGAAATGTTTGTATGTGATCTTTTTTTCAGATCGATTTTCAACATGATCTTTATAAGTTCTAAAAATGAAAAAAATCTGTGGTAAAATCCTCTAAAAATAATATCACAAAGGTATATTGTACCAAATGTGATCTGATATTTGATTCTAGAAAAACATTTGAGAAACATCTGACAAAACACTCATCTAATGTATTGTGTGAAACATGCCCAATTGATATTGTAGTTTCTAAATTTGTTAATCTCTTTAAAAGAAACTCTTCTCATAATTTGGAGTAAGTTTTTTAACCATTTTTACATATTATAATTATGCCTAAAAAAAAGTCATACCGTACGCACAATTGCTCTTTTTTTAAACAAGCAATGAACTTGGTGATTTAATATGGCACAAACTCTAAAACTTGTATTTTCAAACTCATTCTACATTGTTTTGGCAATTTTGATTTTTTCTTCAATGTTAATTGGCTTGTTAGTTATTTCAGAGTATGTTTTCTTTACTCCTTATGTTGTTGGGCATATTCAACAAGGTACTGAATTAGGATTTGTGTTAATACTAATCCTCTCTGTGTTATCTGCATTGGTAATTCCTATGAATGTTTACAGAATTAGTATTTTTAATAAATCTAAAGGAAAAATGGGTGGCAGTGTTTTTAGTTCATTTATTGGAGTTGTTGCCGGTGCTTGTAGTTGTGGGCCTATAGGCTTTGCAATAGTTTCATCATTTGGTTCTGTAGGTGCCACTGCTCTTTCATTTCTTACAAATTTTGAACTTCCAATTCGAATTGGTTCAATTGCATTATTGGCTTTTACTTATTATACTACTACAAAATCGATAAAAATTGAATGTAAGATTAACTAATTTTCTAAATTAAAAATTATAATTATGATCACACTTTCAACGTTTCTAATCTGTGTTTTTACATGTGTGTTAGAATCTAACTTTACACTTTTAAATTTACACCATGTTTCTTTATTCTATCTAAAATACTGTTAACAATAATTACTTTTGATGTATACTACAAAACGCAGAAATAACCACGTCGAAATCATTTCTCAAATTTTTGAGTTTGTCATACGGTGATTTCTATCAGACACTTAGAGCAAATAATTCTAAATTTGATGGTATTCTAATTATTTTCTGACATCTATCAAATTCTAACTAAATATCAAAGAAATTTGTTATAAATTATACCAAATATTGTACTTGTTTTATTCTTTTTTTACATGTTATAAAATTTGGATTTGAGTACTTTGTTAGGGTACTAAACAAACACCATTGCTTTAAATTCAGTTTTGGATTATCGTAACTGTTGCAGCAAATTCATAAATTTGAGCTAGTATCTGAGTATGAACCAACAGGGGATCAACCCCAAGCAATTGATGCACTGATTAGAGGTGTAAAAAAAGGAACGATTCAGACATTACTTGGTGTGACTGGCAGTGGAAAGACCTTTTCTATTGCAAATGTTATTGCAAGAACCGGAAAAAACACTCTGGTTATCTCTCACAACAAGACTTTGGCTGCACAATTGTATTCTGAATTAAAACAGTTTTTTCCAAAAAACAATGTTGGATATTTTGTATCCTATTATGATTATTATCAGCCTGAAAGTTATCTGCCACAAACAGATACCTATATTGAAAAAGACACTCAAATTAATGAAAAAATTGAAAAATTACGATTAGAAGCTACTGCAATGCTGTTATCTGGAGAACCCACAATTATTGTTTCAACAGTATCTTGCATTTATTCACTGGGTAATCCTCAGGATTGGGAAAATTTAGCAATTACAGTTAATGCAGGAGATGTAATAAAAAGAAATCAATTAATAAAAAAATTCGTTGATGCAAGATACGAAAGAAATGATACCGAAGTAGCTCCTGGTAATTTCAGAGTAAAGGGTGATACAATAGATATCATCCCTGCATATTCTGAAGATATTGTAAGAATTTCAATGTTTGGTGATGATGTCGAAAAAATTACATTACTTGATAGTATTTCTCTTAAAGAAAAACGTAAAGTTACCCAAATGAAAATTTTTCCTGCAAAACACTATTTAATTGCAAAAGATGTTCGACAAAAAGCTGTATCATCAATTAAAGAAGAATTAGAAACACGATTACAAGAACTAAATGAATTAGAAAAACAAAGATTGGAAATGAGGACAAAATATGATTTGGAGATGATAGAAGAATTAGGTTATTGTTCAGGAATTGAAAATTATTCAAGACATTTTGATGGAAGAAAACCTGGTGAAAAAGCATTTTGTTTGATGGATTTTTTTGATGATGACTATCTACTTGTAATTGATGAATCACATGTTACTTTGCCTCAATTACATGGGATGTACAAAGGTGACTATTCACGGAAGAAGGAATTAGTAACTTATGGATTTCGTCTACCAAGTGCCTATGATAACCGACCATTGAAATTTGAAGAATTTGAGGCCTATTTGAAAAACACTATTTTTGTTTCTGCAACTCCCAGCGAATATGAGAAAAAAATCTCATCTCAAATAGCAGAACAGCTAGTAAGACCAACTGGATTGCTTGATCCATCTGTGGAGGTTAGGCCCACAAAGGAACAAATGGATGACCTGATACGAGAAATTTCCAAAAGAGCAGCCAAAAATGAGCGTGTTTTAGTCACAACTTTAACAAAGCGCATGGCTGAAGACCTCGCTGAATATCTCTCAAAAAAACAAGTGAGAGTAAGATACATGCATTCTGAAATAGAGGGATTACAAAGAACCGAACTAATCAGGCAATTACGATTGGGCGAATTCGATGTCCTAGTTGGAATTAATTTGTTAAGGGAAGGATTAGATATTCCTGAAGTTTCACTTGTTGCAATTTTAGATGCAGACAAGGAAGGATTTTTGAGAAATTTTACTAGCTTAATTCAAACATTTGGAAGGGCTGCAAGAAATGTAAATGGTTCTGTAATAATGTATGCTGATAACATTACAAAATCAATGTCTCATGCAATTGATGAAACAAAAAGACGTAAAGAAAAACAAATTCAATATAACAAAGAACATGGTATTACTCCACAAACAATTATAAAATCTGTTCCTGAACAAGTTACAACATTAGATGAATCTAAACTAAAATCAATACATGATCTTGCCTCCGATGTTATAGAATTGGAATATCAAATGAAAAAATATTCTGAAGAATTAGATTTTGAACGAGCGATTGAATGCAGAGATAGAATAAAAAGACTGGAAAAGGAGATTAAATTCAAAGATGGCAGAAAATAAATTAAAAATTCGTGGTGCTAGACATCATAATCTCAAAAACATTGATGTTGATATTCCAAAAAATAATCTTGTTGTTATTAGTGGATTATCTGGTTCTGGTAAATCTACTTTAGCTTTTGATACAATTTATGCTGAAGGGCAGAGACGCTATGTAGAATCACTTTCTGCATATGCACGCCAGTTTCTTGAAATGATGGACAAACCTGATGTTGACTCTATAGAAGGACTCTCTCCGGCTATATCTATTCAACAAAAAACCACAAGTAAGAATCCACGGTCTACTGTTGGAACCACAACTGAAATTTATGATTACATGAGATTACTCTACGCTAGAATTGGAATTCCTTATTGTGTAAATTGTTCTAGAAAAATATCTAGTCAATCAATTGAAACTATTTGTAATTCTATTCTAAAGGACTTTGTTGGCCAAAAAATTTTAATCCTGTCTCCACTTATTCAGAGAAAAAAAGGAACATATGAGAAATTATTTGAACAGATAAAAAAAGATGGATATTCTAGAATACGTCTAGATGGCGAAATTTTGAGCCTAGATGAGCAATTTCCTACCCTTGACAGGCAAAAATGGCATAATATTGAAATTGTAGTTGATAGAATGCAGGCAGAAAAATCTGAAAGATCTAGACTTTTTGAGGTAATCCAGACTGCAATCAAAGCATCTAAGGGAGATGTTATGATTTCATCTGAAAAATCCGAAAGAATTTTTTCACAGAACAATGCATGTCCTTACTGTGGATTGACAATTGGTGAGTTAGAACCTAGAACTTTTTCGTTTAATTCACCATTTGGAATGTGCAAAACATGTAATGGATTAGGTGTGAAGATGGAATTTGACGCAGATCTTGTAATTCCAGATAAAAGTAAATCAATTTTAGATGGCGCAATTGTTCCCTGGAGTGGCAGATTTTCTGCATTTAGAAAACAGGCACTACGAGCAGTAGGAAAAAAATTTGGATTTGATTTGATGACTCCTATTGATAAAATTACACCAAAACATCTTCAAATTATTTTACACGGGTCTAATGATCTAATTGATTTTAAATATCGTTCCAAGTCAGGTGACTCTTCTTGGCAATACACTGATACATTTGAAGGTGTATTAGTTAACCTTCATCGCTCATTTATGGAAACTGATTCTGAATCAAAACGTGAATGGCTAAAACAATTCATGCGAGATACGCCCTGCACTGTGTGTGACGGAAAAAAATTAAAACCTGAATCTCTTGCAGTCAAAATTAACGACAAGGGAATTATGAATGTCTGTGATTTATCAATTGATCATTGTTATGATTTTTTTTCTACATTAAAGTTGACTGAAAATGAACAATACATAGCACGAGATGTTCTTAAAGAAATTAAAGAAAGATTGGAATTTTTAATGAATGTGGGATTAAACTACCTTACATTGAATAGACTAAGTTCTACGTTATCTGGTGGTGAATCTCAAAGAATTAGATTGGCTACTCAGATTGGCTCAAATCTTACTGGGGTCTTGTACGTTCTTGATGAACCTACAATTGGATTACATCAGCGGGACAATGAACGATTAATTAAAACGCTAACAAAACTGCGAGATCTTGGCAATACTGTGATTGTAGTGGAGCATGACGAAGAAGTTATACGAAATTCAGACTGGATTGTGGATTTGGGTCCTGGTGCAGGCATACATGGTGGAAACGTAGTCTTTGAAGGAACAATTGCCCAAATTCTTAACGGTCACAAGTCCCTCACTGGTGATTATCTAAAAAACAATTCATTGATAAAACTTGAAGAGAAGATACGTAATCGATCAGGTTCCTTAATTATTAAAGGAGCGTCTGAAAATAACCTGAAAAATATTGATGTTGAAATCCCATTAGGTCTTTTTGTTTCTGTAACCGGCGTATCCGGCTCTGGAAAATCTACATTGATCAATGATATTTTGTTGAAATCTCTTGAAAATCATTTTTACAAGACCAATATCAAATCTGGGAACTATCGTGAAATTCTAGGTCTTGAAAATATTGATAAGGTAATTGCAATTGATCAATCACCAATTGGACGAACTCCACGTTCTAATCCTGCAACATACATCGGTGTATTCACTCCTATACGAGAATTATATGCAAATACAGAATTATCAAAAGAAAGAGGATATTCTCTAGGACAATTTTCCTTTAATGTAGCTGATGGAAGATGTTTTGCTTGTGATGGCGATGGCGTAAAACAAATTGAGATGCAATTTTTATCTGATGTCTATGTAAAGTGTGATGAATGCAAAGGGAAACGATATAATTCTGAAACCTTATCTGTTTTGTATAAGGGAAAAAATATTTCTGATATTTTGGATATGACAGTTTATGAGGCATTACAATTTTTTGAAAACATTCCTTCAATTAAAAGAAAATTACAAACCATTTTTGATGTAGGATTAGGATACATCAAGCTAGGACAATCATCTACTACTTTGTCTGGAGGAGAAGCTCAAAGAGTAAAGCTTGCATCTGAATTATCCAAAAGAGGAACCGGAAAAACATTTTACATTCTTGATGAACCTACAACGGGGTTGCATTTTGCAGATGTTCAAAAACTACTCGATGTACTAAACCGACTAGTAAATCTGGGAAACACCGTCCTGGTAATTGAGCATAACATGGATGTTATAAAAAATTCTGATTGGTTAATTGACTTGGGACCTGAGGGCGGCGACGAAGGTGGCAAAATAGTTGCCATGGGTACGCCTGAGCAAGTTGCAAAAGCGCCTGGAAGCTATACTGGAAAATATCTCAAAAAATTACTAAAACAATGACTTTTGATATCTCAAAAATTATCATTCCATCAAATCCTGGTATTTACTTGATGAAGGATTCTGATAAAAAAATCATCTATATCGGTAAAGCCAAGAACCTAAAAAACAGAGTAAGGTCATATTTTTTAAAAAATCAGAATTATAAAACACAGAAGCTTGTTGAAAACATTTCTGATATTGAATTTGTTTTAACTGATAATGAAAGCGAAGCATTTCTTTTAGAATCAAATATGATTAAAAAGTACAGACCTAAATTTAACATTGAATTAAAAGATCAACAACGTTACACATATCTTAGAATCTCAAACGAAAAATATCCCCGACTGCTTGTTGCAAGAAGAACACGCGACGGAAAGTTTCTGGGTGGCGGAAAGATTTTTGGCCCATTCATGCAAGGCAGCTCAAAATTACTTACAATTGGTACTCTGCGAAAAGCATTTCAAATAAGAATCTGCAAGCAATTACCAAAAAAAATATGCCTTGAATATCATCTGGGAAACTGTGAAGGTCCATGCGAATTCAAAGATGCTCAAGATAAATATCCTCAACATGTATCATCTTTAGAAGACGTATTAAAAGGAAAAAATCAGACTCGGATCTTCACAAAAAAATTACAGGAAGAAATGAATCAAGCTGCTGCATCCCAACAATTTGAGCGTGCAAAAGACATTCGTGATACTTTGATTCGATTAGGCAGTCTTCAAACAAAACAAAAAATGGAGTATGTTGAGAACTCCGATGAAGAATATTTTGGACTTCAGAGTAAAGATCAATCTGTAATCGTTATGAATTTTAGAATGATTAACGGAGTCATGCGCGATAGCGATAAATTCTTTTTTGATCTTGTTGGAGATAATAATTTTTCAAATTTTCTTTTTCAATACTATACTATTCATAAAATCCCAAAATTTATCGTTGTTAGTGAACTTCCCGAAAATAAATCCCTTTTAGAATCCTTACTTTCTGAGCAGGCGGGATTCCAAGTTGAAATTATTTGTCCACAACGTGGTAAGCGTAAAGATATCATTAATTTGATTTTAAAGAATATTTCATTAATTTACTCTAAAGGAGGTAATCTTGGTCTTGTAGAATTAAAGGAAATATTGAATCTTTCCACAATTCCTAATATCATTGAATGCTTTGATATTTCAAATCATGGTGATGATTTCGCAGTAGGTTCAATGTCTAGATTTGTAGATGGTAAACCAAACAAATCTGGATACCGAAAATTCAAAATTAAAACGGTCACTGGAAGAGATGATTTTGCAATGATAAGTGAAATTATCAAAAGAAGATATCTTAGGTTGTTAGAAGAAAATTCTCAGTTGCCTGATTTGATTTTGATTGATGGTGGAAAAGGACAACTGAATGCTGCACTAAAGTCGTTACACTCTCTTGGATTAAATCTTGATTGTATTTCACTTGCTAAAGAAAATGAAGAGATATTTGTTCCACGCCAAAAAAATTCTATTGTAATTTCAAAAAATAAACCTTCATTAAAAATTCTTCAATATGCTCGAGATGAGACTCACAGATTTGGTGTTGCTTACAATAGAACAATACAAAAAAATCAAATAAAATAAGAAAAAAGAGAAAATTTGGATTAGTTCACTTGAACGTTTCCAACCATCCATGGATGAACCATACAGAAGTAATCAAAGCTTCCTGCTTGATCAAATGTGTGTTCAAATGATGATCCTGCCGTGATCAAACTACTGTCAAATGTGCCTGAAGGGCCATCTGCTGGACTACCACTTGAAACTGTATGTGCTGCGGTATCTGTATTTTTCCATTCTACAGTATCCATTACACTGATTGTAGTTGACGATGGTGAATAACATTCATTGGATGTTTCACATCCTGGAGATGAAGATCCTGGTGAAATTGTTACACTGACTGTTTTTGGTTCAGTTGATTTTTCAACTGGTGCAACTGGTTCTTCGGTCTTAACCTCTTTTTTTACTTCCACATTTTTTTCCGTTGTTGTAGATGCTGCTTCTTTCTTTACCTTACTTACTATATCTGCAAAGGGGTCTGTTTGTGTTTTTGGCTCTGCAGTTTTAGTAATTACTGGAGCAGAAACAGCTGGAGCGTTACCTTGAACGTTACCAGCATAGAACGCAAATCCTACGCCAACAGCTACAATTGCAATGGAAAATGCAATTGCCGCCTTATCTATGCCTGCCATAATTGATCCAAGAATTTCATCATGCTAAATAAATCTAATCCCTATTATCACGTTCCAATTTTAAATATTTAGAAATCCTTGCTAGTTTTATCTGGCTCCTCATTAATTTGAAATTTAATCTAGTGTTAATTTCATATTTTTTTGAAAATTTTCACAAATTTGAAAAAACTGTTTAAAATCTAATGTGTGTATTTAATTGATTTTGTCTCACTTCTAAGTTGAACTTATCTTTTTTATATCTCTTCATTATGAATTGAAAATATTTGTGGTTATCATCAAGTGATTTGAGTTTTTGTTCTTAAACCGTTTTAGATAATATTTTAGCAGCCAAGTTTTTATCTGATGAAATAAATTCATACTGAATTTTCAATTTTCTATGTGCAATTAATTGTTTTATAAAATAAGTTCTTTTTTCAATGAACACATCATTGTTTTTTTGACCTGATGAAAGATGCTCAAAAATCTGTTTATTGTCTATTGCTATTTTTACAATATCCTGATTTTTTATAATAAACGTGCCAATGCCCCAAAATATTCCAACGTGCAATCCGATGTATTTTGACTGTTGAATTGTTACTTTATCTGAATATATATCGGCATGATCTCTTTTTTGCTCTATGTTTGAATTATTTGTTTGAATTACCCATGATATTCTCTTTGCATTTCCGTCAAAAAACAAAACATGTTCCAATTGTCAATCAAAAAGCGGTTTTTTGTCTATATATTTTGAATCCCGCCCTTATGATCAAAGATTCAAAGATCTACATATGTTAGAGTCGCAAACATTCTTTTCAAAAATGGTTGATGAACTTATAGAATTTTCAGCGTATGACCCAGAACTGGCTGATGGAATTCGTTGGTTAGATACACAGGCACAAAAAAAAGGCATCTCATTTTATGATATGGTTTTTGAAGTATTATACAAACACGATGTGAACTCTAAAGCAAAAGAGTGGCTTAACACAAGAAATTAAAAATTATTTTCTCAAGTCCAGAACTTCGTATTCGCAACCTTCTGGTCCGCAATATTTTCCAACATAGACTGCTTCTGGTCTGTATAATGCAGGCTTTGGTGCTGCTTCTGCAAATTTTTCTTCAATAATATGTGCTGCCCATCCTGCAACCCTTGATATTGCAAAAATTGGTGTATTAAGATCAATTGGAATTTTTAGCATATGGTAAATTGAAGCACTGTACAAATCGACATTTGGATAGATGTCTTTTCCTCTTTGCATTTTTATTTCTGCAATTGTAGTTGTTTCTACTTTTTCTGTAATGTCATACCATGGTTCACCTGTTTTTGCAGCTAGCTTTCTTGATAATTCTTTTAGAACTTGTGCTCTAGGATCATATGTTTTATACACTGCATGACCCATTCCCATGATTCTCTCCCCCTTACTCAATTTTTCTTTAATCCATGGAACCACGTTGTCTATCGTACCAATATCTAAAAGCATCTTCATTACCTCTGTATTTGCTCCTCCATGCAGTTCTCCACTCAATGCCCCGATTGCAGCACTTATTGCTGAATACATATGTGCCCTAGTTGATGCAACTTGTCTTGCAACAAATGTAGATGCGTTAAAGGTGTGTTCAGCATGAAGAATCAAACATGTATCAAAAATCTTCTCAATTTCTTTATCTGGTTTTTCTCCAAACATCATATACAGAAAATTTGCTGCATGATCTAAACTTGAATCAGGATCGATTATTTCTAACCCATCTCTGACTCTTTGCCAACTTGCAATTATTGTGGGGACTTTAGCAATTAGATTGATTGCCTTTTCATAACTTGCTTCTTTGGTTGCAAATTCCTCATCATAATATCCTGCCAATGCTGCAACAAATGCCTGTAACATATCCATTGGGTCCGCGTCTTTTCTCCAATTCCCCATGTTGATTTGCATTCTTTTGGGAATCCATCTTGCCTCATTTAGTTTGGATTTGAACTCTGATAGCTGTTCCTTTGTTGGCAATTCATCATGTAATAGTAAATATGCTGTTTCTTCATAGTTTGATTTTTTTGTAAGTTCTAAGATATCGTAACCTCGATAAATCAGCTTACCTTTTTCCCCATCAATATTTGAAATTCTTGTATCTGCAACCTGAATCCCACGCAAGCCTGTGTTTTTTGTCTCCATGAACATCCTCTGTGAAATCTTTTATTATATTTTCGCAAGAAATCATGTCTACGAAGTTTAGTAATTAGTCTAATATGCCAACTCTGGCTCATAAATGATTATTTTTAATTAAAGATTAAATGACTCCAGCTGAAAGACAACTTTTAGAGAAACTCGATAATCTAGTATTAACAGCATCAGGAGATGAACTACGCAAAATTCAAGAAATTGACATTCAAACTCAGATGAATGGTGCATCATTTTATGATGCATTTGTAAATTCTACATATTTGGCTAATCAAAGCATAAAAAAAGAATCTCAAGAATCAAAGCAAAATTAATTCTTGATTTAAATGAGGGCATACAAGTAAATCGACAATAATGGTCGTATCTAAAATAAAAACAACAAAGACTGTTAAGAAAAAAATTGTAACAAAAATCAAGACAATTCAACAAAGAACAAAAGTTGTTTGTATTTCTCACAAGGAAGATGCTGATGGTATTAGTTCTGCAGCATTAATTAGACAAGCCTTTGGTGGTGATTCTATTTTAGTTGATTACCCTGGACAGATGGAGGCTATCCAAAAAGTTTGTGCAGATGAAAAATTAAAATCATTATATATTTGCGATTTAGGTCTTAGTAAAAAAAATCAAGATGAATTTGTTGATCTTCTAAGGATTTTAAAAAAGAATCATGTTGCTGTAACCTATATTGATCATCATGATATTGATCCGAAAATTACTAAAGAATTGGAAAAAATTAAAGTTAAAATGATACATGACATCAATGAATGTACTACTGTTCAGGTCTACAATGCATTCAAATCAAAACTCTCTGATCACGCTCCTTTCATTGCAGCATGTGCTGCCATTACCGACTATATGGAAGACAGACCAATTGGTTCTAAATTACTTCAAATATATGATAGACAATTTGCTTTGATTAATGCAACTGTTCTTACTTACAATATAGTTGGGCACCAAAAAGATCCAGACTATTTGTTGTATTTGGTAGAGGAATTGGCTGATTCAAAATTCCCACATGAAATTCCAAATACATTTGAATTTGCACAAATCCAAGTTGAGAAACTAGCACTAATAATCGCTAAAGTAAAAAAAGGAATGAAGACTATGAAGAATATTGGATATATGGAAATTCTTGATTCTGGAGCAAGTGGTGCTGTTAATTTTGTTTTAGGACTGTCTGGAAAAGATGTGGGTGTTGCATACAAAGAAAGAGTTGATCATGGTATCTATGCAGTATCTGTCAGAGGATCAAGATCTTGCAAAATTCATTTAGGTAAAATTGTTAATCTTCTTGCAACCGAACTTGGTGGTTCTGGCGGTGGACATGATAAAGCATGCGGTGCAGTAATTCCAAAACCAAAAATTCAAGCATTCCTCAAAGAATTCAATAAAAAATTAAATTAGATAATTTCAAAATTGAGATTATCTTATTTCTACTATTGCATCAATCTCTGTCATTGAATCTAATGGTAAACTTGATACGCCCACTGCAATTCTGGTGTGTTTTCCAGAATCTCCAAATATTTCATAAAATAAATCCGAAGCGGCATTAATTACTTTTGGCTGCTGTGTAAATTCTGGCACTGAATTTACAAACCCTGACAATCTTACAATTTTTGAAATCTTTTCTAAATCTCCTAGTTCTTTTTTGATCTGAGCTAGTATGTTTATTGCACAAATCCTTGCTGATTTTTGTGCCGCTTCAATATTCACATCTGAAACTTTTCCAGTAAATATTACTTTTCCATCCTCCATTGGTATCTGGCCTGAAACATATAGTAAATTACCTGATTTTACTACTGGAATATAAGATCCTGCAGGACTTGGTGGAATAGGCAGCTTTACTCCAATTAATTTTATTTTTTCTTCAATCACAATATCGTGACTATATGTTGTCTGATTTTAGCTTTTACTTATTTTAATTAGGACCTTTTCGCCTTTGCTTGAATTATTTTGATATATCGTTCTAGTTTTGTAACCTTGTTTCTGCAAACATCCATCCAAAATTGACACCCATGGTAATGAATGTCCACTATTCAATTTTGATTCTACTGTTATGTTTTTAGTATTGGCGTCAAAATTCGCATGCCCTGAACACATGATTTGTAGTGCCGCATCTATAATTTCAATTATTTCATCCAATGACTTATTTTTTAAATTAATTCCATTCTTTTCAAGTAATTTGAGCATATCGCACTCAGGATTTTTTGAAATCATTGTTGAATTTAGAATATGTGTTAATCCATTTTCACTTATGATTCGAATAATCTTATAAACTTCTTGAGCTTCATTTTTTGTCATGTCTGCAAGTGATTCTGTTTTAATTGCATTTCTCCAAATATCTACAAATATTTTATTTTGATTCACTCCTAACACTTCTGTCGATAAAAATATTGCACCCTTGCCATTCTCATTATCTACAATCAATACTTCTGTTTCATCAAAAACAAAACAATTTTGTATTATGTCTGAGACTCTTATTTTTACCTCATTTGGAATTGCCCTATATAATTCTGAACAAATCTGCGATGACGGGAGCAATAATCTAACTTCTAAATTTCTTCGAAGCACAGATAGTAACTGTTCTTTGCATTCTCCTAACAGTCCCAACCCCCACTGATCAGCCATGATGTTAATTGAATATTTTGAACCCTCGATCATTGTTCTTAGTTGTTCTAGGACATTATTTGCACCAACATGAAAATACCTTTTTTCTTCAGAACCTCTAGACTTTCTGCTCTCTTCACTTGCTTTTTTGAGATTTGATACCAATGTATTCATTGCATTTACTTTGTTAATCTGTTCATGAATTATTGAATCAAAAGCATCTTCTGGTGCAATTGCTGTACACATGATTGGTTTACTCTTTGAAATTATTGCCAATTTCTTATTTTCCAGTTTTAATAATGTCGGATATATTTTGGTTCTTGGAAGTTCTGAATAGTAGGCAAGTTCACCTGCAGATATTGTGCCTTTTGAAATAAGGGCAACATATGCCTGAGCCTCATACTTGCTCAAGCCAAATTCTTCAAGACTAACAGTTAACGCATGTTCATTTACCATGATTCTAGTTTACAGATGATTAGGTAACATTGAGAGCTAAATTCCTTTATACAAATACTCAAAAAAAATTCAAGATTGTAACTCTTGCGTCCTGTTACTGCAGTTACTGATAAAATTGTGACATCGTCCTGAAATATCGAATCCCTATTTACAAATTGACATGATGTGTAATTCCAATTTATTTAGAGATGAGTGTGTAAATGTATCTCACACTGTCACTATAGTCCCTAGACTGGAATATTCCATTGAATTACTAAACAATATTGTGGCTGTTTTAAAAAAGAAAAAAACTGAACTAAAAAAATTAAACCGTAACTTTCTAGAACTAGACGATAGTGACTGTACTTATGTCAAAACACTTGATTTTGAAAGAACGCTTGTTTTTTCATTAGAAATTCTTTCTCAAATTCAAAAGAAAATGAACTCTATTTCTGGAATAAATAGCATTCCTGAACTTTTACATTTTACCATTCCACTGATAAGAACAGTAAGTGCTCAGCTTTTCAGCCTGCTTCCCACATGTAGTCAAAATCTTTCAGAGTTATCAGTTCATTTAGGCAGTATTATTTTTGATTCTGCAGTTCTTACCGAGGCTAGATTTGATTTTAGTAAATCCAATATCAAATCTTCATCAGTCCTAAATGAAGTAAAATTGATGGTCGACTCTAAAATAAGTAAGCAGTACCCTAATCTTGATTTTTCTAAAGCATGCAACACTTGAATTTTCTTAACTCCAAACGTAATTTTACACAAGACATAGACCACATCCAATCACTATCGGCAAAAATTGAAAAAAAACTGGCAGCCTCAAATGCCCCCGATATTAAAATAGATAAATTAACACTTGAGGAATTACAGGATATAAATAAAATCGTGGGGTTGGCTAATTTTATGCTCTTCAAATATGATGACAAGAAAGAAACACGCTTAATTTTACAACATTTTGTTTCAATTATCACTGAATCTGCTCAATCAATAGAGTCTATTGATGATGAAATATCTGAATTAATTTTATCAGCTGAGGATTCTATTAATAAAGTCAAAAATATGCACTCCAAAATTTCAGAAAAATCTGATCTTAAAAAATCATATCTAGGTGAATCCTCTAATGATGAACTTGAAACTAGTTCAATAAATTTAACCAATTTTATTACACCGATTAACCCCTCTGAATACCAACAAAATTCTCAAGGGAATACTGTACAAGTGATATAGATGAGTTTAGCCCCACAAGAATTAGAAAATAATGCAAGCAAGTATGCTTCAGAGGCAATTAAGTTTGACTCTCAAGGCGCACGAGGTATGGCCATTACACATTATCAGCGGGCAATTGATTCCCTTGTTAAATTATTACAACTTTATCCAACGAGTAAACTCAATCCTATTTACAAAGACCGCTGTAATTCATATCATAATCGAATAATAGCGCTTCAAGAATCACGTGGTGTAGAGCCTGCAGTAGACCCAAACGCTTCTCCTAAAGAACAAAAGGCTTCTGTACAAAGACAAACTGACGAAAATGATTTTGAAGAACTTGTCATGAAAGAAAAGCCCAATGTTACTTGGAGTGAAGTAATTGGTTTAGATGATGCAAAAAATGCATTACGTGAATCAATAGTTTATCCTACAAAAAGACCTGATCTTTTCCCTCTGGGCTGGCCCAAAGGAATGTTGCTTTACGGTCCACCAGGAACTGGTAAGACTATGTTGGCAGCTGCAACAGCAAATGAAATGGATGGATACTTCATTAATGTAGACGCTGCTTCTATGATGAGTAAATGGTTAGGAGAAGCTGAGAAAAATGTTTCAAAATTGTTTACTATGGCAAGAAGTTATGCTGAAAAAGAAGGAAAACCTGTCATTCTTTTTGTCGATGAAGTCGATTCTCTTTTGGGATCTAGAAGTAGCGAAGTAGGAGGAGAGGTAAGAACAAAAAATCAATTCTTGACTGAAATGGATGGTGTCAACGGTAAAGGTAAGGATTTAATGCTTTATGTAATTGGTGCAACCAACAAGCCATGGAGTCTTGATTGGCCGTTTCTAAGAAGATTTCAAAAAAGAATTTATGTTTCACTTCCAACTCAAGAAGCAAGAGAAAAATTATTTGAACAGTACACTGCTCCACTAAAAAAAGATATTAGAGTTAACATAACTGAACTTGCAAAGTTATTTGATGGATACAGTGCAAGTGATATCAAAGACGTTTGTCAAGCTGGACAAATTAAGGCAGTACATGAGATCTTCAATGCTCCCGATTATCATGAACCTGTAGCTGGTGAAGTACCTATACAACCACGTGAACTCACCACAGCTGACTTTAAGGAGATTATGGTAAGAAGAAAACCGAGTGTTTCACCTGAAATGATCCGTGCATATCATAAATGGAGTGAAGAATTCCGAGCACTATGAGAAATTTTTAATTTCATTTTGCGATCAACCTTCAAAAAACTTAAATTTATAATCAAAAGTACTCGTCGAGGGTCACAATTACTACAAAAAAATCAATCCACGCAAACAAGTTTGGGAAGCTGATTCTTGACGATGGTACTGTCCTTGACGGGATGGGATTTGGTTATTCAACAACCGTTTTCGGTGAAATTGTCTTTAATACTGGGATGGTAGGGTATACTGAAACCCTGACTGATCCATCATATAGTGGACAAATTCTTACACTTACTTACCCTCTTGTAGGAAACTATGGGGTACCAGATCCTTCAATTAAAGATCAAGATGGAATTCCAAAGTTCTTTGAATCTGATAAAATTCAATTAAGAGGCTTAGTTGTTCATGAACTCTCTTTAACTGCAAGTCACTGGAATCTGTCTATGACTCTAGATGAGTGGTTATATAACGAAAAAATCCCTGGAATTTCTGGAATAGATACAAGAGAATTAACAAAAAATCTTCGTAATGGAGGAGTGATGATGGCTGCTTTAGTGGTATCTGATTCTGAAATCAACGTAGATGAAGTAAAAAAACAACTTGCATCTACCCCTAATTATAATTCTGAACAATTCATGGATACAGTATCTACTAAAAAAGAGATGGTATATGGGTCTGAAGAAAAATCTGTAGTTGTAATTGACACTGGTACCAAAAATGCTATACTGAGAAATATTCGAGAACTTGGTTACAAAGTAATAAAATTACCTTGGAATACATCTTTTGAAAAAATTATGTCATATCATCCTAAAGGTGTTGTAATTAGCAACGGTCCAGGTGATCCTCAAAAATGTTCAGATACTATTGAGACCGCAAGAAATCTAATTGAAAAAAATATTCCTACACTTGGAATTTGTTTAGGTGCACAAATCATTGGTATTGCTGGAAACACTCAAACTTACAAATTAAAATATGGTCATCGAGGACAAAACAAACCATGTGTAAATTTAGAAAACGGTCAAGTTTATGTTACCAGTCAGAATCATGGATATGGAATAACTCCTGAATCTTTAAGTGCATCTGAATTTGATTTATGGTTTACAAACGCAGACGATAAAACAGTCGAAGGAATAAAACACAAAAAACAAAATTGTATTGCAGTTCAGTTTCATCCTGAAGCTGCACCTGGACCTTATGATTGTAAATTCGTTTTTGAAGAACTCAAACACCTTATGGAGGAAGGAAAATCTGCCGAAGAATGAGTCGATAAAAAAAATTCTTGTACTTGGTAGTGGGGCAATAAAAATCGGAGAAGCCGGCGAAAGTCGCTAAAACGACCGTCAATTTGACTACTCCGGAAGCCAATGCCTCAAAGCAATACATGAAGATGGACTGCAAAGTGTCTTAATTAATCCAAACATTGCAACAATTCAGACAGATACACGATTTGCAAATAAAGTGTATTTGTTACCTGTGAATGTAGAGTATGTAGAATCTATTATCGAAAAGGAAAGACCTGATGGGATAATGTTGGCGTATGGAGGTCAGACTGCTTTGAATTGCGGTGTTAATCTTGCACAGGCAGGCATACTTGACAAATATGGCGTGCATGTTTTAGGCACACAAATTCAAGGAATTCAAAAAACCGAGGATCGACAACTTTTCAAAGATTCTATGAATCAATGCAATGTCCCAATTCTAAAAAGTAGAACCGTTACAAATTTCACAGATGCAAAAGACATTGCTCAAGAATTAGGGTATCCTGTAATTATTCGAGTGGCATATACGCTTGGAGGTAAAGGAGGAGGAGTCGCATACAATGAAATTGAATTACATGAAATCGTTGAACGAGGATTAAGGGCAAGTCTTGTAGGTCAAGTCTTGATTGAGGAGTACATTGGACATTGGAAGCAAATAGAATATGAAGTAATGCAAGATTATGATGGAAACAATGTGGTTGTTTGTAATATGGAAAATGTTCTTTCAATGAAAGTTCATACTGGTGATAACATTGTTGTTGCACCTTCTCAAACAATTGATAACCATGAATACCATATGCTCAGGTCTTCAGCTTTACGTGCAACAAAGCATGTTGGAATTGTAGGAGAATGTAATATTCAATATGGGTTGGATCCTAATTCTGATAGATATGTGGCAATTGAAATTAATCCTAGATTATCGCGCTCTTCTGCACTTGCAAGTAAAGCGACAGGTTATCCACTTGCATACATGTCTGCAAAAATTGGATTAGGTTATACATTGCCTGAACTTGAAAATAGAATTACAAAATCTACTACTGCTTGTTTTGAACCTTCTCTGGATTACATTGTATGCAAACATCCTAGATGGGATTTTGCTAAATTTGATCTTGTAAAACGAACACTTGGCCCTACTATGAAATCTGTCGGTGAAGTAATGGCGATTGGAACAAGCTTTGAAGAATCACTGCAAAAATCAATCCGAATGCTTGACATTGGAAATGATGGTCTTGTTCTCAATCGAGTAAATATGGAATCTTATGACGAAGAGCAAATAGAAGAACATCTTTCTCACCCTGATGATTTGATTTTGTATTATGTGGCTGCCGCTCTTAAAATAGGTATTTCAGTTGAGAAAATCTACAAACTTTCTGCAATTGATCCGTGGTTTCTTGAAAAGATCAAAAATATAGTGGATGTTGAATCCAAACTAAAACAAGAATCATTAACAATCTCTTTGCTATGGGAATCAAAAAAGATGGGATTCTCTGATAAGCAAATTGCTCGTGCAAAAGGTAAATCTGCTGAGGAAATACGTGAAATTCGTAAAAACGCAGGCGTTTTACCTTCTGTAAAGCAAATTGATACTCTAGCAGCTGAATGGCCCGCGATTACCAACTATCTTTATTTGACATATGGAGGGAATCAAAATGATATTCAAATCACATCTGATGAAAAGGGCGTTATTGTACTCGGTGCAGGACCTTATCGTATTGGCAGCAGTGTAGAATTTGATTGGGGTACTGTAAATATGGTTTGGGGTTTGCAAGAAAATGGTGAAAAAAATGTTTCAGTTGTAAATTGTAATCCTGAAACTGTTTCAACTGATTATGATATTTGTAGTAGATTATACTTTGAAGAATTAACTTTAGAAAGGATTTTGGACATTGCCGAATTTGAAAATCCAAAAGGTATAGTTACTTGCGTTGGAGGTCAAACGGCAAATAATTTGACATTAGGTCTTGCAAAAAATGGTATTAACATAATGGGCACCAGCGCAGATAATGTTGATAAAGCAGAAGATCGTTCAAAATTCAGTGCTGAATTAGACAAATTACATATTCAACAACCTAAATGGCAAGCATTTTCAAATATTGCTGAAGCAAAAATTTTTGCACAAGATGTAGGATTTCCAGTTATCGTGAGACCCTCTTACGTATTATCTGGGGCTGCAATGAAAGTTGTATGGTCTCAAGATGAATTAAAAAAATATGTCAAAGAAGCGACTGATGTTTCTCCTGATTATCCAGTAGTCATCTCAAAATTTATGCTCAATTCATTAGAAGTTGATGTTGATGGAATTAGTAATGGTACTGATGTTATAATTGGAGCAATAGTTGAGCATATTGAAAGTGCTGGGGTTCATTCAGGAGATGCTATGATGTGTATTCCACCATGGCGACTAAACAACAAAACTATTGAAATCATCACTGAATACTCTACCAAGATTGCAAAAACGTTTAATGTCAAAGGACCATTTAATCTACAATTTCTAATCCATGATGATCATGTGTATGTAATTGAATTAAATATTAGAGCATCTCGATCTATGCCTTTTGTATCAAAACTTGTTAAGACAAATCTTATCTCTTTAGCAGCAAAAGCAATCTTGGGTAAACCTTTGCCTAAATTACCTGAAAACAAATGGCAAAAAATTCCAAATTTTGGAATAAAGGTTCCTCAATTCTCATTTATGCAACTAGAGGGGGCTGACATTAGACTAGGCGTCGAGATGCAATCTACAGGCGAAGTTGCCTGCTTTGGAACAAGCTTTTATGATGCATTAGCTAAAGGGCTCACTTCTGCAGGATATACCCTGCCAAAGGATGGTACAGCTCTAGTTACAGTTGGTGGCTCTCAAAATAAAGAAAAGTTATTGCAACCAATTGCACGATTAAAAAATCTTGGATTTAAGATTCTTGCAACTGAACATACTGCAGAATTTTTTGAAGAAAAACTAGGAAATATAGAAATAGTTCACAAAATTTCTGAACCCACAAGAAAACCTAACATTGCAGATTTATTATATGAACGAAAGATCGACTTCATCATAAATATTCCAAGTACATCAACACTTGAAAAATATGTAGGAATGCTTGATGATGAATATCAAATTAGAAGAAAATCTCTAGAATTGGGGATTCCTGTTCTCACAACTATTGAATTGGCAGATTCTTTTGTAAAAACTCTAGAATGGCTCAAGAACAATCAAACAACAAAAGACCCTATTGAACCATATGATAAAATTGAATAATTGTCATATTTCATCTATTACTTAATTTGTTGTTTTCAAAAAATATAAAAAATTTAAATTTTTTTAATGAGATAATGGTGGAAAAATTCTTATCTTAAAATTCATGCATTTTTGAACTAATCTTATTTCTGATTTCATATTAATTACTCTATGAATACAAAGGACTAGATAAAATAATGATATTGTAACAATCTTTACAAAGCAAGGTATGCCAAAAATTTATTCTTGAATTTGATTATAATACTTGATCAATTATTGATTCATCTCCTATAATTGTTCCATCTAATGTAATTATTCTTGCAGATGATATTTGTTTGATTTTTTCTATTATTGGGGAAATTGATTTTTTATATTTTTTTTTGTGTGTTGCATAAAAATATTTATTAAATGACGGCATAATTGTTATCTCTATATCTCCTGATTTGTTTGGAAAAATATTTTGTTTTTCTGTTTTCAATGAAATCCACACTCTTTGTCCATTTAGTACTGAATCTTCTTGAAAAAACACAGGATGGACATGACCCATTATGATTTTATCAACATGGGAAAAATTTTCTGAGGGAATTGTATGACCATGTGTAAGTAAAATATTTTCTTCCACCATTCCCATCGAACTAATCATTGAGATATTTTCTGGAATTAACCTGTGTATGTTGGCATCATGATTTCCAGGAATTAATACTACGTCACATTTTTGTCTTATTCTCTTAAAAAATTTCGGAACCTCATCCCACTCACTTTTAGTGATGTTTTTGATACTTGATTTTATATCACCTAATAAAATAATTGAATCTGGTTTTTCTGCATCAATTACGCTTGTTAATTCTTCTATTGTTTCATTGATTGATGTATTTCTTCCAATAAATATCTCGTTTGATACAAGGGTACTTTCAAATCCGATGTGAATATCTGTAACTATGAGATTCTTTTTTTTTCCTTCTAAAACCATTATTGGTTTTGATGAAATTATTCTTGTTTTTAGCATCAAAGATATACAATAGACTTTGGATTAAATTCTTGTGACCAAAGATTTTGAGAGGATTGAATCTACAGTTTCCGAAAAACGAGTAAAATTACATCTTTTTGAACCAAGTCAAAGAAAAATTTGGACCGTAGTTGGAAAAGGCAAAGAACATTGGATAGATCCTGATGCGGAGTATTGTTCTTGTCTTGGGTATTACTTTGGAAGATTAAATCAAAAAGCAACTTGTTACCATTTAGAATCTGCATATTTAGCTAAAAAAGAAAATAAAATAGAAACAATTAGATTTTCTGATGAGGAATACGGTGATTTTATTTCAGGATTGATTTCTGATTTATAAAAATTCTGTTATTGGAACTGTTAATAACTAGAAATAATATAAAATAATTATGGATGAAAATAAATACAATTCCCTAATTGAAAAAATTGCAACAACGATGGAGAAAGATGGATTATCTGTTGATGAACAAAATATTCAAAAATTGCAAAAATATAGAGAACAAGTAAAATCTAATTCAAATCTAAATGACAATGATGCTGAAAAATTGGTCTATGAATCACTGCTTTATTTAAAATTAAAAAATTTTGATTCTGGCGACCCTCTTCAAAAGGGTGATGAGTTTGGGGCTGGATTCAGTTAATTTTATCCCAATGGAATAGTTTCAATATCTTCTTTTGAAACACCTTTCCAGAGCCCTATCATTCCTTCTGGTTTCACTTCTTCAACTTTAGTTATATGTTGAATTTTTATGTGATCTGGAGTTGGCGGCATCCAAAGCATTGCCATGTAATCCCCAACACTTCCAACTTTATTTGGTAATGCCATAACGATTTTCTCTTTCGAGAATCCTTTTGAGACTAAGGCGTTTACTGCTTTTTCCTGCAGATCCATTCTACCATGCGTGAATAGATAGATATTTTTTTGACTGTCAATTTTTGTCATGATTTGTTTGATTTCTTAAACTAAATCAATCTTCCTGATCCAATATGTGCCAAAAAGGGTTAAATTAGAATAAACAAAATTCTGATCTATGAAAATATTCACTGTAGGAAGCAAATCATTTGTTACAAGCTTCCAACTAGCTGGAGTGCCTGGAATAATATCTGATACCCCTGAAAAAACATTAAACGAAATTAAAAAACTAACTGATGATTCTGATGTTGGATTAGTTTTGGTAAGTGATGATATGACAGAATCTATTAGTGATGAATTAACTGCCCTTAGAACAGCAAAATCAACTTTGGTTTTTGCATTACCTTCGGCTGGAAGTGAAAAATCCGAGGTCGATTACAGGCTGATGCTCAAAAAGATCCTAGGCGTGTAATTCAATCTACTTATGTTCAATCTTCTAAAATTTTGATATGAAAACTGCATATGTAAAAAAGCCATCTGTTATCTCAATTGATGAAATAGACAATCCTGTATTGGGTCCTGGAGATATTTTGGTACAAATGCATGCGTGTGGAATCTGTGGTTCTGATTTAGAAAAAGTATTTGGAGAATATGGACAACCTTCCATGCGATTAGGTCATGAACCTGCTGGAATAATTATTAGTGTAAGTTCTGATGTAACTGCATTCAAAAAAGGTGACAGGGTATTTACTCATCATCACGTTCCATGTTATTCTTGTCATTTCTGTAAACATGGTAATGAAACAATGTGTTTGAAATACTCTGAAACAAATCTTTCCCCATGTGGATTATCTGAAGAATACGTTGTACCAAAATGGAATGTTGATCATGGTGGAGTACTTAAAATTCCTGACTTGATGAGTTTTGAAGAGGCTGCAATGATTGAACCTCTGGCATGTTGTGTTAGGGCATGGAAAAAATATTCTTATCAAGAAGGAGATACAGTTGCAATCTTTGGGGTTGGTCCCACTGGTATGATGCATGTAATGCTTGCTCAATCTAAAAAATTCTCAAAGATCTTCTGTTTTGATGTAAATGATTTCAGACTAAAATTTGCACAAAAATTCAATATTAGTGACGCAATTAATTCTCTAGATGAGAACAGAAAACAAAAAATTTTGGAGCAAACTGACGGTAAAGGTGTAGACGTGGCAATAGTTGCAACAAGTAGTCTTAAAGCATTAGAAGATGCTATTGACATGGTACGAAAAGGTGGTGTAGTAATGATGTTTGGTGTCCCTTCAAAAGATGCAAAAATTATTTTGAATATGAGTAAAATATATTCTAAAGAAATCACCCTTGTGACAAGTTATGCTGCATCTGATAATGATACAAAAGAATCTCTTGAATTAATAGCATCATCTCAAATAGATGTCAAACAATTAGTGACTCATACATATCCTATTCAAGATTCTCAGAAAGCATTTGATCATGCTAGAAGTGGTGATAACGCAATGAAAATAATTATTACAAAATAAGAAAGGCTTAAGAAAGGTATTTCTATTCTTTCAAAATCGAAGAGATATGGACTGGGGATTACAAAATAGGCTTTCACAAATTATCAAACCGCAAAATAATCGTGCATTAATGTTAGCAGTTGATCATGGATACTTTTTAGGCCCTACCGAAAAGTTAGAAAATCCAAAAAAAGTAATTGCACCACTACTCAAATACTGTGATTCTTTGATGCTTACAAGAGGCGTACAAAGAACATCTGTTCCAACTTCTACTAACGTTCCTATGGTTTTGCGAGTATCTGGTGGTTCAAGTATAATTGGCGAAGATTTATCACAAGAAGAAATCACCGTTAGTATTAAAGATGCAATTAGACTTAATGCTAGTGCACTTGCAATGTCTATTTTTGTTGGTTCAAAATATGAACATCAAACAATTGTAAATCTTGGAAAATTAGTTAATGAAGCAGAGGAATATGGGATTCCAGTACTTGCTGTAACTGCAGTTGGTAAAGAACTTGGAAAGGATGCCAGATATCTTTCATTAGCATGTAGAATAGCAGCCGAACAAGGTGCTCATATTGTTAAAACCTATTATTGTGATAATTTTGAAAAAGTTGTTCAATCTTGTCCTGTTCCAATAATTGTCGCTGGTGGAAAAAAAATTTACGAACGGGATGCATTACAATTAACATATGATGCAATAAAAGGCGGTGCAGTAGGAGTTGATATGGGTCGAAATATCTGGCAATCAGAAAATCCTGTAGCAATGATTAGATCTGTTAGATATATTGTTCATGGAAACGCAACTGTTGATCAGGCATTCAAATTATATCAAACACTACGTAATGAAAAACCTCAACAAAACAAACCTCAACAAAACAAACCTCAACAAAACAAACCTCAACAAAACAAACCTCAACAAAACAAACCGTTGGAAAATAAAAAATAATTTTCAGTTTTTTATTCTAGATAGATGAATGTGTACTATTTTCCATGTTGGTTGTTTTATTAACACAAAAGTTGCTCTGCCATCAATCGATATATGTTCACCTGTGTATGCTTTGGTATCTACAAGCATTCCTTTTTGATTTAATTCCATAGCTACTACAGCTGTATCCCCGAATACACTTATTTTTGGATTTTTAATTTGATATTCGTAATCAGAAATACTTATGAATTTTAATTCCTCTAATTCCACAGTGGTTTGAAAATCTTTTAGATCATATGGTGGTAAATCACTAAAACTTGAAAATCTAGAATCATTGAGATGAATATTTCTAAGTAATGAAAAATCCTTTGTCTTTCCTGATTCAAACACCGCTTCAATTATTCTCACAATTTCTTGATTTTCAGACAAAATGGTTATTCAAAATATGAAAAATTATCAGTTTAAGTCTTCTGTATTAAATACATCAAAAACACCCGTAATTTTCTGAGAATCTTTATTAATTATCAGTTGTATGTTACTTTTGAATTTCAATGAGTACAACGACTGCTGGTGCATTGGACGTTTTATTGCCAGTTGTACTAGTGCTGTAAAATATGCTTTGAATTTTTACACATTAAAATTATGGAGACAGATTTGATTGAATAAAATGGAAACTATGACAGGCGCTAGAGCATTAATGGTTGCTATGGAAAAAGAGGGTGTAAAAGAAGTATTTGGTCTACCGGGAGGTGCAAATCTTCCAATGTATGATGAATTTGCAAGATGTGATATTCGCCATATCTTGGTTAGGCATGAGCAATCTGCAGCCCATATGGCAGATGGATTTGGGCGAGTCAGTAGAAAACCAGGTGTATGTTTTGCTACATCCGGACCTGGTGCTACCAACATTCTAACTGGTATTGCTACTGCACAAGCTGATTCATCTCCTATGATTGCAGTGACTGGTCAAGTTCCAGTAGCAATGATTGGAAAAGACGCATTTCAAGAAAGTGATATTATTGGAATGGCAAACCCAGTTGTAAAATATGCATTTCAACCTAGAACTCCTGATGAAATTCCACGAGTAGTTAGAACAGGATTTTACATTGCAGAAACTGGCAGACCTGGACCTGTACTTATTGATATTCCAAAAGATGTTCAACAAAAAGAAGCTGCTATGACTTTTCCAGATGAATTCAAAATTCGTGGTTATCATCCATGGACTGATCCTGATATTGTACATGTTGAAAGAGCAATTGAGATGCTGCTTAGCGCAGAAAGGCCGATAATCTTAGCTGGTGGTGGGACAATCATCTCATCTGCATTTGCGGAACTCCAATCCATATCTGAATTACTTATGATTCCTGTTGTTACTACTTTCAAAGGCAAGGGTGCATTTCCAGAAAATCACCCGTTATCATTGGGACCAATTGGAATGCATGGTCATGCAGAGGCAAATAAGATGATGACTGAAGCTGACTGTGTGTTGGCTATAGGTACCAGATTTTCTGATAGATCTGTAGGAACATTTGAGGCATTTGAAAAACGTCTAAAAATTATTCATATGGACGTTGATCCCGCCGAAATCGGTAAAAATCAAACCACATCTGTTGCAGTAATTGGCGACGTACGGACATCACTAAGAATTATGATAAAGATGCTTATGCAAAAAGCAATCAAAAGAACTGAAGAAAATACTTGGATTAAACATGTAAAAGAAACCAAAGAGTATTGGAAAGAAAATTTGAAACTTCATCCAGGGGAGATGGGTGCTGCAAAAATCTTGCGAAAACTTCGAGAAATATTACCTCATGAATCTATTGTAACTACTGAAGTAGGTCAACACCAAATGTGGGCCTCTTTATTTTACGATGTAATTCAACCTGGTACTTTCTTTAGTTCTACCGGACTTGGAACTATGGGTTGGGGATTTCCTGCAGCGATAGGTGCTAAAGTTGCAAAACCAAATGTTCCTGTAGTTGACATTGCAGGAGATGGTAGTTTTAGTATGACTGAAAACTCACTCGCAACAGCAGTGTTGGAAGACATACCTGTAATTGTATTTCTCTTAAATAATTTTACGTTGGGCATGGTTGCACAATGGCAAAGAACTTTCTATAATAGAAGAATGATAGGAGTTGATCAAGGAAAATGTCCTGATTATGTAAAACTTGCAGAATCATATGGAGCTCAAGGAATACGTGCACAATCAATGGATGAACTTGATAAAGCAATCAAGACAGCATTGAAGAGCGATGTTGCAACGGTGATTGATATTCCAATTGATCCTGAAGAAGACGTATTGCCATTTGTAGCACCCGGAACTTCTCTTGCGGATATGATTCTACCTTCATAGTGATTATCATGTGGGCTATTCTTACTCTTTTAGTTGAAAATAAACCGGGAATATTGTTTAAGGTTACACATCTTTTCAGATCCCGAAATTTCAATATTGACAGTATTTCCGTAGGCGTAACCGACAATCCTGAGTATTCACGGATGACTATTACTACATATGGCGATGAAAAACAAGTTGAACAAATAGTAAAACAACTCGATAAGATGATTGATACTATAGAAGTAAAACACTTAGATGAGCACAAAACAGTATATCGTGAACTAAGTATTTTTAAGATTAAACTAAGTAATGCTAATGATAGCATGGAAGTAAATAAATTGGCAAATGCATACGGTGGTAAAATACACGATGTAAGAAAGGATTCAATAATGGTGGAATTAACTGCAACTCCTGATCAAATCAGAGCATTTGAAGAATTGGCAAAACCATTTGGAATAATTGAAGTTGCAAGAACTGGAGTTGCTGCTTTGCAAAGGAGTGGGGCATGAGAATAAGGATTTTCGATACTACACTTAGAGACGGTGAACAAACACCTGGTATTTCGCTTTCCCCAGATCAAAAACTTACTATTGCAAAAAAACTCGATATTTTGGGAGTTGATGCAATTGAAGCAGGATTTCCAGTGATTTCTGATGGTGAATTCAAAGCTGTAAAGATGATTGTAAGCGAAGGTTTATCTGCTGATATATGTGGACTGGCTAGAACTAATAAAAAAGACATTGATGCTGCAGTTGATGCAGGATTAAACTATGTTCATACATTTATCGCAACTTCTGATATTCACTTGGAGTACAAACTCAAAATGACACGAGAACAAGCACTTGCTAAAGCAATAGAAGCTGTAGAATATAGTAAATCTAGAGGACTCCAAGTAGAGTTCTCTGCAGAAGACGCAACAAGAACTGATCGAAGTTTTCTTAAACATGTATTTGGTGAGGTTGCAAAAGCCGGTGCTGACAGAATCGACATCCCTGATACTGTCGGATATGCAACTCCTGAATATATGGCAGAAATAACTAAAGATGCAATTCAAGCTACCAAACTTCCAATTAGTGTTCATTGCCATAATGATTTTGGATTAGCAGTGGCCAATGCTTTGTCTGGAATAAGGGCTGGTGCACAATGTGCACATGTTACAATTAATGGAATCGGTGAAAGAGCAGGTAATGCAGCATTGGAAGAATTTGTTATGGCATTGAAATGTTTACCGTATGATCAAAAATATGAAACTGGAATTAAATCAGAATTACTTTATGAAACGTCTAGATTTATCTCAAAAACTGTAGGTGTTCAGGTCCAACCAAACAAAGCAATTGTGGGTGATAACGCATTTGGTCACGAATCTGGAATTCACACACATGGAATATTGAGTAACCCATTAACCTATGAACCAATCAGTCCTGAATTAGTTGGAAGAAAGAGATGGCTTCAAGTTGGAAAACATGCTGGAATTCATGGTATGAATGCAATGCTTGCTGAATATGGAATACACCCAACCGATGAACAGGCAAAACAAATTCTTGATAAAATAAAAATTATCGGTGATCAAGGAAAACAGATTACAGATGTTGAGCTACTCTCTATCGCAAGTAATATTTTAGGAGAAAAGGGAATAAAACGAATAGTTCAATTGACTGGATTTTCAGTATCTACTGGAATTGGAACAATGCCTTATGCATTTGTTAAATTGAATATTGATGGCAAGGATTTCATTGGGACTGATTATGGCGTTGGTCCAGTTGATGCTGCATTAAATGCAATCCAAAAAATCACTGGACAAATATCTGAACTAAGAATCAAAGATTATGGTTTAGCTTCGATATCTGGTGGTTCTACAGCATTATGTGAAGTAACAATCAGAGTTGAAGATGCACATGGAAATAGCGTATCTGCAAAATCTATTGGTGAAGATATTGTTACTACCAGCGTTCAAGCAGTAATTGACGGTATTAACAGAATAATGCTCAAAAAAATGCTCAACGAAAAACAAATTGGACATTGATTCTATTGTTATGATAGTGCTTTCTCATCTGTATCCCCGTTTCTAATTTTTACTAAATTATCAATTTTATAGGAATATGCTATTCCGTCTCCTTTTTCACCCGTTCTTGCAGTTTCTTGAATTATTTTTATTATTGTGTCTCCTGCATTATCTGGACATAGAATTTCTAGTTTTAATTTTGGAATAAAATCACTCATTTTATTTCTCAAACCTTCATGAGCTTTGTGCAATCCTGTAATTTGTACTTGATATATTGAAAAAGTAGGAATTCCTTTTTTTGCTAATGTCCCCTGAATGTCTTGTAACATCGAACTCCTGATTATTGCTTCTACTTTCAACATCTTTTACCCTTTTTTTGTTAATAAAAGATAAACCTTCCTGAATTCATTCACATTAGCAAGCAATCATTTAAAATTCCCAATTGTACAATTTTCAATCATGTATAAAATATCGTTAATTACTGGTGACGGCATTGGACCTGAACTCTCCAATTCTGCCACATCTGTATTGAATGCCATTAATGACAAACTTGGTTTAAAATTTGATATTACAAAATTACAGGCAGGAGACACTGCGTTAAAAGAAACTGGGAAGGCACTCCCTGACGAAACCGTATCTGTAATTAAAACATCTGATGCTTGTTTGAAGGCACCAGTTGGTGAAAGTGCGGCTGATGTAATTGTTGTATTAAGACGTATACTTGATCTTTATGCCAATATTCGACCTGCAAAATCTTATCCTCATATGCCTGCATTAAGAAATGATATTGATATGGTAATTGTTCGAGAGAATACTGAGGATCTTTACACCGGTAAAGAATTCAGCTTGGGTGATTCAGCTGTTGCATTGAGAATAATCTCAGAGTATGCCTCAAAGAGAATTGCAAAATATGCATTTGAAATAGCACAACAACGCAACTCGATGAAAAAAGTAACATGTGTTCATAAATCCAATGTAATGCGACTCACTGATGGTTTATTTGCAAAGTCTTGTAGTGAAGTAGCAAAAAAATATCCTGATATTTTATTTGAACAGATGTATGTTGATGCATGCGCAATGAATCTTATTCGTCAACCCGAACAATTTGATGTTATAGTGACTACTAATTTGTTTGGTGATATTTTATCAGATGAATCATCTCAGGTTGTAGGTGGTTTAGGTATGGCTCCAGCTGCTAATATTGGTGATAATTTTGCGTTGTTTGAACCAGTTCATGGTGCAGCATTTGATATTGCCGGACGAAACATTGCAAATCCGTCATCTTTTCTCTTATCGATAAAAATGATGCTTGACTGGCTTGGAGCCAAACATAATGATTCAAAATGTATTTCTGTTGGTCAAAAACTAGAATCTGTCATTTTTGATTTAGTGAAAAATGGTATCAAAACTAAAGATATCGGGGGAGACAAATCTACATCTGAATTTACCAAAGAAATTACTGATAGGCTCTAAAAAG